>NZ_JAJAEO010000169.1 GCF_020447225.1 Methylophaga pinxianii | reverse complement strand
TAGAAAAGGCCAATCTCGAGCGAGATTGGCCTTTTTTTCTCTATCGTTTAGACAATGTGACTTACTTGAACAGAGTGACCGATAACCGCTTCTGCGTTCCCGGCGCACATCACATGCATGAGAATAACTGCGAGGCTTTGGATAGGTCACCAACAATGCCAGGCGTTCACCTGGCCGGCACGACAGGCCGGTGGCCGCAAGCTCCGTACCAGCCCGGTTCTTGGCAGAACGAGAGCCCACAGGATCCGGGAGGTGGTGATAAACCAAGGAGAAGCCGGGCCAGAATTAAAGGGACTTATCGAAGGCGTCAATATAGAAGAGTGGCATATTTCCGAGCTTAATGAACATCTTTCTGTGATAGAAAGATAATGATACCGGCATGTTTTCTACATAAGCTGCCAGTTAAATATCCGGCAGACAGTAAATTTACATTAGGCGTTAGAAATATATAATCAAACGAAGGGTTTAAATCCCTGCTTAAATGCGTTCAAGTTTATTAATAATATCTATATCCGAATCGAGGGTGATACCAAAACCTATCATAGTAACCATGATAGGGATAAAAGCCATTGTAATAAAATGGGTCATAAAACGGATCTCTTTGAACCGTAGGATATATTTGCCATCTATACATATACGTAACATTAATTACTGGCATGGTTAATTCTTTCTGGTCTATCTTACGAACCGTCTCACCATCCACAATCCCCGTAAATGTGAGTAGTGTTCCTTCTTTAAAAACGACGGGATCAATAAATTCATCTGTTTTGGCTATAAAACGTCCTTCACTGGATTTAGTAGTAACCGGTTTGCCATAATTATTGAGGGGATATTGAACGATCTGAACAAGCGATACATCATTGTTATTTTCTACACTGACGACTTCGCCACCCCAGCGGACTTGTTGGTTTTGAAAGTTTTCTACTTGATCACGAACTTTACTAAGCTGAAGATCATTAAGCGGAGCTGTAGTAATCTGTTTCGGAATATTACTACAGCCCGTCAGCACCATGAAAAGCAAACTTGCCACGGAAAACGCAGACCACTTAGTCATTTAAAGCCTCTTTCAAATTGTTTACCTTATTAGAACAAAACACATGTACTATTAGTTTCACTAAGCACAAAATTAACAACTAAAATTTCCACTAAGGAGTTTTTTCCCAAAAATGCTGGACGACTATACCAATTCCTGATATTCTTGCTGGCAATTTTCTGGTCATATCTCCCAAACTTCATAGACATCGCGTTCTCCACGCGCATCCAAGGCAATTCTGATATAAAAACCCATTTTAGGTAATACATGAATCTGACAGAACTGAAAAAGCAGTCCGCTGCTGAATTAATGGAACTTGCACTCTCCATGAATCTCGAGGGCCTTGCCCGAAACCGAAAACAAGAGCTTATTTTTGCACTTGTAAAAGCACATGCTAAACAAGGTGACGATGTTTACACTACAGGCGTATTAGAGTTATTACCAGATGGGTTTGGCTTTTTACGTTCTCCTGAAGATTCATATGTAGCGGGTCCTGATGATATTTATGTTTCACCGAGCCAAATAAGAAGGTTCCATTTACGAACCGGCGATACGATTAAAGGTAAAATTCGTCCACCTAAAGACAGTGAGCGTTATTTTGCTTTAGTAAAAGTCGATGAGATTAACTACGAAAAACCCGAAAATTCCCGTAATAAAGTTCCCTTTGAAAACCTTACCCCACTCTTTGCAAACGAACGTTTCAATCTTGAGCGTGGTAATGGCAGTACAGAAGATTTAACTGCCCGAATTATTGATTTAGCTGCACCAATTGGTAAAGGCCAGCGTGGTTTGGTTGTTGCTCCACCAAAGTCTGGTAAAACAATGATTTTACAGTCAATTGCACAATCGATTGCATCGAATTATCCTGAAAGCGATCTTATTGTATTGTTGATTGATGAGCGCCCGGAAGAGGTTACTGAAATGCAACGTTCAGTAAGGGGCGAAGTCGTTTCAAGTACTTTTGATGAGCCTGCCACACGTCATGTACAAGTAGCAGAAATGGTTATTGAAAAAGCAAAACGACTCGTGGAACACAAGCATGATGTTGTAATTCTGTTGGATTCAATTACTCGCTTAGCTCGTGCCTATAATACCGTTTCACCCTCCTCTGGTAAGGTTTTGACCGGTGGTGTTGATGCAAATGCGTTACAACGACCTAAACGTTTCTTTGGTGCGGCTCGTAACATTGAAGAAGGCGGTAGCTTAACCATCATTGCAACGGCCTTGATAGAAACCGGTTCACGCATGGATGAAGTTATTTTCGAAGAGTTTAAAGGTACAGGTAATATGGAAGTGTTACTTGAACGCAAACTTGCCGACCGTCGCATATACCCTGCAATTAACGTAACACGCTCGGGCACACGCCGCGAAGAGTTACTGACAAATGAAGAAGATCTTCAGAAACTGTGGATTCTACGCAAGATTCTGGCTCCAATGGAGCCCATCGAAGCAATGGAGTTTTTGATGGATCGTTTGAAGTCGACAAAAACGAATGTTGAGTTTTTTGACTCAATGAAACAAGGGTAATAAATAAACTTGTTGCAAGGCCAATACGCACCACCAGCAATCTTTTTAATGGGGCCAACGGCAGCCGGAAAAACAGATTTGGCCTTATTTCTGTCCCAACATTTGCCTGTCGAAATTATTAGTGTGGACTCTGCACTTATTTACCGTCAGATGGATATTGGTACGGCAAAACCAGGTGTTGGAACTTTAAAAAAGTTTCCCCATCACCTGGTCAATATTATTGATCCAAAGGAAACGTATTCAGCCGGACGGTTTCGACAAGATGCCCTGACGTTAATGGCTGATATTACCCGCCGTGGCAAGATCCCTTTGCTGGTCGGCGGAACTATGCTTTACTTTAAAACATTGCAATATGGTATCGCTGATTTACCAGAAGCAGATATACATGTTCGAGAAAGACTTCAGGAGCAGCTAGAGGAATATGGTTTATCTGCTTTGCATAAACGATTGTCCGAGGTAGACCCCGTTTCAGCAAAACGTATTCACCTTAATGATCCACAAAGACTATTACGTGCTTTAGAAGTCTATGAGCTTTCAGGTAAATCCTTGACTGAATTAACCCAATATTCAGAGTTTTTGCTGCCATATAAAGTGATTAAAGTTATTGTGTCTCCTTTTGATAGAAAAATTCTACATAAACGGATTGCAGACCGTTATCAAAAGATGATGCAAGCCGGTTTTATTAGTGAAGTAAAAAATCTCTATGATCGTGGCGATCTGCATTGCTCGTTACCATCTATTCGCGCTGTAGGCTATAGACAGGCTTGGTCTTTCTTGAGCGGTGAATATGATGAATCAACGTTTATTGAAAAAGCAATCATCGCTACAAGGCAAATGGCAAAACGCCAATTAACATGGTTAAGAGCACAAAAAGATGGTGTCTGGTTTGATAGTGGCATAGATTTACCAGAAAAGCAGGTGTTAGATTTCGTGCGTTGTAAATTGGCTGAAGCCGATAAAGCTTGACGATTTTGCGTAGCCTTTTAGAATGCCTAATACACCTTGAAGTTTAACAATAATAACAACGATGGAGTCGACAATGGCTAAAGCCCAATCCTTGCAGGATCCTTTTTTAAATGCATTACGTCGAGAAAATGTTCCGGTGTCAATATACCTTGTAAATGGTATTAAATTACAGGGGCAAATTGATTCATTTGATCAATTTGTCATCTTACTCAAGAACTCTGTAAATCAAATGGTATATAAACATGCAATCTCTACTATTGTTCCTGCTCGCAATGTTCAAATAACCCAGGATGAATAAGGGAGTTTATTGATTGTTTGACAGACCTGATAGCAATGCTGCATTTGAAAAAAATGCTGAACAAGAATCAGTAGTTCTGGTTCATCTCGATTTTAATGATCGAGACTTTGATGAAACCCAACAAGAATTTTTCGAACTGGTTAATTCAACAGGTGCTGCCGTCTCGGCTGTGGTGCACGGTAAACGTCAGAGACCTGATTCAAAATACTTTGCCGGAACCGGTAAAGTTGAAGAAATAGCGGAATTAGTCGCTGCAAATGATGCAGCGGTAGTAATTTTTAATCATGAATTATCTCCAAGTCAGGAACGCAATCTGGAACAACGCCTGAAATGTCGTGTTTTAGGTCGAACGGGTCTGATACTTGATATCTTTGCCCGCAGAGCCCGGTCACATGAAGGCAAGCTACAGGTCGAATTAGCACAGTTACAGCATCTCTCAACTCGACTAGTGCGTGGCTGGACTCACTTGGAAAGACAAAAAGGTGGTATCGGTTTACGTGGACCAGGCGAGACGCAACTTGAAACCGATAGACGTTTACTAGGCCAACGAATTAAATCTCTCAAAAAGCGACTGGAAAAAGTTCGATCGCAACGTGATCAAGGCCGTCGTTCTCGTCAGAGAGCAGGGGTACCGGTTGTTTCGCTGGTTGGCTATACCAATGTGGGTAAATCGACGCTTTTTAATCGAATGACGGCTTCAGATGTTTATGCTGATGATCGTTTATTCGCAACGTTAGATCCTACTCTGCGCAGATTCAGAATTGCTGATACAGAACCCTTGATACTTGCCGATACGGTTGGATTCATCCGCCAGTTGCCACATGATTTGGTCGAGTCATTTAGTTCGACGCTTGAAGAAACGCGTGATGCTTCTCTTTTATTACATGTAGTTGATGCTGCTGCAGCAGACAGAGATGAGTTAATGAAACATGTGGATGATGTTCTACAGCAAATAGGTGCTGACGAGTTGCCGCAACTCATCATTTATAACAAAATTGACCGCTTGGACAACGTCCAGCCCAAACTGGAAAGAGATCAGCAAGGAAAAATTCGTCGAATATGGCTTTCTGCTCATACTGGCGAAGGCTTGGAGCTTCTAAGATTGGCATTGCAAGAATATTTTCCTGAGCAACTCTTGACGATAGAACCAGTCAATTAAAACGGACTTTTGGTTGCTATCGGCACCCATGTCCGTAAAATAGATTCATTCGGTTCCCACATTAAAATCTTAATTTAAATTTTGGAGCGGTACATGGCTTGGAACGAACCCGGCAGTGGTGATAAAGACCCATGGGGTAAACGCGGTGGCAATAATGATGGCCCCCCCGATCTTGATGAAGTAGTAAAAAATCTACAACGGAAATTCGCTGGAATGTTTGGCGGTAAAAGCGGTGGTGGTAACAATACCCAACCGCCTGAAGGTGGAAGCAAATCTGGCTCAATCGGCGCCGGATTAATTGCTGCCATTATCCTGTTGGTTTGGTTACTTTCTGGTATCTACATCGTAGAGCCTGCGGAACGGGGTGTTGTTCTGCGTTTTGGTCAGTACAGCCATACCTCCATGCCTGGACCCCATTGGCACTTTCCTTATCCAATCGATAAAGTTGAAGTGGTCGATGTTGCCAAAATACGTTCAGTTGAAATCGGTTACCGTTCAAGTGGTGGCAGACCAGAAAGCAATGTTTTGTCAGAGTCTCTCATGTTGACGAATGACGAAAATATTGTCGACTTAAAAATAGCCGGTCAATATCGTATAAATGATGCAGCACAATATCTGTTTAATGTTCGTACTCCTGACACCATTTTACGTCAAATGATGGAAAGTGCTGTGCGTGAAGTTGTTGGACAATCGACTATGGACTTTGTATTAACAGAAGGTCGTAGTGAAGTTGCTACCAGAACAGAGCAACGTTTACAGGCCATGCTTGATGCTCATGCTACTGGTCTGACAGTAACCAGTGTCAGTATGCAGGATGTCCAGCCCCCCGAACAGGTTCAGTCAGCTTTTGCCGACGTGGTTAAAGCACGTGAAGACGAAGTGAGACAGAAAAACGAAGCCGAGGCTTATGCAAACGATATTATCCCACGCGCTCGTGGTCAGGCTTTCCGAGTAATTCAGGAAGCCGAAGCCTATAAGAGCCAAGTCGTTGCAAAAGCAAATGGTGAAGCGAGTCGATTTGTACAAGTTATGACGGAATACGAAAAGGCTCCATTAATCACCCAGGAACGTTTATATATTGACGCGATGGAATCGGTTTACAGTCGTAGTCAGAAAGTTATGGTTGATGTTGAAAGTGGTGGCAATAATGTCTTGTACTTACCACTGGATAAAATGGGCAGCAGTAGTAACAAGGTGCCCCGTGTAGATTTAAATAACTTAAATTACCCGACTACAACAAACACAACATCCACAACGAGTTCCTCTGCTCAAGATGGATCACGTAGCCGAGGAGGACGTTAATTATGAGTTCTAAATTTACTGCAATTATTTTTATTGTTGTTCTGGCACTGATCACGGTAAGTTCAGCTATCTTTTTTGTAGATGAACGTGAGCGCGTTATTTTGCTTCGTTTAGGTCAAATTGAACAAGCCGATTTTGAACCCGGTATTCATTTTAAAATTCCATTTGTAAATGAAGTGCGTCGCTTTGATGGCCGAATTCTCAGTTTAGATGCTACACCAGCCCGTTATCTGACTGGCGAAAAGAAAAACGTTATTGTTGATTCTTTCATTTTATGGCGTATTTCTAATGTAGCGGATTACTTCACTTCAATGGGTGGCGATGAGGAAAGTGCCAGATTACGCTTATCGCAAATCATCAAAGATGGTTTACGAGCTGAATTTGGACGTCGTACTATTCAGGAAGTGGTATCCGGTGAACGTTCTGAAATGGTGAGTGGCTTAATGGATGAAGCAAACCGGATTTCAGCAGAATTTGGTATTGAAGTCGTCAATGTTCGTATTAAACGTATTGATTTACCGACAGAAGTCAGTACATCTGTTTATACCCGAATGGAAGCGGAACGTGAGCGTGTCGCGAAAGATTTACGGTCTCGCGGTGCAGAAGAGGCGGAAAAAATTCGTTCGGATGCAGATAGACAACGTACTGTTATTCTGGCTGAAGCCAATCGCCAGTCTGAAATGTTACGAGGTGAAGGTGATGCTTTGGCTACACAAATCTATGCCGATGCCTATGGGCAGAACGAGGATTTCTATTCCTTTTATCGCCGCTTAGGTGCTTATAAACACATCTTCCAAGGAGATGATTTGCTGGTTATTGAGCCGAAAGGTGATTTTTTCAGCAGTTTTAGTGACTTGAATACATTGGAGCAGTGAGCGATTCGCTGATTCATAGCCTATGGCTTGCCACTGCGTTAATGCTGGTAATTGAAGGGATTTTGCCTTTTATTAATCCTGCAGCATTAAGGCGGGCCTTATTGCAGGTTGCCACCATGACTGATCAACAACTTCGTATAACCGGGTTGCTCAGTATGGTGGCAGGCTTGCTGATTTTATATTGGGTTAATTAATTTACATGACATTGAAAGAAAGTTGGTTGCTCCCTGAGGGCATCGATGAATTAATGCCGGAAGAAGCTGCACAGCTGGAAAGGATGCATCGGCAGTTGGTTGATCGTATGCAAAGTTGGGGATATCAACTCGTCGTTCCACCGTTGGTCGAGTATCTGGATTCGTTATTAACCGGAACTGCTAAAACTCTGGATCTGCAAACCTTTAAACTGATTGATCAGTTATCAGGTCGTTTGCTTGGTATTCGTGCCGATATGACTCCCCAAGTTGCCAGAATTGCGGCGCATCGTTTGCGTGATAATAGCAACATATTGCGTCTCTGTTATATCGGCAGTGTCCTGCATACCTTGCCGGCTGGCCAGACCAGTTCACGAAATCCAATTCAATTAGGTGCCGAAATTTACGGACATGCTGGGCCGGAAAGCGATATGGAAATTATCCAGCTGATGATCGAGTTATTAGAGGTCAGTGGGGTTTCTGGTCCAATTTCGCTGGATATTGGCCACGTCGGTATTTATCGTGGATTGGCCGATTTTGCCGAACTGGATGATGAACAAGAGCAAGCACTTTTTTCTGCCATGCAACGCAAGGCTTTACCTGAAATTTTAAAATTATTATCAGGTTATGCGATTGCTGAGGAAGCCAGTGACATGTTGGCGGCTTTATCCGAACTTAATGGTGATGTGAGTGTATTGGATAAAGCAAAACAGACATTGCAAAAAGCGCCTGCTCCAGTATTAAAATCGCTTGATTCGCTGATTTTATTAGCCGAGATGGCACAACAGCGATTACCTGATATCCAATTAAATTTCGATTTGGCAGAGCTTCGTGGTTACCACTACCATACCGGAGTTGTTTTCGCGGCTTATCAGTCTAATTCTGCTCAAGCGATTGCACTGGGTGGCAGATATGATGACATCGGACAAGATTTTGGTCATGCGCAACCGGCAACAGGGTTCAGTTTGGATTTGAAAAAGCTCGTCACGAGTTTTCCTAAACCCACTGAAAAGCGTCAGGTTATCTCGACAGTTTGGTCCGCTGATCCGCAACAGCTGGAGTTAGTGGCAGATTTACGAGAACAGGGACACATTGTTGTATTTGATTTGCCTGGTAGTACAACACATAGTGAAAAAACATTGATTCAACAAGATGGCCACTGGCAAGTGGTCGAGACAGGAAATAACACGCGTGGCTAAAAATATTGTAGTGATCGGCTCCCAATGGGGCGATGAGGGTAAAGGCAAAGTTGTTGATCTGCTGACCGATAGCGTTTCTGCGGTAGTGAGATTCCAAGGTGGACATAATGCAGGACATACCTTGGTTATCGAAGGCAAAAAAACCATTCTGCATCTCATACCGTCAGGAATTTTACGTGAGCATGTTCAATGCCTGATTGGCAACGGAGTAGTGTTATCACCTGAAGCGTTAATTAAAGAAATGGATGAGCTGGAAGCGAATGGTATTCCGGTACGTCAACGCTTGAAAATCAGTGCAGCCTGTCCGTTGATTTTGCCATATCACGTTGCTCTGGATGTCGCCAGAGAATCACGCCGTGGTAAAGATGCCATTGGGACTACCGGCCGTGGTATAGGTCCTGCTTATGAAGATAAAGTAGCGCGTCGTGGTTTACGCCTTGGTGATCTGACCAATGAAAAGAAATTTACTGAAAAACTTCGTGAAGTCGTCAGTTTTCACAATTTTGCATTAATTAACTACTATCAGTCCGCGCCGGTCAGTTTTGAACAAGTGCGGGATGAGACGTTAGCAATGCGTGATGTATTGTTGCCAATGATTGCTGATATCCCGGCAATGCTTCAACAATATTATTTAAATGGCGATCGTGTGATGTTTGAAGGTGCGCAGGGCGCACTGCTGGATATTGATCATGGTACCTATCCGTATGTCACCTCATCTAATACCACTGCCGGTGGCAGTGCCACAGGTGCTGGTGTTGGTCCATGTCATATCGATTATGTACTGGGTATTACCAAAGCATATGCAACCCGTGTAGGTGCCGGCCCATTTCCATCTGAGCTAAGTTGTGGCATCGGTAAACATCTTTCCGAAAAAGGTCGTGAAAAAGGCTCGACTACAGGGCGAGATCGTCGATGTGGTTGGTTAGATATGGTGGCCTTAAATCGTGCCAGCTGGATTAACAGTATTACCGGTTTATGTTTAACTAAACTGGATGTATTGGATGGTCTTGAAACCATTCGTTTGTGTGTTGGATATAAACGTAATGGTGAAGAGGTCACAGTTCTTCCACTGAGTGCGGATGAATTTGAAGGTTGTGAGCCCGTTTATATCGACATGCCAGGTTGGCAGGACTCTACGCTGGGTATTACGGAGTTTGATGCCTTACCCGAAAATGCACGTAACTATATCAATAAAATTCAGGAGCTCGCTGGGGTGCCGATTGATATTATTTCCACGGGGCCAGATCGCTGTGAAACGATTATTCGCCGTGATTTATTCAGTTTGTAATAATTGCATAGAATGATTTTAAAACGCCCTCGTTATGAGGGCGTTTTTGTCTGTGTAACTATTTTCGATCGGGCGAGATGGCAGCGTAAATTGCCGAATAATCGGTATTATCCAATCCCATTGCCAGAGTTTTATCCAGTAAACGATTAATCCCCTCTAAAGCGCTTGTATCAAGACGCAGTTGTTCACCGACTTCGAGAAACAACCGAGTATCTTTCGCCAAATGTTTGGTAGGGAAGTTTGGATCACTGAAATGGCGATTACGCATGCGATCCAGTTTTTTATCAAAAGTTGGTGCATACAAAGCGCTTTCACGCAGTATCTGCATAAACTGCTCAACATCAATCTGTGATTCTTCAATTAGCGCCAGACTTAATGAAAATGTGGCAGTCAGTCCAGCAATTAATTGATTCATCGCCAGTTTAAGTGCAGCTCCTTGGCCTGTACGACCAATATAACGCGGCGTTTCACCCATCATTTTCAATAGTGGCAGGGCTTGTTGATAATTTGCCTCATCACCACCGGCCATCAGAATCAGTTTGCCACTTTGAGCCTCTGGCAAACTGCCTAAAACCGGACATTCGAGATATTCTGCCCCGATACTGTTTAACTGGTTTTCAATATGTTGTGATTGTTCTGGCGCAATTGTGCCCATCTGGATAAATAATTTACCTGTAAATGCTGTGGGCTCCACACTATCAAGAACTGTAGCAATCGCATCAGCATCACTCAGTAATAGCAGAACGATGTCACTATTTTGTATCGCTTCCGTTGCAGTGGGGCAGATTCTAGCGTGTTGTGCGCTTAAATCAGTAATTTTTTCGATGCTGCGGTTGTAGATACTTAAATCACATTTCTGGTTGAGAAGGTGCTTTGCAAGCGCCTTTCCCATCAGGCCACCACCAAGAATGGCTATTTTCATAATGACTCCTCATTTGGGTAATTAAAAATTCTATTCTTACATAGATGCTACGTGCGTTGTGGGATACAATATGCGGGCATTTACAGCCGCTACAGGGGAAAACTGTGTACAAAAAAAACATGAGCATTGCTGATTTTGATGACGAGTTATTTCAAGCCATTTCAGCTGAAGAACAACGTCAGGAAGATCATATTGAATTAATCGCTTCTGAGAACTATACCAGCCCACGGGTGATGGAAGCTCAGGGCTCATTGTTAACCAACAAATACGCAGAAGGTTATCCCGGTAAACGTTATTATGGCGGTTGTGAACATGTTGATACCGCAGAAGATCTGGCAATCGAACGCGCAAAAGCTTTATTCGGCGCAGATTATGCCAACGTACAACCCCACTCAGGATCGCAAGCCAATGCTGCTGTTTATCTGGCTTTATTGCAACCGGGGGATACCATTCTTGGAATGAGCTTGGCGCATGGTGGGCATTTGACACACGGTGCTAAAGTCAGTGCATCTGGAAAAATCTATAATTCTGTTGCTTATGGTATCAGCAGTGATTCCGGTGAAATCGATTTCAATGAAGTCGAAAAACTAGCCAAAGAACATCAGCCCAAAATGATTGTCGCCGGTTTTTCAGCTTACTCGCGCATTATCGATTGGCAAAAATTCCGCGATATAGCCGATTCAGTTGGAGCTTATCTACTGGTTGATATGGCTCATGTTGCCGGTTTAGTGGCAGCAGGACTCTATCCAAATCCGGTGCAGATCGCCGATGTAACCACTACCACGACTCATAAGACATTAAGAGGTCCACGTGGTGGTTTGATTCTGGCTAAATCGAATCCTGAAATCGAGAAAAAACTCAACTCTGCCGTCTTCCCGGGTTTTCAGGGTGGCCCGTTGATGCATGTGATTGCAGCGAAAGCGGTCGCGTTTAAAGAAGCAATGTTGCCTGAGTTCAAGACCTATCAGCAGCAAGTAGTCAAGAATGCACAAGCCATGGCCAAAGTATTTATGGCTCGTGGCTATGACGTCGTCTCCAAAGGGACCGATGATCATTTGTTTTTGGTCAGTTTTATTGAAGCCGGATTAACCGGTAAAGAAGTTGATGCCTGGTTGGGAGACGCACATATCACTGTCAATAAAAATGCAGTGCCTAACGATCCGCAATCGCCTTTTGTGACCTCCGGTATCCGCGTTGGTACACCTGCTGTCACTACGCGTGGCTTCAGCGAACAGGATTGCACTGACCTGGCAGGCTGGATGTGTGATGTGATTGACAGTCACGGTGATGAAAAAGTAATTGCTGCTATTCGGATCAAGGTGACGGAAATCTGCAAACGTCTGCCGGTTTACTCATAAGTTTGTGCTGACTGATGCGCTGTCCGTTTTGCGGAGCTGAAGATTCAAAAGTCGTCGACTCGCGTCTCTCTTCTGAGGGAGATGCGATTCGGCGTCGTCGCATGTGTCAGGAATGTAACGAACGTTTTACGACTTATGAAACAGCTGAGCTAAGCCTTCCTCGACTGGTTAAACGGGATGCTACACGAGAAGCCTTTGACGAAAATAAACTGCGTGCCGGTATCATGCGGGCCCTTGAAAAACGCCCAGTCAGTATTGATGCTATTGATAACGCCGTAAAAACAATTACCCGTCGCTTATGGGCAACGGGTGAAAGAGAAGTGCAGAGTCGTCTGGTTGGTGACTGGGTGATGGATGCATTACGGGAGCTTGATGAAGTAGCATATGTTCGGTTTGCTTCGGTTTACCGTAGCTTTCAGGACGTCAATGCCTTTCGAGAAGAAATCGAGCGTATGGAAAATCGTGCTTTATCTGACAAAGACAGCTGAATTTCGCTGTCAATCTAAGTTTATGCAACCGCATCATTCGAATGCGATTACAATCAGTGTCAAAGATAATTTGTGGAGGCAAACCCTATGAGCCAACACGAACAATACATGGCTCAAGCAATACAATTAGCTCAGAAAGGCTTATATACGGCAGATCCTAATCCACGTGTTGGCTGTGTCATCGTCAAAAATGGGGAGGTGATTGGTCGGGGTTGGCACCATCGTGCCGGAGAAGCACATGCTGAAATCAATGCTTTGCATGATGCCGGACATGATGCGGAGGAGGCCGATTGTTATGTAACGCTCGAGCCGTGCAGTCATTTTGGCCGCACACCACCTTGTGCTGATGCGTTAATTCGGGCCGGTATCAAACGCTTATATGTCGCCATGACAGACCCCAATCCAGTGGTTTCAGGCACCGGGATACAGCGTATTGAACAAGCCGGTATTGAAGTTCATCAAGGTATTTTGGCCACCCAGGCAGAACAATTAAATCCCGGTTTTATTCAACGTATGCGTATCGGCAGGCCCTACGTGCGAAGTAAGATGGCGATGAGTCTCGATGGACGCACCGCTATGTCATCTGGTGAGAGCAAATGGATCACCGGTAAAGAAGCTCGGGCAGATGTACAGAAATTGAGAGCTCGTAGTTCAGCGATTCTTACTGGAGTGGGAACGATTATCGCGGATGACCCTTTATTAAATGTACGGCATGTGGCGGATTGGTATTCAGAAAACGAAACCATTCGCCAACCGTTAAAAGTCATCGTCGACAGTGAACTGCGAATGCCTGCCAATGCACAGATCCTTAATGATAAAAAAGTGTTGTTGTTTACCGCCTGCGATCGCATGGTACGCAACGATATAGAAACAATTGTATTGCCAGCTCCCAATAATCAGGTCGATTTAAGTGGCATGTTAGCGGTATTGGCCAAGCGCGAGATTAACGAAGTGATGGTGGAAGCCGGGGCGGTTTTAAATGGAGCGCTGTTACGTTCCCAACTAATTGATGAAATGATTTTTTATGTAGCTCCTAAACTTATGGGCGATAGTGCCAGAGCAGTTTTTCATCTGCCAGGGATGGAACGCATGGCACAGAATATTCAACTGAACATTACTGATATTCGTGCGATTGGTAATGATTGGCGAATTACCGCTAAACCCGAATATAACGAGGCTTTTTAATTTATGTTCACAGGCATTATTGCAGCAGTCGGTCAACTAAAATCCATGCAAACGGTGGGAGGGGATATCCGTTTGCATATCGACTCTGCGGGGTTAGATCTTAATGACGTCAAATTAGGTGACAGCATCGCCGTCAACGGTGTTTGTCTGACCGTGGTTGAAAAGGCGAGCAGAAGTTTGCAATTTGATGTCTCTCAGGAAACGCTTCAACGTTCCAGCCTGGGACAATTAAAAACAGGTAGTGAAGCCAATCTGGAAAAAGCACTTGCCGTGGGTGATCGGTTGGGCGGACATTTAGTTAGTGGCCATGTTGATGGTTTAGGCGAAGTGATGGGCAAGACCGCTGCGGCGCGTTCCTGGCAATATAAAATAAAAGTTCCAGCAGCACTGGAGCGCTACATTGCAGAAAAAGGCTCTATTACAATAGATGGGGTCAGTCTGACGGTTAATGGCGTGTTTGAGGGTGGCTTTGAAATCAATATTATTCCGCATACACTTGAAGAAACCATCATCAAACATTATCAAATCGGCACCAAGGTCAATCTGGAAGTCGATCTGATTGCTCGTTATTTAGAGCGTTTGCTTCCCCAATCCGGCTCAAATATCAGCCGGGATTTTCTTTCCCAACATGGTTATATTCGTTAAATGCAAATCAACAACACCCAAGAAATTATCGATGATCTGAAACAAGGAAAAATGGTCATCATAATGGATGATGAAGATCGCGAAAATGAAGGCGATTTAGTGATGGCTGCGGATAAAGTTACTGCAGAAGCCGTTAATTTTATGGCTAAATTTGGACGTGGACTGATTTGCCTGACATTAACGGAAGAGCGCTGTCGGCAATTACGACTGCCATTGATGGTGACTGATAATCAAACACCTTATGCCACGAACTTCACCGTTTCAATTGAAGCAGCTGAGGGGGTGACAACGGGGATTTCCGCAGCGGATCGTGCGTTGACCATCCAAAAAGCCGTCGCATCTCAGGCCAAGCCTGAAGATCTGGTACAACCTGGACATATTTTTCCACTCAAAGCACAGCCTGGTGGCGTCTTAACCCGGGCGGGCCATACGGAAGCGGGTTGCGATTTGGCTCAAATGGCAGGTTGTACGCCAGCTGCCGTTATTGTCGAAATTTTAAACGATGATGGCAGTATGGCACGGCGCCCTGATCTGGAAAAATTTGCTGAAACCCATCAACTTAAAATTGGCACCATTGCAGACTTGATCAGCTATCGACTGCAAAATGAAATGACTATCAAAGCCATGTCGACCTGTGCATTTCCAACCGAATACGGAGATTTTACCTTACATAGTTATCAAGATGATGTGAGCGGTCAAACCCATCTGGCATTAGTTTATGGTGATATTGATGCCGAACAGGAAACATTGGTCCGGGTTCACATGGCTGATCCTTTAGGTGATCTACTAGCCTCAAAACGGGAACCGACACATTGGCCATTACCATCAGTTATGCGTCGTATTCAACAAGCTGGGAAAGGGGTATTAGTAGTCCTGCGTCAACCGGAACAGAACAAACAACTTGCCGCCAAAATTGCCCGTTATCAGCAGCAGGATCAGGGTGAAGCTGCTTCATTCAAAGCCAGTTGGGATTTGAGAACCTTTGGGGTCGGCGCACAAATCTTAGCGGATCTCGGGGTACGTAAAATGCGGGTAATCGGCACACCAACCAAACTAACAGGGGTTTCCGGATTTGGTTTGGAATTAACCGGTTATGTAGACGACTGAGTTAGGAACCGTGAGTAATCATATCTACATTGTTGCTGGTGAGGCATCTGGTGAGGCGCATGCTGCACGCCTGGTAACGGCATTGAAGCAACATCAGCCTGCAATTTATATCACCGGTATTGGTGGTGATAAAATGCGGGCTGCTGGGGCGGATATCAGTATTGATTTTGCCGAATTAGCGGTGATGGGGCTGGTAGAAGTTATCAAGCGCTACCCGAAAATTAAAGGTATTTTTAATCAGGTGGTTGAGGAATTACGCCGTCAACCTCCTGATTTACTTATTCTGGTTGATTATCCCGGCTTTAATCTCAAACTGGCAAAACAGGCTAAAAAGTTAGGTATAAAAGTTCTTTACTACATTAGCCCTAAAATCTGGGCATGGCGTGCTGGCCGCATTGAACAAATCAAGCGGGATGTTGACCATATGGCTGTATTATTTCCTTTTGAACAGGAGATATATCAAAGCGCCGGGGTTGAGGTCAGCTGTGTGGGACACCCTCTGGTCGATGCGGTGCACACCGCACTTTCCAGTTCTGCCGCTCGTGAAAAATTCAATTTAGAAAATGGTAAGCGGGTTATTGGTTTATTTCCCGGTAGTCGGCGTAGTGAAATTTCCGCTTTATTACCGGTGATGTTGGCCGCTGCTGAGCGGATCGAAAAACGTCATTTTCCAATTCAGATAATTGTTCCTCAAGCCCCCGGAATTGATGAAGCCTACCTGCAGCAGTATCTTTCAAATTCGATCCTACCCATAAAGATCATTAAAGATGATTTTTATGACGTTATCAAAGCTTGTGACGCAATAGTAGCTGCTTCGGGTACAGTCACGCTGGAAATTGCCTTAATAGGCGTACCGCATTTTATTACTTATAAAGTTTCTCCCTGGAGCTATCGTATCCTGAAACGGCTAGTCAAAATTCCTTATGTAGGTCTGTGCAATATTGTGACGCAACGTCCTGTTATCAAAGAGCTGTTGCAAGATGACGTTACAGATGTTCGTCTGGAACAACAGTTAATGGATCTATTGACTCACCCTCAGCGTTTGCAGCATGCTGAGCAAATTCGAATTCAGGTACGTGAGGCATTGGGGCCAAGTGGTGGTGCTGACAATGCAGCTGAGCTTGTATTGAGTCTGCTTTCCGAATGAGTATCGTTGCCTTAATTGCGGGTGTAGATGAAGTTGGCAGAGGTCCATTGGCTGGCCCGGTTGTGACGGCTGCTGTTGTTCTCGATCCGGGTAAACCGATTGAAGGTCTGACAGACTCCAAAAGGCTCAGTGAAAAGCGTCGCGAGCAGTTAGTGCCTTTAATTGAACAATCGGCTTATGCTTGGGCACTAGGACGAGCAGAGGTGGAAGAAATTGATCAGTTGAATATTTTGCAGGCCAGTCTGCTGGCGATGAAACGAGCCGTGATGGCATTGCCATTTGAAATTGAGCATGCACTGGTTGACGGAATTCATGCTCCTCAACTGTTCTGTCCTGTAACCACGATTATCAAAGGTGATTTAACTGAACCAGCCATTGCTGCTGCTTCAATATTAGCCAAAGTGGCTAGAGACCGTGAAATGCAGGCTTTTGAACAACTCTATCCCGGCTACGAATTTGCTCAACACAAGGGTTATCCAACAGCAAGACACCAACAAGCTTTGTTAGAACTTGGGCCATCGCCTATCCATCGGCGTTCATTTGCTCCTGTACGCAAAGCGTTGAGATAAATTGATGCATTTTCCTGATAACGTTTACAAGCATGGTATTATTCGCACCTTATGCTTTCGATAAATTCACTCATCACCTCATTCAAACGGATCAAAGCCGGTAAAAAAAGCCGTGCAGCAGCCGAGGGAGCCCCACCACTTATTGTGCCTCGTGCAGATCACAATATTTCCCGTGAATTAATCAGCCCTAGCGCATTAAAAGTACTCTATACCCTTAAAGATGCAGGCTATGAAGCCTATTTAGTGGGTGGCTGTGTGCGAGATTTATTACTGGGATATGAACCCAAAGATTTCGATATCTCCACCAATGCTTTGCCAGAACAGGTTCATCGCTTATTTCGTCGAAGTCAGTTAATCGGCCGTCGTTTTAAATTGGTACATGTACGCTTTGGCCGTGACGAAATAATCGAAGTGGCCACTTTCAGAGCACCACCTGAAGCGGAAAATCATGTCGATAAGCAAGGCCGCATAACACAGGATAATGTCTACGGTACCCTAGAGCAGGATGCATGGCGCCGTGACTTCACCATTAATGCCTTGTATTACAATATCCGTGACTTTTCGATTGTTGATTACACGGGTGGGATTGCCGATTTGCAAGCAGGTTTGATTCGATTGATTGGCGATAAGCCCGTTCGTTATCGTGAAGATCCTGTGAGAATGTTACGGGCTCTCCGTTTTATGGCCAAATTAGGTCTCAAACTGGAACCCGAAACCGAACAGTTAATCGTGGAGCTCGCACCGCTGCTAGGGGATATTCCACCCGCCCGATTATTTGATGAAACCTTGAAACTCTATTTAAGTGGTCAGGCTGCCGTCACCCACGAACTGCTATGTCATTACGGTGTATTTGATCATCTTTATCCGCAAACTGCCGCCTTATTACATCAGGAAAACCATGGCTTCCCCCGTACATTACTGATGAAAGCGCTGGAAAATACTGATAAACGATTAGCGGACAACAAACCGGTGACGCCGGCATTTCTATTTGCTGCATTATTATGGGAGCCGCTTCGCCAGCGTTGGTTGCATTTATGCAAAGAAATGCCTGAAATACCAGCAATGCAACGTGCTGCCGGTGAAGTACTGGCTGAACAAATCCAAACTGTCGCCATCCCTAAGCGGTTCAGTCTAGTGACCCGTGATATATGGACGATGCAACCCAGATTGACTCGTCGTCAGGGAAAGCGCGCTTTTGCGTTGCTGTTACATCCAAAGTTTCGTGCCGGTTATGACTTTCTGGCATTACGTGCCCAGTCTGGTGAACCACTTCAGGAGCTGACAGAGTGGTGGACAATTTTCCAGCAAGCCTCGGCAACAACCCAGGCTGAAATGGTAAATGCTTTGGGTAATGGTGGAGAAACAGAAAAACGCAAGCCACGTCGCCGCCGCCGTCGTAAACCTGCTATCAAAAAAGTTGAATAATGCTCGTCTATATTGGTCTCGGCAGTAACCTGGAAAATCCACTGCAACAGATTAAAACCGCAATAAATGATCTGCAGTCATTGACTGGAGTGACTATCATTGCCGTGTCCTCGTTATATCAAAGCCCGCCGATGGGGCCGGCAGACCAGCCGGATTATATTAATGCGGTCCTGTCACTTGAAACATCACTGAGTCCACATCAATTACTCGATACTTTACAATCTGTCGAACAATTACATGGAAGGGAACGAAAGCGTCATTGGGGTGAGCGGACGCTTGACCTGGATATTTTGCTCTATGGTGAGCAACGAATTGATGATGAGCGGCTGAAAATACCCCATCCGGGCATGCATGAACGGGCTTTTGTGTTATTTCCACTGGCCGAAATTGCGCCGGAGATAGAGATTCCGGGATTGGGTCCCTTACAGCAAATATTACCTTCGTGCCCGCAAGGTGATTTACAACAAGTGGATAAAATTAGCTTATGAAAACATTGCCACATCGCTATATTGTTGTCGAAGGTCCAATTGGTGTCGGTAAAACCCATTTGGTGAAAAGATTAGCAGAAAGCTTTTCAGGCAATACCTTATTGGAAGCACCAGAGCAGAATCCGTTTCTGGAACGTTATTATCTTCACCCTAAACAATCCGCCTTACCTACCCAGCTGAGTTTTCTGATGCAGCGTGTCAAGCTGGCTAAAACATTGCAACAGGATGATTTATTTACATCACTGCATGTCGCTGATTTCATGCTGGAAAAAGATCGTTTGTTTGCCCAGATTTCGCTGGATGATGATGAGCTGGCTCTATACAACATGGTTTACGATAGCCTGACTATGCATCATCGCACTCCCGATCTGGTTATTTATCTGCAAGCATCCTTGCCCATTCTGAAAACCCGGATTTCACAACGTGGGATCAGTTATGAGCAGCATGTTGAGGATGCCTATCTGAAAAGATTGGCAGATTCCTATGCTGATTTTTTCCATTATTATGATGCTTCACCATTGTTGATCGTCAATGCCGAGCAAATTGATTTAGTGAAAAGTGAGGCGGATTATCAACAACTTTTAGATCAGATTTGTACTATCCAAAGTGGTCGCCAATATTACAATCCGCTGCCAGTGAAAGAGAAAAATACATGAGTCGCTTGCGTCTAAATCAGCTGCGCAAAATGAAGGCTGAACAGAATAAAATAGCTGTATTGACTGCCTATGATGCAAGCTTTAGCGCCATGTTGGAGCAGGCGGGCGTAGATATCATTCTGGTTGGTGACTCATTAGGCATGGTGATTCAGGGGCAGGAGAGCACCCTGCCGGTCACCGTGGATCATATGATTTATCATACCGCCAATGTGATTCGTGGTAGTGATCGTTTGTTTGTTATCAGTGATATGCCTTTTATGAGTTACGCCAATATCGATCAGGCGTTGCATAATGCTGCCCGTTTGATGGCTGAAGGTGGTGCTCAGATGGTCAAATTGGAGGGGGGAGCGGAACTGGTTGAGTTAATTACTGCATTAACACAACGAGGAATCCCGGTTTGCGGTCATTTGGGACTATTGCCACAGTCAGTACATAAGCTGGGTGGTTACCTGGTTCAAGGTCGTGAAACGACTGCAGCAGAGAAAATCCTGCAAGACGCCGTCAGTTTGGAAAAGGCAGGCGCTGATATGTTAGTGCTTGAATGTGTTCCAGCCGATCTGGCTAAAAAGATCAGTAAATCGTTAACGATCCCTGTGATTGGTATTGGTGCCGGAGCTGACTGTGATGGCCAGGTGTTAGTACTTTATGACATGTTGGGTATTACACCGGGCAGGCGTCCGCGGTTCAGTCATGACTTCCTGGCTGAATGTGGCCATATACCTGCAGCACTAAACCGTTATGTTGAAGCCGTAAAAAAAGGCGAGTTTCCTACTTCTGAGCAACAGTATTAATGCAAATTGTGGAATCCATTCTGAGCCTGCGGGGCCAGATAAAAACCTGGCGAGGCGAACATCAGACCATAGCGTTTGTTCCGACAATGGGTAACCTGCACGACGGACATATCTCATTGGTAAAAAAAGCCCAGACACTGGCTGATAAAGTTGTGGTTAGTATATTTGTTAATCCATTACAGTTTGATGATAAACAGGATTTAGTCAATTATCCTCGCACACTACAGACTGATATTAAAAAGCTGATGCAAGCAGGCTGTAACCTGCTATTTACACCGAATGCTGAAGTGATGTATCCGCAGGGTATGGACTTTCACACATTTATCCATGTGCCGGGTATGGATGACAAGCTTTGTGGTTTGGAACGTCCCGGACACTTTGATGGTGTCGCCACAGTGGTGACCAAGTTATTCAACATGGTTCAGGCGGATGTTGCCGTATTTGGAGAAAAGGATTACCAGCAATTATTGCTAATACGCAAATTAGTCAGTGATTTGAATCTGCCAGTGAAAATTGTGGGGGCTTCAACAGTACGTGAGCAAAACGGCTTAGCAATGAGTTCACGTAACCAGCATTTGACTGATGAACTTAAGCAGCAAGCCGCGACATTGTATTTAACACTGTCTCAGCTTAAGCAGCAGTTGGAGTCTGGCCAACAGGATTATCCTGCTTTACTGAAACAGGCTGAGATAAAGCTGACGGCTGCTGGTTTTTCGCTGGACTATATTGATATTCGTCGTGCTGATGACTTGCAAACCGCCGTGCCCGCTGTCGATAAAAAGTTGCGCTTGCTAGCGGCAGGGCGGCTTGCCAATGTAAGATTAATTGACAATATTGCCTGTAACCTTGCTTGAGCATTCTTAAAAAGCGATAATATGCGGCTTACTGACGGAAATTGCCAGCTATGCATCTGACACTGTTAAAAGCTAAATTACATCGTGCTTGTGTAACCCATTCTGAATTGGAATATGAGGGTTCATGTGCTATTGATGGCAAACTGCTCGAAGCAGCAGGTATTCATGAATATGAACAAATTCATATTTATAACGTTGCCAATGGCGAACGGTTTGTGACGTATGCTATCCGTGCGGAAGACGGATCCAATATTATTTCCGTCAATGGTGCGGCAGCACACAAAGCCTCACCTGGTGATCGTATTATCATTTGTGCTTACTCTGCGATGGATGCTGAAGAAGTAAAAAGCTTCAAGCCTACGCTGGTATATCTTAATGAAAATAATGATATTACCCATATGCGCCACGCCATACCGGTTCAAGCGGCCTAAAGAAAGCTTCGTTTAAGTTATCTTGTTAACCGATACGCTTGCTGCGGCGGGCCTGTCATCGAAACGTCATTAAATCGTTATATTTTTGTCATCTGTTTTCTCTAGACTTCGCTCAATGAAGTCCGCTGAGAAAATGTATGCTCAATATTGAACAAGCCGTTCAACAAAAATTTCCCAATTTTCAACATCAAAAACCATGGGTCAGAATACCGACCTTAGGATTCCTTCGAAAAATTACCCACGAACAGGAAGTCAACCGCTTTTTAGAGCTTCATAAGCAGCTCGAAGGCTTTGATTTCATTGATGAAGTTTTGGATTATTTTAACTTCAGCTACAGCATTACCCATCGCCACCGTAATAATATTCCAGCCACAGGAAGAGTGGTGATCGTCGCCAATCATCCGTTGGGCGCATTGGATGGGCTATGCCTGTTAAAGCTGGTTGGTGAAGTGAGACGTGATGTAAAAATCGTCGCCAACGATATGTTGTTGAATTTTGCGGCCTTAAACTCATTATTTCTGCCGGTAGATAATTTGTCTAAATCTACACGTAAAAGCAGTATCGCTCGAATAGTCGAATGCCTGAATAATGATGAGGCTGTTATTGTATTTCCCGCTGGTGAAGTTTCACGAATTCGCCCAGGTGGAGTGAGAGATGGCAAATGGAATACCGGCTTCCTGAATTTTGCCAAAAAAACGCAATCCCCAATATTGCCAATATACGTAGAAGCCAGAAATTCTTCGCTTTTTTATAGCGCATCCATGGTTTACAAACCATTGTCAGGGATGATGCTGGCGCATGAAATGTTCAATAAAAATTCCAAAACTATCGCGATGCGGGTGGGGGAACCGATTGCGTATCAGCAACTTGAACAATTACCGTTAGTAAAGTCAGAAAAAGCCAAATTATTACGTCGTCATCTATATCGTATGGCGAAAGGTAAAAAGCCACTATTTGTCACAGAGCAGACCATTGCGCATCCCCAAGAGCGGCGGGCCATCAAAAAGGAATTGCAACAAGCTGAATTACTCGGCGAAACAGCCGATAACAAAAAGATTTATTTATTTGATTATCAGCCTAATTCTGCTGTGATGCAGGAGATTGGCAGGCTTCGTGAGATCACCTTCAGACAGGTTGGTGAAGGCACCGGTAAAAAGCGTGATTTGGATCAGTATGATCGGGATTACCGGCATTTGATTTTGTGGGATGAACAGGAGCTGGAAATCGCTGGCGCTTACCGAATTGGCGAAGTGGCACGAATTATGGGCTCTGGACATACCATTTATACGAGTGAGCTGTTTGATTTTAACCCTGCAATGCAGGGTTACTTTCCGCAGAGTATTGAATTAGGTCGCAGCTTTGTCAGCCCGAAATACTGGGGGAAACGCAGCCTTGATTATTTATGGTATGGCATAGGTGCTTACCTTAAACGTTATCCAGAGATTCGTTACCTGTTTGGTCCGGTCAGCCTGAGCAATACCTATCCGGATTTCGCCAAGGCGTTAATCGTCAGTTTTTATCAAAAGCATTTTGCTGATAGTGAGGGGCTGGCTACAGCGAGAGTGCCCACATCGTTTGATAACGACATACAGCAACGAGTTTGTAGCACTTTATTAAATCAAGATGCCGACAGTGACTTTATGGCCATGCGTGAGCAACTGGCACATATGAACGTGACGGTGCCAACGCTTTATAAACAGTATGCTGATATTTGTGAGCCGAGTGGCGTTCGGTTTATCGATTTTAATGTCGATGCTAATTTCGGCAGTTGCATTGATGGATTGGTGATGGTTGATTTGCAGCAATTAAAGCCAGCTAAGCGTAAACGTTATTTAGGTGAAAAAAACGTCCAAGCCCAGCCTCAGCCATGACAGCGCTTGAGTTTTTTGCCGCTGCCACAAATACAGCTATCATTGCGACCCAATTTTATCGGCGGCAGGAAATCACCCTCCATATAAAACCACTGACCCTGTTGGCGGCTAAACCGCGAGCGTTCGTGCAATTGTCCGATGGGATGATCACTATAAAACGCAACAAATTCGACTTCCGCCTGATCACCCTTTTCGACGTGATCTATAATGCTTAATCCCAACCACTGTGTGGTCGCCATTGTCTGCTGCAGGTTAAACGCATCATCGGGCTGTTGATGTGACGGATGTAATGTCGCCTGCAAGTAACTGATATTTTTCAACACATAGGCACTGTAACGCGAACGCATTAACTGTTCAGCACTCGTCGCAGTTTGCCCACCCTGATGTAATAAACCACAACACGCGTGATAATCAGAATGGCTTTGGCATGGACAGGGAAAATTTTTCATTAGAAAGTGAGCTTCATTAAATCAGGATGCTGAAACGTGTAGTTCAGCTTGGTTTTAACTTTTTGATTGCTGATTATTTTGTAACTGACCTCTGAATCAGTATCAAACTCAGGTGGGGGCAGCTCCATCAATTCTCTGGCATAACTGTAAAACAGATACTTGCTGGGATGAGTATCGGCACAGCCATTCAAAATCTCTCCCCAACATTCCTGTTGCAAAATGGCATCAATAATTCCAAGACAATCATCCAGATGAATCAAATTCACTGGGGCTTTAGCCTGAGGCACCCTTCGGCCATTACGAAAAAATCTGCCCGGATGGCGTCGTGCATCAATCAGCCCACTGAAACGTAACACTGTAGTTTTAAAATGTTTACTGGCTTGAAATTGCTGTTCGATTTGCCATAACACGCTGTTGTGATCTTCGGCTTGCTCGTCTTCACTTACCTGACGATTCAGATTTTGATACACAGAAGTGGAGCTGATAAATAATATTTTCTGGATTGGTGAGCTCTCTATCTGACGAATAAGATTGGTAAAACCGTGATGATTTTTAGAGGTAATATTGATGATGAGGATCTCGCTATCAAGAAATGCTTTGATGTCGGATAACTGATCAATATCAACTAAAAATGGGCTGGCGCCACAGGATTCGATTTCAGCGAATCGAACTGATTGGCGAGTAGATGCCTTTACATGGTAGCCACGCTTACAAAGTTGAGTTGCCAGAGGTAAGCCCAGCCAGCCACTGCCTAACAGACTGATAGTTTTGATGATAAGGTCCTTTAAAATGTATAAATAATAAGCCAATTGTGTCGAATGATGCAGATCAAGTTAAGTCTCATTTCATTAAGGCCTGCATGTAAAACACGTTATGCTTGATGTTGTTGATCAGATCATTGTGAGGAGCTATCGGTGAGCAACGATTTGCAGAAACAGTTAGTTCAAATACCCTGGCATCATCTCGATTCACAGGAAAGTTTAACGCGTCTAAACAGCCAAAAACAGGGGCTGAATACCGAAGATGCTGAACAACGTCTGCAGCAATTTGGTGCTAACCACTTGCCTTATGCCAAAAACCGTTCCGCTTTTGCCAGGCTCTTCGCTCAAATGCACAATCTGCTGATATACGTCTTGTTAGGTGCGGCATTACTGACCGCCTTACTAGCACACTGGATTGATTTCTGGGTGATACTTGCGGTTGTCATTTTAAATACTTTGATTGGCTTTGTTCAGGAAGGAAAAGCAGAAAAAGCCCTTGATGCTATCAAGAATATGCTGGCCCCACATGCGACAGTTATTCGTAATGGCCATCGTCTGAGGATCGAAGCAGCTGACCTGGTACCTGGAGACGTGGTGGTGCTGGAGCCCGGTGATAAGGTTCCAGCCGATTTACGTTTATTCAGTGCCAGCGTTCTGCAGATCCAGGAAGCCGTTCTGACAGGGGAATCCGTCGCAGTGGAAAAGCATAGTGAACCGGTCGCAGAAGATGCTGTGCTTGGCGACAGGTTATGTATGGCTTATTGCGGCACGTTGGTTACTTCAGGGCAAGGGCATGGCGTTGTTGTGGCGACCGGATCTCAGACAGAGATTGGACGCATCAGCAGCATGATGTCGTCTGTTGAAAACCTGACCACGCCATTGTTGCAGCAAATTTCATTTTTTTCCCGCTGGTTAACTTTGATCATCATTCTGATTGCGGGTTTGGTATTCAGTTATGGGTATTGGGTCAATCTGACGCCGGCGATTGAAATGTTCATGATCGTTGTCGGGGTCGCTGTGGCTGGTATTCCCGAAGGCTTGCCAGCTATTTTAACGATTACGTTAGCGATTGGGGTACAGAGAATGGCCAGTCGTAATGCGATTATCCGGCGTTTACCTGCTGTTGAGACACTGGGTGCAGTATCTATTATTTGCTCTGATAAAACGGGTACATTAACTCGCAATGAAATGACGGTTTCAAGTGTAATAAACTTCAAAAATCACTTTCACGTCACTGGCATTGGCTATGCGCCAGCCGGTGAGTTCAGTTTGGATGACCAACCGGTTGAATTGCGGCAATATGACACCTTAATGTTGCTACTTCGATGCGCCGCCATCTGTAATGACTCAGCCTTAAAACGTCGGGATGAAGAATGGCTGGCTGAAGGAGATCCAATGGAAGCGGCTATGCTTACAGCCGCATTAAAAGCAGATTTCACCATCGAAGAGTTGAAACACAATTTCCCGCGACGAGATGTGATTCCGTTTGATACTTCGCATAGGTTTATGGCGACATTGCATCATGATCATCAAGGACATGATTTTATTGCGGTCAAAGGGGCACCGGAAAAAATTATTGAGCTCTGTCAGTTTCACAGGATTGAGCAGGGCGATAAACCCATTGATCACGCCTATTGGCATTCACAGATAGAAATAATTGCCGCTGAAGGTCAGCGTGTCCTGGCAATAGCGACTAAAACGGTTGCTCAACATTCCGGAGAGTTGCAGTTCGAAGATTTGGATGAAGGATTGGTGTTATTGGGTTTGATTGGTTTGATTGATCCGCCTCGTGAAGAGGCGATTAAGGCTGTCAACGAATGCCATAAGGCCGGGATCCAAGTCAAAATGATTACTGGAGATCATGCGGCAACGGCTTCTGCCATCGCCTCACAACTTGGTTTGCATGATACAAAAATGGTGCTGACGGGACACGAGCTTACACAACTCTCTGATGCCGAGTTACAAGATGCTGTGAATCGAACAGATGTGTTTGCTCGAACGGCTCCTGAGCATAAATTAAGGTTGGTCAGTGCCTTGCAAGCGAATGGTCATGTGGTCGCGATGACGGGTGATGGCGTAAATGATGCTCCAGCATTAAAAAGAGCTGATGTTGGTATAGCGATGGGAAAAGGCGGGACTGAAGCCGCCAAAGAAGCCGCAGAAATGGTGCTGGTTGACGATAATTTTGCTTCTATTGTCAAGGCTGTAAGAGAAGGTCGGACGGTATACGATAATCTTAAAAAAGCCATACTGTTTTTATTACCGATCAATGGGGGCGAATCATTAAGTATTATCGTCGCTGTGATGGTTGGTATGACCTTACCCATAACACCTTTGCAGATTTTATGGATAAATATGGTCAGTTCAATAGCGTTAGCGTTATCTCTTGCCTTTGAGCCTGGTGAAGAAGACGCAATGTATCGTAAACCCAGACAACGTGATGAAAAAATGCTCTCGGGTTTTTTGCTATGGCGCATCAGCTTTGTGTCATTGTTATTTGTATTAGGAGTTTATGGTATGTTTTTGTGGAGCCAGTCACAGGGAGCCTCTATTGAACAATCACGAACTTATGCCGTGAATACACTGGTCGTCATGGAAGTTTTTTATTTGTTTAATGTGCGTTGCTTAAACAGTGCTTCCTGGTCAATCAAGAAGTGGTTTACTTCCTATGTGGTCTTTATTTCCATTGGTGCGGTGATGGGATTACAGCTGTTATTTACCTATTCCGCTTTCATGAATCGCTTATTTGAGTCAACGCCTATCGACTGGCGCCCTGGTATGGAAATCATGGCGGTGGGTGCCATCATGTATTGCATTCTTGAACTGGAAAAGTGGTTACGTCGCTTGATAGTTCAAAACCATCAGACAATAAAGAATACAAAGAGCCCTCACCTAAAATAAACCGCGCAGAGACAAGCTGGACTGATGCCCTTTGCTGCAGCCGGTGTGAAGGTTAATGCAGGTTTTTATGGAAATTCATTGGATATACAGCGAATTGCTTCGCGTGTAACATTATATTTCCTTGTAACTGGAGTTGTACCCCCTCATGACACTACTTATCGCTTTTGCGGTACTTTCAATTGTTGTTTCTTTTATATGTTCTATTCTCGAAGCGGCTTTACTCTCCGTCACACCCAGCTATATTGCTCAGCAGAAAGAACACAAACCTAAACTCTACGGCCAGCTAAATCGCCTCAAAGACAAAATCGACCAACCCCTGGCCGCCATACTGACACTTAATACTGTCGCGCATACCGTAGGTGCTTTAGGCGTGGGGGCACAAGTGACGGTCGTGTTTGGCAATGGCTATTTAGGACTAGCCTCGGTGATCATGACATTATTGATATTAATCTTGTCTGAAATCCTGCCAAAAACGATTGGTGCAAAGTACTGGCGTAGTTTAGCTCCAATGATGCCACCCATCCTGAATGGAATGATTTGGTTGTTGAAACCGTTTATCTGGGTGTCAGATCAGATGATGAAATTGCTTGGCGGTAAAGAACAACAAGGAGATATTCGTCTTGAAATCAAAGCGATGACATCATTAGGACATGAACTGGGTGAACTGGATGAAGATGAATCGAGGGTGATTTCCAATATTCTGGATTTACATGAAATCCGCACACGAGACATTATGACGCCACGAATGGTCTCGGAGTATGTGGGACCTGATGAAACCATAGCCGAATTTATTCAACGCTCACAAGAGGGACAGTTTTCACGCTATCCGGTATTGGATGCAAATGAGTCACCTTTAGGTGTAATTTTTCGTCGTGATGTCATTGGTGCCGATGAAAGTCAAAAAGTCTCAAAGGTCATGAAACCCATCGTGGTCGTCACAGATCAAAAAGATGTGGAATCCGTTATGACGTTGCTGATGAAAGAGCGGCAACATATGGCCCTTGTTTACGACGAATATGGTAGCTGGTTGGGATTAGTGACGATGGAAGATATTTTTGAAACCATCATCGGAAAGTCGATTATGGATGAAACAGATGATATTCCGAATATGCGACGTTATGCCAAAAAACTATGGGAAAAACGTCAGCGTCATACTACCAGCCAAACCAATTAGCTCATCTGTTTCCGCTTAAATAGCCAGCGTAACGTTAAAACTACAAAACTCATAAGACCAAATAAGATCAACACAACGGGCCAGGGAATCGGATAGGGGGGCGGATTCACGGGTGTTTGTTGTTTTAGTGATGGCGGGATCTCGCGATCGGATAATTCAATAGAAAGCCAGTCATCTCGATCAGCTGGAGCGGTTTCTACAAACTCATTAAAGCTATACACCGGAGCGTTACCATACACACGACTCGAGGGGATCTGTGGGATACGGACAAACCAGATGGCCTCAATACTGTCAGCCAGGGTTTGCTCAAAGGCCGAGAGCGCGCGCGGCGATTCGTTAGTGGCGAGCCGGAGCAAATCTTCGCCTATCGCATCAAAAGCTACGGCGGGGAATAAACGCGTTGTTTCAGTGGTGAGGTAATCATAAATTTGTCGTGCAGCCTCCAGATCATATTCTGTCAACGCCGTATAAAAATAGGCGCCAATAGCCAGAACATAGCCATTGATTCCCCGGGTCGGAATTTGCAAACCTAAAGCTCGTAAAGTATCAATGGAAACACCGGTACAATTTGCATCAGCATGGTTATAAATAAAATGATGCCGATAAAAATGGTTCATTACCTGATTAATGGATTGCTGAAATGCTGTTGCCGGTTGTTCATCCTTTAACGTCGCAAACAGCATATATGAAGGACGATAATAATTTTGTCCCGCGTTTAAATCTGCCAGGTAATTATCCATTGGTGTGACGGCTGCAATAATGCCTTTTTCACTTACCGTATCCAGATTATAAAAATTATTAACCAACCAGTCGTGATAACTGCCATCCGCGTTAAATTGGCCAGTGACGACAGCAAAGTGGCCTGCTAAAGCCTCGTGATCGTCACCTTGCGCACCATTAAGCATTAAGCCGATAACGGCTTGACCTGCTGAGTTTTTAGCCGCGCCTGGGGCACGTTCCCATAACAAACGGTTTAGATGTGGTTGCTGCGCACCGCCATCATCTGATTGTACCAAGGTCTGTAAACTCTCTTCCTGATTGAGTGGCATTAACTGAAAATGCGTTATGGAGAAATCTGCAGGCCAAACGGTGCGGGCAACAAACCGGTTTCCCAGCGTTTTTCCTCGAAGACGAAGCATTTTTTTATGGAAAAATTCGTTTGTGGCACTGTTCCAGTAGGATTGGTTTTGTGGAATTTTGGTCACAGTCTGAAAATCAAGTTGCTGTCCATCTGGCAGCTCAATGATTTGCTCAGAGCCATTAAACAGGGCGGAGGCGATTAGTTCAGGAGAGGCTATCCATACCGGGGTATCGTCATTAATTTCAGGTGATTTTTGCAACCAGTCAGGTAATGTTATTTCTGTCGATGCCGGTGCTGAACTGAGGGCAATGATTTCATTGTCAAAATACCATCTGGCTTGCGGGGAGAGATGACATTGCTGACAGCGTCCAGTCGTCAGCTGGGAGCCAATCGTTTGCCAGGAGGCATCTGTTAATAGGCCCACTGGCTGAGCGTAAACCACACTCAGCCAGAGAATCAGTATCTTCGGTAAAAATGACATGCGCAGAGCATATCATGCGATGGCGTTATTTTTAGCCTGGTGAATTTCGGCTTTTAATGATTCATCCAGTTTAAGCTGGCGAGCCAATTCATCAAGATAGGCTTTTTCCATAAAGCTATCTTCATCAATCATAATTAAACTGGCCAGATACATCTCAGCTGCCATTTCCTGGCTGGAGGCCAATATGGCAATTTCAACCGGATTGACCGGTGTTTTAAGCTCAGAATCTATCCATTGCTGCAGTTCTGGATCATCAGTAAATTGGGCAATTTGCTGATCAATCAGTAATCGTTCCTGATCATCAATGTGTCCATCGGCTTTGGCTGCCCCAATCATGGCTTTTAATATGGCCTGACTGTGCCGTTCTGCCTCGGGTGCTGGCAGTCTGTCCAGGGTCTGTGGGGTGGAATGAGGGGCTGATTGCTGGTTATTCTCTTGCCAACTTTGATAAGCTTTGAATGCCACCGCACCCAATGCTGCCACGCCACCATATTTGAGGACGCTGCCTCCTATTTTGCGTGCTTTCTTATTGCCTAATAATAAACCTACCGCTGTTCCGGCGAGGGCGCCGCCACCAGCGCCGCTTAAAAACTGACCAATTTTATTGTCACCGCCACTGGCTCCATTTGTCTGTTTGTCGAGAAACTGTTGTCCCGATTGTAAAAGTTTATCCATCAGACCACGTGTATTCATTTGTCTAACTCTCCCGGTTTGGATGTAATTTGAGCGGCTTGCCCGCATAATGTGATTCTGACTACAGCTATATTCAAATGGTTTTACCTTAACTGACTTATCTTAAATGAAAATGAATTCAGCAAATCAACAAGGCTCGTCCAAAGCATTCACCATAATTTTCTGGTTATTACTCATGGGCTCACTCACCTTATTCTTTAATGGTTTTATTGAGCAAAAATATAACCCCAACCGTCATCTGGTTGAGACAGAGGCTGGGCTGGGCTCAGATGTAGTTTTGTTGAGAAATCAGGCCGGGCACTATGTTGCGCCAGGATATATCAATGGTCATGAAGTGACTTTTTTACTGGATACGGGCGCAACCAATATCAGCGTACCCGCCGGAATTGCTCGTGAGGCGGGGTTGAAGCAGGGACGACAAGCTATGGTAAATACGGCGAATGGTGTGGTGCCGGTATATGCCACAGAATTAGATACCGTGCAGTTGGGTGCTATCACGCTCCAGCATATTCAAGCGCATATCAATCCGCACATGTCGGATGATATCGTCTTGCTCGGGATGAGCTTTATGAAACATCTGGAGATGGCCCAACGTGATGGTAAATTGACGCTCAGGTTACCGGAGATCTGAGGCTGGCGTGCTTTTTTCAATGGCCCACTTTTCATAATGCGAGCCCGGCTCTCCAGGGTAAAAACAACAGGCAACCCACACATTGCCAATCAGCTCGGTTATTACCGTTTTTGCACCATCACTGGTCTTCCACCATTTATCAAGTTGAAAACGATGTGGAGCTGCAGCATAAATTCCTATCCTGACATCAGGAAAAGCTGCCTGGTATAAGCTACGGGTTCGTCTGGCATGTACATCGCTGGTGTGCACATTCAGTTCCGATAATCCAGCACCTTTCAGCTCAAGCCAATCCCTGACCATAACCGCACTGAGATAAGTCCGTTCCTGTGCTGACTCAGGTGTAGGAATCATAATCAGCTTTTCAGGGTCTAGCCCCTGTTGCAGCATAAATGCACCAGCCTGCTCTGCATACGAAGCGTGTACAGGGTTTAAAAAACGAGTATTAGGTCCACCCGTGGTTATCATATAGCGATAATTTTCGGCATTAAAAAGTGCTAGTGCGGCCAATAAACTGTCTTCATCCTGCCAGCCTTCTACGACCAGATAGGTTCGATCTGAGACCGGTTCGGTAGGGGCCAGAATAGTCGCCAGTTGTCTGATTAAAAACACACTGCTGGCAGTTAACACCATTATAATCAACAGCCCACCCCAAAGTGTGGGGAAGCAGACAAGGCGTTTTCGGAATAAGGCAAATTTAGACAAACAGTCAATCCCTGATAAGAGTAATCATAACGGAAGGGCTAGAGTGAGTTGGTCGATTAACTTTCCTGTCCATAACGCTGGTGCAATATACCAACCCGTTCTACATAGACTTCAGTCTCTGCATAAGGCGGAATGCCTTTATAGCGTTGGACCGCCCCGGGTCCAGCATTATAGGCAGCCGTCGCCAGTTTGATATCGCCATTAAATGTATCAAGCAGGCCGGCCAGATATTTCACGCCACCCTCGATATTTTGCTGAATATCAAATGCGTTGGTGACGCCCAAATCTTTTGCTGTACCGGGCATGAGTTGCATGAGACCCTGAGCACCTTTTTTGGATAAGGCTTTGGCATTAAATGCGGATTCTGCATGTATGACGGCGCGAACCAAAGCCGCGTCCACTTTGTATTTACGTGCCATGGTTTTTACCGTATCCGCATAATCTGCAGTATTCAGGCTAATGGTGTGCCAATTGATGTTTGATGTCGGATTACAGGCATAGCAATCATAAGCCAATACTTCAAAGTTGCCATTAAGCGGTTTTTGATCGGAAAAACTAAAACTCTCCCCATCATTGGAGAGTGATTTATAAATGATGGTTTTATTGCGATTGATTGACGTTGGCTTACGTACATCCACATCAGCATTGGTAAATTCCACCACACCATCGCTATTACGCACCTGTTTAACATCACCCGCCAACAGGTCATTGGTCAACAGCAATACAAATAGTGATAAGTAAATAGGCTTAATCATCATAGTGATTAAAAATAGCGGCCAGCTGAACCAATGACAATCACAATTAAACCAAGAATGAGATTTGCTCGAATAAATTTACGAATTTTGTCCAGTTCATTGGCTGAAGCAATCCAGTCATTTTCTTTCACTGCCCACTTGAGCTTTCGATAGGGGTTAAAAAAGACATGCATAAACAATAACATCATGAAAAGTCCCAATAGCAGCATGATATGAACATGAATCCCTACTGCGCCCATACCTCCCAACATAAATAGCATGCCGATGCCAGTGACTAAAATAGTGATCACCGATGCCCAAACCCACGGAAAGAAACGTTTGAAAACATTTTCCCAAAGTGGAAAGCGTTGTTGTGGTTCAAGTAATGACCCAGCAGCAGGACGTAAAAACATAAAGGCAAAGAACATTCCCCCCACCCAAATGACTGAAGCAAGTAAATGCAAACTTATCGTTATACCCATAATAATCTCTCTAATTGGTTATCGTTTTAATAGGAATACCAGCAATTTTTTGCTGCCAGTTTTGAGGACCTGTTTGATGCACCGATTGGCCTTGGCTATCTACCGCAACGGTGACGGGCATATTTTCAACGTAGAATTCTCGAACCGCTTCCATACCTAATTCTTCAAAAGCCACCAATCGCGAGGATTTAATCGCTTTGGAGACCAGATAGGCCGCGCCACCTACGGCAATAAGATAGGTCGATTGATATTGTTTAATTAAATCGACGGTTTGTTCACCGCGTTCAGCCTTACCTATCATGCCTAACAAACCGGTTTTGGCCAGCATGGTTTCGGTGAATTTATCCATCCGGGTTGCAGTGGTAGGACCGGCAGGACCTACAATTTCATTTTTAACCGGATCAACCGGGCCAACGTAATAGATAAACCGGTTATGGAAATCCAGTCCATCCGGTAAAGGTTCGCCACGCTCTAAAAGATCAGCAATTTTTTTATGCGCGGCATCTCGACCTGTTAAGAAATGGCCCGTCAGTAATAATGTATCGCCCGGTCGCCATTGTTTAATATCGTCATGCGTAATGGTATCGAGATTGATATGGCGGGTATTTTCTGCCGCCTGCCAGGTAATTTCCGGCCAATCAGTTAAAGATGGGGGAGTAAAAGTTGCCGGACCCGATCCATCCAGTGTGAAATGTACGTGTCGGGTGGCCGCACAGTTGGGAATCATTGCCACCGGTAATGAAGCGGCATGCGTGGGGTAATCCCTGATCTTGATATCTAATACAGTGGTTAAACCGCCTAAACCTTGTGCCCCGATTCCCAATTGATTCACTTTTTCATACAGCTCAACCCGCAACTTCTCAGTAGCAGTTTGTGGTCCACGTTCCAGCAAATCCTGAATATCGATATCTTCCATCAAACTCTGTTTGGCCATCAGCATGGCTTTTTCAGCCGTGCCGCCAATACCAATACCCAGCATACCGGGCGGACACCAACCTGCACCCATTTTAGGAACGGTTTCCAGTACCCAATCCACTAGACTGTCACTGGGATTCAAAATAGTGAATTTGGCTTTATTTTCACTGCCCCCCCCCTTGGCGGCAATATCAATTTCAATTTTATCGCCCGGTACCAGTTCGGTATAAATCACTGCTGGTGTGTTATCACCGGTATTTTTACGACTACCAATCGGATCAGCGACGATAGAAGCACGTAAGACGTTATCGGGATGTTGATAAGCCTTGCGCACGCCTTCGTTGACCATATCTTCAAGACTTAGCTCAGTTTGCCACTGCACTTGCATACCGACTTTGAGAAAGATATTAACGATGCCGGTATCCTGACAAATTGGCCGATTATTTTCGGCACACATCCGGGAGTTCACCAGAATCTGGGCGATGGCGTCTTTTGCGGCAGGGGATTGCTCGCGCTCATAGGCTTTTTTCATTGCCTGAATAAAATCCCTGGGATGATAATTGGCAATAAACTGCAACGCATCGGTGATGCTTTGTACAAAGTCCTGTTGACGAATCAGGGTCATATTTATTGAGCTAACTTTTGTTGAATTGCTTCAAGCACATTATCCAAAGCAAATTCATCCGCTTCGCCTGTGGCACGATGTTTATATTCAATCACATCGTTATCCATACCGCGTTCACCGAGAATCAAGCGATGTGGAATTCCGATAAGCTCCATATCAGCAAATGCCACACCAGGACGCAAACCGCGATCATCGAGCAATACATCCACTCCGGCAGCCAGCAGCTGCTGATAAATTTCTTCGGCCTTATCACGAACACGTTGTGATTTATGGGCATTAACAGGCACTAAAACCACTTCAAATGGTGCAATCGCCTGGGGCCAGACAATGCCGCTTTCATCATTATGTTGTTCAATGGTTGCTGCGACCACACGTGAAACACCGATACCGTAACAGCCCATAGTGATGACCTGAGATTGTCCGGTTTCAGTTAATACCACTGCATTGAGTTTACTGCTGTAGTTTTCACCGAGCTGGAAGATATGACCCACTTCAATGCCACGCGCAATTTCCAATGTGCCCTTGCCATCCGGACTCGGATCACCAGCAACGACATTCCGTAAATCGGCTGTTTCTGGTTCAGGACAATCCCGGCCCCAATTGACGCCGGTCAGATGTTTTTCATCTTCATTTGCGCCACAGACAAAATCGGCGATATTTGCCGCCGCATGGTCGACAATCAGCGGAATGTTCAGGCCAACGGGACCGATGGAACCAATATTGGCGCCAGTAGCTTCGTGTACCTGTTCCGGCGTGACAAAAGTTAAAGGTGCAGCAATTAACGGATGTTTTTCTGCCTTGATTTCATTAAGTTCATGATCGCCACGCAATACCAAAGCGACAACACCGTTTTTCTCAGCGCCTTCTACAAGCAATGTTTTCAGGCACTGCGAAGCAGGTACTTTTAAAAAGCTGCTGACATCCTCAATGGTATGTTTTTGGGGAGTATCAACAATTTGCATAGCTGCACCAGGTGCAGGGCGCTCACCCACAGGCTTCACTGCTTCGGCTAATTCAACATTTGCGGCATAGTCACTGGCATTGCTAAATGCAATCGCATCTTCACCCGAACTGGCCAGTACATGGAATTCATGTGATGCGTTCCCGCCGATACTGCCGGTATCCGCCTGAACCGCACGGAAATTCAGGCCAATACGGTCGAATATGCGGGTATAGGCGGCATACATATCATCATAGGTTTGTTGTAAAGATGCCTGATCCACATGGAATGAATATGCATCTTTCATCAAGAATTCGCGGGCACGCATCAAACCAAATCGCGGACGGATTTCATCACGGAATTTAGTCTGGATCTGATAAAAATTTACGGGTAATTGTTTGTAGCTGCGAATTTCCTGACGGACCAAGTCGGTAATCACTTCCTCGTGGGTCGGGCCATAACAGAATTCACGCTGATGCCTATCGGTGATTCGTAGTAATTCAGGTCCATATTTTTCCCAGCGCTGACTTTCCTGCCACAGTTCTGCTGGTTGTACCGAAGGCATCAGTACTTCCTGCGCGCCAGCCCGGTTCATTTCCTCGCGCACTATGGCTTCGGTTTTTCGCAGTACCCGTAACCCCATCGGCAACCAAGTATACAGACCGGAGGCCAACCGGCGAATAAGCCCGGCTCGCAGCATCAATTGATGACTGACGATTTCTGCATCGGCAGGCGTTTCTTTTAAAGTGGAAATAAGAAGCTTCGAAGTACGCATGGAAAACGTGATTCCTGTTGTTTATTGTTATTGAATTCCAGTACTGCGCTGATAAGTATCAGCGCAGCCAGTTTGTTTAGTATTAAAAGGTACTGTGATCCCAGCCCCAGTTTTGCCGCTCAGCATCCGTCATGCTGATATAAGTCCTGCTGCCACTAACGCCAATCTGTTCCTCAATCATTGAACACAACGCAGCCGAGAAAGCTTTTCGGTCACTGGGGAGCCCCAAGGAACGATAATCGAGAAGCGCGGTTGGTTCAGTAGTGCCGCCAAAAGACATGGCGGTTTTGGATTCAACGGCAATCATGACATAGCTCTCAGGTTTACCTGAAGCTTGAGACACGGTCTTGCTGGCGGCTTTTAATAGGGCAGCTTCATCATGAATTGTTTGATTGGTCACAATATTTAAATAAGGCATGGTTAATTCTCCTGTTTGCAGAATTGCTTAACTTGCTGTTGTAACGTGTTAATTTTTTCCTGTCTCTCTTCTTCGGTAGGGCGAGTCACATTTCCCTGAGGATCCATCACTCGTCTGCCGGGATTATCCTGATATTGCTGTAAATTATATTGAGCAACACGACAGTTTTCTTCAAGAATTGCGGCGGCTTTCTGCGCTTGTGCCTGCCGTTTTTGCTGCTCATCACGCTCGGCATCTGCCGCTTTTTGCTGTTCAATCAATAATTCGATTTCTTTTTTTGCCGCTTTGGGATCGATGGTTGGAGGAGGTGGGGTTTCCATCTTTTCATAAGGCTTGTCCAAGGGGGGCGTCTGCGAATAGATGACTTCACCATCGTCATCAATCCACTTGTAGGCATCTGCCTGAACCGTCAAGGCAAACATTAAAGCAAGACAACCACCGAGTAATTGCGGTATAAACATCAGCGATACCTAATTAAATAAATCATTATTCTACGCCAAAGCACTATTTCATAAAATGTCTGATCATTCTGTTCGTTTCGAGTTAAAAATCCCGGTAGAGCAAGCCCCTGCAAATGCGATTGATTTATTGGCTGAACACAGTGTGCTTTCTCGCCAGCAAATCAAACAAGCCATGAGCAAGGGCGCCGTCTGGTTGCAAAAAGGCAAACGGACTCAACGGTTAAGACGTGCTACCAAAAGTCTGAATGTGGGAGAGGTTTTACGCATCTATTACGATAAGCATTTGTTGGATCAGATCCCCGAAGTTCCGCAGCTGCTGCATGACTTTGATGTTTACAGTGTCTGGTTTAAACCGTCGGGTATGCTGGCACAAGGCACAGAGTGGGGAGATCATTGCAGTTTGTTAAGGGTTGCAGAACTGGCTTTTGATAAACCCCGACAAAGTTTTCTGGTGCAACGCCTGGATCGTGAAGCTTATGGTTTGATGATTATTGCGCATCAGCAAAAAGCAGCGGCTCAGTTATCCACCATGTTCCAGCAAAGGAAAATTGAAAAACACTATGACATTCAGGTGGATGGAGAGGTGGAATGGCAAAAGCTGACGGTCAACACTCCGCTGGATGGCAAGCATGCGGTCAGTCATTTTGAAAAACGCACCTATGATGCACAACAAAACAGAACGCGGTTAGCCGTCTCCATTGAAACCGGTCGTATGCATCAAATCCGTCGTCATTGTGCTTCAATTGGCCATCCTGTCAGTGGTGACGCTCGTTACGGCAGAAAGCATGTCGATGGCTTACAGTTGAAAGCCAGTCGATTGGTGTTTGATTGTCCGCTTTTTCATAAAAAACAGATCTTTAGCTGCTGATACCAGATTGACAGCAACGAAATGGCGGCGTACAAGTCGATTATCGAAGCCAATGGAGATGTTAGTGATGAGCCAGACAGACCCACAATACATCCAGGATCCACAATCTTGCTCTTTTCATGGCGATGACGACCGTCGCCGATACCAACGCCGACAGAATATGGAACGACGACAACTGATTCGATTTGATTTGTCGCATGTCAAAAGACGTTCCGGTCAGGATCGGCGGGTTTTATCGGGCAATCTGAACCGAACTCGATCTTCTCATTAGGATGGATCCGCAAGTCGCATTATCCGATTAATATAAATACTCTGTGTAAGTCCTCTTGCAGCGAGGAAAATAATTAATGCGGCCCATAACCCGTGATTGCCAAAGGGTTGCAGCAGGTAAAACGCAGGCAGATAACAACATAATGCAGAAAATAGCATGGTATTACGCATTTCTCGACTGCATGTAGCGCCGACAAACAGGCCATCGAGTAAATATGACCATACCGCGATCAGCGGTGCGATAATCACCCAAAACAGGTGTATGCTTGCAAATTTAATCACCGCATCAATGCCGGTTAACAGCTGAATTATCGATGCCCCAAACAGCAGATAGGTCAACGAAAACAATATTGCCATTAACACGGACCAAAAAGCAGTCAAGCCAAGCGCTCTTCTCAACATGATGGGTGATTTACGGCCGATGGCTTTTCCAGTCAAAGCTTCGGTCGCATTAGCAAAACCATCCAATACAAACGCCATCAGCGTAATAAAATTCAGCAGCACACTGTTAGCCGCCAGCACGGTGTCACCCTGGCGAGCACCTTGGGTGGTAAATAAAGCAAAACAGCTGATAAGCAAAAAGGTTCTGATCATCACATTGCCATGCACATGTAAGCCTTTCCAACTGTCTTGCAACACTTTCTGGCTGAGCGATAAATGTATACCGGCTTTATTCACACCATAGTATTTGAGCAGAAGCAATCCGGTAATTAAGCCACTGTATTCAGCGAGCACTGAGGCTAAAGCAACGCCATCAACGTCCATACCAAAGCCCAGTACAAAAAGGGCATCGAGGAGAATATTACTGATATTGATGACCAAAACCATCAATAGAGCCGCTTTGGATGCTTCACGACCAATCAGCCAACCCAGAATAGCGTAATTCACCAGTGTGGCTGGCGCACTCCATATACGAATATCAAAGTAAACAGCGGCAAATTGTTCAACGCTGCCGCTGCTATCGACAATCTGTAGTGCAACTTGGCGAATCGGATACTGTAATAGCAGCAAAAACAAAGCAATGGTTAAGGCTAGCCAGATAGATTGCATTAATACCGCCTGCATTTTTGCGGTACTATTTTCGCCATAAGCCTGTGATGTCAGACCAGTAGTAGCCATTCTGAGAAAGCCAAAGCCCCAGAAAACAAAGGTAAAAATCATACTGCCTATGGCGACAGCACCAAGGTAATGCGCGGCGCTGAGATGGCCGACCATTGCGGTATCGACCATGCCTAATAGGGGAGTCGAAATATTGGCAATAATCATTGGCCCGGCAATACGCCAAACCTGGCGGTGCGTTACAGTGTTATCTGTCAAAACTTATCCAGTAAATATAGCCTGCACAGGCAAGCGGTAATGATTAAAAATCTGTGGGAAAGTTCATGATTCTAGCGAAAAATGTAATCAGGCTCAGGAAATAAACATCTATGTGGATTGAATGGTTCAGCTATATGGCCGCGGGAATGGTGGCTGGAACACTTGCAGGACTTTTTGGCATTGGGGGCGGGCTGGTGATCGTGCCAGTATTGGTCTGGTTGTTCAGTAAACAAGCTTTGCCTGTTGAATATCTAATTCATATGGCGGTAGCGACATCCTTAATGACGATTGTTGTGACTTCCTTATCCTCGATCTATGCACATTGGCGCTTAGCTAATATTTCGATGCTGGCGGTTCGGCGATTAGTGCCTGGGCTTGTTCTGGGCGCATTCAGTGGCGCATTGCTTGCCAGTGTTATAAGTGGTGAAAAGTTACAGATTTTTTTTGCATTGTTTGCGTTAATGATGGCTCTGCGCATATGGTTACCCAATAGTAAAGCAGCCTATCCGGTATTGTTAAATCGCTTACCTGCAACCACTTATGGTTTATTAAGTGGTGTCATCAGTGCATTGGTGGGTATTGGCGGGGGAACAATGATTGTTCCTTATTTGCTTATGGCTCGTCTTAGCATTCAACAGGCGATAGGCTCTGCTGCATGCACTGGTTTGCCTATTGCGATTTCTGGGGTCATTGGCTTTATTGTTTTTGCGCCCGATGAAATCAGCCAACAATCTGATTGGCAAACCGGCTTTGTTCATTGGCAGGCATTTTTTGGCATCATTGCCACCAGTATAATTTTTGCCCAAATTGGTGCCAGAATCGCTAAAAAAATCCCCTCGCATTGGTTGCGACGAATGTTTTCATTATTACTTATTGGTGTGGCGCTGTTTTTTTTCAGTCGGTAGCTTATTGTGACTTCAACTTTGATGGTGGCGTGGTTTCTTTTATAATTGCCGAGTTTATTCATTCCCCTAAACTAATTATTGGAGCAATCGCTTTATGAACCTTGACCGAGTCGGCCCGGGCAGCAATCTGCCAGAAGATATCAACGTTATTATCGAAATTCCTGCAAATGCCAATCCGGTTAAATATGAAGTCGATAAAGCGACTGGCGCTTTGTTTGTTGATCGTTTTATGAACACCGCTATGTTCTATCCTGCCAATTATGGTTATGTTCCCAACACCTTGTCGGATGATGGAGATCCAGTAGACGTGCTGGTTATTACCCCCTTTCCTTTGATTAATGGTTGTGTAGTAGCATGCCGCCCAGTCGGTATGCTGAAAATGACAGATGAAAAAGGTGAAGACGCAAAAGTTGTAGCGGTACCTCATGATAAAATGTACGACAACGTCAAAGATATTAAAGATGTCCCCGAGTTTTTATTAAATCAGATTGCCCATTTCTTTGAACATTACAAAGATCTGGAGAAAAATAAGTGGGTCAAAATTGAAGGTTGGGAAGGTATTGATGCCGCTAAACAGGAAATTGTTGACAGCGTAGCGCGCTACCAGAACGACGCGAAATAATTATCATTGAGTTGATTAAAATATTGTTGTTGTACACGGCGAACTGACGTAAGTCAGTTCGCCGTTTGTCATTTTAAGGCGAGAAAAACATGACACAGATCATTCTGCAGGGACCTCAGTTAAATCAGGCATTAGCCAATGAAATTGCTGAAAAATTAGCGGGCCAATGTACGTGGCGGGAAAGTTACGCTCTGATCGAAAATACCCAGCATGCGGATTTAAGGATGTTACGCCAACAATACATGGTTGATATGAATGTGCTGCCGGCAGAATTCAATGGTAAAAATTGTCGTTTGCTGGTGATGGATATGGATTCCACCTTAATTACGATTGAGTGTATTGATGAAATCGCTGATTTTATGGACATCAAGCCCCAGGTTGCCGCTATTACTGAATCCGCCATGCGTGGAGAAATAGATTTTGAAACATCACTCAAACAACGTGTCGCCCTGCTAAAGGGATTGCCAGTAGAAATGCTTGATCGTGTTTATAACGAACGACTGATGCTCAATCCTGGTGCAGAGGTGATGTTAAAAACGGTGCAACAAGCCGGAATAAAAACAGCATTGGTCTCCGGAGGTTTTACGTTTTTTACCGATAAACTGAAAAAACGGTTGAATCTGGATTTTACCCAAGCCAATGTGCTCGAGCATGACAATGGTTATCTGACCGGTAACGTCACAGGGGATATTTGTGGTGCACAGGCTAAGGCTGATTTTTTAATTAAATGTTGTGATGAAATCAACATCGATAAAAAGCAGAGCATTGCTATTGGTGATGGTGCCAATGATCTGTTGATGATGGCTGAAGCTGGTATGAGCGTGGCCTATCATGCGAAACCCAAAGTGCAGGAAGCGGCTGATACAGCATTGAATTATTGTGGTCTTGAAGGAGTGTTAGGACTATTGCAACGACCTTTATCAAAGGCGTAATCTTGAATTAACAGCAGGTGCCCCCATCTGCTACAACTAACCAAATCAAAGAGGTAATAACGATGGATATTATGGAACGCATTAAGCAGGCGATTGAATCAAACCCGGTTATTCTGTTTATGAAGGGCACGCCTGAATTTCCACAATGCGGATTTTCCAGTCGCTCATCACAAGCGCTGACTGCCTGTGGCTCAGAATTTGCTTATGTTAATGTACTGGCCGACCCTGAAGTTCGTGAAAATCTTCACCGTTATGCTGACTGGCCAACGTTCCCTCAGCTGTACATTAATGGTGAATTAATTGGTGGATGTGACATTATTATGGAACTGTATGAGAACGGCGAACTCAAACAAATGGTTGAAGCAGCGAGTTGATTTTTGCGATGGCAGAAAAACGTGATCAAGATTGGCAGGCTGAACATGGCTTTGCGGTTGCGCCATCTAAACCTGACTTAAAACAACCACCGAAATACCGGGTAATCATGATGAATGATGATTACACGCCAATGGATTTTGTGGTTGAGGTTTTGGAGACTTTGTTTGATATGGGACGTGAACGTGCCACACGAACCATGTTGCAAGTGCACACAGAAGGACAGGCTTTGTGCGGGATCTTTACCTTTGAGATCGCAGAAGCCAAAGTGGAGCAAGTAAACAGTTATGCCCAACGACATGGGCATCCCTTACAGTGCACCATGGAACAGGAATGAGATGGCTGCAACGACAATAGGCGGATAGCAATATGCTGAGTAAAGAACTTGAACACACGCTGAGTCAGGCATTCAACTATGCTCGACAAAGATCCCATGAATTTCTGACAGTGGAACATCTATTGTTAGCACTATTGGAGAACGGACAGGCGTTGGCCGTACTCAAAGCCTGCGAGGTGGATATCAACGCCTTGCGTCAGGATCTGACCGATTTTCTTGCTGATAATCTGCCGACTCTGGCTGAAGACAGTGACCGTGAAACTCAGCCAACTTTAGCTTTTCAACGCATTTTGCAGCGTGCAGTTATGCACGTGCAATCATCTGGTGGCGAAGAGGTGACCGGTGCCAATGTATTGGTTTCAATTTTCTCTGAGCAGCAATCTCAAGCGGTTTATCTGTTACAAAAGCAGGATGTCAGTCGACTGGATGTGGTCAACGCTATCAGTCACGGTGGTATTGAAAATCTGGCAGAAGAAACCAAAAGTGAAAAAATCGAAGTTGAAGAGGGAAACTCTGAGAGTAAAAGCCCATTAGCCCTCTATGCTACCAACCTCAATGCTGAGGCCAAGCTTGGTCGAATTGATCCGTTAATTGGCCGTGCCAATGAGATTGAACGTACTTTGCAGGTGCTCTGCCGTCGACGCAAAAACAATCCTTTGTTTGTGGGTGAAGCAGGTGTTGGTAAAACCGCGCTGGCAGAAGGTCTTGCCAAACGTATCGTTGATGGTGATGTACCCGAAGTGCTGGAGCAGGCCGTGGTTTATTCACTGGATATGGGCGCTCTGGTTGCCGGTACCAAATACCGTGGTGATTTCGAAAAACGTCTGAAAGGTCTGTTACGTGAGATCAAGCAGCAGGAACATGCCATTCTGTTTATTGACGAAATCCATACAATGATTGGTGCGGGGAGTGCAGGCAATAGTGCAATGGACGCGGCGAATCTGCTGAAACCATTATTAGCAAACGGTGAGTTGAAATGTATTGGCTCAACCACGTATCAGGAATATCGCAGTATTTTTGAACATGATCGTGCCCTGGCGCGACGTTTTCAGAAAATTGATGTGCCTGAACCTTCTGTTGCTGAAACGATTGAAATTCTCAAAGGTTTAAAACCCGGCTTGGAATCACACCACAATGTGCGCTATTCCAATGCGGCAATTGAGCAGGCAGCAGAACTTTCAGCCCGTCATATTAACGATCGTTATCTGCCAGATAAGGCGATAGATGTTTTGGATGAGGTGGGTGCAGCTCAACGTATTTTGCCAAAATCAAAACGTAAAAAAATGATTGGTGTACAGGATGTACAACAAATTGTTGCCAAGATTGCCCGTATACCTGCGAAGACGGTTAGCAATGCAGACAAAGACAATTTACGTAATCTTGAGCCGAACCTTAAGCATGTTATTTTTGGACAGGATGACGCGATTTCTGCATTGAGCTCTGCGATTAAAATGGCGCGATCCGGGTTGGGTCATCCCGAAAAACCAACTGGTGCTTTCCTGTTTGCCGGTCCAACTGGGGTAGGTAAAACAGAAGTTACCCGGCAGTTGGCCCATATTCTGGGTGTTGAACTGATCCGCTTTGACATGTCGGAATACATGGAACCACATACCGTTTCTCGTCTGATCGGCGCACCGCCAGGTTATGTCGGCTTCGATCAGGGTGGTTTGTTAACCGACGCTATCATTAAACAACCTCATGCTGTATTGCTGCTGGATGAGATCGAGAAAGCACATCCTGATGTATTTAATCTGCTTTTGCAGGTTATGGATCACGGCACGCTAACCGATAATAACGGTCGTAAGGCAGACTTCCGCCATGTTGTACTGGTGATGACCAGTAATGCCGGTGCTCAGGAAATGGGGCGCAGTTCAATTGGGTTTACCAAGCAGGAACATTATATGGATGGTACGGAAGCATTAAAACGTGCTTTCTCACCGGAGTTCCGGAATCGTCTGGATGGCATTATTCAATTCCAACCACTGAGTAAAGAAGCCATTTTGCGTGTTGCTGATAAGTCGGTACTTGAACTGGAAATGTTACTACAAGATAAAAATGTCACTATTGAAATCGATAATGATGCTCGTGAATGGCTGGCAGAGCATGGTTATGATGTGCAAATGGGGGCAAGACCAATGGCGCGTCTGGTACAGGAAAAAATCAAACGTCCGTTGGCCGATGAATTATTGTTCGGTCAACTCAGTGATGGTGGCCATGTAAGAGTTATCCTGAAAAATGATGAACTGGTATTGGACATCGTCAAAGAAACTGAGCCGGTTTAATATTGCAAACAATAAACCCGGTAGTGACATAACGCACTACCGGGTTTTTTTTATATCCAAATCGCCGACGAATCCCGATAACAGCATTACTTAATACCGGCAAGTTATTCACCTGTTTCACAATTTCTTCACTTAATTCAATAAGAGATATCGCTAACTAACTGATTACGTTGAGTGTATTCATAAGTGATTGAGTTATAACGGTTTAATGTGATTGATTGTTTTTTAACCATTTTGAGCAGAGTGTTTAAATATGAAGAGCTTAGGAACTAACTCAAAAGTTAAGCACAGAGTTATCCACAGAAATTGTGAGTAACTTTACCGTTTGATGACACAGCAAAAAGCAAGCCAAAAACCTCAAAAAAACTTTAGAGCTCTATGCCTTTTTGAGCACGGATACCATCGCGAAACGCATGTTTGACATCTTCAATCCGGCTGACGGTATCGGCTGCTTCAATGATGCTGTCCGGCGCTCCGCGACCGGTAATAATCACATGTTGCATTGCCGGGCGAGCAGCCAAATCAGCTATTACTTTATCTGCATCCAAATATTTCATTTTCAGGACAATATTCAGTTCATCCAGCAAAATCACGTTAATACTGTCGTCCTGTAACATGTTTTTAACAATTTCCCAGCCAGCTTCTGCTGAAGCTTTATCCTGTTCTAGATTTTGGGTGTCCCAGGTAAAACCATCCCCGACAACGTGATAACTGACCTGCTCTGGAAAGCGACGATAGAAAGCTTCTTCGCCAGTACTCATCGCGCCTTTGATAAATTGCACAATGCCAACTTTCATATCATGGCCCAGCGCTCTGGCAATCATGCCAAAACCGGATGAACTTTTACCTTTGCCGTTGCCAGTTATACACAGCAATAAACCTTTATCCTTAGTGGCTTTCTGGATCTTCTGATCGACAACTTCCTTGTGACGTTGCATGCGATCTTTATGGCGTTGGCTTTTCTCAGAATCAGTCATAAATTTCCTAAAATAAAACAAAAAATATCAGTAACGCCGCTTCCAGCAGTTCCACCATTGCGCCCGCAGTATCACCGGTAAACCCATTTAATCGACGCTCCATCAGATAGCGTAGCAACAGAAAAACCAATAAGCCAAACAACAGGGGGAACAGGCCGATACTGAATAAGGCTAATACACCAACGATGAGCATAAGGCGTCGCGTATGTATTGCGGATTGCTGTTGTTTGAGAATACTGCCCAAACCACGGGGCCGCACATAGTCAGTAGTTAAAAATAATAATGGTAAAGCGGTGCGGGCCAGTATCACAGACCAGATTAATTCCCAGCAGTTCTGCTGGCTGAGTAAAACCGTCAGCATGACAAACTTAATTAACAGTACTAAAACAATTGTCACTACTGCAATGGGACCGGCTGCAGGGTCTTTCATTATTAACAAGGTTTTGGCTTTATCGCCAATACCCCCTAACCAGGCATCGGCACTGTCGGCCAAACCATCAAGATGTAATGCACCTGAAAGTGTGACCCAGACTGTTAAGACCAAAATGGCAGAGACCATGGGTAATTGAGCGTTGAGACTCCAGGCAAGCAGACCTAACACGAGACCGATTAGCAAACCGACCACTGGATAAAACAACAATGAATGACCGATTTCTTTATCAGTCAATGTACCCTTCAGTTGAACGGGTAGAATTGTTAAAAACTGCAACGCTATCAGAAAAGACTTCATTCGCTTATGGCTCCTTCGATAGCTGCTTCTTCAAAAGTTGCCATTTGATTGTGCAGGGCGCAGGCCATTCTTAATAACGGGATAGCAACGGCTGCACCACTGGCTTCGCCCAACCGCATACTAAAATTGACTAAAGGTTTTGCATCCATGGCCTGTAAAACGGCGCTATGTCCAGGTTCGGCGCTATGATGGCTGAAGATAAACCACTGCTGACTTCCCGGAGAGATTTGTTCAGCACATAAAGCAGCCACGCTGCTGATGAATCCATCAATCACCACCGGCAGACCCGTTTTGGCACAGTGCAGATAACTGCCGACCATTGCTGCGATTTCAAAACCGCCGAGATAGCGCAAAGTGGCCAATGGTGAATCCAGATGATCTTTATGTAATGACAGAGATTCTTGAATGACGCTGGCTTTATGTAAAACGCCCTCGGCAGTTAAACCTGTTCCGGGACCAGCCAATTTACTGGCAGGAAGATTCAACAGGGCACAGGCCATGGCACTGGCTGCTGTGGTATTACCAATACCCATATCACCGGCAATATAGATCTGGCTACCGTTCTGCAGGCAGCATTCAACATTATGCCGCCCAATCAGCATCGCTTGTTCGCATTCGGCTTCACTCATTGCCGCTTGTTGATAAAAATTAGCGGTACCACTGGCGACTCGAAGATCCTGCACGCCTTTAATTTCTTCCAACTCACCAACAATGCCCACATTAATGACGTCCAGTGAGGCACTTAAATGTTTTGCTAATACGCTAATAGCCGCACCACCAGAAGCAAAATTACGGATCATCGCGGCGGTAACGGATTGTGGATAGGCTGAAATGTTTTCTGCCATCACCCCATGATCGGCTGCATAAACTGTAATGTGTACATGCTCGGCTTGTGGTTTGTCAGCTTGCATGGCAGCAAGTTGTATTGCCAGTTGTTCGAGTTGGCCTAATGAGCCTGCCGGTTTGGTCAGCTGGTTTTGTCGAACGCGCGCCTGATCAGCGGCCTGAGTATTCAATGGTTTGACCGGTTGAGTTAACCAGTGTTTGAAATCAATCATTCAGTTTCCTTTCAAGGCATGCGGCAAACCCGCCACGGTCAGGATGACATTATCCATCTGTATCGCCAGTTGCTGATGCAAACGACCGGCTTCATCACAAAAACGTCGGGTCAATTCACCCATCGGCACAATACCCATACTGGTTTCATTACTGACCAGAATGATGTCAGCCTGCAGCGTTGGCAGAGTCTCAAGTAATCGTTGGGTTTCAGTATTTAGTAAGTTTTCGTCATCAGCGAGTAACAGATTGGTCAGCCATAACGTCAGGCAATCCACCAAAAAGCATTTATCTGTATCGTCGTGTTGTTGCAATGCAGCGGCAAGATTGAGTGGCACTTCGACTGTGGTCCAGTGAGTCGGGCGCTGTTGTTGATGTAATGCAATACGCTGCTGCATTTCTTTGTCATCAGCACGGGCCGTCGCCACATAGCAAACTGCCAATTCGGTATTGATAGCACGCTGTTCAGCCAGTCGGCTTTTACCGGATTTTACGCCGCCGAGGATCAGGGTTTTAGCCATTTTCTGCCTTTAAAATAGTCAGTAGTGCTGAAGTATCCATATGCTGTTCAACCATCTTTGCCAGACGTTCAATATCCGCTTCACGCAAAGCATGATAATCCGGACTGCTGACGTTATTCAGTCCAGCCCATTGCAGCAGTGCATCACAACTCGTCTGCTGTTCAAATAACCCATGCAGATAAGTGCCGATAATCTGATTATCTTCGCTGATCGCTCCATCCGGACCATGCGATAAATGTAGCAGCGGACGTAACAAGGCTTTGCCTTCACTGACACCGGCATGAATTTCGTAGCCACTGATAGCAGCATTATTAAGTAATAATTGTCCCTGATTTTGCCGTAATTGTTTCTTGTTATGCAGGGTCGTGTGCATATCCAGTAAGCCCAGGGCTTTTTTGCAAGTGCCAGGCGAACCTTCAACACCTGTTGGATCATCAATCTGCTGACCCAGCATTTGAAAACCACCACAAATCCCCAGCAGTTTGCCACCGTAACGCAGATGTTTTTGAATTGCTGCAGGCCAGCCTTGCTGTTCAAGCCAGTACAGATCAGCGCTGACATGTTTGCTGCCCGGCAGAATGATCAAATCCGCTGGCGGTATCGGTGAATCCGGACCGATAAATTGCAAGTTTACGTTTGGGTGCAGGCGCAATGGATCCAGATCGGTATGATTACTGATACGAGGCATGACCGGCACAATAACGTTCAGCACCTTTCCGGCTTTTTCTACCTGTGTAATATTAATCGCATCCTCAGCTTCCAGATGCAGCCCATGCAGATAGGGCAACACGCCCAGAACAGGTTTGCCAGTACGTTTTTCCAGCCAGTCCAGACCAGATTGCAATAAACTGATATCGCCTCTGAAGCGATTAATCACAAAGCCTTTAACCCGTTGTTGTTCAGAATCTGACAAAAGATCCAAAGTACCGACCAAGTGGGCAAATACCCCACCACGATCAATATCAGCCACCAGAATCACCGGACAATCGACGGCCTCAGCAAAGCCCATATTAGCAATATCGCGATCCCGTAGATTAATCTCTGCGGGTGAACCGGCACCCTCAACCATCACCACATCGTATTGATTAATCAGACGTTGATGAGATTCCAGTACTGCCGCCATCGCAGTTTGTTTATAGTCGTGGTAAAACCGCGCATCCATATTGGCAATGGCTTTGCCATGAATAATGACCTGAGCCCCAGTGTCACTGTTTGGTTTCAGTAAAACCGGATTCATATCTGTATGGGGAGGCAGATTACAAGCCTGGGCTTGAACCGCCTGAGCACGACCTATTTCACCACCTTCAGCAGTGACAGCACTGTTGAGAGCCATGTTCTGAGGCTTAAACGGTACGACAGAATAATCCCGCTTCACCAGCCAACGACATAACGCGGTGACCAGTGTACTTTTTCCGGCATCTGAGGTGGTGCCTTGCACCATCAAGGTTTTGGCTGTCATTTTGTTATAACCTGTTGCAATGCCTTTTCCAGTCGTAACCAGTCGCTTTCTGAAGCGGGCAGGCCAAAGCGTAACGCAACCGGGTTATCAAATAATCTGCAGAGGATGCCTTGTTCAGCTAATTGATGATGGATATGTGGAGCCTGATTGGTTTTAACCCATTGAAACAAAGCACAACCACCTGTTGGACGAAGCTGATAATCCGTCAGCAGTTGGGTCAACCTTGCAGCGCTTTGGGGTAGCAGCTGACATAACTGTTGTTGCCAGTGGCGATCTGCCAGAGCCTGAGCCGCAACCCAACGTGATACCGAAGCAATACTCCAGGGTCCCATCTTTTCATTGAGGAGGGACAACATATCAGGATGTGCAATCACAAAGCCTACCCGCAAACCTGCCAAGCCAAAAAACTTTCCTAACGAACGTAAAATAATCAACCCTGGCTGAACCGGAAAAGACGCCAGACTTTTTTGGGCAGTCACATCGATAAAAGCTTCATCAACAATCAACCAACCGTTGCGGGAAAGCAAAAGGCGATGCCAGTTTAACAAACGTTCTGTACTGAAGGTTTCACCACTGGGATTGTTTGGGTTTATCACAATCACCACGTCAAACTGATTGATCTGTTGCTCCAGTTCAACACTTTCCAGCGCTACCACCTCATGTCCTGCCTGTTGCCAGCAATGGCAATGCTCTTCGTAAGCAGGTGACAGTATCGCAACACGACAGGCTGTTCTTAATGTTGGCAACAGCTGTATAGCAGCCTGCGACCCAGCAACCGGCAGAATATGCTCACATTGATAATATGTTTTAGCCCGGACGATTAAATCATCTTCATTTTCAGGCAACCTTGCCCAAATTTTTGCAGGGATCTGTCCTGGAACTGGCCAGCCGTTGGGGTTAATACCAGTAGACAGATCCAGCCAATCATTGGTGGCAATGCCATATTGTTTGGCATAAGCGTGAATTCTACCGCCGTGATTAAGCATAAATGATCCCCGTAATAATCCCTATAACGGAAAGCCATAACAACACACTGTTCGACACTAATCTTAGAGCACGCCCAATATCGTTTGCTTCAGCCGAATTTGATGTGCCAAGCTGCGGACGTTGATGCCATTCGCCGTGATAACGAGCGGCTCCACCGAGTTGAACATCCAAAGCGCCGGCACCACTGGCCATGACTGGTCCAGCATTTGGGCTATCCCATAATGGCGCCTGTTGTCGCCAACATGATAGCGCTTTGCGTATGTTTCCAAGCACAGCATAACTCAGGGCGGTTAGTCGCGCCGGGACATAATTCAATACATCATCCAAGCGGGCTGCTGCCTTGCCAAAATAGAATAACCTGGGTGTCCGATAGCCCCACATGGCATCCAGCGTATTAACCAGACGGTAGGCGACCGCTCCGGCTGCACCACCGATAACAAACCAGAAAAGCGTGCCAAAAACCGCATCGTTACCATTTTCCAGCACGGATTCAATGGTCGCTTTATTGACATCAATATGATCTTTATCCCGACTGACAATGCGGCTGGTCAATGTTCTGGCAAGTTCGATATCGCCTTGTTGCATGGCCTGCAGGATAGGTCGTGCATGATCAAAAAGACTGCGATGACCCAGGCACAGCGTTAATAGCACAACGGAAAACAAGGCTCCCCAAAATGGAATCTGGCTGATCAAATAAGTAATAACAGTAATAGGGGCAATACAAAGGGCCAATGCCAGCATGCCGGCAAAAAACTGAAGCAATCGATGTTGGTTGGCTTGATTGAAACGAGCTTCGATTTTATTCGCCAAAGTGCCAAACCCGACCAGTGGGTGCAACCTTTTCGGTTCGCCGACTAACCAGTCAATGATGAGTGCACTGAGCATGATAATAAAGGTCATGGTTTGGCTTTGATTTCCCAGCGGTTTTCAAAGATAAGCTCTTCCATAGGTTGTCGTTGTCGCCAGTTTTCCTGCTCCAGCATGGGCTTTTGATAAAACGCATCGACATGACCCAAACACAAGATAGCTACCGGACAGGCTCCATCAGGAATCCTCAATAGCTCTGCTAATTTTTGGGGATCAAATAACGAGACCCAACCCATGCCCAAACCTTCAGCACGGGCAGCCAGCCACATATTCTGAATGGCACATGATACTGATGCCAGATCCATTTCCGGCAGGGTGCGGCGACCAAAAATGTGCGGCTCACGATTATCCATGAGTGATACCACAATCACTTCAGCACAATCCTTAATGCCTTCGACTTTCAGACGCAGAAATTCCGTTTCACGCTCACCTAAGGCTTTTGCGGTCAGCACTCTTTCATTTTCAACGATTTGATGGATTGCGTTACGGATGGTGGTATCGGTAATCCGAATCATCCGCCAGGGTTGCATCAGTCCCACGCTGGGAGCCTGCCAGGCTGCTTGAAACAAACGCTGCAGGATATCCTGATCGATGGGCTCAGTAATAAAATGCCGCATATCCCGACGCTCACCAATGGCGCGATAAACCGCTTCACGATCCTGTTCATTAAAACGGTATTTATCCTGGCTCATGGGGTAAACCAGCGGGCAATCAGCTCAGGGGAAGAGGGGAAATAAAAGTGAATATAGCTGGCGGTAAGACGCTGGTGCTGGAACACGGCCTCACGGACCTGATTACCATTCGGGCATTCGGCATAGACGATGGCCTCAGGCTGATTTTCCAACAAGGAATGGTGGTAGGTGTGGCCACGTAAAATGTGATTATCCTGAGTGACTTGTTGTAGAGCCAAGGCTGTCAGTCTGGCTTGTAATCTGGCATCCGCCGCCAGCACGCCACACATTTCAGCTTGTTGGCCATGCTTATCGGTTAATGTACGGCACAAATACAGCATGCCACCACATTCAGCCACACCCGGTTTATTGGCATTAATGTGTTCACATATTGCCTGACGCATCGACATATTTTGACTGAGCGTTTCCAGATGCAGTTCAGGGTAACCACCGGGCAGATAAAGGCTATCGACCTCAGGCAGCGCTGTATCCATTAACGGTGAAAAAAA
>NZ_JAJAEO010000095.1 GCF_020447225.1 Methylophaga pinxianii | reverse complement strand
TATTAAGCGACAATTACGGTGGCCGGTCTAGCGTCAATTATCTTGGCCGGTTGATCTGATAAGGTTCGGCACAGCAGAACAGAGGAGTTCACTGTGCCGGGAAGACGAATCACAGATCAACAGGTCACGATTTATATGAATCATAGAAAACAAAGCAGCCAAGTTGTTGCTGCCGCTAAAGCCGGCATTTCGGAGCGTTCGGCCCGGCGTATTGATAAATCCAATCAATCAACCAGCAATGGTCACCGCCATTGGCGTACACGTAACGATCCACTAAAGTCAGTATGGGAAACGATTGTTGTGCCGATACTGGAAGCGGATGAAGGCATTACTGCCGTTGGTGTTTTTGACCATCTTTGCGAATATCACACGGATAAGTTTCGTCCAGGATCGCGTCGAACACTTGAACGCCGTATTCGTAAATGGCGCTGTTTGCATGGTCCCAATAAGGATGTTGTCTTTATCCAGACCCATGAATATGGTGCATTAGGTATTGCTGACTTCACCCATGTTGCATCGCCGGTCACGATTGCCGGTGAACTGTTAAAACATATGCTCTTCCATTATCGGATGCCAGCGAGTAGCTGGGCATTCATTCAGGTTATTTATGGTGGTGAAAGTTTTGCGGCCCTCTCAGATGGACTTCAAAATGCCTTTCATGCAGCAGGCGGTGTGCCTAAGGAAGTCAGAACCGATAGTTTGAGTGCTGCGTATCGCAATCATGGCGATGTCGATGACTTCACAGAGCGTTTCGACGAACTGGTCAAGCACTATGGTTTTAAGGCCTCTCGCAATAACCGTGGTATTGCTCACGAGAATGGTGCAATTGAAGGACCTCACGGTCATATCAAGTCGCAACTTGAACAGGCACTAAAAATACGTGGCAGTCATGACTTCGAAAGCCGCGAAGCCTACGAGGCTTTTGTTGCCAGTGTTGTGGCGCGGCGTAATCGCCGCATCAGTGATAAATACCAGCTTGAGCAGCGACAATTACAAAAACTTCCCCGAGTGATGAGCGTCAATTACACCGAGCATTACGTGACGGTCTCACGCACGAGCACTATCGTTATCAAACGCGTGACATACACCGTCCCATCACGACTCGTTGACAGCCGGTTACTGGTACGCCTTTATGATAATCGCTTAGCGCTATTTTACGGCACTGATTTTGTTCTGGAGCTTGAGCGCATTTACGCTAGTAAAGGCTCGCGCGCCCGCAGCGTCAATTACCTGCATGTGATTGATGCGCTGGTGAAAAAGCCTCGCGCCTTTCGAAACTCGCAACTGCGAGACGACCTGTTACCGGACGACAATTACAAGGCCATATGGCAATACGTCAATGACACGTTAACTGCCGATAAAGCCAGCTATTACATGGTAAAAGTGCTCCATTTAGCGAAACAAAGTGGTTGTGAGCGGCAATTAGGCCGTTATATTGTCGCGTCAATTACAAAGCGACAATTACCGGCCATCCGCGAATGTGAAGAACGCTTTTTGGTGATTGCGCCTCGACAGCCCAGCCTGACTATCAAGCAGCACAGCCTGAGTTCGTACAGCAGTATGATACCGGGAGGTCTGCATGGATAACCAAACGGCATCATTACCGATAATGCTGAAACGGCTTAAGCTTGCAACCATGGTCAGCGAATGGGAATCGCTGGGTAAAAAAGCCATCAAAGAGCAGTGGCGTCCCCAGCACTATTTATCAGAGCTCTGCCATATTGAACTCGCGACGCGTGAAGATAAACGTTTGCAGCGACTGTTAAAAGACGCCCGGTTACCGGTCGGTAAAAACCTCGGCAACTTCGATTTTGATCTGGTGGATGGGATCTCAAAACATCGGCTTACTGACATAGTTAGCCAGCCTGGCTGGTTAAAACTCGGGGCCAATATCTTATTGTTCGGCGCCAGTGGACTTGGTAAAACCCACATCGCCAGCGGCATTGGTTATGGGCTCATTCAGCAGGGCTACAAAGTTAAGTTCATCGCAGCGTCAGCTATCGTTCAACAATTGCAACAGGCCAAGCAACATCTACGCCTGCAGGATGAACTGTTAAAGCTTGATAAATACCATCTGCTCATTGTTGATGATGTGGGTTACGTTCGTAAAACAGAGCAGGAAACCAGCGTATTGTTTGAGTTAATCGCACACCGCTACGAAAGGCACAGCATGATCATCACATCAAATAAATCCTTCGAGCAATGGGATGAGCTATTTGACGACTCGACGATGACCATCGCAGCCATAGACAGGCTCGTGCATCATGCAACTATCCTTCATTGTGAAGGTGAGAGTTACCGGCGCAAAATGGCAATGAGCAAGGGTAGTTAGGGATCGACATCAACCGGCCAGGATAATTGTCGGTAAACCGGCCAAGATAATTGACGCTAAATA
>NZ_JAJAEO010000045.1 GCF_020447225.1 Methylophaga pinxianii | reverse complement strand
CCCTATATCATTGTTTACTTGAACAAAGCCGACATGGTTGATGATGCTGAGCTGATTGAACTGGTCGAGATGGAAGTTCGTGAGTTATTGGACAAATACGATTTCCCAGGTGACGACACGCCAATCATTGTTGGTTCAGCCCTGAAAGCATTGGAAGGTGATACCAGTGAGATTGGTGCCCCATCTATTCACCGTTTAACACAAGCGATGGATGAATACTTCCCAGAGCCAAAACGTGCGGTTGATGGCGCATTCTTAATGCCTATTGAAGACGTATTCTCTATTTCTGGCCGTGGTACGGTTGTAACTGGTCGTGTAGAGCGCGGTATTGTTAAAGTTGGCGACGAGTTAGAAATCGTTGGTATCAAAGACAC
>NZ_JAJAEO010000106.1 GCF_020447225.1 Methylophaga pinxianii | reverse complement strand
GGCGTTTCAGCTGAAATGCCCATCAGCGACAATAAAGTCGGGGCCATATCAATCTGACTTGCCACTGTCTTAATTCTCTTTGGTTTAATATCGGCCCCAAGGATAAGGCCCGGGATCTGGAATCTTTCAATAGGTACCAAAGCATCACCGTAAACATTAAGATCATGATCAGCAATGACCAGAAACAGTGTGTCTTGCCAATAATCACTTTGCATAGCCTTATCAAAAAACTCGCCTAAAGCGTAATCTGCGTATTTAACCGCATTCAAATCCGTTTGCTTTTCCGAACCTTCAAGATCTATTCGCCCATCTGGAAACTCGTAGGGAGAATGGTTGCTAGATGTAAATACCAAACTAAAATAAGGCTGTCGTTTTTGATGCATTTCAGAGATGCGATGATGTGCTTTGTTTAATAAATCTTCGTCCGAAACACCCCAACTTCCTTTGAATACTGGATTTTGGTAATTATCTTGATCAATAACCGACTCAAACCCATTACCGATAAAGAATGACGCCATATTGTCGAAATGCGATTCTCCCCCATAAATAAACTCGGTAAAATAACCTTTATGATTCAATAAATCGGCAATGGTAAAAAAGTTTTGTTGAGAAAGTGAAAGCTTGACGACACTTCTCGCTGGGGTTGGCAAAAAACCGCTTATTGTCGCTTCAATACCTCGTACAGAGCGTGTTCCAGTAGCATAAAGCTGCTCAAACCACCACCCTTTATCTTTTAACTTTTCAAGCTCTGGGGTTACCGCATGTTCACCCCCCAACGATTTAACAAATGTAGCTCCCATACTTTCTTCAAGGATTATCACAAGGTTAAGCGGTTTATCGCGAGTTATCGATGATTCACGTTTATTTAAAGTAGGAAATGGTGCATCTGGATCCGCATTTAACCAAGGATAGTTCTGGTCCATTTCTGCCATGATTTCATCATCGGTCATCGAACCATAAACTTCGCCTGCTTCAGCCTCATGCTGCATGTTGTAGATTGCAAAATACACTGACCAACTGGAGTTGATGATAAGACTGTTCACCATGGCATCGGAAGTTATTGCAAAAATCGCTGGATTTGCAGGTCGGTGCGCCATTGTTGAACGAATCATCACCACCAGAAGCAACACCAATAGTGGCCAGGTTAACCAGAGTTTCCATACCGGCCAGTCAAGTCGATACTCCGACAACCATTTCTTTAACATACTGCTGAAGAGAATGCCTGCAATAATGGTCAGTGAAATGCCAAGTATAAGTGGGACTCTAAAGCCTTCCCAAAGCGTGGAAAATACTTCTTTTGGATATTGTAGATACTCCACAAATAATCTGTTTGGACGCAGGTCATACTGCAGAATGAAAGCGGGTGTTGCTGTCTCCATAAACACCATTAAAATGACTATAAACGTGCCCCAAACCCAGACCAGTTTTTGCCAAAACCGCCAAGTGTATTTATTTACTAATAACGGCATCAGTAATGCTAACGGCGCAATTAACATACTTATCATAATCAGATCTGCACGAATCCCCTGAATAAAAAATATCGGTAAATTAATTGCAGATGTGACTCTATCCCATTGCCATATAGCCAACCCCAAACGAGATAATGACAAAATAGCTAGTCCCACTAATAAAAGCTTCAATAGAATTTGATAAGGTCCAAGCCAAGACAAGTATTTACGTTTCATTGATAATCTAATTTCAGTTGTTTAAGTAAATTTTGGCCATAAAAGAACTAACCAAGTGACCACAGCGATCAATAGCGTCATCAACACTGCAAGAGAGCCATAGTCTTTAGCTCGTCCAGCTAAGGGGTGCAATTCGGTACTGAATCTATCCAGTGTGCATTCTATGGCAGAGTTAAGGGCTTCCACTGCCATCACGGCTACCATCACGCCTATCAATGCCAGACGTTCGATAGCTGTAAAGTCGATAATAAAAACAAAGGGTAGCAGCACTAGAAAAATCACCAGCTCTTGTCTGAATGCAGACTCGTATCGTGCACACAAACATAACCCTCTCAGCGAATAGTAGGTCGCAAATAACAACCGTTTCAGGCCTGTATGTTTAGGAACTGCTGAAGTCATAATATTAATCGCTCGGTGTGAAATGAATCTCGAAAGTTGTGCCACTGGTATCAGATTGGACCACGCTTAATTTCATGTTCAGTTTTTCACTTATCATCTGTGCGATTAATAGACCAAAGCGGGTTTCTTGAAAAAGTAATTGCTGCCCAAGGGAAGGATTAGTTAAGCGTTGGTGAATATCTATCGGCAACCCACTGCCAAAATCTGTAACGTGGATAACGCTCTCACCTGACTGAATACGTACCTCATCCTGAGTATGTAGAAGCGCATTGTGCAAAAGGTTGCGTAGTAGCATTCTCATCAAGGAGTGATTGGTATGTATAACTTGTTGATCATAGTCAGATGAAAGGTGAATTAACCGCTCAGCCGCTATTGGCATTTCATTTTTTATTTCCTCAACGGCATCCTGAATTAGAAAACTTAGAGAAATTTTAGAGTCATTTACCGGTTGTTCATTACGAAGCAAGGCTAATAGTGTATTGACCTCAATCTGCATGTTATTGACAGTTTGTCGAATGCGCCTCATCGTCTGTTTATCAGCTGCTGATAGTTGTTGCCGCTTGTCAATCACATCCAGAGCACCAGATAAGATTGCTATAGGGGTGCGCAATTCATGGCTAGCAGTTTTGATGAACATATTTTCACGCCGTACAAACTCTTCCATAGCGTCTAAAAAGCGGTTAAACGCATTAGCAATATTGTTGTATTCGTGCTCGATATAGTCATTTTCCAGTCGCTGCATGCTTTTACCAGGTGTCGTTTTATGTATGGCATGGGTGAGTTTTTGTAGCGGTTTCACCAGTTTTCTTGCACCCAGACGAGATAAAACAAACCCGATAAATGTCATTAAAAGAACTAAGCCCAGCATGGCCAGCTGGAAAAGAATTTCACGCTCCTCCATCGCTGTTATATCTTGGGAGATGAATAAAGTCCCTCCTGGAGAGTCAATCTGTTTTGCCAAAACTAAAAAATGTTGATCCTTGAACTCTATTTCTTCAGATGCAGGAGCTTGGATACCCTGAAAATGTTTTGGTAACTGTGAGGGATCTGGTGCTTTTTCACCGACAAATGCCACTGAAATATTAGCTGTTTGCCAGGTTTGAAAGTCGGAGTTATTGATTTTTTGACGATAGAAATCAAACTCATTACTCAGTTCAAATTCTAAAATCGTATACTCCATGTCCTCATATATAAATTCGATAATGACGAGTGAGAGCACGATTGTTAGAAAGCTGACAGCAAAAATCGTCCGATATATACGCGTAGCTAAAGACAAGCTCACTCGGTGTTACCTGGTTCGTCGGGAGTTTGCAGTCGATAGCCCCGTCCATGCATGGTTTTTACAAGATTAAAGCCAAGAGTCTTTTGTAGTATTTGCCTTAAGTTGTATATGTGGGTTCGTAATGTTTGCGTTTCTATCTCAGGACTACCCCAAATCTGCTCACATAAAACTTCATGGGATAAATATTTGGGATAAGCGTCAAACAAAGATTCAATGATTTTAGCGGCGGTTCCACTCAATTCAACGCTCGCGATGTCACCATAACGCAACATGAGTTGCCCGGGATCAAAGCTGAGGCTACCTACCTTTTTCACAGAATCATTTGCAAACTGCCGCCGGGAAAGCGCTTCAATTCGCAGCTGTAATTCTCTTAGATCAAATGGTTTAACCAGGTAATCGTCAGCACCCACCCCGAACCCCTCTTCTTTATCGGGCAGAGTGTCTTTTGCGGTTACCATAATAATTGGGGTATTTTTCTTTAAATCTTGACGAACTCGCCGACATATCTCATAGCCGGACAGACCTGGCAACATGATGTCTAACACAATCACATCGTAATCATTAGTCGCTAACAAGTGCAGTGCTGTTAATCCATCAGCTGCAAAATCGAGTTCATAGTGAGTATCCTCAAAAAACTCGAATAGATTCTCAGCAAGTGCAACTTGGTCTTCCACAATTAA
>NZ_JAJAEO010000117.1 GCF_020447225.1 Methylophaga pinxianii | reverse complement strand
GCGCGTTATGTGTTGATGAATACCGAAGGTCAGGATACGGGTATTGATAACACTGAAGTTGAATTGAGTTTGGCTGATCGCTGGATCATTTCGTTATTACAGCAGACTGAACTGGACGTGACCCGCGCCATCGACAGCTATCGCTTTGATTTGGCAGCACAGGCAATTTATGAATTTATCTGGAATAATTACTGTGACTGGTATCTGGAACTTTCCAAACCTGTCTTAAACAGTGATTCTGCCAGTGATGCGGCTAAACGTGGTACCCGGCGTACTTTGGTTCGGGTTTTAGAAGCTACTTTGCGTTTAGCACATCCGTTTATGCCATTTATCACTGAAGAAATCTGGCATACCATCGCGCCGTTAGCGGGGAAAAGCGGTTCAACCATCATGCGCCAAGCCTACCCTGTCGCCGACACCAGCAAAATTGATAATAACGCCGTTGCCGATATGGAATGGGTGATGCAATTCATTAATGGTATCCGTTCTATTCGCTCGCAAATGAATATTGCCCCGAAAAAACAATTGCCGGTACTGCTCAAGGATGCCGCTGACATTGATAAACAACGTTTACAGGACAACCGCGACTTTATCAGCCGTCTGGCCAATCTGGAATCAGTTGAATTTCTGGCCGGTGAAGCACCAGCCGCAGCCACGGCACTAGTTGGTAAAATGGAAATCCTGATTCCGCTGGAAGGCCTGATTGATAAAGAGGCAGAAATTGCCCGTCTGGATAAAGAAATCAGCAAGCTGGATAAAATTATCAAGCAATCAGCCGGCAAACTCAGTAATGAAAATTATGTTGCCAAAGCGCCAGCAGAAGTTGTTGCCAAAGAACGTGAAAAACTCGCCGAACTGGAACAGTCGTTAAGCCAGTTACAGCAACAGCGTAATGCCCTAGGCTAAAACTAAAAGTACTTTTCAGGAACTTCTCGCATAACCTAGTCGGTCAATATCAACATGAAAGTTAGGGCCTGCTGATCTTTCATAGTCATCACTGCTGGAGGCTATTTTTCCGCCCACCAGCGTTGGAAATGATGCGATGTAGCCATTCTACATAAGTCATTTCCAACGCTGGTGGGCGGAAAAATAGTCCCAGCCCTTCGGGTTGTGATTGAAAAAATCCCACCCTGTGTTGCTCGTCATTTATTTGGAATAACCAAACCGCATTCCTCGCGCCTTGTGTGGCAATTTTTCACTTCACAACAGAGGCGGCTATGAAAGATCAGCAGGCCTTAGTGTTTTACCAGCTACTATCTGTTGTAATAGGCCTATGACTACTGAAGAATTTAATCCCAACGACGCCACCACTACGCCAATGACACGGCTGCAATTCGATAACCGGTTTGTGCGGGAACTCCCCGCTGACCCGGATACCGAAAATGTTCGCCGTCAGGTGCTGGGTGCCTGTTATACATTTGTGAATCCAACGCCGGTGGCTAACCCCAAACTGGTGGCTTATTCCATGGATTTAGCCACCGACTTAGGCATTAGACCGGTGGATTGTGAAAGCAAACAGTTTGCTAATGTGTTTGCCGGTAATGAACTGCTGGAAGGTATGCAGCCTCATGCTATGTGCTACGGCGGACATCAATTTGGCAACTGGGCCGGACAACTGGGCGATGGCCGCGCCATTAATCTTGGTGAAGTTCAGGATATTCACGGCGAGCTGCAAATGCTGCAACTCAAAGGTTCTGGAGAAACCCCCTACTCCCGCTCAGCGGATGGTTTAGCGGTATTGCGTTCCTCAGTTCGCGAATTTCTCTGCAGTGAAGCCATGTTTCATCTTGGCGTTCCCACCACCCGTGCCTTAAGCCTGGTCACAACTGGCGAAGACGTTATACGTGATATGTTTTACGATGGTCGTCCACAGGCCGAGCCGGGGGCTATTGTCTGCCGCGTCGCGCCTTCTTTTCTGCGCATTGGTAATTACGAATTGTTTAACTCGCGAGGCGATATCGACAATCTTCGTTTATTGGTCGATTACACCATTCGCCATCATTATCCGCATCTGGGTGAACCGGCCAAAGAAACCTATCTAGCCTGGTTTAAAGAAGTCTGTGAACGCACTGCAGATTTAGTGGTGCACTGGATGCGTGTCGGTTTTGTACATGGTGTATTAAATACTGATAACACTTCGATTTTAGGACTGACTATTGATTACGGTCCTTATGGCTGGATTGATAATTACGACCCAGACTGGACGCCTAATACCACCGATGCGACTGGTAAACGCTATCGGTTTGGACATCAGCCGCAGATTGCCCAGTGGAATCTGCTGCAACTCGGCAACGCGATATATCCATTGATTGATGAAGTTGAACCGTTACAACAAATCCTCAGCGATTATGTCGAGCTCTACACCAATAAATGGCAACAGATGCGTGCCGATAAACTGGGGCTGAACGAGCATCAGGGTGAAGATGATCATGAATTGAATCAGCAGTTACAGAAAATTCTGTTATTGGCTGAAACCGATATGACGATTTTCTATCGCCGATTAGCCGATGTGAACTGTGAAAAGAAGGACCTCAGCGATGAAGCACTATTGGAACCGTTGATGGAAGCTTATTACGCCCCAGATGCCTTATCGAAAGAAGATAAAAAAGATATCTGCGACTGGTTGCGTCAATATCAGCAACGTGTGCAACAGGATGGCACCAGCGATCAGGATAGAAAAGCCAGAATGAATCTGGTTAATCCCAAATATGTATTACGCAACTACTTGTCACAACAGGCGATTGATAAAGCCCATGAGGGTGATTACAGCATGATTCATGAACTTCTGGAGGTCATGCACCGTCCTTATGATGAACAGCCACAGTATCAACATTACGCAGCCAAACGCCCGGACTGGGCCAGAGATAAACCCGGATGCTCGATGCTGTCCTGTAGCTCTTAAACTTAGGAGTCGTTAGATGAAGTTGATCAGTAAACTGTTTGTCTTATTGATTTTAACGTCAGCAATGACCACCCATGCTGGCAGCGTTAATGATAAAAAACTGCAAATTGACAAGGTGGCAGATGGATTAGGTATTCCATGGGGAATGGCAATTTTGCCAGATGGCACAATGCTGGTTACTCAACGTGAAGGTAAATTAAGTCTGCTTGATCTGGATTCAGGCAATAAGACCAGCATAAGTGGCGTCCCCAAGGTCAAAGCTGTTGGACAGGGCGGTTTTCTGGATGTTGCTCTATCCCCCGATTATGCCGAAAGCGGCTGGATTTATTTCACATATAGCAAAGATGTAGACGGACAGGGGGCCACCACCCTCGCCCGCGCCAAATTGAATGGGGACGCTTTAAGCGATTGGAACGATTTGCTGGTCACTCAATCTCGCACCAGCAAAGGCCAGCATTACGGTAGCCGAATCGTGTTTGACCAACAGGGCCATCTGTTTTTCTCGATTGGGGATCGTGGGGAACGTGATAGAGCTCAGAATCTAAACAATCATAACGGTACCATTCTGCGACTCAAACTAGATGGCAGCGTGCCACAGGACAATCCCTTTGTTGGAGATAATAATGCCTTGCCGGAAATCTGGAGTTATGGGCATCGTAATCCGCAAGGGTTATTTTATAACGCCGAGACTCAGCAACTATGGGGCATTGAACATGGCCCGCGCGGTGGTGATGAAATTAATCTGATTGAAGCCGGTAAAAACTACGGATGGCCAGAAGCTTCTCATGGCAAGGAATACTATGCTCCAGTTTCTGTTGGCAAAAAAGAGGTAGAGGGTATGGAAAATCCAGTAAAAGTTTATATCCCCTCAATTGCACCCAGTGGTCTGGTTCAATACCAAGGAGATGCCTTCCCGGAATGGCAAGGAGATTTATTTACCGGTGCGCTGGCGTTACAACATCTGAACCGGGTCAAAATTGAGGATAACCAGGCAGTCGATGAAGTACGCTACCTGCGAACAATGAACAAACGTATTCGTGATGTTATTGAAAGCCCGGAAGGCTGGTTATATGTCTCTACTGATGATGGCGAGATTTACCGCATCCAGCCGGCAGCCAATTAATATCGTATGTCCAGAATCAGATAGCGATGACCACCATCCTGAACCTGGATACTGACTTCATCATCAACCTGTTTTTTTAACAATGCCCGCGCCAAAGGTGAATCAACACTGATATTACCTTTGGCGTGGTCGATTTCATCCGGACCGACAATCCGGTATTCAACTTCTTCGGTATCATCTTTTAATAGCGTCACATACGCCGCAAAAAACACCGCATCCTGATTATCTGGAATACGATCAATCACCATCAAATCGGGAATACGTTTTTGCAGATAGCGAATACGTCGGTCTATTTCTCTGAGCTCTTTCTTACGATAAATATATTCTGCATTCTCCGACCGATCCCCTTCTGCCGCTGCAGCCGCCAGTGCCTGTACTACATGCCGTCGACGTTGCCAGCGTTCACTCAATTCCTGATTCATCCGAAACATGCCATCGGCAGTAATATAAGGTGATGAAGCCATTAATTTATTGTTGCTGATTTATGAAGTGTTTGCTTCAGCTGGGATTCATTAATTGTTGCCCCCAAACGGCTGGCAATCAGCCGCATATCGGTTTCAGCGTTTTCCAGGCAACTGGTGCCGCCAGGAGATGGTGTCATGTTAAAAACAATACCTGTGCCTGGATTAATCTTGGCTTCACCCATCAACAATTTGGCATTCTTTTTGTCAATCAACTGAGGCCTGACTCCCCCAAAACCTTTGGCGAATTCTATATCTTTCAATTGCAGGCCCGGAACAATTTTGCGGGCATCTTTCAAAAACAGCCAGCGACGTAATAACGGCACTTCAAACAGGAAGTTTTTAAGGATGTAATTGCGAATATCCTTAATCCGGAATAAATCCCAGAATACCCGCATTACCCGGCTGTCGAGACGCAGAACCCGGAGGAAATCAAAAAATGTTTTGTTGTTGTAACGCTCTAACAACGGCAATAACAGTGCTGTTGGTCCAAAACGGGTTTTTCCCTCTACCAGCACATCCGGATCACCATGTACAGCTGCGAACGGCAATGCATCATTCTGCACGGTATACACTTTGCCGCGAAGCACTTGCGGAGTGAAATAAAAGCTCCCGGCTACTGGCAGGCAGGAGAATTCCAAGCCATATCCCATCTTTTGTGCCAGTAATAAACTATGTCCACCCGCTGACACCACCACGCTGCGTGCCTTAATGATTTTATTGCCGGTGACCAAAGAAAACACACCATCTTTTTCGACAATATCATCGACTTCGCTGTTAAACACTAATTGAATTTGTTTGTCGGTTTTTGCTTGGGCCTTATCAATAAACGCTTCTGATAAACGCTGATAATCGACAGCACTGTAATCATCTAAAATAGCGAGAGCAACGCAGGGTTCTGCTCGCATTTCACCATTGACCATAACCACTGCGGGCTCATAGGAGGCAATATCTGACTTCTCCAATAGTTTCATATTGGGGAAAACTTCTCGGAAAGTCTGATAGCGTTGACGAAGCTGCCGACACTCTTGCTCACCAACGCCTAAAACCATTTTGGGATATTTAAAGATGACCTCATCAACATTGGTCAAATCAGTAGCAAAATTCACCAGCATCTCTGCGGCCGCCTTTACCTTGGTCGCTTTCTCCAAAGTGTAATTGGTTTCAATATCACCACAATGGATTGTCTGACTGTTGTTACGACCATTCGAGTTGACCTTGGCCACCCCGGCATATTTTTCCAACAGTACAATGTCGTTGATATCGGTATATTCAGCCAGCATATACAGCAGCGCGGTGCCACAGACACCGCCACCGACAATGGCTACCTGATGAATTTGGTCTGTCATAAATTTTTCCGTGCTTAAACGACGGAAATTTTAGCAAAACGTAAATCAGACCGTTTAAAAAGTTCACTTTTTTCTCATCATCCATACAGGATGAAAGCAGCCGAATTATTTATATTTTGTTTTATTACTGCCGGAAAAAGACGGTATTGTTGAGAGAATCGCCTGCAATTCACTGCGTTTCTTCTTACTTTTTACCGTTTTTTTAACTGCCGTTAATTTATCGGCATCCGCCAATAAGTTTTCTAATTGCGCAGGATCTGGAAGCGGCGGTTCGGCTATCGGAGGAATCAGTGATTGATTCGTCTTCTCCTCAGTGACTTGTAACTGCTCGACATCCTTAAGCAGGGATTCGAGACGTTCTGGCTCAGGAATTTCAGGTTGTTCGGGAATATCAAACCCGGCGATCTCAGCCTGTGTCTGCTTGCGATCTTGTTCGGCTTGAGCCTGCTCTGCCGCCAACGCTGCAGCAAAATCTAAATCGGCTTTAGTCGTATCTTCTGAAACCTCTTCGATTGTCATATCGGCTTCGGCTTCGGCTTCGGCAGAAAGGGTGTCAGTTAAATCATTTATTGACTCATCCGTTTGCTGAGTCGATGAAGTCATTTCAATTTCAGAATCACCATCGAGCAAGGACAATGCATCCAAATCATCACTGGATTCGGCGGCAGCTTGGTTCTCAGTCATTAAGTCGGCTACCCATTCATCCGCTTCTGAGGAAGCACCTTGTGTCGAAGGTTCCGGGTCTGCAATAGAGCGCTGGTTCAACTCGTCTTCGACCGAAGGATCTGAAGTTGACGTTGCCAATTCATTTACAGAAGTAGCCAGCTCGATCTCTTCATCAAACATGTTATCCAGCTCATTGAAAGCTGTTTCTGGATCTACAGAAGAAGGACTGCTTTCTTCTGTAGCAGGCTCTGGCTCTGGCTCAGGCGCAGATAACTCCGCTTCAGCATCAAATTGGCTCTCATTTACCTCCCCTGCCAATTTATGGCTATCATCATCCTCCTTTTGAGCTGCCTGTATTTTCTGCTGAAAGTGTTCTTCTTCCGTTTCCGGCGGATATGCTTCTTGGGTCGTTAAATCAGTTAAGGCAGATTCAGGTTGTTCCGTTGTGTCAGGCAATGGATTTGTTTGAGAAGCAGAAAAGTCTGTTTCATCAACATGTGCAGTATCTTCAGAGGTCTCTAAGGACGATACAGTGTCATCTGCTGGTGTTGCAGGCTCCGACGGGATCAATTGAGCTTCAGCCATTCGTTGTTGTCTGGCAGCTTTTAACCTTTCTGTACGCTCACGTAGTTTGGCACGAAGCTTATCTATCTCATTAGCCGGGTCTTCTTCAGAATCGGGAAAGCTAGTCGCTGTATCCACGGACATATTGTCTTCCAAAGCTGGCTGCTCTGCCATAATGCCAGCCAATCTTTCTGACTCATGTTGAACTTCGGCTTCGGCTTCGGCTTCGGCTTCGGCTTCGGCTTCGGC
>NZ_JAJAEO010000129.1 GCF_020447225.1 Methylophaga pinxianii | reverse complement strand
TCCGATTGCGATGGAAGAAGGTTTACGTTTTGCTATTCGTGAAGGCGGCCGCACCGTTGGTGCTGGTGTCGTTAGTAAAATCGTTGAGTAATAGAAATGGCAGCAACCCAAACTATTAGAATTAGGCTGAAATCATTTGATCATCGTTTGATTGATCAATCAGCTAAAGAAATCGTTGAAACAGCGAAACGTACCGGAGCTCGGATTAATGGACCAATTCCATTGCCGACTAAGAAAGAACGTTTCACCGTGCTGATTTCACCACACGTGAACAAAGATGCTCGTGAACAGTACGAAATTCGTACGCACAAACGTCTTATGGATATTGTTGAGCCAACTGATAAAACAGTTGATGCTCTGATGAAGCTGGACCTCGCCGCTGGCGTAGACGTTCAGATTAAGTTGAACTAAGAGGGGTTGGGTCATGACTATCGGACTCATCGGTCGTAAACGCGGTATGACACGTATCTTCTCAGAAGATGGTGTATCTACTCCGGTTACAGTTATTGAAGTAGAACCAAACCGTATCAGCCAGTTGAAATCAGTTGATACAGATGGTTACAACGCTATTCAAGTTACAGTGGGTGAGCGTAAAGCATCACGTGTTACCAAGCCTGAGGCGGGTCATTTTGCTAAGGCGCAGGCAGCTGCTGGTCGTAAGGTCTGTGAGTTCCGTGTGGATTCACATGATGAGCTGACAGTTGGTGCAGAACTGAAAGTAGATATATTTGAAGCTGGACAGAAAATTGATGTTTCTGGCCTGACAAAAGGTAAAGGCTTTGCTGGTGTTGTAAAACGCTACGGTTTCCGTGGTGGTGATGCGACTCATGGTAACTCTTTGTCACATAGAGCGCCGGGTTCAATTGGTCAATGTCAAACTCCTGGACGAGTGTTCAAGGGTAAAAAAATGGCTGGCCATATGGGTGATAAAAAACGCACGTTGCAAAATCTTTCTGTTGTCAGAGTGGATGCGGAACGGAACCTGATTTTGGTTAAAGGCTCAGTGCCAGGTGCAACAGGCAGTAATGTCGTCGTTAGCCCAGCTGTGAAAGCCTAAGAAAGATTCTGAGGGGAATTAACGTGGATCTTCAGTTACAAACATTCAACGGTAAGAAAGGCGGAAACATAACAGTTTCTGATGCATTTCTTGATCGTGAGTTTAACGAATCATTAGTACATCAGGTCGTGACTGCTTATTTGGCAGGTGCACGCTCTGGTACACATGCACAAAAAACTCGCTCAGAAGTGAGTGGTGGTGGTAGAAAGCCATTTTCACAAAAAGGAAGTGGCCGTGCGCGTGCAGGTACCATCCGTAGTCCATTATGGCGTAGTGGTGGCGTTACATTTGCATCAAAAAATCGTGATTACAGTCAAAAAGTTAATCGCAAAATGTATCGCAACGCGATTTCTGTCATTTTGTCAGAGTTACGTCGTAAAGATGCATTAGTTGTAGTTGATAAAGTTGAGCTCGATTCGCCTAAAACAAAAGATTTGTTAGCGATGACAAAATCTCTGGGTATTGAAAACGCTTTAATCGTTTGTGAAAATGCCGCCGGTAATTTGGCATTGGCATCGCGCAATTTATATAACATTGCTGCGACAGATGCTGCTCACGTAAACCCAGTTGCATTATTGCGTTTTGAAAAAGTCGTAATGAGTGAAGACTCTATTCGTAAGCTTGAGGAATCATTTGTATGAATACAGAACGCTTAAGCAAAATTATTCTTGGCCCAGTGGTTGCTGAAAAAGCATCACGTGTTGCCGAAGATCATAATCAGGTAGTACTTAAAGTATTACCTAACGCCAACAAAGCTGAAATCAAAAAAGCCGTTGAAAGCTTATTTGATGTGAAAGTTGCTGCTGTATCAACAGCCAATGTTAAAGGCAAAGTCAAACGCGTCGGCCGTAGTTTCGGTAAACGTAGTGATTGGAAAAAAGCCTATGTGACATTAGCTGATGGTGCTGATCTCAACTTCCTTGGCGAATAATACAGAATACGGGTGAGGAAACAGGAATGGCATTAAAAAAGGCTAAACCTACATCAGCAGGTCGCAGATTTGTTGTGCAGGTAAGTACTCCAGATCTGTACAAAGGTGCTCCATATGCTCCTTTGGTAGAGAAAAAGACTAAAAATGGTGGTCGTAACAACGCTGGTCGTATTACTGTCCGTCATCAAGGTGGCGGTCACAAACAACGTTATCGCGTTATTGATTTTAAACGTAACAAAGACGGCATCCCTGCTGTAGTTGAACGTATTGAATATGATCCTAATCGTACTGCGCACATTGCACTGTTAAGCTATGCTGATGGTGAGAAACGCTACATTATCGCTCCTAAAGGTATCACTGCTGGTGATCGCCTTGAGTCAGGTGAGAATGCATCGATTCGTGCCGGAAATACATTAAAATTGGCAGCTATTCCTCTGGGTAGCACTGTCCATTGTGTTGAGTTGAAACCTGGCAAAGGTGCTCAATTAGCACGTAGTGCCGGTAGCAGTGTTCAATATGTAGCTCGTGAAAATGGCTATGCCACAATTCGTTTACGCAGTGGTGAAACTCGTAAAGTACCGCTTGACTGTAAAGCAACAATGGGTGAAGTCGGTAACGGTGAACATTCATTACGTTCATTAGGTAAAGCGGGTGCTAAAAGATGGCGTGGTGTTCGTCCTACCGTTCGCGGTGTGGTCATGAACCCTGTTGATCATCCTCATGGTGGTGGTGAAGGTCGCACATCGGGCGGACGTCATCCTGTAACACCTTGGGGCGTGCCGACTAAAGGCTATAAGACTCGTAAGAATAAACGTACGGATAATATGATCGTACGTCGTCGTAATCGTAAATAAAAGGCTAGGAATTTCACATGCCGCGTTCAATTAAAAAAGGTCCATTCATTGACCATCACCTTGAAAAGAAGGTCTTGGAAGCGAGAGATGCAAGTAACAAACGTCCGATCAAAACTTGGTCACGTCGTTCAATGATCTCCCCGGATATGATTGGTCTAACTCTGGCTGTTCACAATGGTAAACAGCATGTACCTGTGTTTGTCACAGAAGATATGGTAGGGCATAAGTTAGGTGAGTTTTCACCAACACGTACCTTTAAAGGTCATGCCGCCGATAAGAAATCTAAGCGATAAGGTTAAGATATGGCTACAAAAGCTAAACTCAGCTATGCACGCATTTCAGCACAGAAAGTGCGTTTGGTAGCGGATCAAATCAGAGGTTTGCCCGTTGAACGCGCTATCAACATTCTAGCTTTCAGCCCTAAAAAAGCTGCTGATTTAATGAAGGGCGTATTGGACTCAGCGATTGCAAATGCTGAACACAATGATGGTGCTGACATTGATGAATTATACGTCTCAGCCGTAATGGTTGATGATGGTCCAACAATGAAGCGTATGTCGCCTCGTGCTAAAGGCCGTGGTAATCGCATTCTTAAACGTACAAGCCACATCACTGTGGTTGTAGACGAAAAGTAAGAGAGAATACTTATGGGACAAAAGGTTCACCCAACTGGTTTCAGACTTGGTATAATTAAAGATTGGAATTCAATCTGGTATGCGGATTCAGCCAATTTTGCAGAAATGCTGAATAATGATCTGAAGGTACGAAACTATCTTAAGCAGAAACTTGCACACGCTTCTGTGAGCAAGATTCAAATCGACAGACCAGCTAAGAATGCAAAAATTACCATTCATACGGCCCGTCCAGGAATCGTTATTGGTAAAAAAGGCGAAGATATCGACAAGCTTCGCCAGGAAGCATCAGAAATCATGGGTATTCCTGTCAATGTCGGCGTTGAAGAAATTCGCAAACCTGAGCTTGACGCTACGTTAGTTGCTGAGAGTGTTGCGCAACAACTTGAACGTCGCATTATGTTCCGTCGTGCTATGAAACGTGCAGTTACAAACACTATGCGTGTTGGTGCTGAAGGTATTCGTATTAATGTTGCTGGTCGCCTCAATGGCGCAGAGATTGCTCGTACTGAATGGTACCGTGAAGGTCGTGTTCCTTTACATACTCTGCGTGCTGATATCGATTATGGTACTGCAGAAGCTAAAACCACCTACGGTATTATCGGTGTGAAGGTTTGGATTTTTAAAGGTGAAGTTTTTGATGCTCAGGCACAAAACACACCTGCAGAAAAATAAGGTTATAACCAATGTTACAGCCAAAAAGAACGAAATTTAGAAAGCAGCAGAAGCTGCGTAACCGTGGCCTGGCTCACCGTGGCGCCAAAGTAAGTTTTGGTGAGTTCGGTTTGAAGTCATTAGATCGTGGTCGTATCACTGCCCGGCAGATTGAGGCAGCACGTCGCGCTATGACCCGTCACATTAAACGTGGTGGTAAAATCTGGATCCGTGTTTTTCCAGATAAACCAATTTCCAGTAAGCCACTGGAAGTGCGTCAAGGTAAAGGTAAGGGTAATGTTGAATACTGGGTAGCAAATGTTCAGCCTGGTCGCATGCTCTATGAAATGGAAGGTGTTACTGAAGAGATTGCTCGTGAAGCATTCCGTCTTGCAGCAGCAAAACTTCCTGTTAAAACGACATTTGTAACTCGGGCGATACTGTAATGAAAGCGAGCGAAATTAGACAAAAATCTGCTGAGGATCTAGCTAAAGAGCTAGGTGAACTTCACAAAGAACAGTTTAATTTGCGTATGCAAAACGCTACCGGCCAGTTGACACGTAACTCTGAGCTGAAGCGTGTGCGCCGTGATATTGCACGCATCAAGACTGTACTGACTGAGAATAAATAGGGCACTGAAATGAGTGAACAAGAAAAAAATGCACGTTCTTTAATTGGTCGTGTTGTCAGTGACAAGATGGATAAAACCATTACGGTTCTAGTAGAACGTAGTGTCGCCCATCCGATCTACAAAAAATATGTGAAACGTTCAACGAAGTTACATGTTCATGATGAAAATAATGAATGTAATATCGGGGACGTAGTAAGTGTTGCCTCATCGCGCCCACTGTCTAAGACGAAGTGCTGGAAGCTGGTCGACATTATTGATCGTGCGAAGTAAGCAACTATTCAGTTTGGAGTTTAGACCATGATTCAAATGCAAAGCAGTCTCGATGTGGCCGATAATAGCGGTGCTAAACGGGTAGAATGCATCAAAGTTTTAGGTGGTTCACACCGTCGTTATGCTGGAATTGGTGATGTTATTAAAGTCACTATTAAAGAGGCTGCGCCGCGTGGAAAAGTAAAAAAAGGTGATGTGCATAATGCTGTCATCGTTAGAACTCGTAAAGGTGTTCGCCGTCCAGATGGGTCGGTTATCCGTTTCGATACTAATGCTGCAGTCTTATTAAATGCTGCGCATCAGCCAATTGGTACACGTATTTTCGGCCCGGTCACACGTGAGCTTCGTGGTGAAAAATTCATGAAGATCATTTCATTGGCACCGGAAGTACTTTAAGTAGGAGCGCTGAAGGATGGAAAGATTAGTAAAAGGCGATCAAGTTGTTGTTACGGTTGGAAAAGACCGTGGTAAACAAGGCGAAATCCTACGTCGGGTCGAAGGTGGTAAGTTTGTTGTTCAAGGCATTAATCTTGTCAAAAAGCACACTAAGCCAAACCCGGCGTTAGGACGCACAGGTGGTATTGTTGAAAAAGAAATGCCAATTCATGGGTCGAATCTTGCTTTGCTGAATCCAGCTTCTGGAAAAGGCGATAAAGTGGGTTTCAAATTTCTCGAAGATGGCCGCAAAGTTCGCGTCTTCAAGTCGAACGGCGAAACCGTTGGCGCTTGAGCTTAGAGTTGGGATATTAAAGTGAGCAGATTAAAAGATTTTTATCGTGAAGAAGTAGTCAAGCAACTGCAAGAGCAGTTTGGCTACAAATCCGTTATGGAAGTGCCACGCATTACCAAAATCACCTTAAATATGGGTGTGGGTGAAGCGCTGACTGATAAGAAGGTTCTCGAAAATGCTGTTGCTGATATGGAAGCGATTTCAGGTCAGAAAGCTGTCGTTACGAAAGCCCGCAAGTCAGTAGCAGGTTTTAAAGTGCGTGAAGGCTGGCCGATCGGTTGTAAAGTCACACTGCGCAGCGAGCGTATGTATGATTTTCTGGATCGTCTGATTAGCATTTCTATTCCGAGAATTCGTGACTTTCGTGGATTAAACCCGAAATCATTTGATGGTCAAGGAAACTACAGTATGGGGATTAAAGAGCAAATCATTTTCCCTGAGATTGAGTTTGATAAGATTGATAAAACACGCGGAATGGATATCACCATTACCACCACTGCTAAGACAGCAGAAGAGTCACGTGCTTTATTAACTGCATTCAAGTTTCCTTTTAGAAAATAAACCAAGTCCGGGTGGAATAAGTTATGGCTAAACGTTGCATGATTAATCGCGAGATTAAAAGAGCAAAAATGGTAGAGAAGTACGCTGCCAAACGTGCTGAATTGAAAAAGCAAATGATCAATTCATCTCTGAGTATGGAAGAACGTGAAATTGCTGCTAAGAAATTTCATGCATTACCACGTAACTCAAGTGCAGTACGTATGCGTAATCGTTGTGAAATTACTGGTCGTCCACACGGTTATTACCGTAAGTTTGGTCTTTCAAGAAACAAACTGCGTGAACATGCAATGAATGGCGATATTCCTGGCCTAGTCATGGCGAGTTGGTAGTTGCCAAACTGTTTTGTGGAGCTAAATTAAATGAGTATGACTGACCCAATTGCTGATATGTTGACACGTATCCGCAATGCCCAACAGGCAAATAAAGTTGATGTAACGATGCCTTCTTCTAAAGTGAAACTGAGTATTGCTCAAGTTCTTAAAGATGAAGGTTATGTTGCTGATTTCAGTGTTAATGAAAATGCGGGAAAACCGTTATTGAGCATTAGCCTGAAATATTTTGAAGGCAAACCGGTTATCGAACAAATCAACCGTATCAGCCGTCCAGGCCTTCGCGTTTACCGTTCTGCGGATAAAATCCCGCAAGTAATCGGTGGTCTTGGTGTTGCTATCGTTTCTACCTCTAGAGGTGTGATGGCTGATCGTAAAGCGCGTGCACTTGGACAGGGCGGTGAAGTCCTGTGTGCCGTTAGCTAAGCCTTATTTCCAGGAGATAGAACATGTCACGTATTGCAAATGCGCCAGTTGAAATACCTGCTGGTGTTGAGGTTGCTCTCAACGGTAGTGAAGTTACGGTTAAAGGTTCGAAAGGAACATTGTCACGTACTTTTCATTCCGATGTGGAAGTGTCGCAGGAAGGTTCTGCACTCAAGACCGTCGCAAAAAACAACTCGAAACAAGCTGTAGCCTTAACAGGTACCGCTAGAGCATTAATCAGTAACATGGTTGATGGTGTTTCAAAAGGGTTTGAAAAAAAATTAACATTGGTTGGAGTGGGTTACCGTGCTAAAGCGCAAGGTGACAAACTCGATTTGACTCTCGGTTTTTCACATCCTGTTCAATATGATGTGCCTGCTGGGATAACAGTAGAGACACCAAGTCAAACAGAAATTGTTGTTTCGGGCGCTGATAAACAAGCGGTCGGACAAGTGGCGGCAGATATTCGTGCTTATCGTTCACCAGAACCATATAAAGGTAAAGGTGTTCGTTATTCAGATGAATATGTTGCTCGTAAAGAAGCTAAGAAAAAATAATTAGGCTGAATCATGGATAAAAAATCGTCAAGATTACGCAGAGCTGCAAGAGCGCGTGCCAAAATCAGAGAATTGGAAGTCTATAGACTTACAATTCACAGAACGCCGCGTCATATCTATGCACAAGTCCTTACTCACGACAGTTCTAAAGTAGTTGCTTCTGCTTCTACCTTGGATCCTGAAGTGAAAAAAGCACTTGAAGGTACTGGAAATGTAGCTGCAGCCGAATTGGTTGGAAAGACTGTTGCACAACGTGCAGCAAAAGAAGGTATTACGCAGGTTGCCTTTGATCGTTCCGGTTTTAGTTATCACGGTCGCGTTAAGGCCCTGGCTGATGCAGCACGTGAAAACGGCTTGCAGTTCTAGTTATATAAGGTAAGACTCATGGCACAGAATGAACAACGCCAAGCCGCATCAGATGGCTTGATTGAAAAGTTAGTAGGTATCCGCCGCGTCGCAAAAGTCGTAAAAGGTGGTCGGGTATTTGGTTTTTCTGCATTGACTATTGTTGGTGACGGTAACGGACGTGTTGGCTTTGGCCAAGGTAAAGCGCGTGAAGTTCCAGTTGCAATTCAAAAGGCAATGGATGAAGCGCGTAAAAACATGAAGAAAGTTGTGTTGAATGGTGATACTCTGCACCACCCTCTGACTGCACGTCATGGCGCCGCTAAGGTGTTTATGCAACCTGCTTCTGAAGGTACGGGCGTTATTGCCGGTGGTGCAATGCGTGCCGTATTTGATGCTGTTGGTGTTCACAATGTTCTGGCCAAATCGATTGGATCTACCAATCCTTTGAATGTAGTTCGCGCTACTATTAACGGCCTTACTGACATGAATAACCCTGAATCTATCGCTGCCAAACGTGGCAAGTCGGTTAAAGAGATCATGGAATAATCAAATGAGTTCACAAGCAAAATTAAAAGTCACTTTGGTAAAAAGTACCATTGGCAGACTTGAAAAACACAAAGCCTGTGTAGCAGGTTTAGGTTTACGTAAAACAGGTAGTAGTGCTGTTGTTATCGACACGCCTGAGAATAGAGGCATGATTAATCATGTTTCTTACCTGTTGAAGGTTGAGGAAGCATAAACATGAACTTAAATACTATAGCGCCAGCTGAAGGTGAAAAACAATCAGCTAAACGTGTAGGTCGTGGTATCGGTTCCGGTCTGGGTAAAACCTGTGGTCGTGGACATAAAGGTCAAAAAGCGCGTTCAGGAGGTTTTCATAAGCGTGGGTTTGAAGGCGGTCAAATGCCTTTGCAACGTCGTTTGCCTAAAGTTGGATTTAGTTCACGCGTTGGTAGAACCACTGCCCAGGTACGTTTAGATACAATTGCTGCCATTGAAGCAGATGTTGTTGACTTATTGACACTGAAATCTGCTGGTGCTGTTCCTGAAAATACCTTACGTGTAAAAGTAATTAACTCTGGTGAGCTTACTAAGGCTGTAACTCTAAAAGGTATGGCTATTACTGCAGGTGCAAAAGCTGCTGTAGAAGCTGCCGGTGGTAAGGTCGAAGAGTAATATTTGTGGAAAAAAACAGACAACAAGCTGCCGCAATGATGAGCGGAGGACGTTACGGTGAACTTAAAAGTCGTCTTCTCTTTGTTTTGGGTGCGTTATTAGTTTATCGTTTAGGTACATTTATTCCAGTACCCGGAATTGATCCAGCAGCCCTAGCAATCATGTTTGAACAGCAGCGTGGAACAATTCTGGACATGTTTAACATGTTTTCAGGTGGTGCTCTAGAGCGGTTGTCTGTATTTGCATTAGGAATTATGCCGTATATATCGGCTTCTATCATAATGCAGCTGTTAACAGTAGTTCACCCAAAACTTGCACAACTTAAAAAAGAAGGTGCTGCAGGCAAACGGAAGATTACTCAATATACACGATATGGCACGCTTGCTTTAGCAACATTTCAGGCTATTGGTATCTCTATAGCATTGGAAAGCCAACAGGCGGGTGGTACGGGTGTAGTAATCGACCCAGGGATGTTATTCCGTTTTACAGCAGTAGTTACATTAGTAACGGGCACAATGTTTTTAATGTGGCTAGGTGAACAAATTACAGAACGTGGTATTGGCAATGGTATATCAATAATTATATTTGCAGGTATTGTTGCTGGCCTACCTTCTGCTGTTGGTGGAACACTTGAATTAGCAAGAACTGGTCAGCTTGCTCCATTTTTGGTAATTGCATTATTGGTAATGGCGCTTGCTGTCACAGCATTTGTAGTTTTTGTAGAAAGAGCTCAGCGTCGCATACCAATACATTATGCTAAACGTCAGCAAGGACGGAAAATGATGGCTGGTCAGGTAACTCACTTGCCGTTGAAGCTAAATATGGCTGGAGTTATCCCACCTATTTTTGCTTCAAGCATTATTTTGTTTCCGGCGACGATTGCTGGTTGGTTTGGTTCCTCGGAAGGTATGGGATGGTTAAGTGATATTTCAACATTAATGTCACCCGGCCAACCTATGTATGTAATGGCTTATGCATTAGCAATTATATTCTTTTGTTTCTTTTATACTGCTTTAGTGTTTAACCCAAAAGAAACAGCTGAGAACTTGCAAAAGTCAGGAGCCTTCATTCCTGGAATAAGACCTGGTGAGCAAACCTCGCGCTATATCGATACGGTAATGGGGCGATTAACTTTAGCTGGTGCTGTTTATATTACAGCTGTCTGTTTATTGCCAGAGTTTCTTATACTTTATTGGAGTGTGCCTTTCTATTTCGGTGGTACCTCTTTGCTTATCATCGTCGTAGTGACAATGGATTTTGTCTCACAAGTCCAATCACACATGATGTCGCAGCAGTATGAAAGTTTGATGCGTAAATCAAACAAGAATAATAATGGAGTTGGCGGTTTTTTACGTTAACTTTACAAATAGTTTGCTGGAGAAAATTTAATGAAAGTTCAGGCATCAGTAAAAAAGATTTGCCGTAATTGCAAGATCGTAAAAAGAAACGGGGTTCTGCGTGTTATTTGCAAAGAAGCTCGACATAAGCAACGTCAAGGTTAAATTTGACTGTTCGGTGATTGTTGTTGAACTGTAGTTTTGTATGTTACAATTCACTGTTCACTCCTGAGAAATTTAGGGTAATTGAATGGCTCGTATAGCTGGTATAAATGTTCCTGTGCAAAAGCACACGGTAATTGCACTCACATCGATTTACGGCATTGGTCGTACTCGTTCACAAAAGATATGTGAAGCCGCAGGTATTGCACCTGATGTTAAGATTCGCGATCTGAATGAACAAGAAGTTGAAGCACTTCGTACTGAAGTTGCTAAATACATTGTCGAAGGCGATTTGCGTCGTGAAGTCTCAATGGATATTAAACGTCTGAAAGACTTAGGTTGTTACCGTGGCGTACGCCACCGCAGAGGTCTGCCAGTACGCGGGCAGAGAACTAAAACTAACGCAAGGACTCGTAAAGGTCCTCGCCGTATGATTAAGTAAGTTAAGAGGCGCTTCGATGGCAAATTCATCAGCACGACAACGCAAACGCGTTAAAAAGAATGTGGTCGACGGTGTCGCTCATGTTCATGCATCATTTAATAATACGATAATAACGATTACCGATCGCCAAGGTAATGCGCTTTCATGGGCAACAGCAGGTGGATGTGGATTTCGCGGTTCTCGTAAAAGTACACCGTTTGCCGCACAGGTAGCTGCTGAAAAAGCTGGCGAAGTTGTGAAAGAATTCGGTATGAAAAACCTGGATGTAGAAATTAAAGGTCCAGGCCCTGGTCGTGAATCAGCGGTCCGTGCCTTAAATAATTTAGGGTTTAAGATTACTAATATTACAGACGTGACGCCCATTCCTCATAATGGTTGCCGTCCTCCTAAGCGTCGTCGCGTTTAACAGGTTTTTGGAGTAACACTAATGGGAAAATATCGTGGCCCAACTTGCAAGCTAAGTCGTAGAGAAGGCACTGACCTTTTTCTTAAGAGCAGAGGTAATCCTCTCGAAAGCAAATGCAAGATTGAACAAAAGCCAGGTCAACATGGTGCACGTCGTGGTCGTGAATCTGACTATGCCGTGCAGTTGCGTGCTAAACAACGTATTCGTCGTATGTACGGTGTGCTTGAAAAACAGTTTCGTAATTACTACAAACTTGCTGATCAAAAGAAAGGCGCAACCGGTGTAAACTTGTTGAACTTTTTAGAACAACGTTTAGATAATGTTGTTTATCGCATGGGATTTGGTTCGACCCGTGCTGAATCAAGACAGCTTGTTTCACATAAAGCAATTATGGTAAACGGCCGTGTGACAAATATTCCTTCTTATCAAGTCAAAGAAGGAGATGTTGTTGAGATCCGTGAAAAAGCTAAAAAACAAGAACGTATTGTTAACGCTATGTCAGTAGCAGAGCAATTAGGTTTTCCAGAATGGATCGAAGTCAATACGCAAGCTCTGTCAGGTGTGTTTAAACGTACTCCTGAACGTGATGAATTGCCGGCCGAACTTTCAGAAAACCTGGTTGTAGAGCTTTACTCGAAATAGACATAACTAAATCCGATATGGATTTATTAGAGGAATTTGCATGACGACTTATACGAGTCAATTTCTTAAACCAAGGATTGTCGATATCCAAAAGTTTAGTGACACACGTACACGTCTGGTACTGGAGCCGCTTGAGCGTGGTTTTGGTCATACGCTGGGTAATGCATTACGTAGAATCCTGCTTTCCTCAATGGAAGGTGCGGCTGTTGTTGAAGCACAAATCGACGGTGTTGTGCATGAATACTCAGCTATTACCGGTGTGCAAGAAGACGTCCTAGATATCCTTCTCAACATGAAAGGCATTGCTGTACAGTTGCATGATGCAACCGAAGCTGTCCTTAGTCTGAACAAAGAAGGTGTTGGCCCTGTTACTGCCGCAGATATTCAGTTACCTCACAATGTTGTGGTGACTAATCCTGAACATGTTATTGCTAATTTAACTGGCGGAAGTCTTTCGATTACCTTTAAAGTAGTTAAAGGTCGTGGTTATTCTGCTGCTAACAGCCGTTCTTTAGGTGAAGATGAAGACCGTGCTATTGGTCAGCTGCATCTCGATGCATCATTCAGTCCTGTACGCCTTGTGACATATGCTGTCGAAAGTGCACGTGTTGAAAATCGTACAGATTTGGACAAATTGATCATTGATGTTGAGACTAACGGCACTTTAGATGCAGAAGATGCAATTAAATATGCCGCTACTATCCTGAGTGATCAGTTAACTTCTTTTGTAGATTTTACTGTCATTGAAGAAGCGGCATCAGAGCCTAAACAACCACCAATCGATCCAGCTTTATTACAGGCCATCGATGATTTAGACTTAACGGTTCGTTCGGCTAACTGTCTCAAAGCAGAAAATATTTATTACGTAGGTGATTTGATTCAACGTACTGAAATGGAACTTTTGAAAACACCAAATCTTGGTAAAAAGTCCCTGACAGAAATCAAAGAAGTCCTGGCATCAAAAGGCTTGTCTCTGGGCATGCACCTTGATAACTGGCCACCTGCTTCTTTAGAGCAAAAATAATACTGAAGTAATTCAGCACAAAGAATAGGGTAAGAACCATGCGTCATCGTAATTCAGGTCGTAAATTAAACCGCAATAGCAGCCACAGAAAAGCTATGTTCAAAAATATGGCTTCTTCACTGTTAGAGCATGAAGTCATTCGCACAACTCTTCCTAAAGCTAAAGAGTTGCGAGGTGTGATTGAGCCACTTATTACTTTAGGTAAAACTGATAGCGTTGCTAATCGTCGTTTAGCTTTTGCTCGTTTAGGTAGTCGCGATGCAGTAACCAAATTGTTTAATGATGTTTCTCCTCGTTCAGCTAACCGTCCTGGTGGTTACGTACGTGTATTGAAAACAGGTTTACGTGATGGTGATAAAGCCCCTATGGCTATTGTTGAACTAGTTGACCGTTCAGTTGCAGAAACTGAAGCATCTGCATAATATTTAGCGTTGTTCATTGCTAACTAAACCGGCTTTACGCCGGTTTAGTCATATATAAGACATCTATTTTGTTAAACAATCTTTTCTAACGCATTGATTTAAATTGAACAAGAAAGAATGTTTTCAAGTTTAAAGAAAATAACTGGTTTTAACTGTTGACAGCCTGGCGAGTGGCTGTATAATTCTCGCTTCTTTGCAGGACGACAAGAACTGCAAGCTCTTTAAAAAACTGGTATCAAGTAATTTGTGTGGGTACTTGCGTT
>NZ_JAJAEO010000150.1 GCF_020447225.1 Methylophaga pinxianii | reverse complement strand
AAAAAAAAGATGAGGCTGGTAACTTGAAATATGAGAGTGAAAGTGACACCGAGCAACATAAACAGCCACACGAAGAACACGATTCTACTAAACGCTAAGCCACGTGTTTGATATAGGGTTTTGGGAGCTGTTATTAATTGCCGTTGTGGCATTGATTGTGGTCGGCCCGGAAAAACTGCCTAAAGTCGTTCGCGTATGTGGCTTGTGGCTTGGTCGTGCAAATGCTTCATTACAGGCCATTAAAAACGATATTGCTCAAGAGCTTCGGGCCGAAGAAATCAAACAGGCTTTCAAAAAACCGGATGATTTACCCGATTTGAATGAAATTATCGATCTTGATGAGCCGTCAAAGCCCAAAGCAACTACAGAGAAAGCTGACAACGAATCTTTAGAGAAAAAGCAGGCCGAAGATGGAAAATAGTGAACAACAGCCACTAATTTCACATTTGGTTGAGCTTCGGGATCGTCTGCTTAGAGGTATTCTGGCCATATTAGTCATTGCCATTTGCCTGCTTCCCTTTGCCAACGAGCTATACCTGATTTTATCTGCTCCGTTATTGGAACACTTGCCAGAAACCAGCTCCATGATTGCTACGGAAGTCGCATCTCCTTTCCTGACGCCGTTTAAATTAACGTTAACGGCTTCCATTATGCTAGCTATGCCGGTTTTACTCTATCAATTATGGGCCTTTATCGCTCCAGGGCTTTATAAACATGAGCGCCGACTGATTTTTCCACTGATGTTTGCCAGCACATTACTATTTATTCTGGGAATCGTTTTCGCGTATTTTGTGGTATTTCCGTTAATTTTCGGCTTTCTGACACAGGCGGCACCAGAGGGGGTCGCCGTGATGACAGATATCAGTAGTTATCTGGATTTTGTGCTGAAACTATTCTTTGCTTTTGGTCTGGCCTTTGAAGTACCTATCGCCACGCTGTTATTAATCTGGACAGGCATATCAACACGTCAAAGCCTTACTGAGAAACGTCCATACGTTATTGTGGGCGCTTTTGTAATTGGCATGTTACTCACTCCACCGGATGTTATTTCGCAGACGTTATTAGCTGTTCCTATCTGGCTACTGTTCGAGTTAGGTTTGCAGGTATCGCGGTTTATTCCTAAAAGTCGAAACTCAGAAGCTACGCCATAGCCTAATCGCTGTAACGCATTCTGGTGCCATGTTGTAAAGACAGGGTAATTTCTTCGGCAGTTAATGGTGAAGGGAAAAACACACCTGATATTTTTGCTCCGTGAATACTCGCTCCACGGAGACTGATACATTGACTGAAATCTATTCCACGCAGATCGGCCTGACGAAAATAACTGTTACTGAAATCGAGTCCGTTAGCGATTAATCCCTGCAAATTAAGATGACGAAAATCACAGCTGGTTAAATCAACCTTCTCACCTTTTGCAATGCGATGATTAAATTCTTCAATTTTTCCATCACGTAACAATTGATAGAGTGGATCTTGAGTGATTTTTGGTTCGCCCATCTAAAAACCTCAAACGGTAAAATCTATGGTGCCACCCGGATTTTCCGGATCAAAGCCCGTTTCTTCTGTTTGTCCAGCCTGGTTTACCACTGACGCAGACTGCAAGCTGGCAGGATTCTGCTCCTGCACCGTCGTGGTAGACGCTGTTTCACTGCCCTGTTGTACAGGATTCTGTCGGCCTACCAATTGATTTTCCGAGGAAAGCGGATTGGTTAGCGTGGGTTGCCCACTAAAAGGGGCAATACCTGGAATTTCCATTTTGCTGCTCCTAAAATTAATTCACGTCTGTAGCTTACTCTCATCATGCGCTAATTGTAAACGCAGGTAATTGAAAAACCATGGGTTTTCTCTCATTTTCAAGCGAGCATCGCAAATACTATTCGACGCCTGTATTTATGCTATCGTTTAGTTAACCCATACTGAGCGGGAGTTAGTCATGTATACGGGTAAACGGATTTTATATTTGTTGGTCTTTGTTGCCAGCTTGTTAGCCTGTAATTCGCCACCTGAGAAACCACTGCGTGTGGGTACGATCCCATGGGCTGGTTTTGAACTGCTCTATTTGGCACGTGATCTGAGATATTACGATAACACTCAAATTCAACTGAAAGAGTTGGCGTCAAGTACAGAAACGCTCTATGCCTTTCGTCAAGGTCAGCTTGACGCCATCGCCATTACCCTTGATGAAGCCCTTCGTCTCACTGAAACCCAGTCCGACCTCAAAGTCATTCTGATTTTTAATATTTCCAATGGCGCCGATAAACTCATCGTTCATCCGGATATTAACTCACTTCAAGATCTTCGAAACAAACGTATTGCGATCGAAAAAAGTGGTGTAGGGACATTAATGTTGATGGAGATTCTGCAATTAGCAGGACTTGAAAAGAGTGATATCACGCTTGTTCCCGCCACCATCAATCAACATTTTTTCATGATGGAGAATCAACAAGTTGATGCGGCAATTACATTTGATCCCGTCGCTCATCAATTAGAACAACTGGGTTATATCAATCTGATTGACAGCAAACAAATACCGGTAACCATTATTGATGTTTTAGTGACGCGTGATAAGGCATTAGAACAACAGCCCTATGCTTTACAGCAACTTATTGAAGGTTATTGGAAAGCACGACATTACATGTCTGAAAATTATCTGGATGCGTTAGCACGTATGGCGCCACGACTTGGGGTTTCAGCAGATGAACTGGACCAGTTATATCAAGACTTAATTCTGCCCACAGATAAGGTTAATGAAAAAATGCTGGTTCAGGAGATGGAATCAAATATCGATACATTGAGTCAACTTATGGTGGAATTCGGGTTATTAGAGAAAGTGGTTGATAGTCGCCAGTTGCTTGTTCATGAAACTGTGGATTAATTCATGCAACCCTTTCAAACTTATCGACTTACCTTATGGCTACCCGTTGTTGTCACATTATTATTTCTAAGCCTGTTGTTGTTTTATTCCTTTTATGAATATCACCATCGCCTTAACGACATACGGGAAGTGTCAAAAACCCAGCTGCATGAAACCGCGCTACAGTTAGCACATAACCTCGAGTATGCGATTGCAAATGATGACCAACAACAAGCCAGAAGTAGTGTGGCAAGATTTTCGTTACACACTGATGCCCAGATGGCGATATTGGTTAATCACAATAATCAGATTGAATCCAGTTCGTATTTTATCTGGCAGAATCAACCCGCTGACAAGGTCCTAGATGCTGTATTAATGCAATATGTTGAACTGGCTCGTTCCAAACAGGAAATATTCCAGTTCAGTGATAATAAAAAAGCGTTACTCAACATTGTTTTACCGATATTTGAAGGTCAACGGAATAAGGTGCTTGTCTTACAAAGCTCGCTTAAATATAAACTGGAAAAAGCCAAGTCAGAAACTATAAACGCCATTATTCCCTTACTTTTACTGATACTGTTCGCAAACCTCATTTTGATAGTCGTTATTCGCAAACTGGTTATTCGTCCATTAAATGCGCTGCAGAAATTGACAGAACAAATTCAAGACCAACAGTCTGATTTAATAAACCCGCTTAAAGGAAATACCGAACAAGCCCACGTTGGCCAGTCATTAATTAATGCTGCCCAACAAATACAGTCACATATCCGAATATTGACTGAAAATGAACAACGGTTGCGGATCACCCTGGCATCTATAGGCGATGCGGTGATTGTCACAGACGCCTCTGGTCATATTACACAAATGAATCGAGTTGCCAGTGAGTTAACCGCATGGAGTGAAGAAGAGGCCATTGGTCAACCGCTTCCCAAGGTGTTCGATATTTATCAGGCTGAAACTGACCAGAAAATGACTAATCCGGTGGAATTAGTTATCGAAAAAGGAGAAGTGGTCGAACTAGCAAATCATACTGTATTAAAAGCCCGTAACGGCGCGCATTACCACATATCAGACAGTGCAGCCCCAATCCGAGTGGATCATGATCGTCAAACAGAAATTCTCGGCGTGATTCTGGTGTTTACCAATGTGACGCACCAATACCAGTTACGTGCAGAGTTACGGCAATCCGTCGACTTTCTTCAAAACCTGCTGACGGTTAGTCCTTGTGTCACGTATATCTTGGACGTCAAATTAACTACCCCGGCAGAATTTTCCTTAAGTTATGTCAGTGAGTCTGTTCGCCAGTATTCCGGCTATCCTGCCGAATACTGGCTGAACCAGCCCAAAACCTGGCAACAACATGTCCATCCGGATGATCTCAATAAAGTGCGAAAAACGTTATTGGCGGTTTTGCAAGCCGATAAACCGGTTAGCAACCAATTTCGTTTTCGTCATCGTGAAGGTCATTACATCACTGTACAAGATCACCTTTCTGTTATTAAAGATGAGCATCATAAAACCGTGCAGATTGTGGGAGTGGTGCTGGATATCAGCGAACAAAAGCAAACCGAAGAACAAAATATCTTATTTGGTGAAATTCTTGAACGGTCATTGAATGAGATATATGTATTTGATGCTCAGACACTTAAATTCATCCAAGTAAATCATGGTGCCAAAACCAACCTGGGATACAGCAGCGAAGAATTACAAGAAATGACGCCGGTTGATCTGAAAAAAGATTACAACCTGTCCACTTTCAGAGCTTTAATTTCGCCACTGTTAAATGGTGAAATGCCCAGATTGATTCTTGAAACAAATCTTTATCGCAAAGATGGCAGCCGTTACGAAGTTCATGTTGATCTACAAACAGCCTATTATGGAGAAAGACTGGTTTTTATCGCCATCATTGAAGATATCTCTGAGCGTAATCAATCACAGAAAAATCTGTATCAGGAACGTTCGTTATTAAGAAGTATTATTGATTCTTCTCCCGATTTGATTTTTTGCAAGGATGTACAGGGAAGATATATTCGCTGTAATCAGGCCGTAATGCAGTTTTTAGGTGCTAACGAAACCGAAATTATCGGTAAAACCGATTATGACTTTTACCCTGATGATGAAGCGCGTCATTATCGACATAGTGATCAACTGACATTGCAACATGATACCAGCCAATTTTACGAAGAACGTAAATTTGGTGCTGATGGGCATCAAGTCTTATTTGAAACCTTAAAAACTCCGCTTAAAAGTGAAACCAGTGAAACTATCGGTGTGCTTGGCATCAGCCGTGATATCAGCCGTCAATACGAAGCGGAAAAGCAATTACGTCTGGCAAATCTGGTTTTTGAAAACAGTAATGAAGGAATCATCATCACCGATGAAAATAACAACATCGTTACTGTAAATCCTGCATTTACCATCATGACCGGATTTTCGCTGCAAGATGTGATCGGTAAGAATCCTTCTCTACTTAGTTCTGGTTTTCACGATAAATACTTTTATGAACAGATGTGGAGTCAATTGGAAAGCCAGGGTTTCTGGTCAGGTGAAGTACAAAATCGGCGAAAAAATGGTGAAACCTATCCCCAATGGTTATCAATTCGACGCGTTGAAAATGGACAAAAACATCTGCAAAACTATGTTGCGATTATGTCTGACATCAGTAAATACCGTGAGGCAGAACGTCAGATTAATTTTCTGGCCCATCACGATGTATTGACCAGCCTGCCCAACCGGGCTCTTCTGAAGGATCGTATCCATCAAGCATTGATTTCAGCTGAGCGGCATAACCAAAAACTGGCCTTGCTTTACCTGGATTTGGATCGATTTAAATTTATCAATGACAGTCTTGGTCATGCTATTGGTGACAAATTATTGATTAAAGTGGCAGAGCGGCTGACCAGTCAGGTACGCGAGGAAGATACTGTCTGCCGAACTGGAGGTGATGAGTTTATTATTCTACTTCCCGATACCGATGCTGATGGCGCAGGACATGTAGCACAAAAATTAGTTGAAAATATTACTTCACACTTTGAGATTGAAGGTAACCAGTTATTTGTCACATTATCCATCGGTATCAGTATTTATCCAGATAACGGCAAGGATGCAGAAAGCCTCAATAAACACGCTGATACAGCCATGTATCGGGCAAAGCAGGCTGGTCGTAATCAATATCAGTTTTTTACAGCCCAAATGCATTCGCAAATCGCGCATAAACTGGAATTAGAACATGCCTTGCGGTTTGCGTTGGCTCGCAATGAACTCTCTTTGGTTTATCAACCACTGGTCGATATCAAACTGAATAAAATAACCGGTGCAGAAGCCCTTTTACGTTGGCATCACCCCGAACTTGGTCCCATCTCGCCATTAGAGTTTATTCCTATTGCCGAAGAAACCGGCATGATTAATCCGATAGGTCAATGGATATTGCATACCGCTATAAATCAATGTAAACAATGGGTTGAATTGGGCCATGAAGATTTATTGATTGCCATAAATCTTTCTGCTGTGCAGTTTAATAATCCGTTACTGGTAAATATGATTAATGCGATTTTGCATGAGCACCAGTTAGCCGCAGACAATCTTGAGCTGGAAATAACCGAATCAGTGGCGATGATTAATATTGATTTGACGATAAAACAACTTAAATCATTGGCTGATGCGGGTATTCGTTTATCTTTAGATGATTTTGGTACCGGTTATTCCTCATTAAACTATCTGAAAAAATTCCCGATCAATAAATTGAAAATAGATCAAAGCTTTGTGTTTGATATGTTAAACGATGAAGATGATGAAGCCATTGTCGACGCCGTTATTACATTGGCCCGTTCGCTTGGCCTGAAAACCCTGGCTGAAGGGGTAGAAACAGCAGAACATTTGCAGGCATTAAAAAATAAAGGCTGTGATTTTATGCAAGGTTATTTGTTTAGTTGGCCCGTTCCAGCAGAACAATTTATTAACTTGTTAAATCATCCCCCACTGGGGAATTTAGGCGTAGACTGAATATAAATTGGTAATGGAGCCAGACATGCAACAGCAAAAAATTGATCAGATCGAAGTGTTATTACAATTTGATCCCAGCAATAATCTGCAAGGAATAAAAATTCATCATTCAACAGCTCGCGAAGGTCTGGTTGAAGCCGCCCAGAAATTATTTGATAACGGTTTAATAAGCCAACCCGATGGTGGTTATCTGACCGATTTGGGTCACGAAGCCTCTGAACATCTACACACCGCTATACAATTGATGTCTCCGCCGAATTAAATACGACGGTAGACCTCAAAACTATAGGGGTAGTCATTTTTCTCATCTGCCGGGTGGGATTCCTGGCTGATTAATTGCCATTGATTTTTATCCCATTCCGGGAACCATGTGTCGCCATCCAATTCAGCATGCACTCGGGTGAGATAAAGTGTATCGGCGATATCAAACATTTGGCTAAATAAAGACGATCCTCCTATCACCATTATTTCATCTGCATCGGCAGCCACAGCCAATCCGGCTTCAATCGAGTTGACTACATCACATCCTGTTGCCTGATAATCCTCTGACGAACTGACCACAATGTTTTGCCGCCCCGGTAATGGCCTGCCAATCGATTCATGTGTATTGCGTCCCATTAAAATAGGTTTTCCCATTGTGATTCGACGGAAATATTGCAAATCAGCAGAAAGTCGCCACGGTAAGTCATTATCACGGCCAATTAACCCTCGTTCATCCATTGCTACCACAAACGCCGTTTTCATTGGTCACCTCATTTATTAACTGCACATAGCATAGCATCGCTTAAATTTTATCCGGTATTATCCTTTCAACGGTTAAACAATCAGGTAGGTGAAGCATGTTAAATATGCTGGGGTCACTGATAGGTGGCTTAGGTTTGTTTATGTTGGGCATGTGGTTAATGTCTGACGGGCTGAAACAACTTGCCGGGGACAGGCTTAATCAAATCCTGCAAAGTTGGACAAACACCCGTCTACGTGGTCTCAGCGCTGGATTTCTGCTTACCGCTCTTATTCAACACTCTGGTGCTGTCACCCTGGCAACGATTGGGTTTGCCAATGCCGGTATTCTCAACCTGCAACGGGCTATGTGGATTGTCTTTGGCAGTAACGTTGGTACGACGATGACCGGGTGGCTGGTTATTCTCGTGGGCTTTAATTTAGATATTGAACATTTTGCCTTACCACTCATCGGAGTTGGCATGCTATTGCGCTTAATGGGCAATAACCGAAATTATGCAAATATTGGTCTGGCATTAACCGGATTTGGACTGCTTTTTATGGGCATAGCCATTTTACAAAGCGGCTTCACAGGAGCTGACAATTTATTTGATTTGCATTTTTCCAGTGGTTTTCTGGCTATCGATCTGCTGCTGTTTGCTGTGGCTGGTTTTATCCTGACAACCTTGTTGCAATCATCCAGTCTAACTTTGACCTTGGCATTAACGTCGCTCGCTGGAGGTGTACTGGGATTATTACCGGCTGCAGCAATTGTTATTGGCAGTAATCTGGGTTCGACGACTACAGCCATATTTTCAGTTATTGGCAGTCAGCCGATAGCAAAACGTATTGTTGCCAGTCATGTCATTTTTAATCTACTCACTGCAATTGTCAGCCTGATCTTGCTTATCCCGTTAATCTGGATTATTCACTGGTTTCAACAGTTATTTGTAAATAATGTGCAATTTACCACCACGTTGGTGTTATTCCATACCATCTTTAATGTACTTGGAGTTTTACTCATCTGGAAGCTGGCTGATCCATTGGAAAACTGGCTGAAAATGAAATTTTCTAGCAGCGACGAGAGTATCGCCGAAACCAAATACCTTGATAAAAACACTCTGAAAATACCGAATCTGGCCATCACGTCCATACGCCTTGAACTCATAAGGCTTAATCAGCATGTATTAAAAATGGCCATCCACTGCATTCATAAAAACCGCCCGGTCAGTTGGCTAAAGCAGCAACATGCCTTTACTGAACAAAATGTATTAAGTATTGGTGATTTCAGTCGTCGACTATATCAACAACATATTAACGAAAAGATTGCTGAAAAAACGGCTGACTTAATACGGGTGTCGCAATACTGCGATGCCATTTCAGCGTTAACCGTGGCAATTGCAGAAAATCGTGCCTTGTACAGTCAACCCATCGAAGCAGAACTCCAGCAAAAACTGGCTCATTTTAATGTGGACTGCCTGATGCTGATTGATGCCGCTGCATTGGATAAATCCGGTGAGCAATTACCCCAAACTCTGGAAAATCTGGAAAAAATCTACCTTTCACTGAAATCATTGTTGCTGCGTCGTGGTGCAGAAGGAAGAATTTCAATTGCCCGTATGGAAAAAGAATTACAGGGCATTTCGCACTTAAGACGGATCTGCCAACAGGCTGTAAAAGCTCATAACTTCTTTAATAATCACCACCATATATTGCTGCAGAACCGGTTAAAACAAGTCTAATAAATACGGTATGTTTTGCTTATAGAACAGATCATAAGCTGTGGATAAAATTCTCTGTGGATAAGTCGCATAGTTATCCACAAGAGATCGATCCCGCAAGCTTAAACTTATACACAATCTATGGGTTATTTAAGCTGATGAATAATAAGTTATTTTAGGATTAATACAGCTATACACAGGACTAAAGCATTAACATCATTAAAAAGATCTCTTTTATCTATTTAGTATTGTTTAATGAGCTGCATCGTCGAAATCGCCTTATCTTGTCCTTTACGCCAGACGTTTGATTATCTCAGCGATGATCTTGCTGAAAACTGGCAAACGGGTATGCGTGTCTCTGTGCCATTTGGCAGCAGACAATTAATTGGGATTGTCATTGCAATAAAATCGATTTCAGAACAAACCATCAGCAAACTAAAAAAAATTGATCAGAAACTTGATCACCAGGCATTTCTACCAAATGAAATTATGCAACTGGTTCAATGGGTCAGCCGGTATTACCATCATCCGATTGGCGAATGCTTTCAAGCCGCTTTACCCAAAAGGCTGAGATTAGGTGATGCTGATGAAATGCAAATGGAAACATATTGGTCACTGGCACAACCTACAAACACAAAACCCGGGAAAAAACAGCAACATATTTTGAATCTGCTGGAAGACTATCCAGAAGGACTAAGCGAAAAAGCCTTAAGGACACAGCTGGGTAATGTAAAAAGCAGCTTGTCTGCGTTACAAGCTCAAAATTCCATTAAAGCCAGTCAAAAAGTAGCTTTACCGTTACCTTGTTTAACAATACAACAAGCTGTTGCCTTAAATAATGAACAAAAACAAGCTGTTGAAATTGTTTTATCCAGAACTGGAGAATTTTCAACGTTTTTGCTGCAAGGTATTACCGGTAGTGGCAAAACAGAGGTTTATATTGAAATATGTCGGGAATTAATTGAAAAACAACAGCAAATCTTAGTGTTAATCCCTGAAATTGGCTTAACAACTCAATTTGTAGAACGTTTCCGACAATCCTTAAATGCCCGCATTGTGGTTATTCACTCAGCAGTATCCGATACGGATCGTAAACAAGCCTGGCTTCTTTCCAGAGCAGCAAAAGCTGACATTATTATCGGTACACGTTCAGCTGTATTTACTCCAATGCTGAATCCTAGTTTGATAATTATTGATGAAGAGCATGACAGTTCTTACAAACAACAGGATGGATTGCGATATCACGCCCGAAATGTTGCCTTGATGCGGGCAAAAACGTTGGGTATTCCCATTGTGTTAGGCAGTGCTACACCTTCACTAGAAACCTTATATCAGGTTAAACAACAACGATATCAATTACTTAAATTAACCCAGCGTGCCGGTGGCGCCAATTTACCTGCAGTCCGCGTCATTGCCGGACAAAATGCCAGTGATAACAATGGATTAAGTTCTCATTTAATTAAAGCAATAAAAAAACATATTGAACAAAACCATCAGGTTTTATTATTTATCAACCGACGCGGATTTGCTCCGGTATTGATGTGCCATCAATGTCATTGGCAGGCAAATTGCCGAAGCTGTGATGCCAAAATGGTGGTACATCAGTATCAAAACCGGTTGTTTTGTCATCATTGCGGTTTGATTCAGACCTTGCCGACAAAATGTCCTGAATGTGGTCACCCCGAATTGAAAAGTTATGGTGTGGGAACTGAAAAAATTGAACAGGCTTTGACCGGAATTTTTCCGGATGTACCCGTTTTACGAATTGATCGCGACAGTACACAACGCGTCAATGCGTTTGCCAATATGATTAAGCAAATTAATCAGGGTAAAGCTGCTATTCTGGTTGGCACCCAGATGCTTGCTAAGGGCCATGATTTTCATGATGTGACATTGGTGGGCGTTGTAGATGCCGATCAAGCATTATTCAGTGCAGATTTTCGAGCAACAGAAAGTCTTGCTCAGCTGATTACCCAGGTAACAGGAAGAGCTGGACGCGGTAAAAAAGCGGGGGAAGTACTCATTCAGACAGAACAGCCAGATCATCCATTTTGGCAAAACCTGCTGCAAAAGGGCTATGAGGCTGTTGCTGATAATTTATTATCTGAACGTATCCAGATGGAGTTACCTCCGCATGGTTTCTGGGCTGTATGGCGGGGCGAAGCTAAAGAAGCGGATTTAGCCATGCAATTATTACAACAGATAGCCGAGTTATTACAGCAAACGGCTTCATCGGTAGTGATATTAGGTCCGGTTCCGGCATTAATGGAAAAAAGAGCTGGTCGATATCGAGCACAATTACTGATGCGATCCGCAGATCGGGCCGCACTTCATCAATTAATCGATCAACATATCCTGTCGGTTACTAAGCTTAAACTGGCGCGAAAAGTACGTTGGTCAATAGACATTGATCCAACAGAGTTAATCTAGAGTGAAGGATGGTGTCATACATCAGCTTGATCAGTTAAAATTCGCCATCACAATTCTGTTATCCGGACTTCATTACCTTGAAAGACCAATTGAAAAATCTTATTGAAAGCACTTTAGCTTCACTGATTTCAAAACAAAGCCTTCCCGCAGACATTTCAACTGCTGTTGTTCAGTTAGAGCGAACTAAAGATCGCAGTCACGGAGATTTCGCCAGCAATATTGCCATGGTCCTGGCAAAACCGGCCAAAATGAATCCACGGCAAATTGCTTCACTGATTGTTGATGCGCTTCCTCAACATGAAATGATTGAAAAGGTAGAAATCGCGGGTCCGGGATTTATTAACTTCACGTTATCTTCCAGTGCCAGACAACAAGTGGTTGCTGAGGTATTGAAAAATGCGGGACAGTTTGGTCTGAGCCAATTTGGGCAAGGGCAAAAAATTCAAGTGGAATTTGTTTCCGCCAATCCGACAGGACCATTACATGTAGGTCATGGTCGTGGTGCCGCTTATGGTTCTGTGGTCAGCAGCTTACTCAAAGCCGTAGGGTTTGATGTACATCGCGAATATTATGTCAATGATGCTGGCAGACAGATGGATATTTTGGCGACCAGTGTCTGGTTACGCTATCTGGAAAAATGTGGCGAACAATTTACGTTCCCGAGTAATGGTTACCGCGGTGAATACGTATTTGAAATTGCTGAAACGTTAAAGCAGCAACATGGTGATGCATTAAGACATCCAGCTTTGACTGTATTTGAAAATGTTCCCGCTGATGAACCTCAAGGTGGTGATAAAGAGCTTCATATTGATGGTTTGACTCAGCAAGCCAAAAAACTACTGGGTGCTGATCTATACCGTCAATTGTTTGATTTGGGTTTAAATGCCATTTTGAACGATATTCGTAATGATTTAGCCGAGTTTGGTGCTGAATACGACGAATGGTTTTCAGAGCGTTCGCTGGTTGAATCCGGTGTTGTAGATGAAGCGATTGAATTGCTCAAATCAGCTGATATGCTCTATCAGAAAGAAGGTGCATGGTGGTTTAAATCTACTGATTTTGGTGATGAAAAGGACCGGGTAGTTGTTAGGGATAATGGCCAGGCAACCTATTTTGCTTCAGATGTCGCCTACCATTTAAATAAATTTCAACGTGGTTTTGAACAAATTATCGATATCTGGGGCGCCGATCATCATGGCTATATTCCCCGTGTCAAAGCGGCAATGGCGGCATTAAATCAGGATGTCGAAAAACTGAAAGTTTTGCTGGTGCAGTTTGCTGTTTTATATCGCGGAAAAGAAAAAGTAGGTATGTCCACTCGCAGTGGTGAATTTGTCACTTTGCGTGAATTACGTGATGAGGTGGGGAAGGATGCAGCACGTTTCTTTTATGTGCTTCGTGGTGCCGATCAGCATATGGACTTTGATTTGGAGCTGGCGAAATCACAAAGTAATGATAACCCGGTATATTATGTTCAATACGCCCACGCTCGGGTTTGCAGTGTGTTCCGGCAGCTGGCTGAAAGACAATTAAACTGGGATGAAAAGATTGGTTTGCAGAACCTGTCGTTGTTAACAGAAGATCACGAACAAGCGCTGTTTACCATGTTGTCTCGTTATCCTGAGGTGGTTGAACTGGCTGCCATAACCTACACACCACATTTACTGGCGCATTTTTTGATGGATCTGGCACGTGATTTCCACACTTACTACAATGCACATCAGTTTATGACTGATGATATCAATCTCAGTCAGGCACGTTTAACGTTAATTACGGCTGTCAGACAGGTGATTGCTAATGGTCTTGGCTTAATGGGCGTTTCAGCGCCACAAACGATGTAAGAGGTTTTTTGTGGCAGCCAGAAGAAATACCCGTAAACAACCTCCAAAACAAGGTGGCAGCATGCCTTGGGGACCAATGTTAATCAGTTTTGCAGTTGGCGCATTTGTGATGTTCCTATTACATTTGAAAGAAAATGTGCCGGCCGATCAGCAACAGGCAAAAACCACACAACAAGAGCAAAAAAAATCGGGAGTGGAACCGACTTTTGATTTTTATACACTATTACCTGAAACGGAAGTGGTGGTGGAAAAACCTAAAACTATCGCCAATCAACCTCAAAAACCGATAGTATCTTCTCCACCGGAAGAAACGGCACAAGCACCGGAGCCGATAAATCAGAGTTCACAACAAGCTGCTGCAGAGCCGCCAGCGAATACCGTGAGTTATATGATTCAGGTGGGGTCATTTAAAAAGCTTGAAGATGCTGATGGATTTCGAGCTCGATTAGCCTTTTTGGGTATTGAATCGAAAGTGCAAACCGTCACAATTGATAATACTGACACATGGCATCGGGTTCAGGTTGGGCCAGTAGCAGGTCGTGATAAAGCGGATGCATTACAAAAACAGTTACGTGACAACAATATTGATTCACTCTTATTGCGAGCAAAACACGGTTAACCAAATTCAATATTGCAGCTAAACGTCCCTCTGGACTTGAAGCAGGTCATAAAGGCCCCAGTTTATTTACATAAGAACTATCGAGGACAGCGATATGACAGAAAACAGCACGGCAACTCTTTGGCATGAAGTTGCCAGCCCCTTTTGTGGCATAGCGTCCGATGATCTGACGATAGAGGTCAACGGTAATACGGTTAAAGTGCTGGAAAATGGCGATGCAGTAACTCAACCGGGGTTTGAAACGCCCATCACTGATATTCAACCTCGTATTAATGGCCAGGAAGTCACACTGGATCAGGCAATTTCACATATTGCTGATTTGCTGATTCATAGTAAACAGCCCTTAATTGCCGGTATGGGAACAGACTTGAATGGTGCCCGTTCTGCCATGGCGCTGGCAGATAAAACGGGTGCCACCATTGATAGTTTTTATTCTCCCGCAGCTTTCCGCAACATTCTGGTATTACAAGATACCGGTTATATGACAACTACCCTGACCGAAGTCAGAAACCGGGTGGATGTTTTACTGATTGTGGGTACGGATGTCGAAGCTACTTTTCCACGCTTTTTTGAACGGATGGTCTGGAACAAGGAGAGTATGTTTGGCCAGGAGATTGAGTCACGTGAAATCATCTATTTAGGCAAGAAACCCAGTGGAGATGCCTCCACTTCTCCGGCGGGTAAAAAGGCGCAGGTTATCCCATGTGATAATGCAGACTTGCCTGAAGTGATCTCTGTATTACGTGCATTACTAAAAGGGAAAAATATTCAGGCTGAGGTGGTTGCTGGCGTTGCTGTCGAAGATTTAAAAGCATTGGCCGATAAGTTAAAAGCTGCAAAATATTCAGTCGTGAGCTGGTCAGCCGGCCAACTGGATTTTGATCATGCTGAAGCGACGATTCAAAACGTCTGTGAAATGATTAAAGAGATTAATGCCACAACCCGCAGTAATGGTTTGCCATTGGGTGGCAAGGAAGGTGATACCACAGTGAATGCAGTTGCTTCCTGGCAAAGTGGCTACCCGATGCGTACTACCTTTAACCGTCGTTTTCCTGATTATGATCCATTTTTGAATGATAGTCGCCGCATGCTTGCAGAAGGTGAAGCAGATGTTGTTATCTGGGTCTCCAGTTTTAACACTGCTGTGACTCCTCCTAACTCTTCTGCAACAACCATAGTACTTGGACGAAGTGGCATGCAGTTTGAAACGGAGCCAGATGTGTACATTCCGGTTGGTGTGCCAGGCATTGATCATGAAGGTCGGACATTCAGAACTGACAGTGTGGTTTCAGTACCGTTAAGAAAATTACGTGACAGCGGCTTACCCAGCGTGTTTGAAGTACTCAGTGCGGTCGAACAGGCCCTGTAAACGGAGATAAATATGCTTTTAAAATTAACAGGCGGACGTATTTTTGACCCAGCACATGACCAAAATGATGTGGTGCGGGATATTTATATTCGTGATGGTCGAATTGTTGAAAAACCCATAGATGGCCGCATCGATGAAGAAATCGATGTCAGCGGTAAAGTGATTATGGCTGGTGCTATAGATATGCATACGCATATCGGTGGTGGTAAGGTCAATATTGCTCGCACCATGTTGCCGGAAGACCATGCTGAAGCAGTATACGAACGCACAGAGATGTTACGTTCTTGTACAGGACATGCTGCGCCCAGTACTTTAACCACGGGTTATCGTTACGCTGAGATGGGATATACCGCCGGTTTTGAGCCCGCTGTATTACCGATTAATGCCCGGCAGGCACATATGGAAATGCATGACACACCAATCATCGATAAGGGTGGTTATGTGATGCTCGGCAGTGATGACTTTCTGCTGCGAATGATGGCTGCCAACTCGGATCAGGAAGCGATTAATAACTATGTCGCCTGGACCATTAATCATGCTCAGGCGGTGGGCTTGAAAGTGGTTAATCCCGGCGGTATCAGCGCGTTCAAATTCAATCAGCGTAAGCTGGATTTGGACGAAAAAAATGATTTTTATGGTGTCACGCCACGCGATATTTTGCATAGATTATCTCGTGCTGTGCAGGAAATCGGTGTGCCACATCCTTTGCATGTACATGGTTGTAATCTGGGGGTGCCAGGTAATATGCAGACCACATTGGATACCATTCAGGGTGCTGAAGGTGTGCCGATGCATCTGACGCATATTCAGTTTCACAGCTATGGTACCGAAGGCGATTTCAAATTTTCATCCGGCGCGGCTGAAATTGCTGAAGCGATTAACAAACACAAAAACATTACCGTTGATGTTGGGCAGATCCTGTTCGGCCAGACAGTAACCGCTTCTGGCGACAATATGCGTCAGTTCGCTGGAGCACCGCATGCACATCCAAACAAATGGGTCTGTATGGATATCGAATGTGAAGCGGGTTGTGGTGTAGTACCGTTCAAATACAAAGACCAAAGTTATGTGAATGCATTGCAATGGATGATCGGCTTGGAAACCTTCCTGATGGTTGATGATCCATGGCGTATATTCCTGACAACGGATCATCCGAATGGGGCGCCGTTTACCAGCTATCCGCATTTGATTAAGTTATTGATGGATAAGACTTTCCGTAACGATATGCTGTCTACTTTGCATCCTGAAGCACAGAAAGCAACCCATCTTGCATCATTGGATCGCGAATACTCGTTATATGAGATTGCCATTATGACCAGAGCAGGTGCAGCCAAACTGGTCGGACTGGCGGATCGTGGCCATTTGGGGGTTGGTGCTGCAGCCGATATTACGGTGTATACCGATAACAGTGATCGTGAAAAAATGTTTGAGAAGCCGGATTATGTCTTTAAAGACGGTGAAATGGTGGTGCGTCAGGGGCAGGTCATCAAAATTACCTGGGGTACCACCCATGTGGTTAAACCGGAATACGATGTCAGCATTGAAAAACCGCTGCAGCAATATTTTGATAAATTCCATACCTTGAAAATGAGTAACTTCAAAATCAGTAACGATGAAATCGTCGACGATGGTCGTGGTAGCTTAACAATACAGCCGCTGCACAAGGGAGGCAGACTATGATCATCAATGGCGTCAGCATTGATAAAACCTTTGCCGAGGCCTTTCCGATGAAAGGTACGCGCATCATCATTACTGCCCAGAATCTTGAATGGGCAATGCACTCAGCTACTGCATTTACCGGCTTTGCTACTTCGGTGATTGCCTGTGGTTGTGAAGCCGCGATTGAGCGGACTCTGGACCCGTCTGAAACTCCTGATGGCCGTCCTGGTGTCGCCTGTCTGATATTTGCCATGGGGGGGAAAGGACTGGCAAAACAAGTTGAAACCCGTGCTGGTCAGTGTGTACTTACTTCTCCAACATCTGCATTATTTTCAGGTATTGAAGGTGATGATGGTAATGAAATCGCCTTAGGCAAGAATCTACGTTTCTTTGGTGATGGTTATCAGATATCGAAAATGATTGATGGTAAACGTTACTGGCGGATACCGGTCATGGATGGTGAGTTTCTCACGCAGGAAAATACTGGAGTGGTTTCCTCTGTTGGTGGAGGTAATTTCTTGATTTTGGCCGAATCCCAACCTCAGGCTCTGGCAGCGTGTGAAGCCGCTGTAAAAGCCATGAAACAACTGCCCAATATCATCATGCCATTCCCCGGCGGGGTGGTGCGTAGTGGTTCAAAAGTTGGCTCCAAGTACAAAGCACTGAATGCCTCAACGAATGACGCGTTCTGCCCAACCTTGAAAGGCCAGACTAAATCCGAGCTATCACCGGAAGTCGAATCAGTTATGGAAATCGTTATTGACGGTTTGAGCAAAGAAGATATCGATAAAGCGATGCGTGTCGGTATTCAAGCTGCTTGCGAGCTGGGTGCTGAAAATGGTATTCGTCGAATCAGCGCCGGTAATTATGGTGGCAAACTGGGCCCATTCCACTTTCATCTGCAGGAGATCATGGCATGAGTGCGCTGACTCTCAAACTTAAAACAGATTTGGCACAGCGTGTCGATTGCTCACCGTTAACACCGGATAAACTGGCAGGCAAAGATATTACGGATATTGCTACGATGGAATTGGTCAGTGGCCGGGTAACATTGCCGGTAGCCGAACTGTTTGATATCAGTGGTGATGATGTCAATGACATTCGTTTTGAAAACAGCTCAGCAAAACTCGACCATATTGGTCATGCCATGAGTCAGGGGACTATTACCATTCAAGGCGACGCCGGTGCATATCTGGGTCAGTTTATGACGGGTGGAAGTATTAACATCACCGGTAATACATTTATTTATACCGGCTGTGAAATGAAAGGTGGTCAAATCAAAATCAATGGTAATGCCGGTGATTTTGTGGGTGCCGCCCGCAGTGGTTATAAAAACGGCATGACTGGCGGTACAATTATTGTGACCGGTAATACCGGAGCACGTACTGGCGATCACATGCGTCGCGGTATGATTTTGATTGAAGGCAATGCGGGCGAATACTGCGGTTCACGGATGATTTCCGGCACTATTGCAGTCTTGGGCGATGTCGGTAAACATCTGGGTTATGCGATGAAACGAGGTACGTTGTTACTGACTAAAATGCCGCAGCATGGCATTACTGCTAACTTTAATGATTGTGGCTCACATACACTGGCATTTTTACCGTTAATGTTTGCTTCATTCAAAAAGCTGGATAGTCAATTTGCCCAAATAGAGGGTTTCTCACGTGTCCGGCGCTATGCTGGGGATGTAGGCGGAATTGGTATGGGTGAAATTCTCGTTAAAATCTAATGGGTTTTATCAGGGGATTAGCTTCGTTAATCCCCTTAGTTTCTTAATTTTAAGCTGTCTTGGCATTTTTCTGTCTACTGGTTTACTCTCTTGTTATTCGTTTTCGATCACCTGTTCAATTCAAAACCTCGCTTAAGAGAGAAATTGCATGTCGGATATAGGCAAATCGGTTAACCAGTATATCGTGGAGGAGCAAAGAGCTCATCCCAGCTCGACCGGTGATTTAACGGGATTGCTTGGCGATATTGTCAGTGCCTGCAAAAAAATTTCTCACTTGGTTAGTCGAAGTAACATTATTGGCCTTGGCGGTTATGCTGACAGTGATAATGTGCAGGGTGAAACGCAGAAAAAGCTGGATATCATTACTAATGATGTAATGGTTGACCATTTAAAATGGACTGGTCATGTTGCTGCCATGGCGTCAGAAGAAATCGAAGAAATTATTCAAATCCCCAGTAAATTTCCCAAGGGTAAATATTTGGTCTGTTTTGATCCTCTGGATGGCTCATCAAATATAGATATTAATTTATCGGTAGGCACTATTTTCTCCATTTTACGTTGTCCAAATGATTGTAAAAACCCCACGCTAAAAGACTTTATGCAACAAGGAACAGAGCAGGTCTGTGCTGGTTTTACTGTCTACGGTCCTGCAACTATGTTGATTTTAACCACAGGAAATGGGGTGAATGGCTTTACTTTAGACAATGATGTCGGCGAGTTTATTTTGACCCACCCGAATATGCGTATTCCCAAGGATACTGCTGAGTTTGCGATTAACATGTCTAATCAGCGATTTTGGGAACCACCGATTCAACGATACATTGAAGAATGTATAAAAGGAACGGAAGGCGATCGGGAGAAGAACTTCAATATGCGCTGGGTGGCGTCGATGGTGGCTGAAGTTTATCGTGTGCTTACCCGGGGTGGCATTTTTATGTATCCAATAGACTCTAAAATCGCCAAACAAGGTGGCAAGTTACGTTTGATGTATGAAGCTAACCCAATGAGTTTTATTGTTGAGCAGGCTGGCGGTATGAGTTCAACCGGAACAGAGCGCATTCTGGAGATCCAGCCAGAGAGTATCCATCAACGTGTTCCGGTCATACTGGGGTCCAAAAACGAAGTCGACAGAGTGGTTCGTTATCATCAGGAAGCTTAATTTTCTGGGGAGAAAGCGGTTCATTTTGCTGAAATCAAGCCGTTTTAGGATGTTAATTTTTCTCATCATTAACGCTAAGGAGACTCCATGTTGCTGAAAAAAGCTCTATGTCTCGCAATTACTGGTCTTTCGTTCACTGTTGCTGCTGAAAATATTGATTATCAGGTAAATGGTGATACCTACCAGGGTTTTTATGTTACCCCGGCAGAAAAAGCTCCCCTGGTATTATTGATTCATGATTGGGATGGATTAACGGATTACGAAATCAAGCGAGCCAAAATGCTGGCCGAAGAAGGTTACGCCGTGTTCGCCGCGGATCTTTTTGGTAAAGGTATTCGGCCTACGCAAGACAACGATAAAAAACAGCATACCGGTGAGTTATATCAGGATCGACGGAAAATGCGGTTACTGATAAATGCGGCGCTTGATAAAGCCGTTGAGCTGGGTGCCAACCCTCATAAAGTTGTGGTGATAGGATATTGTTTTGGTGGAGCAGCAGTACTTGAAATGGCACGGTCAGGAAAGGATTTACAAGGTTTTGTAAGTTTTCATGGTGGTTTAACCACGCCGCCAGGACAGGATTACGCCAACGCAAAAGCAGAAATCCTGATATTACATGGTGCGGCCGATAAAGCGATCAGCATGCAGGATTTTGCCAAACTCAGTACAGAACTGGAAATCCATCAAGTACCAAATGAGATGATAGCCTATGGTGGAGCAGACCATGCTTTTACGGTATTTGGTATTGATCGTTATCATGCTGAAGCTGATAAAAAATCCTGGCAGCGTTTATTGGATTTCCTGAATAAAAAATTGCAGGCATCTTGAATATAGGTAAACCACTGAGCCTAAGAATTAAATGACCTGCACAATTTTTACACTGCCTATACAAGGTTGTCGTGAAGAATTCAGTTTATAGAATCGATTTGTGGCATGATCTGAAGCTGCAAATGAGTAAAAACCTAACTCACTTAACGTTTACTGGAGTGCTGAATGCCTGCGTTGTTTATCGTGTTATTTATCGTTACGTTTTTTCCGATGATATTGGCATTTATCGGCGGATATTTACGCTATAAACACGTTGATATTTTTGATAATCGTCATCCCAGAAATCAACAAGCAGAGCTAACCGGGGTAGCGGCAAGAGTGTTGGCAGCCCAGAAAAATGCCTGGGAGGCGTTGATCTTTTATTCTGCTGTGACCTTGCTGGCTTTTTATTCCAGTGTAAATCTGCGGGATCTCAGTGAGGCGGCTATTCTGTTTCTGGCCTGTCGGGTTTTGCATCCCATTTTTTATGCTTTGGACTTAGCCGTTTTCCGTACTCTGATTTTTATGGTTGGCTGGTTAAGCTGTGTTTACATTGCTATAAGAGCTTTTACCGCAGTTTAATGAGACAAGGCATTACTCAAAAATAGCGGTGAAAGACAACGACTCTCAGATTAACGGGATTTATACTGGGTGGGGCAATAAGCGCGGGATACCATGGGGTCACGTAACGATTGATGTTTGGTTTTTCTGCCAGAGACACGTTGGCGCCATAAACGAAAAGATCCGGGTTTCATTTCTCGTTGCATTAATTTAATGACCTGATTTTCTGATAAGCCATATAAGCTGAGAATGGCCTCGAAAGGGGTGCGATCCTCCCAAGCCATTTCTATGATTCGGGAAATATCCGCTAAACTCAAAGTCTCATGCATTCGCTGATTCTCAGTCATAAAACTCTACAATAACCAAAGGTATGTGAAAAATGCGTCTAGTGAAAATCCTGCTTCTCACTGCACTTTTATTTGGTTGTACCGGCACGCCGAAAGGGGTCGAACCGGTGAGCGGCTTTGAGCTGAATCGTTATCTTGGGAAATGGTACGAAATCGCCCGTCTCGATCATTCTTTTGAACGAGGCTTAACTGCGGTAACCGCGGATTACCGTGTTCGAGACGATGATCTGGTCCAGGTCATCAACCGTGGTTATAACGCGGAAAAAGCACAATGGGAAGAAGCTGAAGGCAAAGCCAAGTTTGTCGATAGCCCAGATACCGCGCATTTAAAAGTATCCTTTTTTGGCCCCTTTTATGGCAGCTATATTGTATTTGGTCTTGATAAACAGGATTATCAATATGCATTTATCGCGGGCCCTAACCATGATTATCTCTGGTTATTGGCCCGTACGCCGCAAGTAAGTGACGAAGTCATTGCCCGTTTTATTCAGGAAGCATCACAACGTGGTTTTAACACTGACGAATTAATTTTTGTAGATCAACTTCCTGTTTCAGATAGCTGAGATGGCTTAGAGTTTGATCGTCTCTCGGTCCATGACAGTATGGTGACCAGCAAGCTTGGCAGGAAAGTCAGTGTAATTAACGTCGAAACCGCAATGCCAACCAGCACCACAATACCTACCCCTCGATATAACTCGGTACCGGCACCGGGAATAAACACTAAAGGCGCCAAACCGAAAATGGTTGTTAATGTGGCCATTAATATCGGACGTAGTCGAGTGGCGACCGCTTGATTCACAGCTGTATGAACGGATATAGCCTTGTCTGCCAGATTACGTCGGGCCTGCTCAACAATCAGGATTGGATTGTTCACCACGGTTCCCAGTAGGATGACAAAACCAAGCATGGTTATCATATCGAACGGTTGAATAATCGCCGGAAGACCAATCATATTCAATAAGCTTCCCGACGCATTGACGCCGACCAATCCCACAATCCCTCCAGCAATACCAAGTGGTACGGTGGTTAAGATAATCAGTGGGTAACCCCAGTGCGAGAAAATGGCGACTAACACTAAATAAATTAATATCACCGCAACCAGCAGATTTTCTGACAGTGATTCCCGGGTTGCATCCAGCTGATCGGAAGCACCGGAAATGGAAATATTAATGCCTTTAGCCACTTCGCCTTCGGCTTGCATTGCCGGGATCATCTCATTACGAACTTTATTCACGGCGGTCTCTAACGCGACATCACGGGGTGGAATGATCAGCAATGTTACGGTTCGACGACTGTCGACACGTCTAAGTGTCGCGCTATCAACAGTTTCTTCCAAATCTGCCAAAGCATTCAAAGGAATCACATCACCATTTGGAGTCAGGACGGGCAAACCCGCTAGGCCTGAAAGGTTTTGTTGCTGACCAGCATTACTGAATAAAAACATATCGACCTTATCATCGGCAATAAAAAATTCGTCGACAAATGCGCCGTCACTTAAGGCTGCCACGGCATAGCCAAAATCATCGGCAGTAAATCCTGTTTCCGTTAAACGTGACCAACGTGGGCGAATTTCAATTAAGGGTTGATCCAGTGACAACGAACCCGGTATGGAATCAATTTGCGGATTATCGAAAAGTTTTTCGGCACGCTTAAGGGCAAACTCAGCAGTGCTGTAGAGGTTTTCCATATCTGGACCGGCTATGTCCAGACTGACCGCCCGTGTGCCACCCTGATCACTGGAAATAATCGAACCACGGCCGGAAAAGGCGCGCATACCAGGATAACTTTCAAATAAGTCAGTCAACGCACGCATCATCAACTCAATATCTTGTGTTCTGGTGGGCTCACTGAGAACCCGCAGCCCCGTCGGTGTGGTCCGAATAAAATAATAGGCTAATGAGGGGATAGGCGCTTCACCACGATCAAATAATGTAGGGTCAGCACCTTTGGCTTCACTAAGAACTTCAATTACTTCCTCACTGATACGAAGCATTTCTGAAAGGTTATACCCGGGTGGTGGAATCATGCTGGTGAAAGCTTTTGGCTCTTCACCTTCAGGCAAGTATTCCGCAGCAGGCATCAGATACCAGGCGGCAACCAGAGTCGAAAACACGGTAATAGTCATGGTAAGAAGACGTCGGATCGGTCCTTTGGTGAGCCAATTTACGCTATGCAGAATAACGCCTCGCTTGTGTAATGCTTCATGGGATCCAACATTTTTACCCAGACCAAATCGCGCACATGCAGCAGGAACGACGGCTACAGCAAATAGCATGGAAGCCAGAATCGCTACTGAAATCGCAATAGCGATATCCGAGTAGAGCTGTCCTGCTTCCTCTTGAACAAATAACACGGGTGCAAAAACCAGAATAGTCGTCATGCTAGAGGCTAAGACTGCTGTCCAGACTTCACGCACGCCGATAATGGCTGCTTCAATTCGATCCAGACCGCGCCGTCGGGCTTGTTCAATACTTTCCAGTACCACAATAGTGTTATCCACGGTCATGCCAATCGCAAAGGCGATACCGGCCAGTGAGATGACATTTATCGTGCGGTCAAATACCAATAACCCCAAAAAGGCAGCAATAATACAGACGGGCATACCCATCAAACCGATTAATGTGCCACGCAGGCTACGCAAGAATAAAAACAGAATGATGGTCGCCAGCAATGCACCCAGCAGCAGGTTTTGAGATACATTCTGAATGGAGGACTCTACATAGCGGACATCATCCCCGATAAGAACCAGATCCAAACCATTTGGATGCAGTAAATCCCGTCGCATTTCTTCAACGACTTGCATCATGGCGTATTTGATATCGATAACATTTGAGCCCGGTTCGCGTTTAACCGCCATCGTCAGACCGCGTTCATCATTCACCACTGCCACTTCACGCACTTCGTAGTGATCGAGCTGAATCGTGGCGACATCTTTCAAGTAAATATCTGTGCCGTTGCGATGGGCTAAAATAAGATTTTCGAGTTCCTGTTTATTTTCAAAGCGACCAATCGTTCTCAGTAAGTAACGCTTTTTTCCATCATCCAAATCACCAGCAGAAGTATCGCTATTACGCACTCTGATGGCATCGCGAACCTGAGTCAGGCTCAAGCCGCGCTGGGCAAGCTTGGCGGGATCAATAAAGATCTGCATTTGCCGTTCAGCGCCGCCGCGAAGTTGTACTTCAGAAACCCCCGGTACACGTTCCATTTGAGTACGAACATTGTCATCAATGAAATCGGTGATCATGTCGATATCAAGATCCAACGGGTTGCCCGCTAACGGCGATATCGCAAAATACATAAACGCATTTTCTGAAAAAGAACTGCTGCGAATACTCGGTTGATCGACATTTTCTGGATAGCTGGGAACCTGACTTAACGCATTGGCTACTTCTATCAGCGTTTCATTAATCTCAACACCAAACGGAAAGTCCAGTTCAACGTATGACACACCTGTTTCGGCAAACGATTCCATCCGTCGCAAATTTGGAATATTACGTAAATAGCGTTCTTGTTCGATAAGGATTTCTTTTTCAATATCCTGGGGTGTTGCACCGGGCCATTCAGTGACTACACTGATTGTCCGCACGTCCAGATCGGGAATCATTTGCACAGGGATTAAACGCGCAGCGGCGATACCCAGTACACAAACAATCAGAACGATGACGGTAAGCAATTTTCCGTTGCGGATAGGTGCTTCTAACATGGGAGATTAATTCCTTTTTGTATCGTCGTTGTTTATCTCGACTTCATCGTTATCCTGTAACACCTCGTTGCCACGAATGACCACCAGGTCGTCTGCTGTTAAGCCCTGGGTGATAATGATGCCTTCAGAACTTTCACTTCCCACCGTGACACTGCGACGTTGGGCTTTATTCTGATCATCGACAATAAACACACTGCGTCCACCATCAGGATGTCTCAATACGGCATCACGGGGGATACGATAGCCTTTGTCTTGTTCACCAGTGATATAAATAACGGCACTGGCTGAAGTTCCAGGTAAAAGATTCACATCTTCGGCATCAACAAGAATACGGACCAGAAAAGATCGGGCTTGAGCATCGCTCACCGGCACCAGAGCGGTAATTTTTCCGGAAAGTTTTCGTGAAGGCAGGGCATCAGGAAGAATTTCAACGCGGCTTTCAGTAGTAATTTCTGCAAAGCGTTCCTGTGGCACATTCACATCCAGCCTGACCGGATCGAGTGCAACAAGTTCAAGTACTTGATCACCCCGGTTTACCCATTCACCTGCTTCAGTCATTTTTGCGCTGATAACGCCACTGAAAGGGGCCGGCAATTCATGGCGTCTGAGCTGTTCTGCCGCAGTATTTTGCATGGCTCTGGCAGCAGCCAGTGCAGCCTGGCTCAAGGCAAAGTTAGATTCACGATTGGCGAGTTCGGTAGCAGAAATATAATTATCCCCGCGTAGACGTTTGGCTTCCTTTACCAGGCGTTCTGCCTCATTAGCGCTGGCTTGGGCTTCACTGGTAGCAGCTTTGGCCTGTTCCAGTTGTTGTGTAGCGATGGCCGGATCCTGTCTCAGTAATATGTCGCCTTGTTTAACCCGGTAGCCGGCATCAACCAGAACTTCTTTGACCAAACCATCCACACGGGGTGAAAGCAGAGCCCGACGCTCTGCGGTTAAAGAGCCGGATAGCGTTAGTGTTTCTGTGGACTCTGCTACGATTGGTTTGCTGACACTAACGGGAGTCGCTGCCAGACAGGCTTGATTGAACAAAAAAAAGACCAAACTGCCCGCGAGCAGCTTATTTAAGAAAAATGATTTCAACATGTTGATTCGCATGGTTAGTGAATGCAGTTAATGAACATTACTTTTATTGGATAGTTCCTGAAACGGGAATGTTAAACTGGCCTTATTTCATCACAAGTCTTATTCCGGTATGCCAGAATAGTAACAGACATCAACTAAGACGCTGAACAGGACCAGAACAGACATGACATTGAAAGCTGTTTTCCAAAAGTGGACAGAAAGATATTTTTCTGACGAAGAGGCTGTCATTTTACTGATAGTGTTGTTTCTCGGTTTTGCTGTCATCATTTGGCTTGGTGGTATGTTGGCGCCTTTTTTTACCGCCCTGGTCATCGCCTTTTTATTGCAAGGCGTCGTCAATATGCTCACAAGAAGGCATATCCCGGAAATGATTGCTGTTGCCATTGTGTTTATCGGATTTGTAAGTTTGATGCTGGCGCTGGCTTTCTTGCTGATGCCATTATTATGGAATCAGCTGGTCAATCTGGTACTTGAAACGCCCAGGATGCTATCCAGTGGACAAAAATGGTTAGATGAGCTTCAGGCGCAGTATCCAACCTTGATTACGCCCGATGAAATTCAAAACTGGATTTCCATGGTTGCCAGAGAGCTGAGTATGTATGGTCAGCGTGCATTGACGTTGTCTTTATCCTCCCTGGGAAATGTGATTGGATTGATTGTTTATTTGGTTTTAGTGCCGATTTTAGTTTTTTTT
>NZ_JAJAEO010000142.1 GCF_020447225.1 Methylophaga pinxianii | reverse complement strand
AAAAAAATGGTTGAGGATGTATTAGGTGACTACCATCATGCATATGGTATAAAGTCCGTTGCATTACGTTATTTTAATGCCTGTGGTGCAGATCCTGACGGTGAGATTGGTGAGCGTCATGAGCCTGAAACACATTTAATTCCTAATATTCTTAAATCCGCCATCGCTGGCAAAACGTCAGGATTAAAAGTGTTTGGTGATAATTATCCAACACCGGATGGAACCTGTATTCGTGATTATATTCATGTCAACGATCTGGCTTCGGCACACATTCTGGCCGGAGAATATTTGCAGCAAAATGACGGAGCATTTGCTTTCAATCTGGGAAATGGCAATGGGTTTAGTGTCTTTCAAGTGATTGAAGCAGCTAAAAATGTGGTGCAACAGGATATTGCTTATTCGATTGAACCACCCAGAGCAGGTGACCCGTCGACGTTAGTGGCAGACTCGACAAGAGCCAGACAAGTCTTAGGCTGGCAACCTGCCTATACCGATATTGAATCAATTATTGCAACGGCCTGGACGTGGCATCAAAATGAAAAGTTCTAATTAAGGATAGCTTGAAATGATACCTGTGATAATTTCTGGTGGAACGGGAACACGATTGTGGCCATTATCAAGAAAAAATAAACCGAAACAGTTTTTATCATTGTTTGGTGAGTTTTCCTTATTTCAAAATACATTGACGAGATTAAGTGGTCTGGAAGACCTTTCTGAGCCGCTTATTGTGTGCAACACAGATCATCGTTTTATGGTGGCAGAACAATTACAGGAAATTGATCTCAACGCCGAAGATATTATTTTGGAACCTTGTGCCCGCAACACTGCGCCGGCGATTGCTTTGGCCGCTTTAAGAGCCTTAAACACGGGTAACGATCCATTATTGTTAGTGTTAGCCGCCGATCACGTTATTCACAATGTCTCTGCTTTTCATCTGGCTATTGAGCAGGCTAAAAAACTTGCTGAACAAGACAAATTAGTCACCTTCGGCATTCAGCCACAATCTGCCCATACCGGATATGGTTATATTGAAGCTGTTGAAAATGATGTGCCGAGTGATGTGAAACGTTTTATCGAAAAACCGGATCTTGCGACGGCTGAATCCTACGTGGCTGCCGGCAATTTTTTCTGGAACAGCGGTATGTTCCTGTTTAAGGCGTCAACTTATATAAATGAATTACAAAAATTTTCACCGGAGATGGTCAGTGCCTGTAAAGCCGCACTTGAAAAATCCGTTACCGATTTGGACTTCATCCGGATTGATGCCGACGCTTTTGAGCAATCTCCAAGTGATTCAATTGATTATGCGGTGATGGAAAAAACCAGCAAAGCGATGGTGGTGCCGCTAGATGCCGGCTGGAGTGATGTGGGGTCATGGTCATCGCTTTGGGAAACCTTTCCACAAGATGAAAACAAGAATGTGTTAATCGGCGACGTGATGATTGATTCGGTTCACAACTCCTATATACACAGTGAGAACCGGCTGGTGACGGTACTGGGGTTGGATGATGTCGTGGTAGTGGAAACCCACGATGCCATTATGGTGGCACACAAAGATCAGGCACAAAATGTAAAGAATATTGTCGAGGCGCTGAGTCAGCAGGATCGCAAAGAAGTCCATACCCACCGTAAATGTTATCGCCCCTGGGGCAGTTATGATTCTGTGGATATTGGCGAACGGTTTCAGGTGAAACGTATTACCGTTAATCCTGGTGCGGCACTCTCATTACAGATGCATTATCACCGTGCTGAGCACTGGGTGGTGGTGAGCGGAACAGCTGAAGTCACCCGAAATGATGAAGTGATATTACTCGGTGAAAATGAATCAACTTTTATTCCGCTAGGCAGTGTGCACCGTTTACGTAACCCTGGGCGTGTGCCACTTGAAATTGTTGAAGTGCAGTCAGGGAGCTATTTGGAAGAAGATGACATCGTTCGCCTTCAGGACAGTTATAACCGTCAATAATAAAATCAACAATTGAGGTTCTGCGGGACACTATATGGCTCAAGGTAAAATCAGACATTACGATTCAAAGATCAACGCTATTTCCAGGTTGATAGACAGTGCCATCATTTTAGTGACATTTTTGGCGCTGATGGATTTGTTTGCCATTGAATGGCAACCCAAACACGTATGGTCATTATTATTTGCCATTATCCTGTTTCACTTTTTTGCTGAATCGCAAGATGCATACCGATCATGGCGGGGGACTTATCTGCGAGATGAAGTCACCGCAGTGTTATTTTCCTGGGGCACCAGTATTGCTGTCCTTGTGGTTATTGAGCTCGTGGTGATTAATGAGCAGACATATGCCGCACCTTTCCTGCTGATCTGGTTTATTGCAACGCCAATAGAGCTGATTTCCTGGCATGCCATTGTACGAATGGTGTTAGGTATCATGCGCTCAAAAGGCCTAAACACTCGCCGCGTGGCAATTGTTGGCGCCACCGAACTGGGTTACCGGCTGGAAAAATCTTTTGATGATATGGAGTGGACCGGCTATCGATTCTCAGGGTTTTATGATGATCGTAAACCGGCGCCAAATCGACGATTAGAGGAAGGCAAAGCCATTGTCGTGGGCACCATTGAAGAACTTATCGCTGATTGTCGTACCGGTAAAATCGATATTGTGTTTATCACCTTATCCCTGGCGGCAGAAGCGCGCATTCGTCTGATGACTGAAAAGCTGGCCGATACCACAGCGTCAGTCTATCTGGTACCCGATCTGTTCACATTTAATCTGTTGAATTCGCGCTGGGTGGATTATCAAGGGATAACGGCAATCAGTATTTATGAAACGCCGTTTGCCGGTATCGATAGCATGATCAAACGAATTGAAGATGTGGTGTTAAGTTTAATAATACTTTGCGTGATCGCTGTTCCGATGCTGTTAATCGCCATTGGTATCAAGGCGACCTCCAAAGGCCCGGTGTTTTTCAAACAGACGCGTTACGGTATGGATGGCGAAAAGATCAAAGTATGGAAGTTTCGTACCATGACCGTGGCGGAAGACGGCGATAAAGTCATCCAGGCGAAAAAGAATGATCAACGCATCACTCACTTTGGCGGCATATTACGAAAAACATCACTTGACGAATTACCGCAGTTTTTTAATTCGTTGGGCGGATCGATGTCTATTGTAGGGCCAAGACCACACGCTGTTGCTCATAATGAAGAATACCGTGCAAAGATTCAGGGTTACATGCTTAGGCATAAAGTGAAACCCGGGATCACTGGCCTGGCACAGATTAACGGCTTTCGCGGTGAGACCGACACGCTGGATAAAATGGAAGGTCGGGTGAAGTACGATCTTCAATATATTCAAACCTGGACATTGCTTCTGGATCTGAAAATTATTTTATTAACGATTAGTAGAGGTTTTGTTGGAAAAGATGTATATTAACCACGGAGCTCAAATTTTCGAACTGACATCGCTGTCAATGTCGATTAGATATTGAGACTCTTTTCTCGATTGAAACTCAAGGTAATTTCTTTTCTCAAGTTTAGTTGTCTAACGCTAGATAAGTTGAATACGAGAATAATGAATTAAGAGAAGTTTCTGAGAGTCTATCTCCTCGGGTTCAATGTTGTCCCCGATAATCAGCCAAACTTACCGCGAGGTAAGGTCGGAAAGCCACGGATCTTTAGGGAATATTTTGAAGATGGCCGGGTTGCATTGTGAAATTTTTCATAAAGGAACTTATCATGAAAAAAACGATGCTATTTTTTGCAGCCTTGTTATTATCTTTTAACGTTAGTGCAGCATCATTGGATTTAGCCGGTGGTGTAGGTAACACTGGTACCGTTGGTCTTGCATCTGGAAGTACAGTTACTGCAGCAACTTCATCATTGTCAAAAGGCGCTACAGTTTTTGATTCTTTCACGCTTACAAGTGATACAGCAACATCTGCAATATTATCTTTAACATTTAACCCATTAGCGCCAACCACTTCAGTTTCAATTTTTGACGGTACAGATATTATTGGTTTAAGCGTATTAAAAATTGGTTCACTGGGCATTCTTGAATACACATGGTTACTGGATGCAGCCACTGAATACGTCGTTAATATCTTTATCGGTAGTGCCCTTACTGGTAGTAACTATGATTTGCGCATAGCAACCAGCGAAGTTCCATTACCGGCAGCCTTATGGTTATTTGCTCCTGCACTAATTGGCTTTTTAGGCTTTCGCCGTAAAGCAAACAAGTTGGCAGCAGCTTAATTTCCACAAGTTAATAATTTGTTAGTTTGACCCGAAAAGGAAGCTCAGGCTTCCTTTTCACTGTAAGTAAAATGAAACAAAAATTCAGTATATTTTAATTTCAGTTTGATAAAACCTCTTATCATTCAAAAAAGGTTTCTCAGTGAACACTGAGAAAAAGTTGTTGTAAAACAACTTGCCAAACCTACTGCGAAGTAGGGGCGGAAAGCCACGGATCTTTAGAAAAAACATTGAAGATGGCCGGGTTGCATTGTTTTAATTTTTTCATAACCAAAGGAAACTCTCATGAAAAAAACGATGCTATTTTTTGCAGCCATGTTGTTCTCGCTTAATGCTAGTGCAGCTTCGTTAAATTTAGTTGGCGCAGGTACCAATAAAGGATCAGTTGTAACTGGTTCTGGTGATGTTGTTACCGCTAGCTGGAGCTCAAATGGCACAGGTGGAGCAACAATCAGTGATTCATTCACTGCTTCAAGTGATGTTGCTACAGCTGGAACATTATCTTTAACTTTCAATCCTTTAATTCCTAGTACTTCAGTATCAATTTTTGATGGTATTAAAACTACTGTTTTAGATGTCGTTAGAATTGGTTCATTAGGTGTCGTGGAATATTCTTGGATATTAGAAGCTGCAACGGACTATGTAATCAGTGTAATGATTGGCCGTGGCGCTGCCGGAAGTAACTATGACCTACGTCTGGATAGTGGCGTAAGTGAAGTGCCTGTTCCAGCAGCATTATGGTTATTTGCTCCAGCATTATTAGGCTTTTTCGGTTTACGCCGTAAAGCAAAAAATGCTGTTGCATAAATAGTAAAAGATTAATAGTTAATATTGATATGAAAAAGGGAACTCATGTTCCCTTTTTCATGAACAGTAATTAAGTGAAACCTCTACAGTTTTAATGTATTCCACTGGGGGAGTTTCCTTTAATTAATGTGAACCAGATCAAAATAATGTCTTCGATTAGTACCATAGTACAATTACATAAATTGTTTTGGATTGATAAATTGCAGTCGTACTTCTGAGAGATGTTTCTGGAAGACGCTAAGCGCGAGGCAATGTTGTCTCGTTATATAAAAGCCAAACTTGTCGTGAGGCAAGGTCGGAAAGCTACAGATCTTCATGGGTCACTTTGAAGATGGCTGGGTTGCATTGCTTAATTTTTCAATTTAAAGGAAATTATTATGAAAAAAGCGATGCTGTTCTTTGCTGCATTATTGTTCTCTGTAAATGCTAGTGCCGCAACACTGACTTTAGTTGGTGATGCTGCGAATGCTGGTACGGTTGGAATTAGCTCTGGTCAAGTTGTCACAGCTAACTGGTCTTCCAGCGTTGGTGGTGGTGAAACGGTTGATGATAAATATACATTAACTACAGATGTAACTTCAGGTGGTTATTTGTCTTTGACATTTAACACTTTAGCCGATAATACTTCTGTGTCTGTATTTGATGGTGTTAACACTGTTGAACCAACTATTATGTCTATTGCTTCACTGGGTGTAGTTGATTATTTTTGGGTTTTACAAGCAGCCACTGATTATGTAATTAGTATTTTCATTGAATCTGCAAACGCTGGTAGCAATTATGACCTGCGTGTAGAAACACCAATCCCAGCTGCATTATGGTTATTTGCTCCAGCATTAATGGGCTTTTTCGGCTTACGTCGTAGAGCTCAAGTAGCTGCAGCTTAAGGCCTAAAAGTTAACAATATTGCTAGTTTTAGAGGAAGGGAGCTACGGCTCCCTTTTTTTTGGCAAATTAGAGTGTTATCATCAATTCTGAAAGTAATTTATAGCCACGGAGAAGGACCCATGAAAAAGCTGCTCAAGTCATTTTGTTTCGTTACCACTTTATTAATTTCATCTGCTATATATGCTGATGATGCATATACACTTAATGCTGGTGACCGACTCTCAATTTCCGTCTGGAATGAAGAAGCATTACAACGTGAAGTAGTTGTCTTACCCGATGGAACAGTATCTTTTCCCCTCGCAGGTCAATTGAATGCACAAGGGAAATCTGTATATGATCTTGAAAATGAGTTGAAATCTAAGTTATCAGAATATATTTCGGATCCGGTCGTAAACGTCACTGTAAACGCAGTCTCAGGCAATACTATTCACATCATAGGTAAGGTATTACGTCCTGGTTCTTTTTCCATGAGTCAACCTTTAGATGCTATGCAAGCACTTAGTTTGGCTGGTGGCTTAAATACATTTGCTGAAGAGAATAACATTATCATTCTTCGTAGAAATGGCGAGAAACAACAAATTATCCCTGTGCATTATGCTCGCATTAAACAAGGTCAATCTTTAGAATCTAATGTAATGTTAAAAAGCGGCGACGTCATTATCATACCTTGAGTAACTGAAAATGATTTTTTCCGAATGGAGTTAGCATGAAATATAAGGTGATGTTACCCACCGTTTTAGCATTAGTTAGTCAATCAACTTCACTTGTAGCGGCTGAGTATATATTAGGGGCATCTTTCTCTCCAACGTTTAGCTACAATGACAATGAATTGTTAAATGATGAAGAGGAGGGAAGTTTTAAAACAGAAATATCTCCTACATTAATATTAACTCGAGCTACTGAAACATCTAGCCTATCATTTAGAAGTGGATTAAGAGTTGAACGTTATACTGAGTTGAAAGATCTTGATCGTGAAGATCCTTTTGCAAACTTTTCTTCTAGTTGGAATACTGAACGAAGTGTTTATGGCTTTTCAGCTGGATATTCTGAACGAGCGCAACGATCTATTGCTGACGAAGATACGGGTAATTTCTCCTCAAATGCAACGGTTGAAACTATTACTGTGTCACCTACATATAGCTATCAATTAACAGAGAAAGATTCCATATACGGAAGCTACAATTATAGTGATCGAACTTATTCAGACGCTGATTCTATTGATAATCCCATTGGAGTTAATAACTTTAACGACAACACAACACATTCATTAACGGGTGGTTGGCAGCATTCAATCACAGAGCGTTTAACTGGTGGTTTAGCATTAACATATGCTAATTATGAGTCGTCAGGAGTTCAAAAATCTGAATATGATACTTATAATTTTGCAGTCACTAGCAGTTACTTATTAACGGAAAAATGGTCACTTTCGGGACAAGTAGGTTATCGCACTTTAGAAAATGAAATTACTCCTGCAGTTGGACCAGTTTTAAAAGATGAAAGCTCTGGTTCGCTATTTAGTTTTACATCCAGTTATGAAGGTGAAATTAATAGTGTAAATTTCACTTTAGGACGATCTCTTAACCCTTCGGGAGAAGGCGTTGTGAACGAGCAAGACAAGATAAGCTTAAGCTGGCAAAGAAACCTAAGCGATACTCTTTCGTTTAATATCAACACTTCTTATCAAGAAACTCAAACAGCTGACAGCATTAACACTACAGACAGAAAATATTTACAATTCTCGCCCTCGTTGGCGTGGCAGTTAGAAGAAGACCTAACATTACGTTTTGGTTATCAATACCGGGAACAAAAAGGCTCAACTGTAGATGCAGTCGATAGCAATATGGTTTATTTGACCATAGGTTATGACTGGAGCGGTTTACGTTTTTCTCGCTAAATTAAAGAGATCATAATGGAAGAAGAAGTAAAAGGCATCCGAGATTATTTGGAAATAGTATGGCGCCGCAAGTATTGGATTTTGATCCCGGCAATCATTCTCATGATCGCTACAGCGATTGTTACTTATAGCTTGCCTGCCACCTATAAATCTGAGGGTTTAATTCTTATTGAATCACAGGAAATACCTCAAGATTTAATTCGAACCACAGTTACTAGTTATGCTGATCAACGCATCGAAGTCATTAAACAACGATTAATGACCACTACACGTGTCATGCAAATCGTTAACAAATATAATTTATATCCTGAAGAACGCCAAAAGACGCCCTCAACTGCTCCAATAGTTTCATTATTCAAAGAAAATGTCAGTGTTGATATTGTTCAAGCGAATGTTACCGATCCTGTAAGTGGTCGTGCTAAAAGAGCGAGTATTGCTTTTAGAGTTTCGTTCCTTGATAAGTCACCACAATTAGCGCAACAAGTTGCCAACGAGTTAGTGACTGAGTTCTTAAACGAGAATGTTCGAACTAGAACAGATCGAGCTGAAGACACCACGCAATTTTTAAAACTTGAGGGAGACCGTCTTCAAAAAGAAGTCCAGCAAACTGAAAGAGAGATTGCCGAATTCCGCGATGAATACAGTGATAGTCTTCCAGATCTATTACAATACAATTTGTCAATGGTTCAAAGTACCCAGCAAGAAATTGCTGCTACTGAAAACCAAATAATGATGTTAAGCGATCAAGTCACCACGATGGGGTTGCAACTATCTATGATACCCAGAGAGGCATCTGCAGGTATGAGTGCAACATCGCCCAATCAGCCTTCAAATGCTCAAGTTGCATTAGAACAATTACGGGCAGAATACCGTTCTATGCAAAGTAAATATTCTGAAAATCATCCTGATTTGCAACGTGTCAAAAGAGAAATGGATGCTTTAGCAGCACAGCTTGGTGAAAGTATGTCGCCGAGGCAATCTGTCGAAATGCAATTGGAAGATGCTCGTTCAAATCTACAATCGTTGAAACAACGGTATTCATCAGAACATCCCGATGTAAAAGCCGAAGAAGCAAATGTATCTCGTCTTGACAATCGTCTGGCAGAGTTGCCGGCTGAAACCTCGGCATCAACACCAGCCGCTTCATCAGGCAGCACAAACCCTGTATATATCGAAGTGAAAGCTAAAATTGATGCGACCCAACGTGAGATATCACGGTTGCGTGAGCGTCAAGTATCTTTGCGTGAAAAATTAGCTGATTTTGAACAGCGTGTGGTGAAAACCAATCAAGTTCAACGTGCATATCTGGATCTCACACGTGATCATGAAAATAAACTTAATCAGTATCGTCAGCTTCGTGCAAAACAATTGCAAGCCGAATTAGCAGAAACCCTGGAATCTGAAAATAAAGGTGAAAGCTTTACTCTAATTGAACCACCACAAGTGCCAAACTCGGCTGAAAAGCCAAATCGTCCTAAACTTTTAGCGATGGGTTTTGTTGCATCAATGGGGGCGGGTGTAGGCTTAGCTGTCTTAATAGAGATGTTTTTTGGTGGTGTACGTGGTTATACAAATATTTCTCGGATCGTCGGTAAACCGCCATTAGTTGTTATACCTCTAATTTTGACTGAAGCAGAGAAGAGTAAACGTCGTAAGTTACTTTATCGTTTAGTGTTTATTTTGTTTTTATTGGGCATCGCGGCCGTTGTGTTGTTCCATTTCTTGATCATGGATCTTGAAGTTTTTTGGTTCAAGTTGCTTAACAAGCTAAGCTTGCTTTAAAGCACCCGAAATTAACAGATTGGTAATTTAATATGGATAGAATACAAAAAGCGCTCGATAAAGCTAGAGAAAAACATGCTCAGCAACCTTTAGCTAAAAAAAGGGTTTTAAATGAACCGATTGGTTTATCGCAACAAGTTGATGATCCACTTGAAGCTAATGCATTAGAGTCAATTTCATATTCAAAAACAAAAGTTGTTGATGTTCCGAATAATATTTTGGAAAAAAATCGGATAATTGCTGGTTTTTATAATAATCCACAATCTGCTGTATTTCGTATGTTACGTACCCAAGTCCTTAAAAAAATGCGTAGTAACCGTTGGCAGACACTAGCCGTTACCTCACCAACAGCAGGCGAAGGTAAGTCTGTAGTTGCCGCAAATTTGGCAATAGCGATTGCAATGGAACTAAATCAGACAGTATTGCTGGTTGATATGGATTTACGGAATCCAAGCATTAGCAAATACTTTGGGTTAAAACCATCGCTGGGATTGCGGGAATATTTATCAGGAGAATATGAACTCTCAGAAGTTTTAATGAATCCTGGCGTTAAACGTCTCGTAATTTTACCTGGACTTGGTAGAGCGGAAGATTCTGCAGAATTGCTATCCAGTCCTAAAATGGCCAGCTTAGTTGCTGACATCAAAGCACAATATGATTCACGAATGATTATTTTTGATGTGCCGCCGGTGCTCCAAACTGATGATGTATTATTATCTGCTGGATATTTCGACAGCACATTATTGGTGTTGGAAGACGGTAAAAATACCGAATCAAATATTACAAAATCGCTGCAATTATTGGAAGGCTCACATTTAATCGGTACAGTTGTGAATAAGGCCGCTCATCACCCTGAACATCAAAATTATTAATTCATGTATACAGAACATTTTGGTCTTACACATAAACCCTTTAATCTGGTCCCAGATCCGACTTTTCTCTATTTAAGTCCTAACCATAAAAAAGCGTTAACAATGCTTGAATATGGTTTGATGAGTCATGCTGGCTTTACAGTAGTGACGGGGGAAATAGGTGCTGGAAAAACCACATTGATTCGTGCATTACTCTCTAAAATTGAAGATGACTGCGTTATTGGATTGATAAACAACACGCATGAATCATTTGGTGAGTTAATGACTTGGGTACTTGATTCACTCGATATAGAGTCAACATCTACAGACAATTCGGGGCGTTATCGTGATTATATTAATTTTGTAGTTGAACAACACGCACAGGGTAGAAGAGTTGTTTTAATTGTGGATGAAGCGCAAAACCTCTCATTACAAGCACTCGAAGAGCTAAGATTGTTATCCAATGTGAACATAGATTCAGATATCTTTCTGCAGTTGGTATTGACGGGACAACCTGAACTTATTGAAAAGTTGAACATGCCGGAGTTGAAACAATTTGCACAACGCATTGGTGTAGAGTTCCATTTAAAAGCATTAAGCTACCCTGAAACGCAAAATTATATTGAATATCGTTTACAAGTAGCGGGTGCTCAGAAAAAGATCTTTTCTAATGAAGCCTGTGCCGTTATCTATTGTTACAGCGAAGGCATACCAAGGCGTATCAATAATTTATGTGATTTTGCCTTGGTATATGCTTTTGCCGAGGATAAACAAGAAATAGATGTCCCGCTCTTGATGGAGATGATTCGTGATAAAAAGGCTACGCGAATTGTTCATTCAAACTTGTCTGATAACCCTGATGTTAAAAGGGTCAGAGGATGGTTATTAGAGCAGCACAACATACAGCTCCAGTAAAAGTGATTTAGGATTATTTCTTTTTAGGTGCATATCATTCCTAAATGTGAATAATGTCACGTTAATTGAGCATTGATAACTTTATTATTTAGCCGTCACCAACAAGTATTATCGAGGTGATTAATCAGATGATATTTAAATCTTAGTTTAAAAAATCTCTGCCCCCCAGAGATTTTTGGCCCGGCGGTAACGCCGGGCATTTTATTCTTACCATCTGAAATAAATCTTCAAAATTATGTTAAGGTAATCCTACCTTGAAGTAAGCTTACTTTTGCTTATTGGCTCACAAACGTTCTACGTTTATCTAGGGCATATCAGAATGTGTGAATCGAATCACTATTCTTTTATATCATTAGTCATATCATTTGACTCGTATCATCTATTTTTATAACGGGGGGATGATGATTATGACAAATTCCAAAAAAATTCTACTAGTGTTCCTATTTGCATTATTCAGTACTACCGCTCAAGCCCAAAACTACTACGTGTGTGATACCGGCGACGATGAGAATGATGGAAAGTCTGAAGCGACACCTTTTAAAACTTTTGATAAAGGTATAAGCACATTTAATGGGATGTTTGCAGGAAGTAATGTTCTTTTTTGTCGGGGAGGACGTTTTCCAATAACAACAGATCTACGTATCTATAATAAAAATTGTGGTGCAATCAAACCTTGTACAATTGCGGATTATGGTGATATTGCTAAACCAAAGCCACTTTTTAATGCTTCAGGTGATTTAACAGCTTTTAATTTTCAGGAAGGTGGCAATGCCGATTCTGATGGAGGCTACAACCTAAAAAATCTTACAATCATCGCGCAAAACTCAAAAGGTAAAGGTGTTTTTCTTTACAATGATGTAGATGATGTGATTTTAGATAACCTCCATATTGAAGGTTTTAGAATTGGAATCCATTCTTCAGGTGCTAACACATTAAATCCCGGTACAAATGGAATAAACGATAGGTTAGTTGTTACAAATAATACAATCATTAATAATCGTTCAATCGGATTTCATGGGGCGTGTCAAGACTGTTTAATTGAAGGAAATTACTTTGAAAATAACGGTTTTGGTCAAAAAATATTGGACCATAACATTTATTTAGCTTGGTCTAAGTCTCATGCTGAAAACATAACTGTAAGAAATAATACACTCTACAGGTCAACTATAATTGATGGTAAATGCTATGGGGTATCTCTTGTTGTCCATGGTTTATTCACGGATCTTACAATTGAAAATAACATTGTAAAAGAGGACTTAGGTAAGGTATCAGGTTACTGTTGGGGTATAAGCGTGGATCCTGGTTACTCTAAAACAGATGAATCGTTTTATAATGTTAAAATTCTCAATAACAAATTAATCAATGTTGGAAATGTAGGGATTGGCTGTGCCTCTTGTGAGGGCGCTGTGATTCATGGTAATGAAATTATTGATGAAGGCGAAGTACTAATAATGGGAATAAAAGTTCCAGTTAGAGAGGAAAACACATTAAAATCCAATAATATCTCGATTAAAAATAATAAAGTAATTCTTAACCATTTAAATGGGTATGGAATATCAATTGGTGGTGCTTCCAAAATAGAAGTGTTGGGAAATGATATAAGATTACCAAACAATACAAAAAACGATTGCATTCAAAAATCAGGTATGAATGTATTAACTGACACTTCAAATAACCTATGTCAATTACATAATGGTATCAGCATTATTGAGCCAAACGATGAGGAGGAAGCTTTTCAGGATGATTTTCCGGTGGCTGAAATTCCTAATGAACAGCCAACTGATGAAGAAGAACTTGAATTTGTTGATAAATCTCCGACTATTGAAGAATCTATAAATCAGACTCCAGAGAGTAACGATAACACTCCAGTTCAAGAAGATAACCAAACCGAAGAAGTAGCAAATAATAAACCAGGGAATGAAAATACAGATTTAATTATTGAATCTACAGATAATGTTCAACTATATCCCAAAAATGCTCCAAATTCGGGTATAAATGGGACAAGTACAGTTTTTAATGAACAGCAAACTTATGATGGTAACTCTTCATCCATGGATAAAAATAAAACAAGCAAGAATGCCGGTGGTGGTGCTTCAAGTGGTGGCTCTTCAAAATCAAAGACTGCATCAACATCTAATGATGAGTTAAAAGTATTAGATGAAGTTATTTCATATACTACTCCTGTGAGCGATACTTCAAGTAATATGGTGTCCGTTGAAACTGATAAAATAGACACAACTGAAGATTTGCAGAAACTTGACACTGAGAGCTCAAAATATAGTGTGAAACTTAAAGATGTTATCGAAGCATCATATGAAGAAAATAAAGTGGTAGATGTAACGGAATGTAGAGCTTATGCAGCTGGCAGATGTTTAATGAAATAAAATACATTAATCCTAAAATAATAATGAGCCTGGCAGCGCTAGGCTCTTCTGTTTTGCATTTCTTGATTTAAATAATAATTATTGATTGTTGATGAGTTTAAAAAAATCGCTATAGGCCTTTTTACTTAGTTCAATCTGATTGTCAGCTAAACTTATTAAATTTTCGCGTAACGCATCAGCATTATCCCAAGCATATCTAAGTGCTTCTTTTAAATCGGCTTGCCAGCTTGATTTATCAAGACATATGACTTGCACGCCTGAAGGAAACATACCAGACAAACCATTAAATTTGTCCACGTAATATTGCGATCTAGCTAAGCCAATAACAGGGATGCCTTGTGATAAAGCAAATACGCCAGCATGATAGCTACCAGTAACAATTAGTCGACACTCAGCCACTTGTCTCATTAACCCTTCAATGTTTTGAAAACTGAGTTGCTCATTATGATTCGCAATATTTAGTATTTCGTTAATTTTTTCTAAATCTTTTTCATGTGGATACCATGATATTGGAATTGCAATACTCGAGGTATTATGGCTACTAGAAAAATCATTAATAATATTTCCCACAGATTTATCCTGTGTTATGTCAATATTGGCATAATTTGCAACACGAACATTGAAACCCAACTTATTTCCTAAAGCTGTTTTTCTCGCAGCTTTGGATAGTTCAATGGCATCATCCCCTGTAATGACAATCCTCTCTTTTGAAACGCCTAGATCGAGTAATAGCTGTAAACCTGAGATGCTTTCGCGTATACAAATCATATCTAATGTCGGTAATACCTTTTTCATCGTTGCTAACAACTTAGGAGAAGTAACGGGTCCAACGCCCTGACCAAACATAGCGACTGGTTTACCTTGCCGTTTAACTAGATATAATAATTCGAGGATATTTATCGCGTGATCTTCGAAAGCATCAGTCATGAATCCCCCACCACTTGCTACAGCAACATCAGCCTCGTCAATATGTTGAATATACTGTTTGATCAATTCAGCATTTTTGGGGTTTTTACGAAGGCGATGATACATCCATCGTGTCATCAGTTTAGGATATGTAAGACGTATATTATTTTCGACTCTTTCAAGATTAGGATGAAACACTCTTGGTATCAGTTTGTATATTGGCCCAAAAATATTCCGTTTTTGTGACCAGGCTTTTCTTTTTATAAAAAGATTCACGGGCTGAGCTATTGGTGATATATAAGTGAGTATGTCGTTAGCTTGGGTGATCATTTTTAAAGAAGCATTAGGTGCATTTTTTTGCAAACGCTCGATACAAACTTTTGCCATTGCAATGTCACCAGAGTTTAAAAGGTCGTACGATGAATTATCAATTAAGATATTCAAGTTTGATTTCATAAATTGTAATACCAATATAAAAGTGGTGAATAATACACATAAGACATCAATTACGATTTTCTTGTGTTAAGTCTAAATTTAATTAAGGAGATGACGGTGAAAACTTTATAAGAATAATAAATAAACTTGTAAAATCAAAGACCATAAATCATCAGCAAAAATGAGGCGGTGATAGATACTTTGAGGTGTTTGGAAATTATCGATTCTGGTAATAAGGTCAATTTAATTTCAATGTGTGAGCTGCCGCACAATCTTATAAAGTAAAACATGAAATAGCAAGCATAAAAGTAACCTCAAAGCCGGTTAGCTCTAATCAAGGTTTATTGTACAAAAAATAATTTAATTAGTTTTAGCATTACGTTAATATTTCTAAGAAATTGTCTGTTTTAAATTAAAAAATTCATAAACTTTAAATACGTTAGAGTAAAAATTATTGCAGCCATTATCACTGTAATGTCTATACCTGGTTGCCAAAGTTTAAGTTTGTGTATCAGATAGGCATTGATAGGGTAAATCAACCAGCCAATCATTGCTAAACCAATTATTACTCCTAACAATTGAAAGTAATAATAACCAGCGATAATAACAAACGTTTGGAGAATTAACTGTAGCACCAGTATTAATGTAATGAAGTCAGAACGACCTTTAGCTAAATACATGTTTTGATAAGTTAATGACAGCACACCAACTAATGGACCTAATGGTAATATTTGTATCATCCATATTGCATCACTATATCGTTCGTCATAAAGATAGCCGATGATGACGGGACCCAAAAATATGAGTAAAATCGAAACAACCCATGAACCCACAATCATTATCAAACGTGTTTTTTTGAGTGCTTTATAGACGCGGTTGTCGTCACCACTACGAACCAATTCAGAGTAGGATGGGAATAAAACTTTACTACCTAACATCTGTATAGAAGCGTTAGCCGTGTCCTTAAACATTACTGCAATAGAATAAATCCCCAAAGTTGCTGTACCTAAATAAAATCCCAACAGCATTCTATCAATTTGCTTAGCGAAAAAAGTTAATGCTGTACTTGCTAATATCCAACGACCAAATCTGAAGAGTCGGCCAGCTGCATCTTTGTCCCAAAACAGTTTGTTTTTTTTATCAGCTAGCCATGTGTGACTTAAGGACATTTTCACCAGTGCACTTACAATGCCCCCTGCAACTAATCCCCAAACTGTTGGATGAATTAATACCCATCCAATCATTACAATTATTGATATTGCTTGGGCTATAAATTCAATTATTGTTAATTTGCCCAAATTAAGTTTTCTATTCGAAGTTGCAAGTGAAGTAGAATTAAAACCAGCAATTACAGCAGTCAAACCCGCTATCGGCAGCATGGAAGAAAGTAAAGGTTCGTTATATATAGCCGCATAAGGGTAAGCACTAATACATGCGATTATCCAAATCGCAAAACCCCTTATGACCTGGATGGTCCATGCTGTATTTAAAAAAGATGCGTCATCCCCACGTTTATTTTGGATTATGCTAGGGCCAATTCCAATATCTGAAAACATTGAAATTCCCTGCATAAAAATGGTTACTAAGACCATCAATCCAAATGCCTCTGGAAATAATAATTTAGCTAATATAACGTTACTGGCTAGCCGGAGTGCTTGTGCCGCAGCATATCCTCCAAGCGTCCAAATTGAGCCATTTACAGCTAATTTTTTGAGTGATCTTTCAGGTGTTTTAGGTTGTAGTGGAGCATTCGACATGGTGAGCGATAGATTCTTGTATTGTTATTAACTAAAAGCTTCTTATATCAATTCATGTAATCTTAGATATTAAATTGCTGCGTATACAATAGTGTACTAAAGTCTAACCACTATAAAACATCTAAACAGTTGAGAACCAAAATTTTGGCAGAAATGAACGAAAATCAGAATAAAGTCCTATTGGCACCATTACTCATTGTTGGATCACCTCGCAGTGGAACAACCTGGTTACAAAAAATGTTACTGGAATCACCATCAATTTGTGGAGGACAAGAATCTTACTTTTATTCAATTTTTCACCCGGCATTTAAATCGGTTGCAGATCGTGAGGATCCTAGAAGAGTAGGTCTTTCCACTTATTGGACAATAGATGCTTTTAATGAGCAGATGCAACAAGTTTGGATCAATACATTTAAGAAGTCATTAGAAGCAAAACCAAAAGCATCTTTGTTGCTAGATAAAACACCTTTTCACGCATTATATCTTGATGAAATAAATCGCTTTTTACCAAACGCAAAATTTATTCACATTATAAGAGATAGCCGCGCAGTGACTGCGTCTTTGATAGCTGCAGCTAAAAGTTGGGGGCATTATTGGGCTCCAAATGATACCAAAAAAGCCGCGTTAGAATGGTACCGTCATGTAAAGTATGCACGCGAAGCCAAGATCGCACAAAATTCACAACACTATCTGGAAGTACATTATGAGGATTTAATGGTTGAACCATTAGCTGTTTTAAAAAAAGTTATGGAATTTGCGGGAATAAACTTTGAAAAAGATGAACTGGAGCAAATTATAATTAAACACCAGTTTGATAAAGCGAAAAAAACTAATTGCTCGGTTCCATTGAATCAGGAGATCTCTTACATTGAGCCCCAAGGTTTTTTCAGAAAGGGTCAAATAGATACATGGAAGTCAGATTTAAGCTTTTATCAGAAAATTGTTGTTTGGCGTTACACACGGAAAATGATGCATCAATGTGGGTATAACTGGAATGGGAGAGTTAATCGTTAATGTCAATTGATCATAAACCTTTGGTTTCAGTTGTGATGGCTGTGTTTAATGGCGGCTCCTACCTTCCCGAAGCAATTGAAAGTATATTAAACCAAACTTATAAAGAATTTGAATTTATTATTATTAATGATGGTTCAACAGATGACAGTGAAAAAATCATCAACCATTATAAAAATACTGACAGTCGAATACGTGTTATTTCTAGGGAAAATAAGGGTTTAGTTAATAGTCTTAACGAAGGCATAGCTATTGCTCAAAGTGAATTTATCGCTAGGATGGATGCAGATGACGTTTCTCTTCCAGAGCGATTATCCATACAATATGATTTCTTAAGTAAATCTAAAGAAGTAGTTTGTGTAGGGTCAGATCCAATTATTATCGATGATGATGGAGATGAGATAACCCGATTATTTACTCCGCCAGATAATGATAGAATTCAGGAATTGCTTCTTTCAGGACATTGTCCGCTTGAGCATCCTACTGTAATGTTTAGAAAGTCAATTGCTAATTCTGCTGGAAACTATCGTAAAGAATTTGAGATGGCAGAAGATTACGATCTGTGGCTCAGGATAGGAGAAATTGGAAAATTAGCCAATATTTCACTGCCTTTATTGAAATATCGATACTTAAATACATCTATTAGTGCAAAAAACCAAACACGACAAGGACTAGCAACTCGTAAATCTTGTGAAGAAGCCTGGATCAGAAGGGGGGTAATCCGTGTTTACACGGCAACAAACGAGTGGCGACAATCTGATGATATTACATCAAAATATCAATTTTCTATGAAGTTTGGTTGGTGGGCGCATAAATATCCTAACAAATCTGCAGCTATTAAATATGCCAAAAGAGCTATTCGTTTGATTCCTTGGCGTATTGATGGGTGGAAATTGTTGTTACTGACATTAATTAAAAATTAGTAATATGCCAAAAAGAATAAATTATCTGTTTAAGAATGATTTTATCTTAAGCTCAAAATATTATAAATAAAATAATCCAAGGTTAATTATTAATGCCTAATCCAATTGCGTATCTAGCTATTATAATTTGGCCGATTTTAATTCTAGTCTTGATAAAACGCTATGGATTTCAATCTGGTGTACTTCTAGGATTATTAGGAGCCTATATGTTTCTTCCCGCGGGTTTCAATGTAGACCTGCCTGGAATACCTGCATTTGATAAATTTTCTGTCACAACAATGACCCTCATCGGTTATATGCTTATAAATAAGAAGAGGTTCGGCTATGGTGAATTAGATGGATTTTTGAAAGTAATATTCATTGGATTTGTTATTTCACCTTTTTTAACAGCATTAACTAATTCAGAAAGATATTATTATTTACCGGGTTTAACTATTTATGATGGGCTGTCAGATACGATAGGTAATTATTTGTATTTCATACCATTTCTTATTGGTTTTAAATACTTTCGAAGCTATGAACATCAACAATTACTATTCAAATATTTTGCAATTGCTGCAGTTATTTACGCGTTATTTGCGCTTTACGAAATTCGTATGAGCCCGAGTCTTCATAGATCATTGTATGGCTTTTTTCCCCACTCGTGGCAACAACAGTATCGAGATGGTGGTTTTCGCGCAGTTGTATTTATGGGGCATGGTTTACTTGTGGCTTTCTTTCTAGCGGTTGGAGTAACTGTGCTTGCTACAATGAAAAAAACCAAAACTAAATTCTCTCGCTATGGCGCAAATGGTATGCTCTTAACGTTAGTTTTAGTAACCTTGTTGTTATCAAAAAGTTTGGCTGCTTTGATTTTCGGAATAGTTGCTTTGTTAGCAATTTATTTTGCTCCCAACCGTCTCATTCACTCAGGAACAGTTCTGATTGCTGCAATGTTTATTGCGTATCCTGTGTTGAGTTCAATGAAGATTTTCCCTCACACCGCATTGTTAGAATATGCCAATGTTGTAAGTTCAGAGCGTGCTGAATCACTTGGCTATCGTTTTGAACATGAAGAAGGATTGCTAAATCATGCAAATGATAAATCTTTATTCGGCTGGGGAGGTTGGGGAAGAAATCGGGTTCGTGATGAGATAACAGGAGAAGATTTAAGTACAACTGATGGGAAATGGATTATAACCTTAGGCACAAGTGGTTGGTTTGGATACTTAACTCAATTTATGTTTATCATTGCGCCTATTTGGTTAGCAAATAAATATCACAAAACAGCAAAAAGTAAATCTTATAATGAGCAATTTTTTTTAGCATCGCATGCATTGATTGTTGCATTAATATTAGTTGACCAAATGCCGAATGCTTCTCTGAACCCACTTTATTGGCTTTTGATTGGAGCATTACTGGGTAGAATTTATGATTTGAAAAACACTACTAAAAAATCCGAAATAATATTAAATACGAAATGATAGTCAAAACCTTATTTGAAAAGATTACAGTGAGAAATCGACTATGACGGCCTTAGTATCGGTAATAATGCCAGCTAAAAATGCAGAGGATTTCATAGTAACGAGTATCCTTTCAATTCTTCAGCAGAGTTATATAAACCTCGAACTTATAATAATTAATGATTTATCTACTGATAACACAGTGGCTACTATTAAGACTTTTGATGATAAAAGAATTAAAATTTTAAATGGCTTTGGAACTGGAATTTCTGATGCATTTAATTTAGGGTTAAGTAAAGCAAGTGGTAAATATGTTTGTCGTTGTGATGCCGATGATTTATTTCCTTTAGAAAGAATTGCAACACAAGTCAAATGGATGGAGGAAAATAGAAACTATGTTTCAATTTGTGGTATGTATTCATCAATTGATAAAGCAGGTAATCATCTTGTTCAGTTTCAACGCGACAGTATTTCACAAGCTTTAGATGAAGAGTTTAGGAGTGCCATAACTCGAACCCATTTTGGAACATTTATGGTGAAAGCCGACGTTCTAAAAGAAATCAACGGCTGTCGCTCGTTTTTTGTAACTGCAGAAGATATAGATCTTCAACTTCGAATATCTGAAAAAGGTTCTGTTTTTTTTATGGCTGAAAATTTCTATAATTATAGAATTCATGACCATTCAATTACCCACAATCAGAGCAATAGTAAAAGAGAATTCTATGAAAAAATTGCTCGAGAATATCATTTGACTAGGTTAAATGTAGGTAGTGATCCTTTAAAAGATGGTGAAATTCCTGAAATACCAAATGACTTTACCAAACCGCGGTCTTCAAATTATCAAATCATCAATCATCTTGTATCTGAATCATGGTACTGGCATAAAAAAAA
>NZ_JAJAEO010000082.1 GCF_020447225.1 Methylophaga pinxianii | reverse complement strand
GGCACCGTGATCGGAAAAGTTGGCTTCGCCTCCGGCAAACAAACCATCAACAGTGGTCATCAGATTGTAGTCCACCCACAAGCCCCCCATCGTGTAATGGACAGCGGGATATATTCGCATTGGCTGCTGTGCAGGGTCTTCTGAGGTAATTCGTTGATACATGTCAAATAAATTACCGTACTTTTCATTGATAACATCCGCGCCCTGCTCTTTAATGGCATCGGCAAAATCCAGATAGACACCCAGTTTCTGACCATTGATTTCATGACCTACACCACGGCCATCATCACAGATATGTTTGACTGCACGTGAAGCAATATCACGAGGCACCAGATTGCCAAAGGCGGGATACATACGTTCGAGAAAATAATCACGATCCTGCTCAGGAATCTCACGCGGGTCACGTCCGCAATCAGCCGGATTTTTGGGTGCCCAGATACGACCATCGTTCCGTAGCGATTCACTCATCAGGGTCAATTTGGACTGCAGTTCCCCATGTTGCGGAATACAGGTCGGATGGATCTGCGTGAAACAGGGATTGGCGAATAATGCACCATGCTTATGTGCCCGCCAGATAGCCGAAGTATTACAGCCTTTGGCATTGGTCGACAGATAAAAGGCATTACTGTAACCACCGGTACACAGCACCACACAATCAGCCAGATGCGATCTCAACTCACCCGTTAACAAGTCTCGCACTACAATGCCTTTAGCCTTGCCATCAATTTTGATCAAATCCTGCATTTCACTGCGGGAAAAATGCTCAATATGGCCTTCGGCAATCTGTCGGCTCATCGCCTGATAAGCTCCCAGCAACAATTGCTGACCGGTTTGTCCACGGGCATAAAAGGTACGGGAAACCTGAGCGCCACCAAATGATCGATTAGCCAGATAGCCACTGTATTCACGGGCAAACGGCACCCCCTGTGCTACCGCCTGATCAATAATGGAAGTGCTTAACTCAGCCAGACGGAAGACATTGGATTCTCTGGCACGAAAATCGCCACCCTTAATCATGTCGTAAAACAGTCGCCAGACACTATCGCCATCATTATGATAATTTTTGGCGGCATTAATGCCACCCTGCGCGGCAATGCTGTGAGCTCTTCGAGGACTGTCCTGAAAGCAGAAGGTTTTAACCTGATAGCCCATTTCCGCCAGCGATGCTGCCGCAGAGGCACCAGCCAGACCGGTTCCCACTACGATGACTCGATAACGCTTACGGTTTGCCGGACTGACTACTCGCAGATTGTATTTATGCTGGGTCCAGCGCTGTTCCAGCGGGCCTTTCGGGGAAAAGCTGTCTAATTGCTGTTCTTCACTCATTTATGCTTTCCAATAGGCCAGGATCGGGACCAAGGCAAATCCCGCCACCAATAACACAACTATGGCAGTACAAATCCAATAAAACTGTTTTGAGGTTTTCCCCAATGTTTGCAATACATTGGTTAAGGAATGCTGCAAATGCAATCCAATTAGCAATATACCTCCCAGATAGGTA
>NZ_JAJAEO010000075.1 GCF_020447225.1 Methylophaga pinxianii | reverse complement strand
GGTACCTGCCAGCTGTGATTGCCCTGATTGTGGTAAAGCGATGAAGGCGGCCGGTGAAGATGTGTCCGAGTTGCTGGATGTGGTGCCTGCCCAATACCGGGTGATTAAAATTGTTCGCCCCAAATACCGCTGCAAGTCTTGCGAGCGTATTGTGCAGGCCCCGGCCCAGGAACGGGTCATTGATAAAGGCATGGCAAGTTCTGCCTTAATCGCTCAGGTCATTGTCGATAAATACGCAGACCACCTGCCACTGTATCGCCAGGCTGAGCGGTTCAAACGCGAAGGCATTGACCTTGACCGTTCAACACTCGCAGGTTGGGTGGGCCGGGTCGGCGCTTTACTTCAGCCATTGGTCGGCGCTATCCGAGCGCATGTGATGGCAGGTCATAAACTGCATGCCGATGACACCACGGCGCCGACCTTGAAACCGGGAAACGGCAAAACCTTGACTGGCCGTTACTGGAATTATGTACGTGATGACCGGCCATTTTCAGGTAAAGCGCCACCGGCGGTGTGGTTCCAATACAGCACCTCACGCAAAGGTCAGGAACCGTTACAACACCTCAAAGGCTTTACGGGTGTGATACAGGCCGATGCTTATGCAGGGTATAACCTTGCTGTGCAACGCGGTATCACCCGCGCCGGTTGCTGGGCACATGTCAGGCGCAAGTTTTATGAGATAGCCGAAGCCACCGAGAGCCCCGTGGCCAGGGAAGCCATTAAGCGGATAGAAGCCTTGTATCGTATTGAACGCAGCATTAATGGCAAGCCACCGGATGAACGACAACAACGCCGGCAACAACAGGCTGTGCCCTTAATGGCTGACTTTAAAGTGTGGCTTGATACAAAACTGCGGGAATGTGCCAAAGGCTCTGGGCTTGGCAAGGCGATTAACTATGCCCGCAAGCAATGGGAGAGTCTGGTGCTGTACCTTGAAGACGGTCATGTTGAAATCGACAACAATGCTGCTGAGCGGGCTATCCGGCCGCTGGCACTCGGACGTAAAAACCATCTGTTTGCTGGCTCTGAAGAGGGTGGCCATTATGGGGCTGCGCTATACAGTATCCTCGGGACGGCCAAGCTCAACGATATTGACCCCAAAGCCTACCTCACCGCCGTGCTCAAACGCATCAACAACACGCCCA
>NZ_JAJAEO010000100.1 GCF_020447225.1 Methylophaga pinxianii | reverse complement strand
TATCATCCGCATAGCGGATTGAAAATGATGTCACCGAGGGAGTATCGCGCTCTCAAAGTGGCAAGTTAGGACTGTCCGTTTTAGCGGGGGCAACTACATTAACGTTCACCCATATCCAGAGCATTCATTGATTCACCAACACCCCAATCACTTGAAATGATGCCTTTCTCAATAAACCGGTAAATGCTGGAATAAGGCCAATCAACCGCTTTTTCAACATAACCATGTTTCACCGGATTGTAATGAATGTAATCAACGTGTCTTTGATAGTCCAAGTCATCATGAATTAAATGTTCCCAATAACGGCGTTGCCAAATGCCGCGTTCTCTTTTCGATTTACGGCTTTGATTGATGATTTCGTGTTTGGGTAATGATCGAGAAAAAGCTGTTTTGATTAACATCCAGCGTTTGGCAAAATCAGCGTCGCCGGGTGGTAAAGTCCAGATCGCATGTAAATGATCGGGCAAGATGACCATGGCATCAATGTGGAATGGATGACGTTGTTTCACTATTTTGATGCAAGTACGAAGCGTATCAATATGATCCGTCAGCAGAGTTTGTTTTCGGTTCAGCAAATTAACCGTAAAGAAATAAGTGGCACCAGCCACATCAGCACGACGATAACGCATTAATCACAATCCTTGTGAAAATAAATGTAGGTTGGGCTGAGATACGAAGCCCAACAATCGATTTGTAATTTTAGTTTATGATGCGATTTTATGTCATGTCTAAAATGTTGGAATTTTTAGGTTGCGGTGCGATAAAAAAAGATGGATGTGGAAGGTTGGGCTGAATTTATGAAGCCCAACAAATAGGATAAATTTTGATGGTAATTTGAAATGTGACAGCATTTGTATGGTTTTAATTGTTGGGCTTCGTACCTCAGCCCAACCTACAAGCTCATTTATAAGAATAAACAAGGATGTATCTATGGAAAAGTATGAACGATTATTAAAAATGACTGCTTCTGTTGTAGCAATAGCAGTGCCATGTATATTGTTATCCGGCTTTAGTTACCATATCGGCCATATTTTTACGTATGGTTTGAGTTACGAACTGATAAATAAAGATATGAGCGATGTATTGGTTGAAAGCTGGTATATCGGTGTTTTAGCCATTGCTTGGTTGCTTACTAAATGGCCATATTGGCTGGGCTTTTTTGCTTTTTTAGTCATTATTGGTCTGGTTTCTTTTTTTTATGCACGTCATGCAAAAGAAAAGGGCAAGGATTGGTTATTTGACGAACTGAGTAAAGAAAATCAGGGTAGAAGGGTTTTGGGTATTACACAATGGCATTGGTGTCAGCTAGGTAGCATGTTTAGTGAACTAGCAGATTGGTTTAATTATCCTCTGCTCATTCTGTGTTTTGTCGGATTATTAACAGCTATTCCTTATCAAAGAGGGAAAGCTGATGCAGAGAGGCAAATGCAAATATATGCAGAGTCCGGTTGTGACAGTGAAGAGAAAATAGTCCAATGTTCTTATTTGATTGATACCAGCAATGAAAATAAAATCATTGCAAAAGGGCTCCTAGTATCAGCTAATCAAGAACGAATCGCTATTTTTAATAATGAGCTGGAAGTTTGGCCTTTATTAGATAGTTATATTATTAGAAAGCAAAATAACGATTAAAAATTCTTTGTCCATGCTTCCTTACCCCCTGTTTCAAAAATCCTACAAAGAAGATTAATTTGATAGGTTGGGCTGAATTTATGAAGCCCAACGAATAAGATCGTTTTTATGATGTTTTCGTTGAAATAATGCAGAAGAATTTTATGGTTGTAATTGTTGGGCTTCGTGCCTCAGCCCAACCTACCTTGCTAACTCATTTGGTCCCTTTGGTCAGTAAGGCTAACTATTAAAGGTGTTGCTGTATATTTAAACCTATCTGGAAAGGTTTAGCTGTCTTTTCCTCTTGCGTAAGATTTTTTGTTTCTTCAATAATTTTCACAATACTTTCCTCACTGAATAGATACTGAGTGATCATGTTTAAGTAGTAATTAAATCCAGTTATGGAAATTTCTTTATCTCCGATTTGTTGATAAATACTTTGAATTTTTTGTTCTTTGTACTTTAGAGAGTAACCATGCTTTTCAAATTCTGATATCAAGTGGGCAGGGTTGTAAAGCGTAACAATAATCGAGTTTTGAAAGATTATATCTTTGAGTATAGAGTTATTTATGGGCCACCAAACAGGATGTGTCATTCCAGGGAGAAGACTGGACTTCCCATCTTTGTTGTAATGAAAATACCCAACTTGAATTGAGTTGTCTTCTCGACCTTCCTTCATGATATTTCTAATAGATTTTTCAATATCATCCATTTTTTGGGAAAAGTCTGCAGTTGAGTGATTTACCATCTTGGAAGAAAATGACTTTCGATGATCCTTATATATACCAATTATTAAACCATTGCTTATTTTCTTAAAAAGAAACTTCCCAACTTTTGCTTCGTTAAACGCTTGTTCAAAATTATCTAGGCAATTATCTTGTGTTATTGCAATTTTCTGTCTTGGAGTCTCAGTAAGAGTTTTATAGGATTTACTTATCCTTTCAAGCTGTCTCTTGAGTCGTTGTTTGGATTTTTCTGGCAGAGCATCTTCAAAAGAAGGCTCGGATTCCGCCATCTCAGCAATAGGCTTCTCAACTCTTTTTTTATTGATGTTGGGGCCTGAGAAAAGAAGGTTTACTTGTACAGTTCCGTCCTTCCTAACACCTGATGTTTTGATCTCGCCAATCCCTGAAACTGTAAAACTATCGATATCTACTAATGAGATATCGCCCAACCTCAAAATGCTTGTCACCCCATGATGTAATACGAAGTAACCATTCAACACGGGAAATTTTTTTATTAACTCTTGCTCACCAAATCCACCTGTACCTGGTGGTGCATGGAATACTTCATCTTGTGAGAGATGTTCAACTAAGTAATTTCTATTTTTTTGATAAAAGAACCAAACAAAAGCATCACCAATACTCTTTCCAACCGCTATTGTGTCATTGATAGCATTTTGATAAGTGGAGAGCGATTTCATTCGCTTCGTAAACCAAGGCCTCGAAGTATTATTTTTTTTT
>NZ_JAJAEO010000024.1 GCF_020447225.1 Methylophaga pinxianii | reverse complement strand
TGGTGCTCAGATGGTTTTGAGATCGGCTGTTGGAATAAAGAAAAAGTCCGAGTGGTGTTTAGTCTCGACTGCTGCGACCGTGAAGTCATGAGTTATGTTGCCACCACCACTGGCATTAACGCTTTGATGGTGCAGGACGTATTGGTCGAAAGTATTGAAAAGCGGTTTGGTGATGTTCAAGAGCTACCTCGCCAGGTTGAGTGGCTGACCGATAATGGGAGTTGCTATATTGCCGATGACACTCGGCAGTTCGCGAAATCACTGGGCTTTAAGGTATGCACAACCCCCGTGAGAAGCCCTGAGAGCA
>NZ_JAJAEO010000130.1 GCF_020447225.1 Methylophaga pinxianii | reverse complement strand
ATCGATTGGGTGCCAGTGCCTTAATGCAAGGTCTGGCTGATGGTTATTTCATTCTGCCGGCGACAGTCTCGGATTATCTGGCTCGACAAACGCCATTAGCAGATAAAGATTACCCCGAGGTTCAGCAAGCAATAAATTATTCTCAAGCCCGTCTGGATCGTTTACTTAATGCACCTGAACCGAAACATACCCCTGATCATTTTCATCGTCGGTTAGGCAAGATTTTGTGGGATCACTGCGGCATGGCACGGAATGAATTTGCCTTGAAACAGGCTATTGTGGAGATACAGCAACTTCGAGAACAATTCTGGCGAGAAATTAAAATCAGCGGTGGTGACAAACAACTGAACCAAACGCTGGAAAGAGCCGGTCGGGTCGCTGATTTTATGGAACTCGGTGAATTAATGTGCATTGATGCTCTGAGTCGTGAAGAATCCTGTGGCTGTCATGCCCGGGTAGAACATCTGACTTCTCATGGTGAAGTCCAAAGGCACGATAACGAATTTGGTTTTGTTTCGGCATGGCAGTACACAGGTAATGTAATCCAGCCGAAACTGGTTAAAGAGCCATTACATTTTGACTTTGTAAGTCCTGGGATTCGGAATTACCAATGAAATTTATCCTGCATATCTGGCGTCAGGCCAATCCCCAAGACAATGGTTTTTTTGAAAAACATGAATTGGAAGTGGAGGCTGAATCTTCCTTTCTGGAAATGCTTGATGCGCTTAATGAGCGATTAATCGGACTTGGTAAAGAAGCAATTGTTTTTGACCATGATTGTCGGGAAGGCATTTGCGGCAGTTGCAGCCTGGTGATCAATGGCGAACCCCATGGCAGACATCAGGCAACGACCACCTGCCAACAATATATGCGTGACTATCAGGATCAAAATGAATTATGGATTGAGCCCTGGCGCGCAACTGCATTTCCGGTCATTAAGGACTTGATGGTGGATCGCAGTGCCTTTGATCGTATTATTCAAGCGGGCGGATATATTCCTGTCAGAACCGGCGCTGCTCCGGAAGCCAACACGATGCCAGTGGCTAAAACAGTAGCGGATAAAGCCTTTGATGCGGCGACCTGCATCGGCTGTGGTGCATGTGTTGCGGTATGTCCAAATGCCTCGGCAACTTTATTTATTGCTGCAAAAGTCAGCCATTTAAGCAGTCTGCCACAAGGACAACTGGATAATAAACGTCCGGCCAAAATGTTGGCGAAAATGGAAGCCGAGGGGTTTGGCAGTTGCAGTAATTACCGTGAGTGCGAACGCGTTTGCCCCAAGCAGATTCGTACCGATACCATAGTGAAGATGAATAAACTTTTATACCACCGCTGAATGTCATCAAGCGTGATAACGAAATACTCCTAAAACCTGCCCCTTTGGCGGGGCTTATGCATTAATATACTGCGCGTTAAATTTCTCTCGGAGTCCTAGATGGAAGAAGATCTGATCAGCAAACTTGATTCGATTACTGAAAAACGACGAGTCGTTTTGCTGTTTTCAGCAGCCGATGAAGCGGCGGTGCAAGAGAATATCTTGCCAAAGTTACCAGAACAGCAGTGGGATATTCGTCTCAACAGCTTTGAGTCTGGGCGAGAATATCAATTTGAAGCAGACCAGTTAGTTATCAGCTATCTGAACGATGAATGTTTGCGGGATTTGATGTTACAAGCTCGGGAGCAGGAATGGACGATTGGTCTGTTGCCTCATCCACAAATGAAACATGCACGTTATGGCTTTGGTATCGCGGCCAATTTTGAAGATGCGCTAAGCGACATCATGAACAATGAAGCATCTCAACTTGATTTAATGTTATGCAATGAGCGGCCAGTTTTTAACTCAGTTATTGTGGGACAGACGTTTACCTTAGTCCCAGGCGAAGCCATGGTGGAGCCTTTCTGGGCGAGAGTAAGACGTTTCTGGCGTTTGATGCGAAGTCTGAAAGAGGTGCGATTTACGCCTTTTACGATTACTACTCAGAAAGAAAAAGTGATCGAAACCGCTGCGTTTGGTGTAGTGGCCGTTGAGCATGGAAGGAGTTCGGTTTTATCCCGGCGGTTTATGCCTGATTCGAATGCCAATGATGGCATGATGCACGCCCTCGTACTGGCACCACGAAGTGTGTTTGAAATGCTCAGATTTTTGTTTGCCTCCTTATTCATGCGCAATATCTGGAGTCGCAATAATCCGCCCTTTGTCGGTTTTATTAAAAGCAGTCAACTCAAACTGGAAACCAACAAGGCGGTCAAATATAGCCATGACGAAATGGTTTCCGAGGCGCAGCAGCTCGATTTTAAAGTCGAGCGCCGAATTATTCGCTTGATTCCAGGACGTTTGCTCGCACTGGCCGATAGCGGCGCCGAGCAGAAAGAAATTGTCCGCACTCAGGCTTTGCCTCTGGGAAAAGCAAGAAGTGAGCTGATCAGTTATCCGCTACCTTGGATGCATCATGCTGCCCCTGAGGAGTTTAAAGATCTCTTCATGATGATGCGGGAGAGTGCTCGGGCGACCCCTGCCTATTTAACACTGATGGTGTTATCTACATTACTGGCGGCATTTGGTTTGTTTGCCAACTCTATCCCCGTGGTGATCGGTGCAATGATTTTGGCCCCCTTAATGGGACCAATCATTTCCATGTCACTCGGCACCTTGCGTCAGGATGAGTCACTGATGCTGGAAAGTGGAAAAAGTATCGCCATAGGCACTGGACTTGCCTTGCTCTGTGCCACATTGATTGCCTGGTTTATCCCATTGAATAATATTAATACGGAAATTGCAGCTCGAATTAGTCCCACTCTATTGGACCTTGGTGTAGCGGTGGTTTCGGGAATTGCCGGTGCTTATGCGCATGCCCGGATTGAAGTGGCTAAAAGTCTTGCTGGCGTGGCGATTGCAGTTGCTTTGGTGCCACCATTAGCTGTTGCAGGTATTGGCCTTGGCTGGCTCGATTTTACCGTGTTTTTTGGTGCATTTCTGTTATATCTCACCAACTTGGTGGGAATTATTCTTGCCGCGTTAATTACCTTTATGATTCTTGGCTATAGTCCATTTCATCGAGCGAAACGTGGATTGATGTTGACCTTAATCATGGTCGCGATTTTGGCTATTCCGTTGGCTATTGGTTTTGATCGGATGGTTGCCGAAAATAACGTATTGCGACAGTTGGACGGTCAGGAAATCGCCGGTGTTAAGCTTGTGGATGTGAATGTCAGACCCCGGGAACCGATGATTATCAGTCTCACCATGGTTTCAAAAAAAGCGGTGGATGATGCAGTAATGGATCAAGTAAAGCAGGAAATTGAGCGACGTTTAAATCAGCCAGTTGTGCTTGAAATTGCAGTTAGAGTGGTGCGTTAACTGATAGCCCAGACACAGTGGTCTGTGTCCGGGCTTTGTTTTTCAAGGCTTACGAAACCGTAAGGTCATGCGGTCACTTTCACCAATTGCCTGATACTTTGCTTTGTCAGTTACATTATCAACTCGCAGAGTAGGGGGTAATGTCCAGACGCCGTTTGGATGATCTGCAGTATCCGAAGGATTGGCATTAATTTCAGATTTTTCTTCCAGTACAAAGCCCGCATTTTCAGCCAGTGAAATGACATATTCTTCAGTCAGGTAACCACTGGTTTTCATCACGGCCAGTGATGTGCCCGGTTTGGCACGATGATCGGTAACTCCCAGAATCCCACCAGATTTCAGCGCAGTGAAAATGGCCGAAAAAGCTTCTTCAGCAAAGGCATCTTGAACCCAGTTATGGACGTTTCTGAAAGTCAAAACGGCATCCAGACTTTCCGGTTCAGCAAATTGTCCCTCACTTTCCGGACCAAATTCTGTAACGACAACTTCGTCATATAACTCTGGAGCGCTTTTCAGCCAGGTGTTATATTCCTGACGAAGTGTTTGTCTATAGTTAGATTGTGTATTCGCGGGAAATCCTGCTGCGATGAGTTGGCCTTTGCCATGTTTTAACCATGGTGCCAGAATCTCGGTATACCAGCCACGCCCGGGCCAGATTTCAGCGACGCGCATATCAGCCGTAATACCAAAGAACATCAAAGTTGCCGACGGATTGCGGAACATATCACGTTGTGTATTTGTTTCTGAACGTTGGGGATTGTTCACAGCGTTTTGCAAAGAGTCATCTGCTGATGCCAATTGACTAATAGGCAGGAGCGAGGCGAGTAATATTGTGGAAAAAATTCGTTGTATAGACATACTGACTTTCCTGTTTAAATCGAAGTTAATACATTACTGATTGACTGCGTGATACGCTCAAGGTTGCTGGAAATAACAATCAATGCTTTCCGGCCTAAATTTGTCTTCTGGACACTTAGCAGGTAGTTTGAAAGGGAATGCCCTATGCAGCACACCGATATCCTTTATCTGCCTGTCGCAAGTGTGTCCAGAGAAAACTCATTGTGATTAAGATATAAATAACTATGTCAGATAACAAAGAAAAACTAAAAATTGCCTTGTTAAATATTCATGGTCTGATTCGCGGGCATGATCTTGAACTGGGACGCGATGCAGATACCGGTGGTCAGACACTTTATGTCCTGGAGCTAGCCCAGGCTTTATCAGAGCAGGAAAGAGTCGGCGAAGTATTACTGATTACACGACGTGTCGTCGATAACGAAATATCGCCTGATTATGCGCAGCCTGTTGAACAGCTCAACGATAAGTTACAAATCATCAGAATTGATGCCGGTCCTGAAGTATATCTGGCAAAAGAACATATTTGGGAACATCTCGATACCTTTGCCGATAATCTGGTGGATTTTTTCCGCAGACAGGCTTTTTTACCAGATATTTTGCATAGTCATTACGCTGATGCAGGTCTTGTGGCATCACATATCGCCAATCAATTAGGGATTCCTCTGGTTCATACTGGTCATTCACTGGGACGGGTCAAACGCAGAAGACTGCTTGCCAGCGGTGTTGACATGGAACAACTGGAACAGCAGTACAAAATGAATCAACGGATCGAGGCGGAAGAAATCACACTGGCCACAGCAGAGCGGGTGATTACCAGTACGCATCAGGAAATTGAGGAACAATACGAGCTTTACGATCATTATCAACCCGCACAAATGCGTATTGTGCCGCCCGGGACCAATGTGCAGCAATTTACCCCGCCAAAGGGAGATGAACTGCAAAGTGACTTGTTTCATCGTATTACCCAGCATCTGGATGTACCTGATAAGCCAATGATTCTGGCTTTGTCGAGGCCAGATAAACGTAAAAACATCGTCAGTTTGATTGAGGCTTATGGTCAATCTGAGATATTACAGGAACGTGCCAACATATTGATCATCGCGGGTAACCGAGATGATATTGATGACCTGGAGCGGGGTGCACAGGAGGTCTTTCATGAACTGCTGGTTGCGATTGATCGTTATGATTTATACGGAAAAGTCACCATTCCCAAACATCATCGGCGGGATGAGGTGCCCTTGATTTATCGTATTGCAGCTGCTACCCGAGGCGTTTTTGTTAACCCTGCACTGACTGAACCTTTTGGGCTGACATTAATCGAAGCTGCTGCCAGTGGTTTGCCAATAGTTGCCACGGAGGATGGTGGACCCAGAGATATTATGGCGAACTGTCTAAATGGTGAATTGATTGATCCACTGGAAATTTCCAGTATCAGTTTGGCCATTGAAAAACTGGTTCAGGATGAAGTTTATTGGCACCGTTGTCAGCAAAATGGTCTTAAAGGTGTGGCTGAACATTATTCCTGGGAAGCTCATGCAACACGCTATCTGGAAATCATTGAACCGATAGCGGCCCGTACCGAAAAACTGTTACGTCTTCCTGTAGAACGGCGCGAGACAGGACGAGATGAGAGAGCATTGGTGACTGATCTGGATTTGAATCTGGTTGGCGATGATGAATCATTGCAGACATTGGTCAATCTGTTGCGCGAACATCGCAAGAGTACCAAGTTTGTTATCGCTACCGGTCGACGACTTGATCAAGCATTAAAATTAATGAAAAAGCATCGTATTCCAGAGCCGGATATTCTGATCACCAGCAGTGGTAGCGAAATCTACTACGCCCCTAAATTGACGCCGGATACGGCATGGACCAAACACATAGATCATTTATGGTTACCACACCGGGTAACAAAATTACTTGATGAAATCCCCGGTCTGGAGCGCCAGCCAAAATCTGAGCAAAGTCAGTTCAAGCTGAGCTATTACATCAACCCGGAGCAGGTTGATGTGGAAGATATCAAATCATTGCTGCACCGAGAGGAGTTGTCCGTCCATGTTCAATTGGCATTTGGCCAATACCTGGATATTTTGCCGCTGAGAGCTTCAAAAGGCATGGCATTGAGATTTGTTGCCGATCGTTGGCACATGCCGCTAGAGCGCATTTGTGTCGCTGGAGGTAGCGGCGCAGATGAAGATATGATGCGGGGGAATACGCTGGCGGTAGTTGTTGCAAACCGACATCACGAGGAACTGTCACAGCTGGAAGATTTCTCACATATTTATTTCGCCAGTAAACCATTTGCTGCAGGAATTATGGAAGCAATTGAGTATTACAATTTTTTTCAAATCACTTCTGAGCAAGCCACAGGTTCAAGCTAAATGAGTATAAAACTATTACTCTGTACTGACATGGATCGCACCGTGATCCCTAATGGAATGCAAGCTGAGCATCCAGATGCACGCCGGCGTTTTCGAAAGTTTTGCCAGTCGGAGAATGTGTGTCTGGTGTATGTCACTGGCCGACATCGGCAACTGGTTGAAAAGGCCATCCGCACCTATAGCCTGCCTCAGCCAGATTACATTATCAGTGATGTAGGCACCAAGATATTTCAATTCAAGGAAAAACGTTGGCAAGAAGTACAAAGCTGGTGTGATGAGATTGATCAAGACTGGAATGGAAAATCTCATACCGATCTCAAAGCCTTGTTAAATGATATTAAAGATCTCCAATTGCAGGAGTTCAGCAAACAAAATACCCACAAGCTCAGTTTTTATTTACCTCTTTATCTCAATAAAGATTTGGTGATTAAGGAAGTACAGCAACGTTTGCAAAAAGTAGGTGTGAACGCCTCGGTGATGTGGAGCATTGATGAGCTGACCAATGTCGGTTTATTGGATGTATTACCGGAACATGCCACAAAACTGCATGCAATTGAATTTTTACAGGGCCGGCTTGGTTACACAGACAATGAAGTGGTGTTTGCCGGTGATAGTGGCAATGATATGCCGGTACTGGCCAGTCCGATTCAATCTGTAGTGGTGAATAATGCCTCCGATGAAATTAAAGCAATGGCACAGCAACTGGTTGTGGAAAATGGTCATCCACAATCACTCTACATTGCGATTAATCCAGGCCCATTGGGAATGAACGGTAATTATAGTGCCGGTGTTTTACAGGGCGTCTGGCATTATGCCGAAGGGTTTAGACCGCAACTAGAAGCGAGAGATAATTCATGAGTCAGCAACCCGCATTAGCCATTTTTGGTGAAGTATTATTTGATTGCTTTCCCGATGAGAGTAAAAAGCTTGGTGGTGCACCGTTTAATGTCGCCTGGCATTTACAGGCATTTGGTGATGACCCTCTATTTATCTCCAGAGTAGGAGATGATGCGTCCGGTGAAAAAATACGCCAGGCAATGCAACAATGGCAGTTTTCTATGACGGGGCTGCAAACCGATAAAACGCACAGTACGGGTGAAGTTAAAGTTACGCTGCAGGGTGGTGAACCCAGTTATGAAATCACGGCTGACAAAGCCTATGACTTTATTAGCACCGCAGAATTACCGACATTGCGCAACGATGCGGTGCTTTACCATGGTTCACTGGCATTAAGAAATTCAGTTTCAAAAGCGGCGTTTGAATCGCTAACAAGACCAAAATCCATCTCGGTTTTTATGGATGTGAATTTACGAACTCCCTGGTGGAGTAAGGAAGAGATTTATCGATGTCTGGAACGGGCCAGATGGTGCAAACTAAATCAAAATGAATTAGTGGAGCTAGGTTTCAACTCTGCTGATTTACAGCAAGATATGACACGGATGCAAACGCATTTTCAACTAGAGCAACTTATTGTCACCCGGGGAGAAGAGGGTGCCATTGTACGTTGTAATGATGGAACCTTTTACGAGCAAAAATGTGTGGCTGTTGACACCTTAATGGATTCGGTGGGAGCCGGTGATGCTTTTACTGCTATGTATATTCACGGTTTGCTGGCCGACTGGCCGGTGCAGAAGATTCTATTAAAAGCCCAGCAGTTTGCCAGTCAGGTGATAGGATTGCGAGGAGCAATCAGCGAAGATCCGGCTTTTTATGCTGAGTATACATAACGTCATAGCATTACCCGTCTCAATTAATCAGGAAATAACATGTACGAACAGCAATCTCACTCTCTTCTGAATGCCATCCTCAATCAGATTGAACCTGAGTTTGCCAAAAAAGATTTGCGTTATTTTTATACCCGTCTTGGCGCTAACTTTTATGCAATTCACTCGTTATTTGAAAGGCTTTATGGCAAACGTCCGGATTTTGCTGAACAAGCCCAAAGACTGGTGGAAACGCTGGCCAGACAATATGTTGATCGTTCAGACGAGTTACGTACCAAAGATATAGAGCGGGAACAGGATTACAACTGGTTTCTCAGTCAAAAGTGGGTTGGCATGGCCTTGTATTGCAATGGTTTTGCAAAAGACTTGCAAGGCATGCGTGAGCATCTGCATTACTTTCAGGATCTGGGGATTAACCTGGTGCATGTCATGCCGATCATGAAGTGCCCGGAAGGAAAAAGTGATGGTGGTTATGCGGTCAGCAATTTTCGTGAAATTGATCCGCGTGCTGGTGATTTAAATGATCTGCGTGCGCTTGCTACAGACTTACGCCAGCGCGATATGTTGCTGGTCATGGACGTTGTATTAAACCACACCTCTGATCAACATGAATGGGCGCAAAAAGCCCGTGATGGGTATTCGCCTTATCGAGATTACTTTTACACCTTCGAAAACCGTCATGTACCGGATATGTTTGAGCAAAGCATGCCGGAAGTGTTTCCGGAAACAGCCCCGGGTAACTTTACCTGGAACAAGGAAATGCAGCGCTGGGTTATGACGGTTTTTAATGAATATCAATGGGACTTGAACTACAGCAATCCCACGGTATTTATCGAAATGCTCGATATTATTTTATTCTGGGCAAATCAAGGTGCCGATATTGTGCGCTTGGATGCAGTCGCTTTTCTGTGGAAAAAAATTGGCAGTACCTGTCAAAACGAACGTGAAGCTCATTTGATTTTGCAGCTAATGAAAGACTGCTGCCAGGTCACTGCACCTGGTGTGTTGTTTATTGCCGAAGCGATTGTCGCACCAGTAGAAGTAACTAAATATTTTGGAGAAGATGCGGTCATTGCCAAGGAATGTGAAATTGCCTATAACGCCACCTTTATGGCCTTGTTATGGGATGCTGTCGCCACAAAAAATGCCCGATTATTAAATCAGGGTATTAAAAGTCTGCCAGTGAAACTGGAGCGTGCGACCTGGCTGAACTACATTCGTTGCCATGATGATATTGGTCTGGGGTTTGATGATAAGGACATAGCGCTGGCAGGCTATGAGCCGCGAGACCATAGACGGTTTTTGATTGACTATTTCACCGGACAGTTTGCTGATTCACACGCAAGAGGTGTGCCATTCGGTCAGAATGATAAAACCGGTGATGCACGTATTTCCGGTTCTCTGGCATCGCTGGTGGGCTTACAGTATGCAATTGATATCGGCGATGAAAAAGCGATTGATGATGCGATACGTATTATCGTCCTGTTACATAGCCTTATCCTCTCTTTCGGTGGTCTGCCATTGTTGTATTACGGGGATGAAATAGGCACCACTAATGATGAAAGCTATCGCGATGATCCGGTCAAAATGGATGATTCGCGTTGGGTGCATCGCCCCTTTATCGACTGGAAAAAAGCAGAAAAACGTAATGTGCCGGGCACAGTGGAATATCAAATCTTTAATCAGTTAAAAACACTGATTGCAGTGCATAAAGAACTGGATGCATTTGCCGATTTTAATAACCGTGATCTGGTGGATGTGGATAACCCGCATCTGTTTGTGTTTGAACGTTACCATCTGCAAAAACCGGCAGACAGAGTATTAGTTATTGCCAATTTTGATCATAAACCACAGCGGCTGGACTTGGATCAACTCCCCAGATGGTCTCAAACCTACCAAGGCCAACTGGTTGATGCAGTTACCGGGCAGAGTCCGGAAAAATTCAATAATACGGTAGTCATTCCACATTTTGGTTTTTACTGGTTAACCGAAATCTAATCAGTGGTTAAAGCGGACAGTTATCGTCCGGACAAGCCCTGTGCTTGTATAAACGGGCAATTGGATGGCGTAATCGGGCAAAAACCAGATAACCAAAATCGGCAAACCAGCGAATCACAGGCCAGCGTAAGACCTGCAGCAAACGATGATGATCGACCAGCGCCCAGGCTTTGGCTGTCACGTCGAGTCCGGTGATAATCTGTCCATTGGCTAACTGGCCGTGCAAGCGTTTATCAGCCGCTACGATATCGATGTAAGGATAACGATATACAAAATCAGTGGCGTGAATATCTTCAAAATGGAGTTGTTGTTTGCTATCCAGCTTTTTTAGTAACGTAATTTCTTGAGTGCATAAAGGGCAATTGCCATCGAAAAAAACGGTTAACTTATGCATTCTGGACTCTTAATCAGAAGTGGACCCACAATCTGACTTTTTGCCGTCAGTTTAGTTCTGTTGCAACGAACCTAATATCAAGCCAGACAGTCTGTGAACTGAGAGCCTTTTGACCCCATCGGAGATTCATCCCACATGACCACAGGATTGTTTTGGTTTACCCATGATTTACGACTGCACGATCAGCCGGCATTATGGGAAATGCAATCTGTAGATAAACTTATCTGTGTGTTTTGTGTGGATCCCCAATGGTTCAGGCCCAATGGCTTGAATGCCAAAGCTATGGGAGAGCGGCGATTTCAGTTTTTAATGGATTCCTTATCCGATCTGCAACAGCAACTCCAGCAAATGGGCCAGGTATTAATTATCAGGCAGCAAACGCCGCATCAGGCATTAGCAGAGTTAATCAACAAATATCATGTTGATATTATTGCCCGTAGCCAACATGTGGGCATTTATGAAAATCGTCATTGGGCGTTATTACAACGGCATTTTCCAGAGCGGAAATTTGTAACGCAAGCATCTCATACCTTATTTGTTGCTGAGGATTTGCCTTTTCGAATTGCTGAGTTGCCCAACTCCTTTACCCAATTTCGTAAGCAGGTTGAATTACTTGATGTGGCAAGGCCCATGCTGCCGCCACAGCAATTGCCTCCGCCACCGGGCCCAATAGCGTTAGAGGTGCTTTCAAAAACCGTTGATTTGAAGTCTGCTTTTACCGGTGGTGAAAGTGCCGCTTTGAAACACACCAAAGAATATTTCGCTACTGATTTGCCTGCCAATTATAAAAATGTCAGAAATGAACTGGATGGCTGGACAAACTCCACCAAATTTTCCCCCTGGTTGGCATTAGGCTGTCTTTCGGTGAGACATTTGGTTGCCAGATTGAAAAGTTATGAACAACTTAAAGGCAGCAACGATTCGACCTACTGGATTTATTTTGAATTGTTATGGCGTGAATACTTTCAATGGTATGCCCATCGTTATGGTGCCAGGTTATATCGGTTTGATGGAATTAAAAATACCAACAGCCGCCGTTGTTATTACCCTGAGCGTTATCAGAAGTGGTGTCATGGAAACACACCTTCACCACTGGTTAATGCCTGCATGAAGCAGCTCAATAAAACCGGTTATATGTCCAACCGGGGGCGTCAAATTGTGGCCAGTTATTTTGTTTATGATTTAAAGCTGGATTGGCGATTTGGTGCAGCTTATTTTGAACAGCAATTGATTGACTATGACGTCGCCGCCAACTGGGGAAACTGGCAGTATATTGCGGGAGTAGGAGCGGACCCTCGGGGAGGCCGGCAATTTAATATTGAAAAACAAACCCGGCAATATGACCCTGATGGTGACTTTATCAGACGTTGGCAGGGTGATATCAATCTTATTCCACTGGATTCAGTCGATGCTGCCGACTGGCCCATTATGCCTCCACCCAAACAATGATGCGTCAGGTCATTAATGTTGTCTGGTTTAAACGCGATTTACGTTTATCAGACCATGCTGCGTTGACTGCTGCCTGTGAGCAGCCTCTGCCAATTTTGATGCTTTATATCGTTGAGCCGTCTCTGGTAAAAGATCAGCATTACAGTTTGCGTCATTGGCGGTTCGTCTGGCAGTCGTTACAACAATTGAATCAGCAATTATCGCCACACAAGGGCAAAGTGCTGGTGATTGAAGGTGAAGCTGTAGACGTCTTTGAGCAAATACAGCAACAGTATCAGATTGACACGATTTTCAGTCATCAGGAAATCGGACTGAATATCACATTTGCACGCGATAAAACCCTTCATAAAACGTTTAAACAGCAGCACATTATCTGGACTGAATTTCCACATGGCGGGGTGATTCGCGCAGCAAATACTCGTGAAGATTGGGATAAGCATTGGCAACAGGTTATGCGAGAACCAATACTCGAAAGCCAATGGCAACAGTCAGAGTTTATTACTGATCTACACCAAGTCGATTTCACGCCGCCAGTGGAATGGCAGCAAAGCGACATACTTTTTCAATATGGCGGCGAGTTAACGGCGCAAAATGTGTTAGCAGATTTCTTTGCCCAGCGAGGCAAACTCTATAATCGACATATTTCCAGTCCGGATCTGAGTCGTCAGTCCTGTTCCCGTATGTCGCCTTATCTTGCATGGGGTAATATCAGTCTGAGACAGGTCTATCAACAGCTATTAGCCCACTGGAATGATATAGGATGGCGCAGAGCATTGACTGCCTTCGCGTCAAGACTGCACTGGCATTGCCATTTTATGCAGAAATTTGAAAGTGAAACGGAAATGGAGTTTCGTGCAGTCAATCGGGGTTATCAAGACTTTCCCTGGCGCGAAGATAAACAGGCGGAATTTGATTTGCTGGCCTGGCAACGGGGAAGAACCGGATTTCCATTAGTGGATGCCAGTATGCGCTGTTTGATTGCGACCGGTTATATCAATTTTCGGATGCGCGCCATGCTGGTCAGTTTCCTTTGTCACCAGTTACATATCGATTGGCGACGCGGAGCCCACTATTTAGCGCAATTATTTCTGGATTTTGAACCCGGGATTCATTATCCGCAATTACAGATGCAGGCAGGTGTTACGGGAACAAACACAATCCGAATATATAATCCTACCAAGCAGGCGGAAGAGCAGGATAGTGAAGGCAAATTTATACGTGAATGGCTACCCGAGTTGAGCGAATTAGCGGATGAGATTATCCATCGGCCATGGGAAATCACACCGATGGAATCCATCATGCTCAATTTTGAATTGGGCCACGATTATCCTTATCCAATTGTGGATATTAAAACGGCTTCAAAGTATAGTCGCGACCTTTTATGGTCATGGCGCGAACGCAATGATGTAAAAAATGAAAATCAACGTATATTAAGTCGACATGTGAGATTAACCAGTCGATAAAACGATACAAATTGTCATGATGACGATTCAACCCTGATAATAAGTACAGAAATTCAACAATACCTAGATGGAGAACTTATGACCCTTGCCTTTGCTGCGGTGATATTTGGTTTAATTTTATTAGTGTGGAGCGCTGATCGTTTTATTGATGGTGCAGCTGTTTCAGCACGTTACTTTGGTATGCCGCCTTTATTGATTGGTATGGTCATTGTGGGTTTTGGCACATCAGCGCCTGAAATGGTGGTTTCTGCACTCGCTGCAACACAGGGTAATCCTGGTCTGGCACTGGGCAATGCCTATGGTTCTAACATCACAAACATAGCGTTAATACTTGGTTTAACCGCTGTACTCAGTCCAATTGCAGTGCATTCGCAGGTTTTGCGTAAAGAATTGCCGATTTTAATTGCGGTGACTGCGTTGGCCGCCTGGCAATTAGCTGATGGTTCATTATCACGACTCGATGCAGGCATATTGATTCTGGTGTTTTTTGTATTGATGGGCTGGACAATTTATCAGGGCATGCAAAAAACGCCCGATGCTTTTGGTACTGAAATGGAAGCTGAATTGAATGCAGAGTCAATGAGTTTGAAAAAAGCCTTGATATGGCTGTTTGTGGGTTTGCTTTTGTTGATTATCAGTTCACGCATCCTGGTCTGGGGCGCGGTAGAAATTGCTGTCGTATTTGGTGTCAGCGACTTGATTATTGGTTTGACTATCGTGGCTATCGGTACCTCATTGCCTGAATTGGCTTCCTCATTAATAGCAGTGAAAAAAGGGGAGCATGATATTGCGCTGGGGAATGTTATTGGTTCCAATTTATTTAATACCTTGGCGGTCGTAGGCATCGCGGGATTAATAAATCCTTTTGCCATACCTGCAGAAATATTGACGCGTGACATTGCGGTTATGGCCGGCCTGACTCTAGCTATATTTATTTTTGGTTTTGGATTACGTAGCAAGCAAGGTCGGATCAATCGAGTGGAAGGCGGCTGTTTGATGCTGGTGTTTGTTGCTTACACTGCTTATCTGATCAGCACGATTGTGGCTTAACCAGCACCATTCCCTGAGCACTATTTTCCTGACTGATAAAGGATAAACCGGACCATTCTTTATCAGTCAGTTTCTGGATTAAATACTGGTTTTATATCACCGGGTGCTGTAAGTCTGGCTTATCAGCATTTTAATATAAAGTGAGACTTTGATATCTGAATCAGCGTTTTTTTTT
>NZ_JAJAEO010000049.1 GCF_020447225.1 Methylophaga pinxianii | reverse complement strand
CATCTGGCGGGGGTAATAACGGTGGTTTTTTCTGACCACGTTTCTTCTTTCTTGGCCAGCCCTGAAGTCCGGCTGCCGCCATTAAACGGGCAATACGATTTTTACTGGCTGTCTGACCTTCAATCGTCAGATCTTCATGCATACGCGGCACACCAATGATGCCGCCGCTATCCTGATGGATCTCACGAATACGCGTCAGCAATCGCCTATTATCAACTGCTCGGGCGCTCGGTGAGCGTGCTTCCCAATCGTAATAACCACTTGGGGAGACCTTTAGACAACGGCACATCATACGTACAGGAAATTCGCTGCGACAACGTTGGATCGCCTGATATTTCAGGACGACTCCCTGGCAAAGAACGTTGCCGCTTCGCGTAAAAAATCCCG
>NZ_JAJAEO010000107.1 GCF_020447225.1 Methylophaga pinxianii | reverse complement strand
GGCGTTTCAGCTGAAATGCCCATCAGCGACAATAAAGTCGGGGCCATATCAATCTGACTTGCCACTGTCTTAATTCTCTTTGGTTTAATATCGGCCCCTAGGATAAGACCCGGTATCTGGAATCTTTCAATAGGCACCAAAGCATCACCATAAACATTAAGATCGTGATCAGCAATGACCAGAAACAGCGTGTCCTGCCAGTAATCACTTTGCATAGCCTTATCAAAAAACTCACCTAAGGCGTAATCAGCGTATTTAACCGCATTCAAATCCGTTTGCTTTTCTGAACCTTCAAGATCTATTCGCCCATCTGGAAACTCGTAGGGAGAATGGTTGCTGGAGGTAAATACCAAACTAAAATAAGGCTGTCCTTTTTGATGCATTTCAGAGATACGATTATGCGCTTTGTTTAACAAATCTTCGTCTGAAACTCCCCAGCTCCCTTTGAATACAGGATTTTGGTAATTATCTTGATCAATAACTGATTCAAAGCCGTTACCAATAAAGAACGACGCCATATTGTCGAAATGCGATTCTCCCCCATAAATAAACTCGGTAAAGTAACCCTTATGATTCAATAAGTCGGCAATGGTAAAAAAGTTTTGTTGTGAAAGCGAAAGCTTGACGACACTCCTCGCTGGAGTTGGCAAGAAACCGCTTATTGTCGCTTCAATACCGCGAACAGAGCGTGTTCCAGTGGCATAGAGCTGCTCAAACCACCACCCTTTATCTTTTAACTTTTCAAGCTCTGGGGTTACCGCATGTTCACCGCCCAACGATTTAACAAATGTAGCCCCCATACTCTCTTCAAGGATAATCACAAGATTAAGTGATTTATCACGTTTTACTGATGCTTCACGTTGATTTAAGGTAGGAAATGGCGCATCGGGATCCGTATTTAACCAAGGATAGTTCTGGTCCATTTCTGCCATGATTTCATCATCGGTTAGTGAACCATAGACATCACTAGCTTCTGCCTCATGCTGCATGTTGTAAATTGCAAAATAAACTGACCAACTGGAATTGATGATAAGACTATTCACCATGGCATCTGAGGTTATTGCAAAAATCGCTGGGTTTGCGGGTCGATGTGCTAGTGTTGAGCGAATCATTACCACCAGAAGCAACACTAAAAGTGGCCAGGTTAACCAGACTTTCCATACCGGCCAGTCAAGTCGATACGCTGACAACCATTTCTTTAATACAGTGCTGAAAAGAATGCCAGCAATAATAGTCAGCGAGATGCCGAGTATGAGTGGCCCCCTAAAGCCTTCCCATAATGTTGAAAACACTTCCTTTGGATATTGTAAATACTCCACAAATAATCTATTGGGACGCAGGTCATACTGCATAATGAAAGCGGGTGTTGCTGTCTCCATAAACACCACTAAAATGACTATAAACGTTCCCCAAACCCAGACTAATTTTTGCCAAAACCGCCAAGTATATTTATTTACTAATAACGGCATCAGTAGTGTTAAGGGCGCAATTAACATACCCATCATGATGAGATCTGCACGGATCCCCTGAATAAAAAATATCGGTAAATTAACTGCAGATGTGACTCTATCCCATTGCCAAATAGCTAATCCGAGACGGGATAATGACAAAATGGCTAGCCCTACTAATAAAATTTTCAATAGAATTTGATAAGGTCCAAGCCAAGACATGTAGTTATGTTTCATTGATAATCTAATTTCAGTTGTTTAAGTAAATTTTGGCCATAAAAGAACTAACCATGTGGCCACGGCAATCAACAGCGTCATCAACACGGCAAGAGAGCCATAATCTTTAGCGCGCCCCGCTAAGGGATGTAATTCGGTACTGAATCTATCCAGCGTGCATTCTATGGCAGAGTTAAGGGCTTCTACTGTCATCACGGCAACCATCACACCTATCAACGCCAGACGTTCAATAGCAGTAAAGTCGATAATAAAAACAAAGGGGAGCAGCACTAGAAAAATCGCCAACTCTTGTCTGAATGCAGACTCATATCGTGCACACAAACATAACCCCCTCAGTGAATAATAAGTCGCAAATAACAACCGTTTCAGGCCTGTATGTTTTTGAATTGCTGCAGTCATAGAAGTTAAATACTCGGTGTGAAATGAATCTCAAAGGTTGTGCCGCCTGAATCCGGTTGAACCACGCTTAAATTCATGTTCAGTTTTTCACTGATCATTTGTGCGATTAACAGGCCAAAGCGGGTTTCTTGAAAAAGTAATTGCTGCCCTAGGGAGCGATTGGATAAGCGGTGAGAAATATCTGGCGGCAGCCCACTACCAAAATCTGTAACGTTGATAACGTTATCACCAGACTGAATGCGTACCTCATCCTGAGTATGTTGAAGCGCATTGTGCAAGAGGTTGCGTAGAAGCATTCTCACTAAGGAGTGATTGGTAAGGACAATTTGTTGATCATAGCTTGATGAAAAGTAAGTTAGCCGCTCTGCCGCCATTGGCATTTCATTCATTATTTCTTCTACGGCCTCCTGAATTAGAACACTTAAAGAAATTTTAGAATCCTTTACGGGCTGTTCATTGCGAAGCAAGGCTAATAGGGTATTAACCTCGATCTGCATATGATTAACAGTTTGTCGAATGCGGCTCATTGTCTGTTTATCAGCCGCTGATAATTGTTGCCGCTTGTCGATCACATCTAGAGCTCCTGACAAGATAGCTATAGGTGTGCGTAATTCATGACTAGCGGTTTTGATAAACATATTTTCACGCCGTACAAACTCCTCCATCGCGTCTAAAAAGCGGTTAAACGCATTGGCAATATTGTTATATTCATGCTCGACATAGTCATTTTCCAGTCGCTGCATGCTTTTGCCAGGTGTCGTTTTCTGTATGGCATGGGTGAGTTTTTGAAGCGGTTTGACCAGTTTTCTTGCACCCAGACGAGATAAAACAAAGCCAATAAATGTCATTAATAGAACTAAGCCCAGCATGGCAAGCTGGAAAAGAATTTCACGCTCTTCCATGGCTGTAATGTCTTGGGAGATAAATAAAGTTCCGCTCGGAGAGTTAATCTGTTTTGCCAAAACTAAAAAATGTTGATCTTTGAATTCTATTTCTTCGGATGCGGGAGCTTTTATGTCTTGAAAATGTTGAGGTAATTGTGAAGGGGTAGTTGTTTTTTCACCAACAAAAGCCACTGAAATATTAGCTGTTTGCCAAGTTTGAAAATCGGGGTTATTAATTTTTCGACTATAGAAATCAAACTCATTACTCAGTTCAAATTCTAAAATCGTATACTCCATGTCCTCGTATATGAATTCGATGATGACAAGCGAGAGCACGATTGTTAGGAAGCTCACCGCAAAAATCGTCCGGTATATACGCGTTGCTAAAGACAAGCTCACTCGGTGTTACCTGACTCTTCTGGAGTTTGCAGACGATAACCCCGTCCATGCATAGTTTTTACAAAATTAAAGCCAAGTGACTTTTGAAGTATTTGCCTTAAGTTGTATATGTGGGTTCGTAACGTTTGCGTTTCTATATCAGGACTACCCCAAATCTGCTCACACAAAACTTCATGGGATAAATATTTGGGATAAGCGTCAAACAAAGATTCAATGATTTTAGCGGCAATTCCACTCAATTCGACGCTCGCGATGCCACCATAACGCAACATGAGTCGCCCCGGATCAAAGCTGAGACTTCCAACCTTTTTCACAGAATCATTTGCAAACTGCCGCCGGGAAAGCGCTTCAATTCGCAGCTGCAATTCTCTTAGATCAAATGGTTTAACCAGGTAATCGTCGGCACCGACTCCAAACCCTTCTTCTTTATCGGGCAGAGTGCCTTTCGCGGTTACCATAATAATGGGGATATTTTTCTTTAAATCTTGACGAACTCGCCGACATATCTCATAGCCGGACAGGCCGGGCAACATGATGTCTAACACAATCACATCATAATCATTAGTTGCTAACAAGTGCAGCGCTGTTAATCCATCAGCTGCAAAATCGAGTTCATAGTGAGTATCCTCAAAAAACTCGAATAGATTCTCAGCAAGTGCAACTTGGTCTTCCACAATTAA
>NZ_JAJAEO010000126.1 GCF_020447225.1 Methylophaga pinxianii | reverse complement strand
GGCCGGGGAGGATGTCAAACCCACATTATAAATAATCTGATTGTGACAGCTTGGTAAAAGGGAAATGCAGCGACTCATTGGCTAATTTATATTGGTATATTTCTTGCTAAATGCCCTTAACATGCAATTAAGCATGTTTCATCAATTAAAGAGAGGTCACTATGTCTCATGAAAAATATCAATCTTGTATCGAAGCTTGTTATCGCTGCGCTGCGCAATGCGATCATTGTGCAGTGGCTTGTTTAGAAGAAAGTAATGTTTCCAAAATGGCAGATTGCGTACGTATGGATTTAGACTGTGCGGATATGTGTCGTTTTGCAGCGGCTGCGATGGCTCGTGGCAGTGATTATGCAGCTCAAATATGTAATTTATGTGCCGAAATTTGTGAGAAATGTGCTGAAATTTGTGCTCAGTATGAGCACCAGCACTGTAAAGACTGTGCTAACGAGTGCAGAAAATGCGCTGAAGAATGCAGAAAAATGGCTGCATAAGGAGTCTGACATACGCCTCTAATGAGGCGTATGTCTTTTTTGATGCTAATCTACTTTGTAGATTAAAACTATTAGAAGGAAATCTTAGCAAAAGAACTCCCTAATATTACGAACAACTTGAATATTCGTCATCCTTTTCCATGTTATCGATTCCGCCGGACAGACCCCGCCAGCCGGATTCGCAATTGAGAACCCTGTCGGTATCCTCGGGCGTCCAACCCTCCTGCCACTGCAACCAGGTCAGCAAACCGGGATCGATATCTCCGCTGCGCGTGCGCATCAACAACCCTTCATTGGGCGTAAAGCCCATGGTGGTATCGACTGGTTTGCCGTCGCGGATGGCGGCCATGGAACAGCCGCTTCCCAGTTGCGCAGTCACCAGGGTGTAGTGTTCGGCCTTGGGCTTCACTGCCTCCCAGTGTTTGACCATGGACTCATGAGCAAAACCGTGAAACCCGTAACGGCGTAATCGATATTTCTCAGTGAGTGCGACGGATAGTCCATAAATCTGTGACAGCACCGGCAGGTCGCTGAAAAACTCACTATCGAAAACCGCAAAAACGGGAATGGAAAATCGGGTATTCCGAAGCTGCTCAATCAGTTCAATGGCCGCCTTATTGTGCAGTGGCGCCAGTGGTATCAGGGTTTGCAGTTGCCGAAAATTATCGTCGTTGATGGGTATAGGTTTATGATATTCAGAGCCCCCGTGTACGACTCTGATAATCACCGCGCGAACAGCATGATTTGTCAGCACATCGGTCAGCCAAGGGGGCGCGCCAGGATAAGTCTGCGCAGCTGATTGGCCGACACCTGCTTGCCCAATAGCAACAGGCACCGTTGCACCCGCATATTCAAGCGCCGAGACGTTATGCGTGCTCCACTTGATGGATGAACTACCCGGATTCAACACCAACAGAACCGGTTTGTCATAGCGCGGCAAACTGCTCATCAGCTGGATAATCAGTCGGATGACTGCAAGCGGTTATAAATGGCCGCCAGCAACCACCCGGCGATACCCGCTACCACGAACCAGGCCACCAGCCCGATAACGACACCAGTGAGAGTCAAGTGCCAACCCATCTCATTCAGTTGCATATGCACCATTTCTCCGGACATGGACAACATCATGGAAGGCATTAACATCACCAGCAGACTGCAAGCCAGCCACAGTATTGCCGCGGTAATCGCGCTGGCCATCCCGAATTTGAACGCATTAAGTGTCATGATTATTCCTCCGTTTATGGTGGTGTATCTGTGAGAAATTAGTGTCTCTACAAATCCCCGAACCGGTTGGCAGACTGCGCCATACGCATCATTTCGTGCTCCTCCAGCGACCGGAGTGATTCCATCAACTCTTTGGCAGAGGGGATCTCCGCCCTGGAGGCGAGATAGCGATACAGTTCAATCACCTGCTGGTGTTGATCGACTATCACCTCCATGATTTGCGTCGCATCCAGCTCGGCAAAGGGGGCGTCGCAATGCGCATGCCGAACGATGGGGTGCTTTGCCACATATTCGTAACACCAGGTGTTCAGTGCATGCTCGTCGCCTGAGGTTTCAAACCCGCTGACTACCTTGGTCAGTGCCTTCTCATGATCGGACAGATACGCAAGGATCATCCGGGCCCGTTCATCCATATTCTTGTCCGCACAGTGGGATAAACACTGGCTGAGGTGTTGGTGAAATTCCCGAGTCCAGTGCAGCACATCTTTTAAGGTTTCAATTTGCATAACTTTTTCTCTGCTGTGGATTATCTCTTCGATTACAGGCGCAAAATATCGCGATAACCCGCCACATTCACCGCAAACGCGGTGTGCTCCTGCAAGTGCACCCGAAGGGCTTCAAGGGCTTCCGGGTCACCGTGAATCAGTTGAATTCGAGTAGTATCGGTCAGCGCTGACTGCTGTAACCACTGGGTCAGTTCGAGGTAGTCTGCGTGCCCCGACAAACCTGAGATGACTTTGACAGTGGCTCTCAACGGTACCCAGCCTCCGTGGATTTTCACCGCATCAACACCCTCCAGCATTTTTGCGCCGCGAGTGCCGCCCGCCTGATAACCGGTAAACAATACCGTGGTTTTAGAACTGCCTAACAGGCGTTTGAAGTGGTGGAGAATACGACCTCCGGTAGCCATGCCGCTGCCAGCGATAACAATATGGGGGAAAGCCTGTCCGGCAATCGCCTTCGATTCGTCCACCGTGCGGGTATAGGTCACGCCATCGCATAGGCGGTAGCATTGCTCGTGACTCAACCGGTGCTGATCACTGAACTGGCAGAAAATATCCGATACTTTGATCGCCATGGGGCTGTCGAGATAGATGGGCATTTTGGGGATATCGCCCTGATCCATCAGGGTCGCCAACAGATGTTGCAAGGCCTGCGCCCGCCCTACCGCAAAGGCCGGGACTAGCAGCACGCCGCCGCTTTTGGCGACACGGTTAACAATTTCCGCCAACTGCTGAAACGGATCTTGGGTGTCGTGCCGGCGGTTGCCGTAGGTGGACTCCATCAACAGCAGATCCAGCTCCGGCAATGGTCGAGGGGGGGTCATCAGCACATCACCGAAGCGACCGACATCACCAGAAAAGCCGATTCGTTTCCCTTCCGCTTCAACGATAATGCTGGCGGCGCCGAGAATATGACCGGCAGGCTGTAAATAAAAACGGATATCCCCGACCTCGATCTGTTCATCAAACTCCACAGACTGAAATAGCCTCATGCTGGCTTCCGCCGTTTGACGGTCGTAAAGCGGCTCAGGGTGCGCGTGCTTGCCCAATTTATGTTTGCTGTAATACTTAGCGTCTTCCTCCTGGATATGGCCGCTGTCGGCCAATAAAATCTGACACAGGGCCTTAGTGGCGTGATGGGTAAACACCGGGCCGCGAAAGCCGCGCTTGTATAGCACCGGGATATAACCGGAGTGATCCAGATGTGCGTGAGTGAGCAGCACCGCATCCAGTTTGTCGATGTCCAGGGGCAAGGTTTGCCAGTTGCGTTCCCGCAGCCACTTGTAGCCCTGGAACAAACCGCAATCGACTAATACGGTTGTCGTTTCAGTTTCCAGCAGAAATTTTGAGCCGGTAACTGTCTCGGTGCCGCCGACAAAGGTAATTTTCATAATGATTTTCCTGCCAATTTAAGCATGCTGATAACGGGCGCAATCAGTTGCGACGTAATATCAATAGCGTTGGAAGGATGGGGGATGGTATTGGATGTGACCAGTTGGCTCAGGCCTGAGGCCAGTAAGGTTTTATCGGAGTGATCGGCAAATATGCCGTGCACCGCCACGCACTGAATGTTGTCGATACCTTTGGACCGAAGTGTTTTAACGCATTCCAGGATTGTTTGCCCGCTGGAAATAACGTCGTCGATAATCACTGCCGTTCTATCCCTGAATTCGTTGATGTCGGGCAGCATCACTTCGACTTGGCGATCCCCGAAGCGCTGCTTTTCTCCAATCACAAAAGGATGTTGACTAAAGGCAGCAATCTCATCAACCCATTGCTCGCTTTCGCTGTCGGGCCCTATCAACAGTAGGTTGCTTTGCGTTTTGAGCCAGTGCGCCAATGCCGGAGCCCCTTGCACAACACGACTGGGTATGGAATAGATTTCATCCAGAGAATGATAGCGATGCAAATGTGGATCGACCGTAACCAGCCAATCAGCATGTTGAGAAAGGCACTTGGCAAAAATACGTGAAGTAACCGCTTCCCCATCGACAAAACGGCGATCCTGACGCATATAACTGAGGTAAGGCGCCACTAACCCCACTTGCGACGCTCCCAGCTCCCGCAGTGTTTCCAATAAAAACAACAACGGCAGATATTTGATGTTTGGGTGTGACAGATCAGCCACCACAATACAGGCGCGATTTTCTACATCAGATAGAATACGCAGATAGGACTCCCCATCAGGAAACTGCCGAGCGTTAAACTCGCCAGGTTGACCACCAATCGCGTTACTGAGTGACTCAGCCAACGGATGATTGTTCAGGGAAAACACCACTGGAGATTTATCTTTCACAGCCATCGCCTCGCTCATCGTTCCTTCTCGACCGTAAAAATTGTCGATTGGCGATAAAACGCCATCGCATACTGTTGCTCTCCGATCGTATCGGAACAGAGCGTAAATAAAGGTTGTCCGACGGTGACCTTGTCGCCGACTCGAGCATGTAGACGCAACCCCGCAGCCGCTGTCGCCGGAGCGCCTGCCAGCTTCGCCAGACGCGCGAGTTGACGATTGTCGATAGCGGTAAGTGTGCCCGCTGCTGTGGCCGCTTCGGTATGTTGGTAGCTGGCGTCAGGCAGGGCTTTCATCCCACCCTGCGCGGCCAAAATGCGCTGGAACTGCTGCCAGGCTTTACCTTCATCCAAAATCGCGATCGCTCTTTCCAGCCCTTGTTCATAACGCTCTTGATAAGCAAGTGAAAACAGATGTGCAGCCAGAAACAAGGCACGCTCCCGAAGATCCTGTGGTGCACTGTGCTCGCGCTGCAATACTGCCAGCACATCCCGCGCTTCTTCTACCGGGCCGATACCACGCCCAACCGGCTGACTACCATCCGTAATAAGGCAGCGAATTTGAATACCACAGGCGGCTCCCACCTGGGTAAAGAGTGAGGAAAGGCGATCGGCGTCGTTCTGGGAACGCACTTTAGCGGTGGGGCCGACGGGAATATCTATCACCGCATGAGTGGAACCGGCAGCGATTTTTTTTGATAAAACCGAGGCGATCAACTGCCCTTCACCATCCAAATCCAGGGCCCGTTCAATGCGAATCAACAAATCGTCGGCCGGACTCAGGTTGACAGCGCCACCCCAAACAAGACAGGCATGGGTCTCAGCCACTACACGTTGAATCTCATTGAGCTCCAGATTGACGGTAGTCAGTGCCTCCATAGTATCCGCAGTACCGGCGGGAGAGGTGATCGCCCGCGAGGAGGTTTTAGGGATGGTGAGTCCCGCAGCGCTGACAATGGACACCACGAGCGGTGTGGTGCGGTTGCCCGGCAGCCCACCGATGCAGTGTTTATCAAGAACCATGGCTTCGTCTGGCCAGTTCAGCCGCTTACCACAGGCCACCATGGCCTGGGTGAGACTGATGATTTCATCTACGTCTAAACGGCTACCCGCGCACACACTGAGGAAGCTGGCGATTTCGATATCCGAATAGCGGTGGTCGCCGATGTCCTCGACAATAGCGGTAATCTCTTGATCACTGAGTTTGTGTCCAAAGATTTTTTTGCGCACGGCGGCAAGTGATGTCACTACCGGTGCGTGGTCGACACTAACCGCGGCGCCATCATCGACGTCCAAGCGCTGCATGGCACTTTTAGACAACCCTGCACTCCCGGAACTCAGTACCTGTTCGTCCACCACATTCAGCGTGGCGATAACGCTGTTTTCCCCGTATCGCAGCATGACACGGCTGTTGGCAGTGAAACCTTCAGAGCGGCAGATGTGACAATCACTGCGCATATACACCACCGGTTCCTGGTGGGTGTCGATGCCCATGTCGATCACCTTAAGTGTGTTAATTTGATCCATTAGCATTTCCTGAACAACAAAATTTAGCCATTGCCTTTCTTTCAGTGGCCAGCAGGCTTTCTCCACCACCATATTTCACGCCTGTAACATGCTTAGGCTTACTAACTGCTAATTACTCCAACCATCAGCCATAAACTAATTGATTTGGGTCGAAGGAAAACCCGCTCGATCCAACGCCTCTATCAGAGCGTTAGACTCGACCATGCCAACGACCGAAGCGACACCCGTCGCCAGATCCATACACGCATCGCTTACGCCGGAAACAGAGCGTAGCGTTTGCTCAATGCTTCTTACACAACCACCGCACGTTGCGCCCTGCACCTGTAGCCGCTGCAGCGGGATATCGCTATCTGAGTCAACACTGCTCCGAATGTTAGCTGCAGTGGATGACTTGCTGGCGCAACAGCAGCCGCCCGGGTGATGAGTAGGGCTCTCGAATTTCTGTGTATTAATGGCAAATCCTCTATGTTGATTTACTGGGCAAACTCTTCAATCAGGTGACAGATCATATGGCCAGTCGGCACCTTATCTGGCTTTTGGCTCCACTCAACCACGGCCTGCTGCATGCGTTCCCGCAGTTGCAGAGTCTCCGCGAACCGTTGTTCAGTTTCATTCAGGCGTTGGTCAATCAAGCGGAGTACCGTCGGGCAAGGCGATTTCTTCTTATCCGCGTGGTTCAAAATTTCCTGAATATCCTCAACGGAAAAGCCCAGTTGCCGTGCACTCAGCACGAATCGCAAGCGGTTGTAATCATTTTCGCTGTATTCCCGATATCCATTGGTTTTGTTCTTCCCCGGTTTCAGAATCTTGATCCGGGTATAAAACCGCACCGTATCGGCCGTAACCCCTAAACGCCTGGCCATTTCGATAACTTTCACACAGCCCTCCTCGCAGCTCAGTCTGACTATCACAGGATTCATATTAACCCCGAGGATCTGTTCCTTGCCTTGATATGAGTCAATCATCAGTTCTAAACCCGAGAGTAAATCCGAAGAATTTATCCGGCTTTTTGTCACCTTACACCTGTGTCCAAGACACAGGTCAAGCAATTTTCATTCACAGGTATCCGGTTTCTCGTATTCACTATTACACGCTCCTCGATCTTTAGCCTGTAGGTGGTGGGCATATACATCAAATCGCCCTCATCAAAGGGGGGGATAAATTCGCTACCTATCTGGCTGACTGGCCAAAACCCGATAACCGTAATCACCAGGGCTAACACGAGCGTGGATTTAGGGTAATTGAGCACAGTTTTAAGCGCAGGCATATACACGCCAATCAACGCGCGATTGAGTGGATTTTTGTGCTCGGGCAATACTTTGCCACGAATAAAATAGCCCATCAGCACGGGCACCAGCGTTACCGCTAATGCAGCGCTTGCGGCCATGGCATAGGTTTTGGTGAATGCCAGTGGCGAGAACATTCGCCCTTCCTGGGCTTCCAGAGTGAACACCGGCACAAAACTCACGGTGATAATCAGCAGACTGAAAAATAGCGCAGGGCCGACTTCGGCAGCGGATTCCTCCACCACCTGCCAGCGGTTTTCGTTGGTAAGTGCTTTCCCTTGCAACACAAGGCGTTCCATATGCTTGTGCATGTTTTCGATCATGACAATGGCGCCGTCGATCATGGCGCCGATGGCAATGGCAATCCCGCCTAACGACATGATATTGGCGTTGAGCCCTTGCGCATGCATGACAATAAAGGCGACCAGAATACCCACTGGCAGACTGACAATGGCCACTAGGCTGGAGCGCACATGGAACAAAAACGCCATGCATACCAGTGCCACGACGATGAACTCTTCCAGCAACTTGTGCCACAGGTTTTCCACGGCGCGCTCAATCAGGCCGGAACGATCATAGACCGTCACGACTTCCACACCCTCTGGCAACCCGGCTTTAAGCGTTTCCAGCTTGGCTTTGACGCCAGCAATGGTTTTTTGCGCATTCTCGCCAAAACGCATGACCACGATGCCGCCGACCGTTTCACCTTCGCCATTGAGTTCGGCAATGCCCCGGCGCATCTGCGACCCGACGTCGATGTCCGCCACATCTTTTAACAGTATGGGGGTGCCGTTGACGTTCAGGCCCAAAGGGATATTGGCCAGATCATCACGCCCCTGGATGTAGCCCGATGCGCGCACCATATATTCCGCCTCGGCCATTTCCACCACCGACGCCCCGACCTCCTGGTTACCCCGCTGGATCGCCATTTGGATATGGGACAGCGGGATGTTGAAGGCCCGTAACTTATCCGGGTGAACCCTGACCTGATATTGCTTCACCATGCCACCCAAGGCGGAAACTTCCGACACGCCGGGAACCGTTTGCAGCTCGTATTTCAAGAACCAGTCCTGCAGGCTGCGCAGCTGGCTGAGATCGTGCTGACCGGTGCGGTCCACTAGCGCGTAGAGGTAGACCCAACCCACACCGGTGGCATCCGGCCCCAATTGCGGCCTGGCATTGGGCGGCAAAGTGGGTGCCACCTACGACAGGTATTTCAGCACCCGCGAACGCGCCCAGTAAGCATCAGTATCCTCATCAAAAATCACGTAGACATAGGAGTCGCCGAAAAAGGAGTAGCCGCGTACGGTAACCGCACCCGGTACCGATAACATGGTGGTGGTCAGCGGATAGGTGACCTGATCTTCCACCACCTGCGGCGCCTGCCCCGGATAACTGGTTTTGATAATCACCTGCACGTCCGACAAATCGGGAATGGCATCTACCGGCGTGTTTTTCAGGGACCAACCGCCGACCCCTACCAGAATCAGGGTCGCCAGCAGCACAAAAAAGCGGTTTTGGACAGACCAGCGGATAATACCTTCAATCATGGCTTGTCCTCCCCGTTGCGCTGGCCTTGATCCATATCCATCGCATCATGGCTCATACCCTGATGCTGGCTGTTGTCCATGGATTGCCCGCCCCCCTCCCTGGGTGCCTCTTCGGACACCTGTTCCAGTCGATGGATCTGGCTGATCACGTAGTGGTTGTCCCCTTTCCGCTTAATCTCCACATGCAGCTTCATGCCGGGTTTCAGCCCACCCAGATCCACCGCGGGGTCCACAGTAAAATCCATCGTCATGGCCGGCCATTGCCAGGCATCGATGGGGTCGTGGGCCAGCTTGAGCATTCGGTGTTCGACCATGACGCCTTCAATACGGGCGCCGACTGATACCGATGCCGGTGTTCCAGGCTGGGTATCGTCATCCGGGCTGTGGTTCATGCGACGAAAATCCGAGGTCTTGCTGGATTCGGAATCAATCAAAAATTGCGCGGAAGTCACAAGCTGGTCGCCCTCGTTGAGCCCCGACAGAATCTCCACCCGGTTCTCGCCAATCCGCCCCACCTCGACGGCGATGGACTTAAAGCGCCCGTCACCTTTAGCCAACACGACCCGCGATTGACTACCCGTGCGAATCAGTGCTTCACGGGGAATGAGCAACGCCTCCCGAGCGGGTTGTGTCGCTATCGTCATTTGCGCAAACATACCCGGTCGCAGGTAGCCGTCTGGGTTGTCGAATCGTACCCGCACCCGAGCTGTTCGAGTCTGGGTATTCAGTGACGGGTAGATATAGTCAACCGTGCCAGACCACGTGCGTCCTGGCAGATAATCGAGGTACATGCGCACTGCATCGCCCTCCCGTACGCTCATGACCTGACGCTCGAACACTTCTCCTATGACCCAGATATGTTCCAGCTGCCCGATGGCCATCATTTCCATACCGGGTTTCACAAACATGCCTTCACGGACCATAAGATTGTCCAATACGCCGGATTGCGGGGCCTTGATGGTGATGGTCTGACTGACCTTTGCGGATTTTTTCAGTCGGTGGATCTCCGATTCCGGCACCTGTAAAGCCGACAGCCGCTCCATGGCAGCAGTGATTAGTGTTGGGTTCTAATCTGAACGAAATGGGAAACTAAGAACTTAGATTTTGTTATTCAAATCCCGTAATTTCAAACTAACTCAGTAATGTGTATAAATTCAGGCCCTGCATGAACTTTTTACACACATCACCAAAAGATTTAGTGTTCAGTCAGGCTTGAAGATGAGGACTTTAGCTTTTTATGGGCTTGTTTCACTTTGGTATATTGTTTGCTGATATGTACCAACATGCAATTCTGCATGGTTTATAAATAAAGAGAGGTCACTATGTCTCATGAAAAATATCAATCTTGTATAGATGCCTGTTACCGTTGCGCTACGGCTTGCGATCATTGTGCAGTATCATGTCTAGAAGAAAGTAATGTTTCCAAGATGGCAGATTGCATACGTATGGACTTAGACTGTGCTGATGTCTGTCGTTTTGCAGCAGCTGCGATGGCTCGTGGCAGTGATTTTGCAGCTCAGATTTGTAACCTTTGCGCCGAGATTTGTGAAAAATGTGCTGAAATTTGTGATCAGTATGAACACCAGCATTGTAAAGACTGTGCTAATGAGTGCAGAAGATGTGCTGAAGAATGCAGAAAAATGGCTGCATAATTAGTAAGTATGACAAACGCCTCATAATGAGGCGTTTGTCTTTTTTGATGCTATTCTCGTTTTAGTTTTAATCTCATCGAAGGAAATCAAAGCAAAACACTGCAGAAGAATTATTAGTTTTCCAACAACTTTAAATTGAATATAAGCCATTCTTTTCCGTACTTAAAAGCTTGCGCCCCACCTTAACGATTAGGCTGCTTGACTATACGAAGATATGGCTTAAGCGTCTTCCAGCCTTCAGGAAAGTGTTCTTTTGCCTCATCGTCTGATAAAGAAGGAACTATGATGACATCATCACCATTGCACCAGTTTGCTGGGGTAGCAACCTTATAGCCATCAGTTAATTGGATCGAGTCGAGCACCCGTAAGATTTCGTTGAAGTTTCGGCCCGCACTCTTCGGATAGGTCAGCGTCATTCTAATCTTCTTATTCGGATCGATCAGAAATACCGAACGCACTGCCGAGCTATCATCCTCCCCGGGATGCAGCATATCGTAAAGCCGAGAGATTTGTTTATCTTCATCTCCAATAATCGGGAAGTTGACCGCGCGTCCTTGGGTCTCCTCAATATCGCTGACCCAGGCTTTATGCTCTTTCACCGAGTCAACCGAAATAGCGATTATTTTGCATTGCCGCTTGTCGAATTCTTCCTTCAGCTTGGCGGTCTCACCTAGTTCCGTGGTGCATACTGGCGTAAAGTCGGCCGGGTGAGAGAACAGGATCGCCCATCCGTCGCCAATCCAGTCATGAAAGTTAATCGTTCCTTCTGTGGTATTCGCCTCAAAGTCTGGGGCAATATCGCCTAGATGTATGTTCATGATGCTAGTTTCCTTGAGTTAAATTATAAAGTGGCGTAGACCGATGCTTATGTTTTGCCTCGACAGGTTGAGTAATTACTTTGTCAGAATTTGTCGACGAGTTGCGTTGAGTGTCAGCATTGACAATACTGTAAGACGTCGTCAATAAAGTAGCTAAGAGCATTCCAGCCCAAGATTTAAACTGTGTTTTCATGGTTGTTTACCTCAAGTAAAGGGTGCAAGACCCAGTTTTCCTATTTTTAGACAATTATTTTTAATCGCTCATTCCAAACTGTTTGCATATTGTCAGTTACTTGACTTCAGTAATGACATAACCTTGTTCTGCTTTCATAAACTCAAAATCAACCGTATCGCCCACATTAAGATTATTAAGTAATTGCTCATCCTGGACCATAAATCCCATGGTCATGGCAGGCCAGCTGAGGCTTTCAACCGGTTCATGAGCCAAAGTTACTTTTTTTGAGCTGGCATCGACTTTAGTGACGGTGCCTTTAGCTGAATGGGTGATCTGTTGATCCGATGTCTCCGCTTTTGGAGCCATGTTCTTCATATCGTCATGATTCATTCTCTGCTCCGCTAGTATCGAGGTTGCCGAAAAGGACAGAATGATCGTCAAAGAACTTACTAATAATTTTTTCATTTTAATTTTCTCCACTGCGTTAAAAAATATCCGGATCAAGAAACGCTAAATGACCCGGCGTGATTCATCACTCGTTATTTGCTTGTGATTGAATTGGTTGGTTTTTCGTCTGCCGCTGTGCACGCGGTCTACGAATCATTAGATAAATTACTGGGATCACCAGCATCGACAGCAGCGGTGCCGTCACCATGCCGCCAACCATTGGCGCAGCAATGCGCTGCATCACCTCACTACCAGTGCCGCTGCCAAACATAATGGGTAGCAGGCCTGCAAGGATAACGGTCGCTGTCATGGCCTTGGGTCTAACCCTGAGCACGGCGCCTTCACCGATGGCATCAAGCAGATCAGCTTCCGTTCCTTTTTGTTCATCCAACCGTTTTTGCCAGGCTTGCTTAAGATAGAGCAGCATGATGACGCCAAACTCGGC
>NZ_JAJAEO010000123.1 GCF_020447225.1 Methylophaga pinxianii | reverse complement strand
TCATCCGCATAGCGGATTGAAAATGATGTCACCGAGGGAGTATCGCGCTCTCAAAGTGGCAAGTTAGGACTGTCCGTTTTAGCGGGGGCAACTACACAACCTGACATTGGAAGCCTATGGTTGCTGTACAACTAATGTTCTCTATTTACTGTTATTGAAGGATTTCAGTGATTACTTTCATTACAATATCTGCTAGGAATAAGCCTCTAAGATCGTTAAAGATCAACTGTATTTGTCTTATTAAGAAGTAATTTTAATTTTGACATATAAAAAGAAAGGGAAACTTGAGAGAACAAACCTTTCAGTCGTAGCGATTTCTTTTCAATTAAATGCCAAGATAAAAAAGATAGAAATGCAATTACTGGAAATGAAAGTAAGTTCAGCTCATAAACATTTACATCGGCTTTCAACGCAATAACGGACTGTTGAACCGGGAAAGCGTAAATATACATCCCATATGAATAATCCCCATAACGTTCGATATTATGCATCTTCAATAAAGGGTGATACGCAATCAGCAATATTAAATAAGAAAAAGTAATAGAAAAAACTAGATCAAACCATGCAGAACCATAATTTATGGCAGTTATGCAGATAAATACTCCCAATATGGAAAAGTTGAGCTGAATTTTTGATGCATTGATTAGCATGAATGCACCTATGATAAAGAAGATTACTAATCTCGCATGTTGGCTTTGAATTAATAGAGGAAAATCTAATGGAAAAGCTGCATACATAACTATAAGGAGGAATACAATAGAGTTAAAAATAACTCTACTACGTAGAAAACCTAAAATACCAAACATAGCCACGTATAAATAAAGCCTGAACTCAATAGGCAAAGTCCATAGGGAACCATTAATACCTGGCCATCGGTTTTCAGTAAAAACGCCGGGTAATCGAAATTGAGTTTCTAATAGACTGGCATTTTTTAAAAGATAACTCCAAGTACTAGGGGCCGTTAAGTATCTATCAGTTTCAAGATGGGTAAAATACAACCCAACTATAAATACACAAAATAATACAGCCACAAAAAGAGCTGGAACAATCCGAAGTATTCTAGCTTCAAGATAAGTGAGCAAATTTTTGTGCGATAAGAAACTTTTAGTTACAAGAAAGCCACTGATGACAAAAAACATTGAAACACCAATCCCAGGTAATCCCATGTTGAAAGCCATATACGGTCGTATTAGCTCACTAATTGGATCCTCTTCTCCCCCGGGTCCACTTATGAGTATAAAACTATGTCCTAATAAAACAAACAGCGCCCCAACTAATCTCATTAATGATAGGTTATTTTCCCTACCGCTAGAAAGTTCAGATAACATAATCAAACAATCTTATAGTCATAAATGGCCGCATATTTAGCACAAATACTTTCAACGATATCAATTTCTTCGTTAGTGAAGTAATCATAAGGAATAGTAACTTTATTCTGAATATGCTTTAAATCAAACTCGGCATTAACTTCAGGAAACAATGCTTTGTTTAATAAAGCCATCGATGCATCTGGCTCAGTTTGGAGCATCTCATACTTAAGCTCTACAAGCATTTCCCCCATCACAGGTTTCATAACCTTAATTATCGATACTGCCTCAAGCCAATAATTAATTGCTGCATATAAGTTATCAGTTTTTATGACTTTCCCAACCAGCAAGCTTTTAATCACTGATAACGGGTGTCTGACAATATGAACAATTTTAGCTTCAGGAAATTGCTCTATTATCAGTGGCAACCCATAAACATTTTGAGGAGTCTTTTCAAACCACAGGCTCGCACCTTTTTTTTTCATTACAGCTTCACAGTAGAGATTAGTTAATTCTGCTCTTGTTGCAGATTGTTTCAATAACTGTTCAAATTTATCGTCCTCAATCCCGTCCAATTTTCTATGATGAAGAAGTATTTTATTATTTCTATAATGACTTTTATAATCATTTGATCTGAAAGGAGCTCCCCAACGAAAAAAATGAGTTTCTTCGGGAGAATATAACCCATCTATTTGCTTAAAAATATCTCTTAATAAAGTTGTACCAGAACGAGGGGCACCTAAAATAAAAAACGGTTTCAAATCAATTTCCTTTAGTTTTTACAAATTTCAATTAGGCAATTTTCGATAGAAATAGAAATTTCTTGAATTTTATAGCAAGAGTTACAGGAATACATATTCTAAGCCATCGCAATTTTGGATGATAATAAATATTACGAGCATGCCGATAAAAGAATGGTTCTCCTAACTCAGGATTATTTCTTTTATTCTCCGACAAGAGGTTAAATAGCGAACTAGGGATAACTTTAGAAGCCGTCTTTAAATGACTCTGGTAAAAGCTGGAGTAATACTCTTGTGATGGATATTCGTCATTTGTTTTCTCTAAATTAGAGCAAGAGCTGGGCCGTTGGAAATGATGAGACTCACAAAAAATAATAATTTTCAGCAGCTTTTCTGCATCAGAAGGATATTCATAAAGCCATGAACTTTTTCTCAGTAATAAACGTTCACCAAAAACACCCAAACGTGGAGCAATAATAGGTTTTCCGGAATGAATGGCGTAACTTAGAGTATAGCTATATGTTTCGGGCCATCTAGCAGGGAAGAAAATTATGTCTAGGTTCTGCTCCTCAATCAGCTTTGAGAGTTGCTCCTCTTGGTACTCTCCGGTTGTGGTAATGTTACTCAGTTTCCTGTATGCATAGCCTATCAAAACAAACTCATATGGCATTTTATTTTTCTTAGCTAACGTTGCTATTTCTTCAAGAAAGTCTGCCCCTTTTTCTCTGCTTAAAGCTCCCAGAACCCCAATCCGGTATTTGTTTTTTTGTTCAATCGCTCTTTCAGAAGCCTGCATGTTTCTTATGGCTTCCGGATGCCAAACAACAATAGATTTATCTAACGGATAATAGCCTTCAAAAAATTCTTGTGTTGCTCGGGATGGGAAAATTACTCTTTCAGCATTTTTCCAAAAGTCGTTATATCTGGCACGCCAGTCAGCTGCCGTAACATCACATGGCAAAGGGTATAATGGATTCTGCAAATCATCACTATATTTACCTGGGTAAATAAACTCTTCATTTGTCAGGGTAGGATTGCCGTTCAATAAATAATAATCATGCACTGTAAATTGATACGGAATATCTAAATCACGAGCAAGCTTCAACACCTGTTCTGTCACATACATTATATGGTGATAATGAATACATGAAAGTGGAATACTTTTAATGATGGTTAAAAACGCTGGCGTCTCATTATCCAGATCAAATACTATTTCGTTATCCCTTTCCTGACAGCCTAATCTCAACTTAACCTTGTTCGTATCAGGTATAGGGATCAGCATGATCGAAATAACATCTCTGGAAATAAATTCGTCAAGTTCCCGGATATGCTGAACTACACCTCCGCCCAAGCCATGGCTTACATGCATGATGATCGGTTTTGGGCTCCTCCTCATTAATTCAATTAACCGGAACACCCGAGCGGGTTTTAGCAGGTCCACCTCAATGAAAGATCGGACATCAGTATGGTAATTGGGATGAATGGCATCGATCTTTTGTAATGCATTATTTATTAATTCCTGCTTATCAGCACCAAAACTAACACCACCTTCATGGTAAGCATAGAGATTGGGGGTCAAAATATTTAGCCAGCCTTTTTTAATAGCGCGTTGACAGAAATCATTTTCTTCACCATAGCCGCGGCCGAAAGTTTCTTCGTCAAGCTTACCCACTTCATTAATACAGTCTCTGCGTATATACATACAAAAGCCTATCCCTGTAGGAGCGATTAGGTTAGGCAAAGTCGACTGCATGAATGACTGGTGGATTTCATCAATGCTGAAACCAAACGGCAAAGCATTTTCTTCCAGAAAATTAGGAAATGCTGAGATCGTCGTGTTATTAGATAGTGGGGTAACAGTCCCGATACCTTCTGCTGAATATGCCTCGTTTCTGAGCCGCTCCAGCCACTTTTCCCCTACAATCACATCACTATTGAGCAATACAACATCAGCATCCGGTGAGGAGTCGAGCCCCTTGTTAACCGATGCGACAAATCCGAGATTTTGCACATTCTTGATCAACTTGATCGTCTGAGGATTCGCTTGTTGTTTCTCGTCAAGCATGCTCTGCATACCGACATCTGGACTCTTGTCATTGATTATAATCAAGCTAGCACCCAACGCGATAATATCTGGTAATGCGGAGTCTATACACGCGGCTGTCAGTTCAACATCACGATAAACTGGTAGTATAATGGTAATGTTAGTTGTTGTAATATCAATCGGTTTTCGCTCAATTAATCGCCATTGTTGCTTACCGTTTTTTTGTCGTTTTTCCTTTTGTCCATATACCGCGCAGTGCAGTAAAGGACATATATTTGCTTCTGCAACACCTGGATGAGTCCTGAAATAGTGTTTACTATCAAATCTTGGGTTTGGTCTACGGTTTTCTTTCCAACCGAAACGCAGATAGTGTTCGATAGGATTAACCCCAGATTCAGCTACATCCGGATAATGTCTCAGGTAGTATTCACTATCGAAAACGGGCTGAGTTTTCTTTATTTGCCACTGTATATTAGCAAATTTTCTACTTATCAAAGCTTGTCTAAAGCCAGAAATTCCATGTTTCTGTAGCACTCTTAGGGCTCTGAGCGGTTTTGTTAGTCTCCATGATAAAGAGCCCTGAATCAAAAAGATCAGTTGTCTTCCTGCAAGGATGACCTTGTCTTTTTCCTTCAATGCTTCAGCCTGTGTTTCTAAAGCTATTCGCAGTTCAGCATTCTCGGTTTCTTTCTCAAAAAGAACATGCTCATAACTTTGCGATAGTTGGCTTTGGTAGCCTAATCCAAGAGCTTTAACTGATGTGCTATTGGCCAATACTTCATATGGGTACTGTGGCTTGTGCAAAAGTAAAAGCACTATATCGTCATTATTTTCAATAACAGGTAAGCGAAGATCTCTTAAAACAAACTTATACCCCTCAATCTGTTCATCAGGTAGTAATAGAAAACCTGTTTCTTTCGCTATACCAAATATATTTTCACGGTGCTGTTTATAATTTTTATGGTTATAAGCTTCTGTTAACAAGCCGAAGATTTTATATCCATTTTGTTTTGCCCAAGAGAGGATAGGCGTAGAACAATTAACAGAATTAACTTCTGTAAAAATCACGGGGCGTGATTGTTCAATCAATAATTCAGCGCCATTAATAACGCTTAACTCCATACCCTCAACATCAATTTTGATAAAATCAACTTTTCTTATACCTTCATGTTCATCTAATTTTTTTATAGCAACTGCAGATTTAGAGCTGATGTCGGCCTCAGAGTTAAGACTTACTGAACTAGCACCATGATTTTTAGCATCATCAATAATGACAGCATTGGATGATTTAAGGTCACCTAATGCATAGTTGAAAGCATTGATATTATCAATTTTTGCGTATTCAACATTTTTCAACAGTAGATAAAATGTTGTCTCGTTAGGCTCAAACGTATATACCGCTCCTTGCTGACCAACAAAAGTTGAAAACGCACGGGCATGTGTGCCTATGTAGCCTCCAACATCAACTACAGTGTCCCCTTCATTAATAAAAATTGAAAAAATGTCTAACTCATATTGCGCCCACTCTCCGTACTGTATGAGTGATTCGGAGATGAGATCATTTTCTGAAAACACAACCATTTCGCCGTACCGAGTTTGCACTCTTTTGGTTAGAGTTTCGTTTTTCTGTTTTAATGATCGGCTGTCATTCACTCAAAAACCTCTGCAATTTCAAGAATCGGAGAGCCCGAGTCTTCAGTTTATAAACGTGGAGAATATATCTTAAGGTTGCAATGTTGATATCAGTCTCATTCCAAATAATGCTTCTTTCGCTTTATTTATTGTAATAAGCTGTCGTTTTGTACAAAAAATCAATATATCGCTCAAATGTGCAAAGCCTTCAGGTATCCATATCTCGTTACTGCTCAAACCGCACCTCATTAAGCTGGCGTCGCCTTTCACATATGGTCATTATTTGTACTCTTAAATCTTTTTTAAAATTGCAGCCATCCATAATGCTATATTGCCTTCGGGAGTTTGGCGGTACAATCTGCTTTTTTTCAATATAATAAAACGTTTTATTAGGCCTGAGTTTCTGGCCTGAGTAAATTCAATCAAGGTTTTCTGGCTTTGGGGATGCAATAATTCCTCTATACTGCCTAAGCTCTGGATATGTAATGTATTCCAATCTGAAAAGCTGCCTTTAATTAAAAAAATTAAACGTTTTAATTTCGCTAAGAAGCCCATATTAGCGCCAATTTCATTGTGATCATGCTGACGGTATTTTACCGATGGAACTTTGTCGTAAAAGACACATCCTCCAGCACCAGTCACAAGAAGATAGGCCCACCAATCATGACTTACAATCTTCTGCTTACCTGCCATACATAACAGCTCATGTGCTTTTTTGTTCAGAACCATAGTATTGCCCCCCGCAATATTCTGTACCAATGCATTTGCAAAAGATGGAGGTCTGGAGAACAGGGGGGACTTTCGATTCAAGTATTTACCGCACTCGGCAATCAAGGTAGTTCTGGAACAATATAGTGCCGGTTCGTCAGAATGCGTTTTTAAAAAGCCAAGGGCTCGCGTTAGTTTGTCGGGTTCCCAGACATCATCCTGATCAGAAAAAGCATAAAAATCTGCATCTATACGGGGGTCATAAACCAGTGATAAAAAATTTTTACAAAAACCTCTTTGGGGGCCTTGTAAAACTTCGAACCTGCCCTTATTACAGTAAGCTTGGTACTTTTTAAGGATCTCTATTGTGTTATCCGATGAGCCATCATCAGATACCCAAATGTCAATATTATTCAAACCTTGAGCATCAATGGAATCTTTTTGCTCGGCTAAATGCGCTGCTCCATTATAAGTGCACATTAGAACAGCTATTTTGTGAGGTGTTGTTGGGCTCTCGGAAGGAACCGCAGTGTACTGAAAGTCAATCATTGACAAGAAATATTGATGCTGAAGACAAGCATGTGAATGTATATGGCCTATCCTTTAAAATAATTAATACTGGCATTTTGTGACTTTTATAATTTTAGACCATGAGCATCATTATCTGACACCAGAAGCCTTACGGGTATCTGTGACTCCGAATACAGGACAAAGGATGTTAATTAATGATGGCGTCTAAACACTTCAACGCCTATTTATATATTCATATAATAGCAAATATTAGTGGGGAAAGTCATAACAACTTATTTTATGTATCACTGCACCCGGTCACCAGTCCCCTTCCCTATAACTGTCTGAAAAAGGTAGTGAAGATAATCCAGAATGGTGAGTTTCTTGATCATTTCCGCATCTGTTTTTGCTAACAGTGCAGGAGTGGACATGTCAATATTATTCAATTGTGCGAGTCCGGTAATGCCCGGTCTAATGTCAAAAACACCTCGTGCATGTCGCTCATCGATTAATTCATGCTGATTTAACAGGCATGGTCTCGGCCCTACAATGCTCATTTCTCCTTTAAGCACATTCCATAATTGCGGCAATTCATCCAGCTTGGTTCGGCGAATAAAGCGGCCAAAGGGCGTTATCGAAGAAGCGCTCGCCAGATGACTGGCAACATGGGCTGTGTCTTTTTTCATTGTGCGAAATTTCACCAGAGTGAAAGGTTTTTGATAACGTCCTACCCGTTGCTGACGAAAGATAGGTGAGCCAGTATCAAACCAACCGATAATAAGTAGAACACATAATATTGGTAAACCAATTAACAATCCCATAATTGAAAAGATAATATCCAATAAGCGGATAATGAATCGGGTCATGAATTTCTCGTTTTAATATTATTGTGTTGAGTTTCTATCCAACTCAACCATTTTGTTAAGTTGTTGTTCCAGCGATATGACAGGCTTCCAACCTATCAGATGCCGTGCTTTACTGATATCCACTTGCAGATTTCCCAGCAAACGATCTGCAATATTTTGCTTACCTATAAGTTTGGCAAAAACCGTCATCAATGACATGGGCATTGGGATTAGTCTTGATGACCGTTGAAAAGCTTTTGCAATTTTTTGTAGTAGTTCCGTTGTTGATACGTCCTTGCCATCAGCGATCAGAAAAACCTGATTTGCAGCAGCAGGATGTACCATGCAACATTTTATAAAATTATTCAGATTATCAATGGCCAATATGGATTTTTGATTAGAAACAGAACCAAAGGGCAACGGTAGGCCTTTCTTAATAATTTTCATCATACTGGCAAAGTTGGCTTTAACACCTGGACCATATATAAGGGGTGGCCGAATAATCACAACCTCCATCGATGTCGACCGCGCTACCTCAAATAAAGCCTGCTCTGCTTCAAGTTTTGATAGACCATAAGCATCTTCAGGTGCAGGTTCATCCGTCTCCCTAAAAGGCGATCGATTATCTGTTGATTCACCGTTTACTTTAATCGAACTCAAAAAAATGAAACGTCTCACTCCGGCCTTGGCCGCCTGCTGAGCAAGTTGTACAGTGCCCTCTACGTTTACTTTCCGAAACTCATCTAAGGGATCAGCCGCATCATCTTTCATGATATGGACACGTGCTGCTGTATGGATAACGACTTCAATATTATCAAATGTATCAATGATCGTAGTTGGCCCACCTAGTAGGCTTAAATCACCAATCAGTTTTTGCTCCACTTCCATCGGTAATTCAGTGGATTGTTTTCGTAATGCTGCAACCACATGGTGATGATCAGCAACTAATTCGGTCACTAAAGCTTTACCAACAAATCCCGTCGCACCAGTTACAAGAACTCTCATCAGCTCTGGATTATCTGTTCTATTTCGGCCACTTTAGCTTTCATTAATACTTCATCAGCCCGAGTTTCAACATTCAGACGCAGTAGTGGTTCGGTATTAGATGAGCGTAAGTTAAACCGCCATTGTTCAAATTCCAGACTGATGCCGTCAGTTCTATCAATAACAGGGCTTTCAACCGCAAAATGTTTCAGAATTTTATCGAGGACAGCACTGACATCTGCTACCCGATAATTGATTTCACCACTGCATGGGTATTTCGCCATACGCTCATTAACCAGCTCAGATAAAGGCTTACCTGCTACGCTGATTAACTCAGCAACCAGCAACCAAGGAATCATGCCGCTATCACAATAAGCAAAGTCCCGGAAATAATGATGGGCACTCATTTCACCACCATAAACTGCATTTTCCAGACGCATCCGTTCTTTAATAAAGGCATGGCCCGTTTTGGATTGGATAGGTTTACCACCCGCCGCTTCAACTTGATCGATGGTGTTCCAAGTCAATCGTGGATCATGAATGATTTTTTCGCCGGGTGATTTGAGCAAAAACGCTTCAGCCAATAAGCCGACAATGTAATACCCTTCGATAAAGCGGCCATTTTCATCAAACAGAAAACACCGATCAAAATCCCCATCCCAGGCAATGCCCATATCTGCTTTATTGGCGATGACAGCATCGGCTGTTGCTGCACGGTTTTCGGGTAATAAGGGATTGGGGATACCATTGGGAAAGTCGCCATCAGCTTTGTGATGTACTTTTATAAACTCGACAGGCACATTAGCTGATTTAAATTGAGCTTCAATCGCATCAATCACATGTCCAGCAGCACCGTTGCCGGCATTCACTACCAGTTTAAGTGGCGTGAAATTATTCGAATCGATATAGGTCATTAAATGTTGAACATAGGGTTCAAGAATAGACAGCTGACTGTATTTATGAGCATTATCAGTGCCACTGAAAACATTATTTTCAGTAGCAGATGCCTCAGACATATTTGCCGAGTTGGATGCAGCTGGTTGGGACGAAGTAAACGGGGATTGCGTGTGCTCAGCCAATTCCCGAATATCGTTCAAACCACTGTCACCGCTGATAGGTAAAGCACCACGACCTATTAGCTTCATACCATTGTAGTCCATGGGATTATGACTGGCCGTTACCTCTATCCCACCATCAACATCCAGATAAAATGAAGCGAAATAAATCTCTTCTGTCCCCACCATGCCGATATCCACTACCTCTGCCCCGGCATTCATCAATCCTTGAGCCAAAGCCAGTTTTAATGGTTCACTGGTATGTCTGATATCACCGCCAACAACAACTTTTTTTGCCTTGAGATGTTTGGCATAAGCATGTCCAATTCGATAAGCGACATCTGGGTTAAGCTCATCCCCCAATTTGCCTCTTATGTCGTAGGCTTTAAAACATTGAAGAGTGCTGTCAGTCACCATATTTGTTCCTTGTTTCCACTTAATGAGAAAGGTAAATGCTTAGTTTGTGATTTTTATTTTGAGGTCGGCGGGAAGTCACCCCGATGTTTACTAAAGAAAAGCAACATGCTAATGAGGTGCCAACGTAGATATTTTAACTGCTTATGACTCTGTCTTTGAGCATGATGGCTGACAGATACTTGCGGTACTACCGCTATA
>NZ_JAJAEO010000154.1 GCF_020447225.1 Methylophaga pinxianii | reverse complement strand
TTTGAACTCAGTACTGTACTTTCTTCTCTTCGACATAAACACTCCTTTTGCCCATTATCAGGCTTCTTTGAAGTGTCCGCAAAATCGGGGTAGAACCCCCAGCGGTCATTGGCAGTAAAATCGTGCCTTTTTTAACTTGTTCCAATTCACTGTCACTCATTGCCGCGTCACTGGCAGCAAAATCGACAGTTTCATTGATGAAATCCTGGATACCTGCGCCACTACCTTTTGATTGATAGTCGATACGCACGCCATCAGTTTGTTTGCTGTAGTCTTTAAACCACTTGTTATAAAGAGGGGCTGGGAAGCTGGCACCTGAACCATTTAATTTAAGATCAGCATACGCAGCGGTTGAACTCATGGCACCAATAAGTGCGCCTATGACAAAAACTGACTTTGCGCGCTTCGCAAATAGTTTCATAAAAACTCCTGACTAGTGATAAAAATAGAGCAAGTGGTTTACAAGTCACTAAGCCTATCCGCCGTTTGTTAAAGATTTATGACAAGGGCTTAAAAGTTGGATTTTTATTAGTAAGCGCGATTTTCAGAGGTGTTTAAGTAGGTAATAAAAGAGCTGAATTCAAAGTTAATGATTGAAATGCAAGACTTTTATATAAACAGCTGCTCTGCGTTAGTACGAAACGCCTAGTTAACGTTACGAGCAGTGTTTTCAATAAGCTTTGGGAAAAAATAAATGTTGCCGTGATCTGCAAGGTGTTAAAACTTTGGTATTTGTAACAGCTGAGTAGCTGATATTCTTCGAAACGGTATTTATAAGGGTAAAAGGTTATTATGATTTTAGATATTGCTGCAGCCTGTGATTGAAGATTAGGACAACAGTTTCATGTTATTACGATAATGCCTGTGACAGGCAAATTTCAGGCATAAAAAAACCTCAGAAGTGATACTTGCTGAGGTTCTTTAAATCATTGGCTCCCCGAGCTGGACTCGAACCAGCGACCCAATGATTAACAGTCATTTGCTCTACCAACTGAGCTATCGGGGAACAGAAAGATGGCTATGATAGTGATTTGAGCCCTGAGGGTCAAGGATTAGTGCTAATTTTTTTGAGCCTCTAAATGAGCCGCTTTATATGTTATTGATTGTAATATTTTTTAGCCGGTTTAATTTAAGCAAAAATTACATTTTTCACGTTCAGCAGCGATAATATGAAATGTATTATTCCGGTAAGCTCTGCCGTTAGAGCTCCTATTTAGGATATTTATTTTCAATTATTAATTGTTTAGTATCGTGGTTATATCGACCCCAGCGTACTTTCATCATGAGCTGGATGAAAATCCGGATGCTTTACATTTATCGGGCAACATGGGTGAAATGGCCATTCATTACATTCTGTAAAAGGCGAGGTTAAGAGGAAATCCGGTGAAGTATATAAACATTCCCTGGGTTCAGACCGGGCGAATGTGGTGGATCAGAATGTTCAGCAAGTTCTGTACAAGGGCTACTGCTGAATAGTGGGGGATCAAAAACAGAATTTGAATAACAGCCGGCAGAACCGGCCGTTATTCAAAGCACTACAGACGTCGCTAAAATAGTTTATTGTTCAATAAATTCAGCAATACGTTGTAAAGCATTTTGTAAGTTGTTTTCGCTGGTAGCAATTGATAAACGGATATGGTTTTTCAGACCGAATGCTGTACCAGGCACTACCGCAACGCCTTTTTCAACCAGTAAGGCTTCGGCGAAATCCATATCATCGTTGAGATCTGGTTTATTTGCTAAGACACCAGTGATGTCCGGAAACACATAAAATGTTCCGTCTGTTTCCAAAGCGGTAATTCCTGACATCTTGTTTAATGCTTCAACTACGAAATCATGGCGTTTTTTGAACGCAACCAGCATGGTTTGTACGCAACCTTGATCACCATTCAAGGCTTCAACAGAAGCAGCTTGTGAAATCGACGTCGGGTTGGACGTGCTTTGCGATTGGATTTTTTTCATCGCGCCGATCAGTTGAGCAGGACCACCGGCATAACCGATACGCCAGCCAGTCATGGAATAGGCTTTTGACACGCCATTCATGACGATGGTGCGGTCATACAGATCCGGACAGGCCATGACGATATTGTAAAATGGTTCATCGGCCCAATATATATGTTCGTACATGTCATCGGTGGCGATAAGAATATCGGGGTACTTACGCAAAACTTCACCCAATGCTTCAAGTTCAGCTTTGGTGTAGGTCATGCCTGTCGGGTTGGAAGGGCTGTTAATGACAAATAAACGGGTTTTGTCGGTAATCGCATCTTCCAGTTGTCGTGGAGTGATTTTATAACGCTGATCGCGGTCGCCAATGATGATGACCGGTTTGGCATCAGCGAGTAATACCATATCAGGATAAGATACCCAGTAAGGTGCCGGGATAATAACTTCATCGCCAGACTCTAATAAAGCCTGTGCCAGATTGAAGAAGCTTTGTTTACCACCACATGAAACCAGAATTTGGTTGGCTTCATATGTTAAACCGTTATCGCGAGAAAACTTTTTAATGATGGCATTTTTCAATTCAGCTGTACCATCAACCGCGGTATATTTGGTTTGGCCTTTATTAAGCGCTTCGACTGCTGCTTGCTTGATATGATCCGGCGTATCGAAATCCGGTTCACCGGCACCAAGACCAATTATATCTTTACCTTCGGCTCTCAAGGCCGCGGCGCGTGCGGTAATGGCTAAAGTAGGCGAGGGTTTGATGCTTTGTACGCGCTGTGAGAGTTTGATAGTCAAAATCTGTCCTTCGAGAAACGATAAGTGATTAGAAAACCGTAATATACGATAAACACGGACATTGCTAAAGAGTATGAAAAAACAATTTGAGTTAGTGAGTGAGTTTGAACCGGCAGGGGATCAACCAACCGCGATTGCATCGCTGGTTGAGGGATTAAACAACGGTGAGATGTGGCAGACCCTGTTAGGCGTTACTGGCTCGGGAAAAACCTTCACTATTGCCAATGTTGCGCAAGCTGTGCAGCGTCCGGTCATGGTCTTAGCACCCAATAAAACCCTGGCTGCGCAGCTTTATAGTGAGATGAAAGAGTTCTTTCCGAATAATGCGGTGGAATATTTTGTTTCCTACTATGATTATTATCAGCCAGAAGCGTACGTACCCTCATCCGATACCTTTATAGATAAGGATGCATCGGTTAACGAGCAGATTGAACAGATGCGTTTGTCGGCGACGAAAGCCATGCTTGAGCGGCGTGATGCGATTATCGTTTCCAGTGTGTCGTGTATCTACGGTTTGGGCGAGAAAGATGCCTATCTGGCGATGGTGTTACATCTGGTGCAGGGCGATGTCATTAATCAGCGAGAAATTCTGCGTCGTTTAGCTGAATTGCAGTATTCACGGAATGATATAGAACTGTCTCGTGGTACCTATCGGGTGCGCGGCGAGGTGATTGATATTTTCCCGGCAGAATCCGAGCGTGATGCAGTCAGAATTGAACTGTTTGATGACGAAGTTGAGCAAATCAGTTATTTCGATCCATTGACAGGTGAAGTGCTGCAACGCATGAATCGCATTACCATCTATCCTAAAACTCACTATGCCACACCACGCGAGACCATATTAGGAGCCGTCGATTCGATTAAGGATGAATTGCGTGAGCGACTGGCAGAATTAAATGAACAAAATAAACTGGTAGAAGCACAGCGTTTGGAGCAGCGAACCCGTTTTGATATTGAAATGTTGTTAGAGCTTGGCTACTGCAACGGTATCGAAAACTATTCGCGACATTTATCCACCCGTCAGGCTGGCGAAGCTCCACCGACATTATTTGATTATTTGCCGGATGATGCCATTCTGATTATTGACGAAAGCCACGTGATGATTCCGCAGATTGGCGCGATGTATAAAGGTGATCGGTCACGTAAAGAAACACTGGTGAATTATGGTTTCCGGTTACCATCCGCGTTGGATAACCGGCCATTGATGTTTGATGAATGGGAAAAGCTGGCACCACAGACTATTTTTGTTTCTGCCACACCGGGTAAATACGAAGCTGAACATGCAGGCAATATTGTCGAACAGGTGGTGCGACCTACGGGACTGATTGATCCCGAAGTGGAAATTCGTCCAGTTGGCACACAGGTCGATGACTTACTGTCTGAGATTCATAAAAGAACAGCCGTCAACGAACGGGTTCTGGTCACCACATTGACCAAACGCATGTCCGAAGATCTCACTGATTATTTACGTGAACACAATGTCAAAGTGCGTTACCTGCACTCGGATATCGATACCGTTGAGCGGATGGAAATATTACGTGATCTGCGTTTGGGCGAATTTGATGTATTAATAGGTATCAACTTGCTGCGTGAAGGTTTGGATATTCCTGAAGTATCATTAGTCGCCATTCTTGACGCGGATAAAGAGGGCTTTCTGCGCAGTGACCGTTCATTAATCCAAACCATCGGGCGTGCGGCCCGTAACCTCAATGGTAAAGCGATCTTATATGCCGACCAGATTACCGGCTCAATGCGTCGGGCGATTGATGAAACTGACCGTCGACGAGAAAAGCAGATCGCTCATAACGTCGAACATGGCATTACGCCAAAAGGCATTATCAAATCAATTCGGGGTGGGATGGATGACTCTAAGAGCAAAAAAGAGGAAAATCTGCGTTTTGCCGAAGTGGCTGAAGAATATGCCAAATATGCAGCGTTATCTCCTCAGCAGTTAGCTAAACGCATTCAGCAGATTGAAAGTGCGATGTACAAACATGCACAGAACCTGGAGTTCGAAGAAGCCGCCAATTTACGCGATGAGCTGGAAAAGGTGAAAAAGATGGCGTTAGGCCCAGTGACACTTTAAATGGATATCTCTGCTGAAGACGATATTGATGCTCAATAAATACCATGTCACGAGGCGGCATAAAGCGCTTGCAAAAAATGCCTGACTGCGTATAATTTCGCGCTTCACAGTAGGCACGTAGCTCAGTTGGTTAGAGCACCACCTTGACATGGTGGGGGTCGTTGGTTCGAATCCAATCGTGCCTACCAGATATATACATCAAGCACCTCTTGCAGGTGCTTTTTGGTTTTTAAGGCCTCTCGTATTGGCCACAACCAAGGATATAGTATGATTTCAATTACCCTTCCTGATGGCAGCCAACGCCAGTTCGACCACCCTGTTTCAATTCATGATGTCGCCGCCGATATCGGTGCCGGTTTAGCCCGCGCAGCACTGGCAGGTAAAGTGAATGGCAAACTGGTCGATACCAATTACGTTATTGAAGATGATGCCGAACTTGCCATCATTACCGAACGTGATGAAGAAGGGCTTGATATCATCCGACACTCGACTTCACATCTGTTGGCTCAAGCGGTAAAACAACTTTATCCTGATGCTCAGGTCACTATCGGCCCAGTCATTGATGATGGCTTTTATTACGACTTTTCTTATCCAAAAGGTTTTACGCCGGAAGATTTGGAAAAGATCGAGAAACGCATGGAAGAGCTGGTTAAACAGGATCTGCAAGTGGTGCGTGAAGAAGTCACCCGTGATGCAGCAGTGCAGATCTTTCGTGAAATGGGTGAAGAATATAAAGCTCAGATCATCGAAGATATCCCCAAGGACGAAATACTGTCCGTCTATCGTCAGGGCGAGTTTATGGATTTATGCCGTGGTCCGCACGTACCGAATACCGGAAAACTTAAAGCATTCAAACTGATGAAACTGGCCGGTGCTTATTGGCGTGGTAAATCCGAAAATGAAATGCTGCAGCGTATTTATGGCACTGCCTGGTCTGATAAAAAAGATCTGAAAGCCTATTTACATCGTCTGGAAGAAGCTGAAAAACGCGATCACCGTAAACTGGCGAAAAGTCTGGATCTGTTCCATCTGCAGGATGAAGCGGCCGGCATGATCTTCTGGCATGACAATGGCTGGCGGATTTATCGTGAAGTAGAAAAATATATTCGCGATGTGTTGGCCAACAACGGATATCAGGAAGTACGTACTCCACAAGTTGTGGATCGTAGTCTGTGGGAGAAATCCGGTCACTGGGACAAATTTGGCGACATGATTTTCAGCACTCACTCTGAAAATCGCGATTATGCGGTCAAACCGATGAATTGCCCATGCCATATCCAGATATTTAATCAGGGTCTGAAAAGCTACCGTGATTTACCGTTACGCATGGCGGAATTTGGTTCCTGCCATCGTAATGAACCTTCGGGCACTTTACATGGCTTGATGCGTCTGCGTGGATTCACTCAGGATGATGCGCATATTTTCTGTACAGAAGACCAGATTCAGACCGAAGTTTCTACCTTTATTGATTTGCTGTTTAACGTTTATGCCGATTTTGGCTTTAACGAAATTATTATCAAGCTTTCAACTCGGCCGGAAAATCGTGTGGGAAGTGACGCGGTTTGGGATAAAGCGGAACATGCGCTGGAACAGGCATTAAATGCCAAAGATCTGGCTTGGGAGTTGCAACCTGGCGAGGGTGCGTTCTACGGACCGAAGATTGAGTTCTCTCTTAAAGATTGTCTTGGACGCGTTTGGCAATGCGGCACAATTCAGGTCGATTTCTCCATGCCGGGTCGTTTGGATGCAACTTATGTGGCGGATGATGGTTCCAAACAGGTACCGGTCATGCTGCATCGTGCGATTCTTGGATCACTCGAACGTTTTATCGGTATACTCATCGAAGAATATGCTGGCGCGTTTCCGGCATGGCTTGCACCACGTCAGGTTATGGTCATGGGAATTACCGATAAACAGTCAGAATATGTTCAACAAATTGCCCAACAATTGAAAAATCAGGGATTTAGAGCCGATACGGACTTGAGAAATGAAAAGATTGGCTTTAAAATACGCGAGCACACATTGCGGCGCGTACCTTATCTGATCGTTGTTGGGGATCGCGAAGCACAAGAAAATGCCGTGGCAGTACGTACTCGCAAAGGCGAAGATTTAGGCGCTATGTCGCTTGAAAGCTTCGTTTCAATGCTTCAAGAAGACGTTGCTGGCCGCGGTCGAATTATTTTAGAGGATTAAAAACATCGCTACAGATCAAAAAAGGCTGAATTCTGAAATCACAGCCAAAGAAATTCGTGTAACCGATGCAAACGGTGAACAACTAGGCGTTATCTCATTGGCGAGAGCCTTGGAGTTAGCTGAAGAAGCCGAGCTCGATTTGGTGGAGATTGCCCCTCAGGCAGAACCACCAGTCTGCCGTATTATGGATTACGGCAAGTATGTGTTTGAGGCTAATAAACAAAAGGCCATTGCGAAGAAAAAGCAAAAACAGATACAGGTAAAGGAAATAAAATTCCGACCAGGGACGGAAGAGGGTGACTATCAGGTAAAACTACGCAACCTGACACGTTTCCTCGAAGAAGGTAACAAAGCCAAAGTCAGCCTCCGCTTTCGTGGACGTGAGATGGCCCATCAGGACCTAGGATTGAAACTGCTCGAACGAGTAGCCGATGATCTGAAAGAACTGTCGGTTATTGAGCAACATCCGAAGAAAGAGGGCCGGCAAATGATTATGGTTTTGGCACCAAGTAATAAAAAATAACTATTAATTAACAATGCGGAGTTCCAAATGCCAAAATTGAAAAATCATAGCGGTGCGGCCAAGCGTTTCAAACGTACCGGTAGCGGAAAATTTAAACGTGCTCAAGCGTTTACCAGTCACATCCTGACCAAGAAAAGCACTAAGCGGAAACGCCAACTGCGTTCCACGCTGACAATCTGTAAAGCAGATCATTTGTCAGTCCGCAAATTACTGCCTCTTCTATAATTAAGGAGTATTCCGATGCCTAGAGTAAAACGTGGTGTAACAGCCCGCGCCCGTCATAAAAAAGTTATCGCGCAGGCCAAAGGTTATTATGGCCGTCGCAAGAATGTTTATCGTGTAGCTGTCCAGGCAGTTACTAAAGCCGGTCAATATGCATACCGTGATCGTCGTCAGAAAAAACGTGTATTCCGTACTTTGTGGATCGCGCGTATCAATGCTGCAGCCCGTGAATGTGGAATGTCTTACAGCCGGTTGATTGATGGTCTGAAAAAATCATCTATCGAAATCGATCGTAAAGTATTGGCAGATATTGCTTATCACGATTCTGCTGCGTTTGCTGCTATTGCTGCAAAAGCAAAGGCGGCTTTGGCTAACTAATCACTCGGTTCGTTTAAGCGCGAATCATATTGTTAGTTGCACAGGAAAGGGCCGTTGATGACGGCCCTTTTTTATTTCTGATTGATCCTCAGGTGGAGGAAATATGGCTGAACTGTCATCGCAGTTACTGGCATTAAAAGAGATTGTTGAGGCAGCGAAGACCGCGATTGAAAACGCGACCGATGCTAAAACACTGGACAATGTTCGAGTTGAGTATTTAGGCAAAAAAGGCTTGATTACCGGCTATGTAAAAGAATTGGGTAATCTGAGTGTTGAGGAACGGCCTTTAATTGGTAAAGAAGTCAATCTGGCCAAGCAGGAAGTTGCGGGTCTCACCGAAGCACGTACAAAAGTTCTGGCTGAACAGGCAATGCAGGCAGCACTCGCAGCAGAAACAGTAGATGTGACTCTACCAGGTCGTAATGCTGAAGTTGGCGGACTTCATCCGGTAACTCGAACTTTACAACGCATTGAACAATATTTTCGTCAAATCGGCTTTCAAATTGCCGAAGGTCCAGAAATCGAAGATGGTGATCATAATTTCACAGCATTGAACATTCCTGAAAGTCATCCTGCGCGAGCCATGCACGATACTTTTTATTTTAATGCTGAAATGTTGTTGCGTACTCATACCTCACCAGTTCAGATTCGGGTGATGGAAGAGCAGCAACCACCTTTACGTATTATCGCCCCGGGTCGTGTATATCGATGTGATTCTGATTTAACCCATACACCGATGTTCCATCAGGTTGAAGGTTTGATGGTGGATGAGAATGTCAGCTTTACTGATTTGAAAGGCATTTTGGCAGACTTCCTTCAGGCGTTCTTTGAAAAGCCGCTGAATGTTCGGTTTCGTCCTTCCTATTTTCCTTTTACCGAACCTTCGGCAGAAGCCGATATTGAGTGTGTTATCTGTGGTGGTGAAGGCTGTCGCGTCTGCAGTCATACCGGTTGGTTGGAAGTATTAGGCTGTGGCATGGTGCATCCGAAAGTATTCGAACACGTCAATATTGATAGTGAAAAATATCTGGGTCTGGCCTTTGGTATGGGTGTTGAGCGCCTGGCGATGCTGCGTTATGGCGTGAATGATCTGCGATTATTTTTTGAGAACGATCTGCGCTTCCTGCGTCAGTTCAAATAGGATAGGAAGTTCGCCATGAAATTAAGCGAAAATTGGCTACGTGAATGGGTAAATCCTGATTTCGATGTACAGGTGATTGCCGAAAAACTGACGCAAGCGGGTTTGGAAGTTGATTCGGTATCTCCGGTTGCTGGTGACTTTTCCGGTGTGTTGGTCGGACAGGTTAAATCAGTCGTTCCCCATCCGGATGCCGATAAATTACGGGTTTGTGAGGTAGATGTCGCCGGCGATGCGTTATTGCATATTGTCTGTGGTGCCAGCAATGTTCGTGAAGGTTTAAAAATTCCGGTTGCCGTAGTAGGCGCGGTATTACTTGGCGATTTCAAAATCAAAAAAGCCAAACTGCGCGGTGAGCCGTCATTCGGGATGTTATGTTCTGCCAAAGAATTAGGTTTGGCGGAATCCTCTGAAGGATTACTGGAATTACCTGAAGATGCGCCTGTGGGTAAAGATATTCGTGACTATTTGTCGTTAAATGATTTCACCATTGAAGTAGATTTAACCCCTAATCGCAGTGACTGCCTTGGCGTTGCTGGTATCGCACGTGAACTTGGTGTGGTGAGTCGTACAAATTTAACACCCGTGAAAATTAATGAAGTCGCTCCGGCCGTTGAAACACGCTTCCCGGTATCAGTCGAAGCCAACCAAGCCTGCGCAAATTATATTGGCCGGGTCATTGAGAATATTAATCCTGCAGCAAAAACCCCCTTATGGATGCAAGAAAAACTACGCCGAAGTGGTTTGCGTAGCCTGGGCGCCGTAGTCGATATCACCAACTATGTGATGCTCGAACTGGGCCAGCCGATGCATGCTTTTGATCTGCAGAAATTACAACAATTCATTACCGTGCGTTTTGCTAAACCCGGTGAAAAACTGACATTGCTAGATGGGCAAGAAGTAGAAATTGCTGAACAGACGCTGATTATTGCAGATGCTTCGGGTCCATTAGCTTTGGCTGGTGTGATGGGAGGAGAAGCTTCCGCTGTCACTGCACAGACAACCTCTTTGTTCCTGGAAGCGGCTTTTTTCGCCCCGGATGCCATCGCTGGTCAAGCCAGAAGTTATGGGTTGCATACCGATTCTTCACACCGGTTTGAACGTGGGGTGGATCCTCAGCTAGCTGAACAAGCCATGCATCGTGCTACCAGCTTGATTCTGGAAATTGCCGGTGGTCAGGCAGGCCCGTTAACAGTGGTCAATGACAAAGATGCATTACCTGAAACGCCGCAAATCCTGTTACGTGCAAATCGTATTAAGCGAGTATTGGGTATTGAACTTGAGGCTGCAGAAGTAGAAGAGCAGCTGACACGGTTGGGTCTGGAAGTTACTGCGATTAGAGATGGATGGTTGGTGATGGTGCCCAGCTTCCGATTTGATATTAATATCGAAGTGGATCTGATCGAAGAGTTGGGCCGTTTGTACGGTTATGATCGCTTGCCTCAGACTCGTCCGGAAATCAGTGTTTTACCCGGCACGATATCTGAAAAACGGCTGGCAACAGAACGTTTACAAAATCTGTTAGTTGATCGCGGTTATTTTGAGGCAATCACCTACAGCTTTGTTGATCCGACAGTGCAGCAGCACTTTGCTGACAGTGATATCGAACCGATTAAATTAGCCAATCCAATTTCTGCGGATTTGTCGGATATGCGGCATTCTCTGTGGCCGGGACTGGTGCAGGCAATGGTCTATAACCTGAATCGTCAGCATGATCGTGTTCGCTTGTTTGAGGTCGGACGCGTGTTTCGTGGTGAACTCGCCAATATTGATCAACATCAGTGTATTGGTGGGCTGATTTACGGTGACTTAAAATCGGAGCAATGGGCAGAAAAAAATCGTAAGGTTGATTTTTTTGATGTGAAAGCTGATGTAGAAGCGCTATTAGCTCTGGGAAATGGCAAAGTAGAATTTCGTGCTGAATCCCATCCTGCATTACACCCTGGACAGTCAGCACGTATTTATCAGGATAATAAAGCTGTTGGATGGATCGGTGCTTTACATCCAAAATTGAATAAACCATTAGGCTTTACTGGCAAAGCCTATGTTTTTGAATTGGCATTGACGGTTTGTCTGCAATCCGATGTGCCAAAATTTAGCACTTTGTCTCGTTATCCAGCTATTCGCAGGGATCTTGCATTAGTCGTCGACAATTCCGTTGTTGCCTTTGAAATAGAGCATTGCCTGAAAGGCATTGAGTCTGATATTCTTAAAGCAATTCAATTGTTTGACGTTTATTCTGGAGATGGTGTCGAGCTTGGTAAGAAGAGTATTGCGGTTGCCTTCCATCTTCAACATGGTGAGCGAACCATGACCGATGATGAAGTCGATGCATTAATGTTACAAATCACCCGGAAGTTGCAAAATGACTTGGGTGCGATGGTCAGAACCTAATGTCGGTTCAATAATAAGAATATAGAGGTAAAGAATGGCACTTACTAAAGCCGATATGACGGAACAACTATACGAAGAGTTGGGATTCAATAAACGAGAAGCAAAAGAACTGGTTGAAATGTTCTTTGAAGAAATCCGTGGAGCACTTGAGGAAGGTGATCAGGTGAAACTTTCAGGATTTGGTAATTTTGAACTGCGCGACAAAAATGAACGGCCTGGCCGTAACCCAAAAACGGGTGAAGAAATTCCAATTACTGCCCGTCGTGTTGTTACTTTCCGTCCTGGCCAAAAATTGAAAGCAAGGGTGGACAGTTATGCTAGAGGCGAGTAATAACAACGAACTACCAGCAATTCCTGGTAAGCGCTACTTTACTATTGGTGAAGTCAGTGAATTATGTGGCGTTAAACCTCATGTTTTACGTTACTGGGAGCAAGAGTTTACGCAGTTAAAACCGGTTAAACGTCGAGGTAATCGTCGTTACTACCAACGCCATGATGTGGTGCTGATCCGTGAAATTCGTGGACTGCTTTATGAACAAGGGTTTACTATTGGTGGTGCGCGCCAGCAACTGGAAACAGAACATAAACCTGAAGCCACGCATAATAATGAAAACCGCAAACAACTGATTAATGAAATGTTGAAAGAGCTGGAACAAATCCGCACGATTCTGGCTTAATACGTTATAATTTCACTGTTTTGTTGCTTGTCGGGGCATGGCGCAGCCTGGTAGCGCACTTGCATGGGGTGCAAGGGGTCGAAGGTTCAAATCCTTCTGTCCCGACCATTAGCAACTTTCAACTCATCACAACGCTCTTAATGGGCGTTGTTTTGTTTCTGCCGTTTGAAAAAACAGGATACTTCTATGCAATTTAATACCCTTGGTAATAGCGATTTAACTGTCAGCCAGATTTGTCTGGGCACGATGACCTATGGGGAACAAAACTCTCAACAAGAAGCATTCGAGCAGCTGGATTATGCTATTGCTCAAGGTATTAATTTCATTGATACAGCGGAGTTGTATGCCATACCACCTAAAGCAGAAACATATGGTGCAACCGAATCCATTATTGGAAATTGGATAGCACAACGCGGCCGACGCGAAGATTTGGTTCTTGCAAGTAAAATCGCTGGACCCGGTGCGGACTGGGTAGGTCATATTCGCCAGGGAAAATCACGGTTTGACGACAAAAATATCAGCGAAGCACTCAATAACAGCTTGCAACGTTTGCAAACCGATTATCTGGATTTATATCAGTTACACTGGCCTGAACGCCAAACCAATTATTTTGGCAAGTTGGGCTATCAACCGGATCCCGCCGAAGCCGCAATGACACCTGTTATCGAAACACTGCAAGCACTTGAAAAGCAGGTTAAAGCCGGCAAAATTCGTTATATCGGGCTATCGAATGAAACACCTTGGGGGCTGATGCAGTTTATTTCTGTGGCCAAGGCGATGAATCTCCCTGTGATAGCGTCAGTTCAAAATCCTTACAGTCTACTCAATCGTACTTTTGAAATTGGCTGTGCTGAAATCAGCTATCGTGAAAACGTGCCATTATTGGCATATTCACCGCTGGGCTTTGGCGTTCTGACGGGTAAGTATTTACAAAATGATGCACCTGCTACGGCTAGAATGAGTTTATGGCCGCATTATGCCCGTTATAGTAATTCACAAGCTGTTAAGGCTACTCAGGCCTATGTTGATTTAGCAAAACAACATCGATTAGATCCTGCGCAAATGGCCTTAGCTTATGTGAATAGCCGGCCGTTTGTGGCGTCTACTATCATTGGGGCGACCACAATGCAGCAATTACAAACCAACGTTGCCAGTGAACAATTAATTCTTAGTGATGAAGTTGTTAGCGCTATTGAGGATATCCATAAAACGACTCCTAATCCTGCGCCTTAAAATGCATTTCAGAAATGTGCGCTAGCGCAGGTTAAAGCATGCGCTGTTATGGTAGTTTATCTATTCAGTTATTATTGCTGATATAAACTGCTGCCGATCTATTCGGACATTCTTATATCAGTATTTCTATGCTTAGAAATTCAGGTATACGGCAACATGGATAGTCAATCCTTCTATACCGTGCTTATCGTCGATGACGATCCAGTCACGCGCTTATTGATGAAGCAATCACTCCAGGATCCGACTTTATCTATTATTGAAGCTGAAAATGGTGAACAGGCATTAACGCTTTTTGCTGAGTGTTTACCGGACATTACGATTCTAGATGTATCTATGCCAGGCATGGATGGCTTCAGTTGCTGCCGTCAGTTACGTCTACTTCCAAAGGGACAACATGCAGCCATTATGATGGTGACAGTGCATGACAGAGCTGAAGATATTGAGAAAGCATTTGAGGCAGGTGCCACAGACTTTATTACCAAACCGTTTAAATGGCCGTTATTTGCACACCGGGTTCGTTACATTTTAAAAGCGAACCATACCTTACTTGAGTTGAGCAAAAGTCGTTCTAAACTTGCCAAAGCACAAGCTATTGCGCACCTAATCTATTGGGAATGGGATTTTAAGCAGAACAAAATTCAGTGCAGCGCTGACTTATATCATTTACTGGGTATTCAAAACGTTTCACAGGGCATTTCATTCAAACAAGTGTTTCGGCATATCTTCGTTGATGATCGTCCCTTATATAAGCAGGCATTGCGTAGAGCTATTCAGCAAAAACATCCTTATGAAATTGAATATCGTATTCAGTCGAATAGTGGAAAGTTGTTTTATCTTCATGAACGAACGGAAATTAACGAAGACTATGATGGATGGAAGATTGTAGGCACCTTACAAGACATCACTTCTTTGAAACAATCTGAACAGGAAATAGCTTATTACACTTATTACGACACGCTGACAGATTTACCCAATCGGCGGTTGTTTATTGAACAGCTTGAAACGGCAATAGCCCGAGCCCGACATAAAAATCAATCATTAACGTTGATGTTTATTGATTTAGATCACTTTAAACACATTAATGATACCTATGGTCACCAGGTCGGAGATGCCTTGTTGTGTGAAGCGGCAGCAAGAATCAAAGACTGCTTGCGCGATGCCGATTTGATTGCCATAAGCAAAGACAAGGATGATTGCGTTGCCCGGTTTGCCGGTGATGAATTTACAGTCATGCTGACTGATATTGATAACGTGGACGTGCTGGCCAATATCGCTCAACGTATTGTGGCTAAATTTGAAAAGTCTTTTGATATCAAAACCCATCATGTCTTCAGTACGGTGAGTATTGGAATTGCTATTTTTCCTGGTGATGGAGATAACGTTCAAAGTCTGATGCAGCATGCCGATGTGGCGATGAATCATGCCAAGGAGTTGGGGCGTAATAATTATCAGTTTTTTTCTGCTGAGATGAATGATTATCTCTATGAGCGTTTGCAAACTGAGCAGGATCTTCGACAAGCCTTGGAACGTAATGAGTTTCTGTTATTTTATCAGCCGCAAATTGATGTAGAAACACAGAAAATTATTGGGTTTGAAGCATTATTACGCTGGCTGCATCCGGAAAAAGGATTGCTGGGGCCACTAACCTTTATAGATGTGGCTGAAAAGACCGGATTAATTGTAGCTATCGGCGAGTGGGTATTGAGTCATTCCTGTCTGCAAGTCAGACAATGGCAACAGAAATTTGCCCAACAATGGCGTGTTTCGGTGAATTTATCTGCCATGCAATTTAATCAGCAGTTATTATTGGAGCATGTGGGACAGAGTCTTAAAAATTCTGGTTTGCCCGCAGCATCATTAGAGTTGGAAATTACTGAAACAGCAATGCTCAAAGACGTAATGGAGACCATTCCATTATTGCAGGCATTAAAAGAAATGGGCGTCGGCTTGGCCATTGACGATTTTGGCACGGGTTATTCTTCGCTGAGTTATTTAAAAAACTTTCCAATCAATACGCTTAAAATTGATAAAAGTTTTGTCGATGAAATTGTCGATAATCCAAAAGATGCGGCTATTGCCCGAACCATTGTGCAATTAGCAGAGAATCTGGGATTGAGAACCATTGCTGAAGGGGTTGAAAGTGTTGAGCAGGTCAATATACTCACCAGCATGGGATGTAAGGAGTTACAAGGTTACTATTACAGTAAACCCCTGCCCGCAGGTGAAATTGAAAGACTCTTGGGAAGAGACGAAAACCTGCATAATAATTAACGTTGCTTGCCAGGCATTTTCACAACATCCTGTTCATCTTCATAACGGTCCAATAATCCAATATCCAAAACCGGTGATGCATCAATATGCTGCGCATCCATCATTTGTGCGACACGCTTCAATGCGGACATAATCATTGCTTGTTCCCATTCATCCAATTTACTGAATTCACGGGTAAAACGATCCTGAAGAGGAATGGGGGCACTCTTCAGCGTTTCGGTAGCTGTTTCGGTTAAATATGCGTGAACTTTACGTTTGTCAGTTTTAGAACGTTGACGATAAACCAACCCACGTTTTTCCAGTCGATCCAGAATTGTAGTCACTGTCGCCTGACTTAAACTCATTTCCTGAGCCAGCTCGCCAATCGTCACCTGCCCCTTATCACGTAATGTTTGCAATAAGAGGATCTGCGGTGCTGTCAGGCCGGTTGTCTTTGCTAAATACTTGGAATGTAAATCGGTAGCCCGAATGACCCGACGCAGAGCGATAAGCACTTCTTCAATATGATTCAACAGGTGTTCCCTTTGCTCTTTATTTAGACCAAGTGCGTCAATAGTTTCGGTATTAATTTGAATTGAATTCAACATATTTTCCCACGTTTTTAAATAAATTGTTCAACTTGGGTAGACAGTATTTCCTACCTTAACGGCTTTTCAGCCTGACTTTACAACGGATCTTTTGAAAGATAACAAACTAAATTGCAGATGATAAAGTGGTCTGGACTTTTAATTTGTTTAGTGTACTATATATTTAGATTCTGTCATCTGCAAGTCATAAATGCATGATTAAATTGAATAATGAAATTGCAGGTAAGGATTTCTATTTTTAGTTAGTCACTAAATGCTTAGTGCAATAAACATTAGAGTTGATTATAAATATGAGCCAAGTAAAGACTGCGCCATTACCCATTGAGTTGTTGCAACCCACGGCCGATCTCGGTGCAGCCGTGCACAAACTTATTTCTGAATGCCCACCATTGGATACGAATTCAATGTATTGCAATTTATTGCAAAGCAGCCATTTCGCAGAAACCGCCGTTGCGGCCGTTCTCGATAATGAAGTGGTGGGATTTATCTCCGGTTATCGCATTCCTCTGCGTCCTGAAACATTATTTGTATGGCAGGTTGCTGTCGGCGAAAAAGCACGTGGTCAGGGGCTAGCCGGGAGAATGCTGAAAGCGATCCTGGCACGAGAACCTAATCGCGATATCAAACGGATCGAAACAACCATCACCCCTGACAACAAAGCTTCATGGGCCTTGTTTGAAAGTCTTGCTCGTAAGCTGGATACCGAAATAAGCAGTAGTATTATGTTTGATCGCCATCAGCATTTTGCGGATCAACACGATACTGAAATGCTCGTCAAAGTTGGCCCCTTCAAGCCAGTAGCCTAATACATAATAAATACAGGTCAGGAATGACCCAATTTTCAAAGGAGATAAAATCGAATGAAAATTTTTGAAGAGATTGAATCAGAGGTACGTTCATACGCTCGCGCTTTTCCACGGTTATTTGACAAAGCCCTTGGCGAGTTGATTTATGATGAAGATGGTAATGAATATATTGATTTTCTAGCGGGTGCAGGTTCGCTGAACTATGGTCACAACCATCCTGTTTTCAAAGAAAAACTGATTGATTACATTCAACGTGACGGTATTACTCAAGGTCTTGATTTACATACTCGTGCCAAGGGTGAGTTTTTAGAGAGTTTTAATGAAAATATCCTCAAACCACGAGACCTTGATTACATTGTGATGTTTACTGGTCCGACTGGTACCAATGCGGTAGAAGCTGCACTGAAAATAGCACGTAAAAAGACCGGTCGCGAAAACATTATCTCTTTTACTAATGGCTGGCACGGACAAAGTCTGGGTTCATTATCTGTCACAGGTAACTCAACTCATCGTGGTGGTGCCGGTATTGCTTTACATGGTTCAACACGCATTCCATACGATGGTTATCTGGGCGATGACTTTGACACCACCAATCTGCTTGACAAGATGTTGTCTGATTCCAGCAGTGGTGTTGATAAACCAGCAGCCGTTATTGTCGAAACCGTGCAGGGTGAGGGCGGTATTAACGCTGCGTCGATGACATGGTTACAAAGTCTTTCAGAAATCTGTAAACGCCATGAAGTACTGCTGATTGTTGATGATATTCAGGCCGGTTGTGGCCGTACTGGTACTTTCTTCAGTTTCGAAGAAGCCGGAATCTACCCTGATATCGTCACTTTATCAAAATCGTTAAGCGGATATGGTCTGCCGTTCGCCGTCGTGTTGATGAAACCGGAAGTCGATCAATGGTCTCCAGGTGAACATAACGGCACATTCCGTGGTAACAACCATGCGTTTGTGACGGCTAAAGCAGCACTGGACTATTTCTGGAAAGACGATACGTTTGCCAAAGAGGTACAACGTAAAGGCCAATACATTGCTGAGCGGGTCGATAGAATTGTTGCCAAATATGGTGAAGGTAACTTCAATTCTCATGGTCGGGGTATGTTCCGCGGTATTAACTGTGTGAGCGGCGATTTAGCTGGTCAGATTACGCGTAAATGTTTCCAGAACGGATTGATTATCGAAACCAGTGGTGCTGATGATCATGTGGTGAAATTCCTTTGCCCACTCACTATTAGCGATGCCAACCTGCAAAAGGGTATCGATATTCTGGAAAAAGCCATCAAAGAAGTTTGTGATAAGGCTGACAGCATTCCGGAAGAAAAAGACTTTTTCGAAGGTGATTATTCGGTAAGCGATGAAGCCAGCAAGTCCGATATGGTAGAGCCAGAAAACAATAAAGCAGCAAGTTAATCACTGGGCATTTCCATATTCATTATCCGGTGGGCGATCCTTCGCTCGCCGGGCATTATCAAGCATACTCAGAGGACAACATCATGATCGTCAGACAACTTCAAGAAGCTCAAAAAACCTCTCGTCGCATCGTTTCTCCAGATGGAAACTGGGAAAGCACACGTATGTTATTGAAAGACGACAAAATGGGGTTTTCATTCCATATCACAACTATTTATGCGGGTGCTGATTTCCGTATGCATTATCAGAATCACCTTGAATCAGTGTATTGCATCAGCGGTGAAGGTGAAGTGGAAACACTGGATGATGGCAAAGTCTACAAGATTACCCCCGGTACACTTTATAACTTGAATCAGCATGATCGTCACATTCTGCGCGCATTTAAAGAACTTCATCTTGCTTGCGTATTTAACCCGCCATTAAATGGGAAAGAGGTTCATAACGCTGAAGGTGCATATGAATTAGATGCTGAAGCAGTGACTGAATAAAAGGCACTGTAGCCTTTCTGGTAAAGCCCGGAATACAACGAATTAACAGAGAGTAGATATGCAATTTCATACGGTAGAAAAAATAGGCGGCACCTCGATGAGCGACTATGTCGCTGTGCGCGACAATATTATTCTGAAACCGGTCCATAACGAGTCAATTTACAATCGAGTGTTTGTTGTTTCAGCTTACGGTGGTATTACAAACCTTTTGCTTGAGCACAAAAAAAATGGCCAGGCTGGCGTCTATGCCGAATTTGCCAACAGCTTGAATGATGACAGCTGGAAGGAAGCGATGGAAAAGCTCAAAAAAGAGATATTTTCCATTAATCAGCAATTATTCAAAGATAAAAAAACATTGAAACTTGCCAATGATTTCATTGGCGTGCGTCTGGATGATGCAGAGCGTGTGTTGGCCGATTTACAACGCCTTTGTCAGCATGGTCACTTCGCTTTGGATATGCACTTGGCAACGGTAAGAGAAATGTTGGCCAGTATTGGTGAAGCTCATAGTGCATGGAATACGGCCACATTACTGAAAAAAGACAAGATAAATGCTCGATACGTTGACTTAACTGGTTGGCAAACTGACAAACACATGAAGCTGGATGAGCGGATTGACAAAGCGTTTGCCAAAATTGATCTGAGTAAAGAATTACCGATTGTAACGGGCTATGCTCACAGTGATGATGGATTGATGTCGACCTTTGATCGTGGTTACAGTGAGATGACTTTCAGTCGTATCGCTGTGTTAACCAAAGCCAACGAAGCGATCATCCATAAAGAATTTCATTTAAGTAGTGCTGATCCCCGCCTGGTGGGGGAAGACAATGCGGTACCGATTGGCCGGACCAATTATGATGTGGCTGATCAGTTAGCAAATCTGGGTATGGAAGCCATCCATCCCAAAGCGGCTAAAGGACTGCGTCAGAATAATATTCCATTGCGGGTTCGTAATACCTTTGAGCCTGAGCATGCCGGTACGTTGATTACCGGTGATTACATTAGTACTAAGCCCTGCGTGGAAATCATTGCTGGATGTAAACATGTTTATGCCTTTGAGCTATTTGATCAGGATATGGCAGGTAATATCGATACCTATGATCGTGAAATTCTGTTGCAGATCCGTAAAAACAAGGCTCACATTATTTCTAAAGATATCAATGCCAATACGATTACTCACTATCTGACGGCTAGCTTGAAGAATATTCGCCGGATTCGGGAAGCTTTGCAGGAGCAATTTCCTGAAGCAGAGATTAATCAGCAGAAAGTTGCCATCGTCTCGGCGATTGGTAGTGATATGAAAATCCCCGGAATTCTGGCACGTACGGTAAGTGCACTGGCTGAGAAAAATATCAGTGTATTAGCGATGCACCAGTCGATGCGTCAGGTGGATATGCAATTTATCATTGATGAAGATGACTATGCCGATGCGATTAAAAATCTGCACAGTTATCTCGTTGAAGTTCATGATCACGGAAGAGCTATATGCCTCGCTTCTTAATAGCGCTATGTATTTTGTGTTTGCCCTTTGTGGCAAATGCGGAGCCAGACCCTCAGGTAGCTCCGTTACCTGAGGCGCAAATCGAAAAATTTGAAGCCGAAGTCGATGTATTGGATGAACCGCTTTATTCGCCGTTTATTGAGCGCTATGTTTTAGATGAGTTGAAACAGCTTCGCACCGACATGGCAGCACAACGTAACGAAATGATTCAGCAGATTGTTAATCGGGAAATCAATGCGGTGGATAAAGCGGTGACCTATTCAACGAATACCGTCACCTATTTTTTCTATTTGATTGCCGGTGCAACTTCAATATTAGTGCTGGTTGGCTGGACTTCAATAAGAGAAATCAAGGAACGTGTTCATTCATTAGCTGATGAAGAAATTTCAAAACTGGTGACAGAATACGAACAGCGTTTGCATGCGATTGAGCAACAACTTAATCAGAAAACCCAGCATATTGAAGAAAATCGGGAAGAAATTGAGCGGACTCAGGAACTGCAATCACTCTGGTTACGCGCCGCACAGGAAAATACCGCATCGCATAAAATCGGTATTTATGATCATATTCTGAAAATAAAACGAGATGATTGCGAAGCATTAACCTATAAAGCTGATGCGGTACTGGAGTTGGGTGAACCTCAATGGGCTGCCAACTTGTGTCATCAGGCTTTATTGATTGATCCGCAAAACAGTCATGCTTTTTATCAGTTAGCCTGCGCATATACGGCCATGAATCAGTTTGAAGAAGCGCTACATTATCTTAAGGAAGCAATTTTTCGAAGTGAAAGTTACCGAGAAGAAATTTCCCAGGATCCTGCCTTGCAACCTCTACAAGAACATCCCGGATTACAAAAACTGTTATATCCGAGTGAAGAAATTCTCTAAACAATAAACCCGCCCAACTGGCGGGTTTATTGTTTCAGGCCGGCTAATAAATCGTTTTTCATGCCTTTGCTGAATGGATCTTGGCCAAACCAGATGTCGAAATAGGTCTTACCCAGTTGTGCATTATCACTTTGACTGAGTTGTATTCCATTTTTAAATAATACTAAACCTGTAGCGGCAGAAAACCGGATGTCGTAACGATCGCCTTCATCGGCTTGCTGATAACCTGCATTAAATTCCAGTAGTGCAGATTCAATCGACGCAAACGTATTCGCATCCAGATTACGTTTGAGTAATTCCACTGACGATTTTTGGAAGTCTTCGGCATCAAAACTACGTTTATAAATAAAAGAGAGTTGCAAAGGTTTGCTGGTCAGTTCGGTGTTGTCATTACACTGCTCACGATACAATGCTACATCGCCAAGGTTAAACAACATCACTTTAATGGGGACAGCAGAACACTGTTTTAAAGTATGATCATTCAGTCGTATTTCCGATTCAAAGCTGTTGGCGTGTACTGACTGAAAGACTGATAATAAAATGACAAAATAACGCTTTTTCATAATCGCTCCCGGATTTTTCTTAAGGAATAACCAATGATCGGTAAGTGCTGATAAAAGCCATCCACGCCATCCCAGAAATCCTGATGCAAAATAATTTTGCCTTGTTTGTCGAAACGTAATTGGCTGATCCCGATTGACTCACTTTCTACTTTTTTACCCATCACTGTAAATTGCATTCGCATTATCCAGCGGACATACATATCGTGCTCACTGTGGGCTATGTCCTGAACCTGAACTTCAAGCCAATCAACTTGTTGACCGGTTTGTTGCATGTAATTGATTAACGTATTCCTGTCAGTAATCGTACGAAAAGTATCGTTGAAATAAAGGGTTTCTGCGTAGGTTTCTCGAATGATAGATGCCACGTCATCATGTTGTGTCTTGTTAAAAACTTCAATAAAGCCATTAACGGCATCAGTGTTTGTAACTGGCCGGGAGGCACTTGACTGAAGCGCTTTCTGATAGTCGTTTACATAGGCACTTTGCATAGAGGTTCCGCTACAGGCTGAGATTAAAATGATGGGCGGCAACAACCACGTTAATCTCGCTGCTAGTGAATTGTTTAACATGATGTCATGTTCCATCAAAAGTTATGGCGTGTCTCATAAGAACGTAGAGTCTGTGAAAAGGAGGTGAAGAGTCTGTTTGGTGATGAAAGAGCAATAGACTCTAAATTCTTCACATGCAATTCACACTTTGCTGACTAAGCTTCACATCATCGAAAAAGAGACACTTCATGAAATCAATTCGACAATGGTTTGACAACGGTGAAGCCAGCTTTTCTGCGGCTGATCCAGACAATGCTGATACTGGCGTTGATTGGGTAAGAGTTATCCCATTTTTGCTGATGCATCTGGCTTGTCTGACAGTTATCTTTGTCGGGTTCTCGATGACGGCATTGCTTACGGCAATTGTTTTATATCTCATCAGAATGTTTGCGATAACAGCCTTTTATCACCGCTATTTTTCACACAAATCTTTTAAAACGTCGCGGACAGTTCAGTTTGTCTTTGCATCAATTGGTGCAAGTGCTACCCAGCGAGGCCCTTTATGGTGGGCCGCACATCATCGTCAGCATCATCGTCATGCAGATCAGCCAGCCGATCCTCATTCACCGAAACAAGGTTTTTTATGGAGTCATATGGGCTGGTTTCTCTCTACGAAGCACTATCAGGCGGATTATCGACTGGTGCCAGACTGGCAACGGTTTAAAGAATTACGCTGGTTGGATCGGTATGATTTGATGGTTCCGCTTTTGTTAGCTGTGTCGTTATTTATCAGTGGTGTAATGCTGGAAAAATATGCACCAGGATTAGAAACCAATGGTTGGCAAATGCTGGTATGGGGATATTTCATCTCAACCGTTGTGTTGTTACATGCCACCCTGATGATCAATTCCATGGCCCATCGCATTGGTAAAAAGCGCTACCAGACGGGCGATGAAAGTCGTAACAATTTTGTGTTGGCGCTAATTACGCTAGGAGAGGGCTGGCATAACAATCACCATCATTATCCGGTTTCTGTCCGGCAGGGTTTTTATTGGTGGGAAATTGATATCAGTTATTACGTTTTAAAAATGATGCAAAAACTTGGACTTATCTGGGATTTACGATCGGTGCCACTTCAAAAACGGGAAAGTAACAAAGTACTTCCGGAGGCAGGACTATGAAGATCGCTGTGGTAGGTGCGGGTATATCTGGCCTGAGCGCAGCGTATTACCTGGCAAAAAAACATGATGTAACAGTATTTGAAGCCAGTAATTACCTTGGCGGACATACCGATACGCATGCTGTAGAGCTGTCAGGAAAAATTTTCAATGTTGATACCGGTTTTATCGTTTTCAACCAACAGAACTATCCCAATTTCAGCCAGTTACTTAAGCAGCTAGGTGTAGAAAGTCAGCCGACAGAAATGAGTTTTAGTGTCAGCAATACAAAATCAGGCCTGGAATATAACGCGACGGATATCAATAGACTTTTTTGTCAGCGGCGTAATTTGGTCAATTATCGTTTCTATCGAATGTTATGGGATTTGGTCAGGTTTTATCGTGAAGCACCGCTGCTGTTGAACGAACAGGACGATGGCCTGACGCTGGGACAATATCTCTCTATCAACAATTACAGTGATATTTTTATTAATGATCACTTAATTCCAATGGCCTGTGCTTTATGGTCCGGGCCTAGTTTGTCGGTGGTGGATTTTCCCGCACAGTATTTTATCCGTTTTATGCATAACCATCATATGCTGTCTTTGACTGACAGACCTCAATGGCGAGTTGTGAAAGGAGGATCCAAAACCTATGTGGACTCGCTGGTAAGGCAGACTTCTGCAGAATTTATGACGGGTTCTCCGATACATCGCATAGAACGTAGTGCTCGTGGCGTGACATTGACAGTGCATGGCGAAAAACGTCATTTCGATAAAGTCATTATTGCCACACACGCGGATCAAGCCTTGCGTATGCTGGATCAACCCAGTGAAACAGAAGTGGCTGTTTTGGGGGGAATTGGATTTCAGGAAAACGAAATGCATTTGCATACCGACAGTCAAATATTACCGAGAAACCCTCTGGCATGGGCCAGTTGGAATGTACGAGTGGGGCCCGAACTGCAGCAACAATGCACGGTAAGTTATCACATGAATACTTTGCAAAGCTTGGATGCTCAGCAGGAGCTTATCGTGTCATTAAATTCGGGGCATTTAATTGATCCAAAGAAAGTTCTGGTCCATCGTCGTTATGCTCATCCCATCTATAATCTTTCTACACTTCATGCACAAAGGCGTTGGCAGGAAATTGCTGATACGCAACATACTTTTTACTGTGGAGCTTATTGGGGATGGGGGTTTCATGAAGATGGGGTCAGCAGTGCACTGCGTGTGATTGCAGCACTTGAAAACACTGAGCAGGAAGTGGCCAATGTTGCGTGATGGAATATATCGCGGCTGGGTGCACCATCAACGGCATCTGCCGCAAAATCATGCTTTTCAGTATCCATTAGCGATGTTGATGCTGGATCTTGACGAACTGCAAGCTCACTTTAAACGCTCACGATTCTGGTCTTTGGAACGCTTTAATCTTATCAGTTTTTATCGTAAGGATTACCTGCAATCCAGACAAACCGATTTGAAACAGGCGGTGATCGATCTGATTCACCAACGAAGCGGTGACACCTTCTCTGGCAAGGTTAAGATCCTCACGCATCCACGTTACCTGGGATTTATTTTCAATCCAGTGACGTTTTATTTCTGCTTTGAACAGGAACAACTGCATTTCATTGTCGCTGAAATTAACAATACGCCATGGAATGAGCGTTATGCCTATGTCTTGAAAGTGGATCAACAACAAAGTCAGCCATGGCGTTTTGATTTTGATAAACAGTTTCATATTTCACCGTTTATGCCTATGGATATTCAGTATCACTGGCGATTTCAGCTGGACAATGATGCTGTCAACATCAATATGGTATTGCTGCGCGAAGGCGAACGGCAGTTTGATGCCACTTTACAGGCTGATTTCCAGCCAATGACTGCCAGAAACATGCGCTGGTTACCCATTCGTTATCCGCTGCAAACTCTGCGTGTCGTGATGCGGATTTATTGGCAGGCATTACGTTTATGGGGAAAACATACACCCACCTTCAGTCATCCTGATCAGCAAGCAGAAACGACCAAACAGCCTGTGATACTGCACGGAGAGGATAAATGAGTAAATCGGCCGTTATTGAAACCCAAAAAAACAAAGTCAGCTGGTTATCGAAAATTTATGAAAAAGCGGTCATTCGTCAATTAAGCAGAATTCAGCATGGTCGTATTCATTTGCATACAGCGGACCACGTCTATGAACTGGGCGATCCACAAGCTGATTTATCCGTTTGTTTAACGGTTTACGACAGACATTTTTTTCAGGCCGTAGTACGTGGCGGCAGCGTGGGCGCTGCTGAATCGTATATGCATGGCGATTGGCAATGTAGTGATTTAACTGCGCTGGTGAGAATTCTGGTACGTAACCAATCATTGACAGATGAGCTTGAACAGGGCTTAGCCAGAGTTACCGGCACATTTTTAAAAGGCTTTCACTGGCTTAACCGCAACAGTCGCGATGGCAGTCGAAAAAACATCGCGGCACATTACGATTTGGGGAATGATTTATTCGAATTGTTTCTGGATAAAGACTGGATGATGTATTCGTCAGGTCTTTATTACACTGGAACCGAATCATTGGAGGTTGCCCAACAGCAAAAGCTGGCAAGGTTGTGTGACAAACTGGATTTACAACCTACCGATCATTTGCTCGAAATTGGTACGGGTTGGGGGGGCTGTGCGGTGTTTGCTGCGCAACATTATGGCTGTAAAGTCACCACAACAACGATTTCCCGGCAGCAATTTGATTATGCCGTGCAGCGGGTAGAAAAAGCCGGTTTAACAGATCAAGTAACCGTTCTGCTTGAGGATTACCGTGATTTGCAGGGGCAATATAACAAATTGATTTCTATTGAGATGGTTGAGGCAGTAGGGCATCACTATATCAATGAATATTTTCAGCGCTGTGCCGATTTATTAACACCTGATGGACTGGCCATAATTCAGGCGATTACGCTTGAAGATCATCGTTATGCCCAGGCAGTCAAGTCAGTGGACTTTATCAAGCGTTATATTTTCCCGGGCAGCTTTATTCCCAGTGTGACGGTACTGAGTAATGCAGCAGCTAAAGCCAAACTGAAGCTGACCAGTCTTGAGGATATTGGCCCCAGTTATGCTATTACCCTGGCAACCTGGCGGGAACGCTTCAATGCTTCTCTCGATAAAGTCCGGATCATGGGTTATCCAGAGGCTTTTATCCGCATGTGGGAGTTTTATTTGTGTTACTGCGAAGGTGGTTTTGCCGAACGCAGTATCAGTGACGTGCATTTATTATTCAGTAAAGCGGGCAATCGTCGTGCACAGTGGTGTCCTGCTTATGCCTGAACGGCTGACAATGGTTAACTTTGTTTTATTTCAACTCGGCTGGTTTGTATGTGTGTTGAGTGGCGCGGCTGATTTAAATTCACCGGCGGTGCTGTTTTCACTGGCAGTGGTAATTTTTCATTTTCGTTACTACCCATGGAAACAGACGGATTATAAATTGCTACTGGCGGCGATTGTCATCGGTGTCATGCTGGATTCCAGCTGGTCTGCCTGGAATTTGATGGCCTATCAGGCACAAACAATTGAACCGCTTGCCCCCTGGTGGATATGGTGTTTGTGGATCAATTTTGCCTTAACCCTTAATCACTCGATGTCATGGTTATTAAGACGTCGAGTACTGGCTGGAATATTTTCAGCGGTTGCCAGCCCTGTTTCCTATTACGCGGGAAGTCAATTAGGTGCTTTGCAATGGCTGCAACCTGAGCTGCTGGTTGTGTTATTAAGCATCAGCTGGGGGCTGGCTATTCCATTATTACTGACATTGGCCACTTATTGGCGCAAACAGGAGTCAGGTAAACATGCTGTGGTTTAGTCTTTTGATCGTTTCTTTGATAATGCTAGTTGGTTGGAGCTGGCAACTTCGTAGCAAAAATGCTGGCATTGTTGATGTGTTGTGGGCATTTTCACTGAGTCTTTTGGCACTATTCCATTTGCTAACCAGTGATGGCTATTTGCCTTTGGCTATTCTGGCATCCAGCATCATGCTGTGTTGGTATTTACGCTTGGGAATACATCTTGCTCGCCGGGTCTTGGGAGAAGATGAGGATGGGCGATATAAGTACCTGAGAGAATATTGGGGACAGAAAACCAACATTTACCATTTTTTCTTTTTTCAGTTTCAGGCTTTATTAGCGTGGGGATTTGCCCTTCCAGTTTGGGTTATCAGCCAAGGAGAAATTGAATCTTTAGGTGTTGCGCAATATGCCGGTCTTGCAGTAGCCATTATTGCTATCACTGGCGTCACGCTCGCTGATAATCAATTGGCTAATTTCAAGGCCAACCCGAAAAACAAAGGTGAAGTCTGTGAAACAGGCTTGTGGAATTATTCCAGACATCCAAATTACTTTTTCGAGTGGCTGCACTGGTTTACTTATCCATTATTAGCGATTGGCATTGAAAACGCGCTCTGGCTATGGCTGGCGCCACTGGTCATGCTGTTATTTCTTTATTTTATTACCGGTATACCCTACACCGAACAACAAGCGATTCGCAGTCGTGGGGATAAATATCGCCGATATCAACAAACAACCAGTGCATTTATTCCCTGGAGGAAAAAAACATGAGCTTAATTACCATTGCTGAAAAAGGTCTGGTGCCAGATCTGTTGATCAGAGTCGGTATTCGCCGGTTACTTAAGCAAAGACTCCACGATGAAAACGCTTATGATCCCGAAGCGGCGAGTGACATTAAAAATCAGTGTATTGAGATGTTGCGTGAAAGCCCGATAGCTATAGAAACCCAGGCCGCCAATGAACAGCATTACGAAGTGCCCGCTGAGTTTTATCAACTGTCATTAGGTAAACACCTGAAATACAGTAGCTGCTGGTGGGATGACTATACTTTATCGCTGGATCAAGCTGAGAAGGCCATGTTGGATATTTATATCGAGCGGGGCGATTTCAAAAATGGTCAGACCATTCTGGAGCTGGGCTGTGGTTGGGGTTCGTTGACGTTGTATCTGGCTGAGCGTTTTCCCTTCTCGCGAATAACGGCAGTATCCAACTCAAATTCACAACGTGAATACATTGAAAAGCAAGCATTTGCTCGTGGATTAACTAATATCAATATTATTACCTGTGATGTAAATGAATTGGAACTGGACAGTCAGTTTGATCGGATTGTATCGATTGAAATGTTTGAGCATATGCGTAATTACCAGCAGCTGTTGGATAAAGTCAGTCGTTGGTTAAATGCTGAAGGTAAATTATTTGTACATATTTTTTGTCACCGTAGCGTGGTCTATCCCTTTGAAACAGAAGGTGATGATAACTGGATGGGACGCTACTTTTTTACTGGTGGGCTGATGCCTTCAGCAGATACATTGTTACATTTTCAGGATGCATTGCAGATTGAAAAACAATGGTTGGTTAATGGCCGTCATTACCAAAAAACCGCTGAGGCCTGGCTGGACAATACTGATAAAAATGCAAAACAGATCAAGGCTTTATTTGACCAAACTTATGGCAAGGATAAGGGCGCTATTTGGTTACAACGCTGGCGGCTATTCTTTATGGCATGTGCCGAGTTATTTGGTTATCGTGATGGAACTGAATGGTTAGTCACACACTATTTGTTTTCCAAGCGAGTAAACTGAAAGCATGGCCAAATCCAAAACCAATCTGCACGCCAAGCTGGTTAAAGTCTTTCTGATTCAGATTGGCTTGATCAGCCTGGTCGCCATTGCGGGTATTTATGCGGCTAAAGCAACCTTAGAGGATGTTCTGGTGCGTGCTGCTTTGGAAGGTGAGGCCCAACATTTCTGGGATATGCGAGCAGAAGATCCATCATTTCCATTACCCAATACTATGAATTTGAAAGCCTATATGGCCGAGGAAAATGACTATTCGGCATTGCCGCCACCCTTGCAAGAACTCGGTCCTGGGCTGCAACGAGCAGAATTTGCAGGGCAGCAACCCATCGTATATGTCGAAGACAAGGGCAACAGGCGTTTATACCTTATTTTTGATGAAGTAAAAGTATCCCGGTTGGCCCTGGTATTTGGTTTATTACCACTGGCAATGGTATTGGTCGTTCTGTATTTATTGGCCTGGATTGCCTATCGACAATCTCATAAAGCTGTATCACCCATCATGAAATTATCGCGGGCTGTTAATGACGTCGACTTTCGTGAGGGAAATTTTCCACAGTTGGATCTCGATGAATTACGCAATATTCCTGATGATGAAGTTTCCAGTCTGGTTCGGGCGCTCGACGAATTTACTAATCGCCTGGAACAGTTTGTTGAACGTGAACGAAACTTTACTCGCGACGTGAGTCACGAGTTAAGAACACCGATAGCAGTGGTTCGTGGTGCATTGGAACTGGTTGAACGTAAATACGGTGACCAGGCTGTCACGGAAATGAATCGTATGTATCGCACGCTGACGGATATGGAATCTTTGATCGAAACCTTGTTGCTGCTAGCAAGAGAGCAGGTTGAGGCATTACCGTTACGCGAAGTGACCGTAAATGATCTGATAGCAGCTGAACTGGATAATCTGCGAATTATCCATCACGATAAACCGATTACAGTGAATATTGAAGAGTCGGGCATCTTAGTTGTGCAGGCTGCGGAACGTGTCTTGCCTATCTTAATTGGCAACCTTCTGCGCAATGCCTTTAATTACACATTACGTGGCAATATTACCGTATCTATCCGCTCAAATGGCTTTTCAGTAGCTGACAGTGGTATTGGCATGGATCGTGACCAAATACAAAAAGTGTTTAAACCTTTTTTTCGAGCGGATGAAAAACAACAGGCAACAGGATATGGCATTGGTATGACTATTGTTAAACGGCTGTGTAACCGTTATGAGTGGAACCTGCGCTTGTCCAGCAAGATGGGGGAGGGGACTGAGGTCAGTGTTCATTTTCCCAAGGCACAATTTCGCAGTCGGTAATTATTTTTGTTAAAGATTTGATGCAACCAGCATCTCATTTTTTAGAGATCATCTTCACTACAAAGTTTATATCCCACGCCAGGCAGGGTATGCATTAACTGGTTTTGGAAGGGTTTATCCAGACTTTTACGCAGGTTATAAAGGTGGCTGCGTAAAGTATCACTATCCGGGGCATCATCTCCCCAAACTTCAGCTTCCAGACGTTCACGGCTGACGATTTTAGGGGACTCACGCATGAGGATCCGTAATATGTGTAATGTGATTGGTGAGAGTTTTATCACTTGATTACCACGCATCACCCGCATGGTATCCAAATCATAAGTAAGATCGGCTACAGTGAGTTTTCCACCTTCCATTTCGCCCCGTTGTCGTCTGATCATAGCGATCAGACGTACTTCCAGTTCACGCATTTCAAAGGGTTTAATCAGATAGTCGTCGGCACCCAAATCAAAACCGTTTACCTTGTCATTAATCGTGTCACGAGCTGTCAGCATAATAATCGGGGTATGCAGATGCATTTCCTGGCGTAATCTCCGGCATACTTCAAAGCCATCAATCCCTGGCAACATGACATCCAGAACGATGGCATCATAATGATGTTCTTCACATAACTGTAAAGCCGTGATGCCGTCAGTCGCAAAATCGACGGTAAATCCGCCCACTTCCAGGTAATCACCTACATTTGCAGCTAAATCCCGATGATCTTCGACAATTAAAACGGTTGCAGATATTGCTTTCATAACGTTCTCTTAAGGCCTGATAGAGCTACGTTACGATGTAAATTACTTCACCGCAAGTAACATTTTTGGGAATTTCTCCCAAAAATTATCATAAGGTGTTTGACTAATTAAATAACAATCATTATCATTTACATCAAGATTATTTAATAAGGTTATTTTCATGATAGTTTGTGTATGCAACAACGTGAATGTTGATAAAGTGAAAGCATCAATCGATGCTGGCGCAGGCACTGTGGAAGCTATCCGTGAATCGACGGGTGCGGCAGCGTGTTGTGGTAAATGCCAGTTTAAAGTGAATCGCGTATTACAACAACATGCCCCACAAGCAAATGATCAAGACAACTTCATGGTTGCTCAGTCTGTCAGTGCGTCACGTTAATACTGCGCAGATAACTTTTCCTTTTCGATCCCTCACTCATCTCTTCTTTACAACAGATTTTTTACTGGATCATTTTGTGATTTTTGGGTTCTCCAACAAGTCACTAATTTAGCTAGCTTTAATTGTTAATTTTCAATTTTTATTCTCCTGCTGAAAAGAATGTAGATGATAATTGTTATCATTTGTCTTTAATATCAATAACTTATCTTTGACTTTTAGGATTATTCAACCATAATCGACACTATTGAATCATGAGAGAGGGATTATTCGATGAAAGGCGATAAAAAAGTTATTGAGCTGCTGAATAAAGTATTAGGTAATGAGCTGATAGCGATTAACCAATATTTCTTGCACGCCAAAATGTACAAAGATTGGGGGCTGAAAAACCTCTATGAACATGAATATCATGAATCCATTGACGAAATGAAACATGCCGACGCGCTTACCGAGCGTGTTTTATTTCTGGAAGGTTTACCGAATCTCCAGGAACTCGGTGCTTTACGTATCGGTGAAAATACCCGTGAGATGCTTGAAGCGGATCTTTCATTGGAACTGGATGCCATTCCTGATTTGAAGGAAGGTATTCAATATTGCGAACAGATTGCTGACTATGTGACTCGAGATTTATTCAAAAAAATTCTCGAATCGGAAGAAGATCATGTCGACTGGTTGGAAACCCAATTAGGATTAATTGATAAGATGGGTATCGAAAACTACCATCAGGCACAAATTGTTAAAGAAGCAGAGTAGTTATCTCAAGTTTTAATACAAAGCCCCATCAGTTTGGCTGATGGGGCTTTTTTATGGACTATTAATTGATTGACGCATTTGAGCCGGTTTTAGTTAATCCGACTTGCATATCGTTAAACTGAATCAATCCTTGCTCATTTTCGTATACCGGTTCATTTTCTAACCAGATGAGTTCTTCTCTGGTAAGCATATCGAATGCTTCGGCTAAGCAGGCTTTATCAGCATGCGAGTCACTATCAAAGTGAGCAACTTTGGAAATCAGCGTGTTTAAGTTCATCTGAAAGTTTTCTGATAAAAGCAGAATATCAATAAGTTGTTGTGCATATTCTTCACTCATTTAAAACGTCCTCCTTAGAGTGTCATTATCTCTGCAGAATTTAGAGGTGCTAAAGCTTATATAACCGTTTGCAGGCTTGCTCACCATTGCTAAGCAAGACAACATTCCTGTGCACACATTTATCTGCCCAGCGTGAGTCATTAGTGTTCACTTTGATGGACTTATAAAAGGGAGCATTTTCAAGGTCGGGATCATCAAAAGTATATATTTCAATATCTTCATTGGCCCATCTACCTGACCATGCATTGGTGGCACCGACTAACTGAAAATACTGTTGTTGTTCTTTTTTAAAGCCTGCAGCTTCAAGTTCAGCAAAGGTTAAATCGGTGCTATTGGAAGAGCAGGCGACACAAAATACAAAAATAATCATGCTCAGTTTCTTGTACATAAGTCCCCTCTGGGTTGTATGGGAATCATTCAGGAGCAGTCGAGGAAAAAAGAAGGATGTTTGGCAGAAGCAGGCTTGGAAGGTTTAATACCCGCAAGCAGAAGATATTTTGTCTGACGGTTTGACTATAACATCTGCCCATGGGTATGCAAATACTACTCGGTACAGAGAGATAAGAACGGGTTGATATTTTAAAGATTGAGCAGTGTAGGGTGGCAGTGTTTCTGGAAAAGTTTGCCAATTTGGGATAAATGCTTATGCAACGCCGAAATATAATAGGGCCAGTTGGTATTTTGCTCATTCTAAAGGAATTCTCATGATTAATGCTTATGCTGCATTGACGCCGGGTGCTAAATTGACTGCCTATCAATATGAGCCCGCTCCGCTTGGAGCGCATGAGGTTGAGATAGAGGTTCGTTATTGTGGCATCTGTCATAGTGATATCAGCATCATTGACGATGATTGGGGTATGTCGAGCTATCCGGTTATTGCGGGTCACGAGGTTGTCGGAACGGTGATTCAGCTTGGTACTGCGGTAAATGACTTGAAAGTCGGACAAACCGTTGGATTAGGTTGGTACGCCGATTATTGTGAAACCTGTGAACAATGCCAAAACGGTGATGAAAATATCTGTTCAGATTTAACACCGACCATTGTTGGTCATCATGGCGGGTTTGCCGATAAAGTTCGAGCTAATGCCAATAGTGTGATTCCATTACCCGATAGTATTGATCTGATGTCCGCTGGGCCTTTGCTATGTGGAGGCTTGACCGTGTTTAATCCTCTGATTCAATTTGATATCAAACCCACTGACAAGGTGGCAGTTATCGGTATTGGAGGGTTAGGCCACTTGGCACTGCAATTTCTCAAAGCATGGGGATGTGAAGTTAGCGCATTTACCAGCCAAACAAAATTACAGGAAGCCCTGACGATGGGAGCCCACTACACTGTTGACTCTCGTGACAGTAATGTCATGGCTGCCTTGCCAAGAAAATTTGATCTGATTTTGTCTACCGTCAATGTCAAATTGGACTGGAATTTATATCTGAGTAAGTTAAAACCAAAAGGACGGCTGCACTTTGTCGGTGCCACCATGGCACCTTTGGATATTAGTGTATTTAACCTGACGGAAGCACAAAGAAGTATTTCCGGTTCAGATACAGGCAGTATGCAAACCTGTGGCAAAATGTTGGAATTTGCTCAGCGGCACCAGGTAAAACCTGTGATCGAAATCTATCCGTTTGAACAAATAAATGAGGCTATTGAAAAATTGCGTACTGGCGACGTGCGTTATCGAATAGTGCTAGCGCGTTAACATCAAAAGAATAACGGTTACAGAGTTCATTGATAGCAAAAAAAA
>NZ_JAJAEO010000020.1 GCF_020447225.1 Methylophaga pinxianii | reverse complement strand
ACGACTCGGATGAGAGGGAATCGTCCGGTGGCAACAATGGCATGCGCGATATTAACTTTTTTGACTGAGCTATCTCCAGCGCCTCTTTCAGAATTTCCGTTTCCATGGTTTTGCGGCCAAGCAGTTGCTCCAGTTGCTTCACTTTTTTCTGCAACGCTTTGTGCTCAGCTGAGCTGACCACTTCATCACCAGATTGAATTGCCGACATGCCACCGTCTTGCATGAGTTTCTTCCACTTAAACAATAAACTTGGGGTGATGCCGTTTTGTCTGGCCACCAG
>NZ_JAJAEO010000042.1 GCF_020447225.1 Methylophaga pinxianii | reverse complement strand
ACATAACTCATGACTTCACGGTCGCAGCAGTCGAGACTAAACACCACTCGGACTTTTTCTTTATTCCAACAGCCGATCTCAAAACCATCTGAGCACCAACGTGTGTTGGAGTGAAGGGTAATAACCTTGCCTTCATGCGCTCGATTATCACCAACACGACCAGTATGCTTCGCTAACAGCAAATTATTCAGTCGCATGATGCGGTAAATCCGCTTTGGATTCACTTTCACAAATGCATGCTCTCCCGATTTTAACTGGCGATTTAAGTGCGCCGTAATACGTCGATAGCCATTGGTTGCACGTTTGTCACACAAATTCTCAATCAGTGGCAACAGCAAGGCATCGTCTGATTTGCTGTAACGTGT
>NZ_JAJAEO010000166.1 GCF_020447225.1 Methylophaga pinxianii | reverse complement strand
TCCCTGACTGGACCATCGTTCAAGATGATCACCCATCATTGCCTGCCAGCTTATCTCTGCTGATTCTTCAGTCCCACTCAAACGTGCAGTCACGATCACAGACGCCCCATAACGAGCGGAAGCTTGTTGAACCGCAGCATTATTTCCTGTTGAAACATCATTGAAGGTCAATTGCGTTTGGTCTTCCAGGTCCATTAGTGGCAAAAGGAGCGGAATGCCGCGTTGCTTTGCTGCCTGTTCTACCTGTAAAAGCAACGAATCTTCATCACCTTCACCAATTAACTGTTGTTTTCCGGCGTATTCAACAGCCATCCAAATCAACGATTCAGGACGTACTTTATCCCACACGGGCAAGCCAATACGCTGCAATGCTGTGTTTACACCATTCGCATTGAAATCAAGCGTCAATACCAGTTGATTCCCCATCGTTTTATCATCACCGTAAGGCACTTGTTGATAATAAAATTTATCAATATAGCGTTCTGCATCAGTAATAAGCGCAGAGATATCTGCCTGCTCAACGGCGCGACGGTCTCCCACTACTTTTATTACTACCTGTTGGAGCAACTTTGGCGCAAGACGATGGCGTTCTTGCTCACTTTGTGACTCAACGGGCGCTTGTGCTTGATATAAATCAGTAACTTCCGCGGCGGAGGCAATCGACGCAGCGAAAACGAAAATCAGTGAGAAAAATAATCTAGGCATTGTGGTATTCTAACACGCTGTTTTTTGTGTGTGATGTCCAAATAATCAGGAAGCCAGCATGACCGATCCCGTCGTTCCACCTACTCAATCAAACCAAGCTCTCAGTTACCGCGATGCCGGTGTTGATATTGAAGCCGGAAATGCGCTTGTCGAGCGTATCAAACCCCTAGCATCAAAAACCCGTCGCCCGGGTGTTATGGCTGGGCTGGGTGGCTTTGGCAGTCTGTTTGAATTACCGCTCGATAAATATAAACAACCGGTTCTGGTCTCTGGAACGGATGGCGTCGGTACCAAATTAAGACTGGCAATTGAAGCTGGAATACATGACACCATCGGTATTGATTTAGTTGCCATGTGTGTCAACGATATTGCGGTTCTTGGCGCAGAGCCCCTGTTCTTTCTGGATTACTATGCCACCGGCAAACTGAATATTGATGTTGCAACCGATGTGGTGAGTGGCATTGCGGAAGGTTGTCTGCAATCCGGCGCCGCGCTGGTAGGCGGTGAAACCGCTGAAATGCCAAGCATGTATCAGGAAGGTGATTTTGATTTAGCAGGTTTTTGTGTCGGAATTGTTGAAAAAGACAACATTATTGATGGATCTCAGGTAAAAGCGGGTGATGCCATTATCGGGATCGCATCTTCCGGGCCACACTCAAATGGCTATTCATTGATCCGCAAGATTATTGAAGTCAGCAAGGCTGATCTCAATATGGCTTTTGATGGTGCAACATTAGGTGAAAAACTGTTAGCCCCAACTCGGATTTACGTTAAGTCACTCCTCCAACTACATGAAAAATTTAATATTCATGCTTTATCACATATCACCGGTGGTGGATTACTGGAAAATATTCCCCGTGTGTTACCAGCCAATGTGACAGCCGTAATTGATAGCCAAAGCTGGCAAAGACCGGCTGTTTTTGATTGGCTGCAACAGCAAGGAAATGTGGTTGATCGTGAAATGTACCGGACTTTTAATAATGGTATTGGCATGGTGGTCTGCGTCGATGAGCAGGATGCTGATGCCACCGTTCAGATTCTCACAGCATTAGGCGAAACGGCTATGCGGATTGGCCATATTGAAGCCAGTCAATCCGATGAACAAGTCATTATTAAATGAGTAACACCTTCAAACCAAAGCTGGTGATCCTGATATCAGGTCGCGGCAGTAATATGCAGTCAATTATCAAGGCTATTCAGGCAAATGAACTGAATGCCGAAGTTTCTGCTGTCATCAGTAATCGGCCCGATGCGGCTGGATTGGCATTTGCTCAGCAGTCGGATATTACAACTCGAATATTGGATCATAAGAATTTTGAGACTCGTGAAGCCTTTGATGCACAATTGATAGATTTGATTGATACCTTTGATCCAGACTACGTCGTATTAGCCGGTTTCATGCGAATTCTAAGCACCGGGTTTGTCCAGCATTTTGCTCAGCGTTTAATTAATATTCATCCTTCACTGTTACCCAAATTCAAAGGCATGCATACCCATAAACGGGCGATTGAATCAGGTGAAACAGAACATGGTGCCACGGTGCATTTTGTTACTGATGAACTAGACTCCGGCCCGGTGATTTTACAGGCCAAAGTCCCGGTAATGCCAGATGATACTGAAGAAACTCTGGCAGCAAGAGTATTAATTGAGGAACATAAACTTTATCCGAATGCCTTAAGGTTGTTGACTCAACAACAGAGCTGATAATTCATGCATTATTTTTGCTACTTTTTTTTGCTGTTTCTGTCTTCTACGGCTTTAGCCCAGGAGCTAGATGACTATTCAGCGAAATATGAAATTGGAATGAATGGTCTCCAGGCGGGTGAACTCACTCAGGAACTGGAGACTTTAACCGATGGTTTGCACCGGTTTCGTTCGGTTACCAAAGCCAAGGGTGTAGTCGCCTTATTTAGACGTGACACGGTGAAAGAAACCAGTTTATGGACGCTTTCACAGCAACAAATAATGCCCCGCCAGTATCTCTACCAACGTAGCGGCGGAAAAAAAGATAAATATTTGCGGATGGATTTTGACTGGCGTAAAAATACCGTTCATATCGATGACAAAGTGCATCCATGGGATCTTGAAATCGAAGCTGACACGCTGGAAAAACATATTTATCAGGTGCAGTTAAGACTGGACTTGTTGCAGCATCCTGAAAAGAAAAACTTTCGTTATTTAATCGCAGATGGTGGGCGCATAAAACACTATCAGATTAAACGACTTGAACAAGAAACTATCTCTACCCCGCTTGGTAAAATTGACACGGTCAAATTCACAAGACAACGAGATCGCGATAGCGATAAAGATCGTGAAACTACGCTTTGGTGTGCGCCAGAACTGGATTATTTACCCGTTAAACTTGAGCACATTGAAAAGGATGGCACGAAATTTACCGCCGTTTTACGCCGCATAGATGGTCTGTCCGAATCCGTATTTACACCCGTCGAATAATATAATTAAAGATACTGGGATACAGGATGCGTAACAAACAGTTTGAAATTATTGATGAAACAACGGCTTATCAAGGTTTTTTTAGTTTAAAAATTGTCACCTTAAGGCATACGCTTTATAAAGGAGGCTGGAGTGCCCCGCTGACTCGTGAAGTATTTCAACGAGGTAATTGTGTCGCGGTATTACTTTACGATCCACAAAAAGATGCACTGGTTATTATCGAACAATTTCGGCCAGGTGCTTTACAACTGGAGGATGAACGAGTCTGGCTGATGGAAATTGTTGCAGGTGCCATCGAGCCGGGTGAAACACCTGAATCAGTCGCTTATCGTGAGGCGGTTGAAGAATCCGGTTGTGAAATACTGGAGATGATAAAAATTAATGAGTTTTTCACTTCCCCCGGCGGCACATCCGAACTGTTACATCTGTTTTGCGGACGAATAGACAGCACCCATATAGGTGGTCTGCATGGGCTGGATGAAGAAGATGAAGATATTTCCGTCAGGGTCCTGTCATTCGATGAGGTCTATGCTTTATTGGAAGCCGGAAAAATCATTTCAGCCATTCCGATTATCGCTATCCAATGGCTGGCTTTGCATCGTGATGAGTTACTTAAACGTTGGTCTAATTAGCCCATTGGCATAATTCTATACCGTGCAGAAACGGTATGGGATTGTCCCGGAGACAAACTGATACTGTCATGTGCAGCATTTGCGGTTTCGACGCAGACAAAATGTCGATAGGCATCATCCGTCATATCTTTCAGCTCTTTAACCCGCTCCCAGGGATTCCAGACAATTGTCGTGTTTGAGCCCACGCTCTCCACAATAATTCGTCGTGACCATTGAGAATCTTCAATAAAAAGTTTATCCGGACTGTCCAGATAGACTCGGTCCGTCTCACCGGCAAAAAATATTTCACCGATCTGAAGTTTTTCACGAAAATTTTCAACCTTGTCGAGATAATGATGATTACTCAAACCTCTGACCTGTGTTTTTTCAATGTCTCCTACAGCGAAATAAGTATGTAACGCCTGAGAAATGACAAAACATTCTTTATCCAGGTTTTCCGTTGTCAGAGAGAGTGTGATTTGCTCATCAATCTCAATCTCCATTTTCAAAGCATAGTCACAGTGCCAAAGCGGTTCATCCTGCGGCTCTGGAGTTAATGACAAAGTTAATTTGATGCCATCATTTTCAGTCTGTTGAACATCAATCAAATCCCAAACTCGATTACGCGCAAAACCGTGCGCCGGTCGACCTTTGCCACTTGGATCCGAACCAAACCAGGGCCAGCATATGGGAACACCACCCCGTATCGCCCGTCGATTGCCATAGCGGGTCAGCCGACTCAAAAACAACAAATCATGATGTGCATCAGCGGAGCGATACGATAATACCTGAGCGCCCTGTGTCGTGATACGTGCTTTGGCACAAGGCGTATCAATATTGATCATCACGCACTCTGATGGCCCCATAGAAAAGTCCAGGCGTTCAGCAATTGCAAATTGTTGTTTAAGTTGTTCGATAGTTTGCATGGGATTCTAGGTCTGAAACAAAAAGACGGGCGCAATGCCCGTCTTTAAGATTAAATATTAAATGAAACTTCTAGTGGTGGTGTCCGCCTTCACCATGAACATGACCATGTTCCAGTTCTTCGGCACTTGGTTCACGGACTTCACGGATTTCAACATCAAAGTTCAAATGAACCCCTGCTAGAGGATGATTACCATCAACAGTAACCGTTTCATCATTGATGGCAACAACAGTCACTAAAACCGGACCTTGCTCAGTTTCAGACTGAAACTGCATACCCACTTCAACTTTTTCTACACCACTGAATAATTCAGCAGGGACATCTTGTTTTAATGCTTCATGACGCTCGCCATAAGCGTTAGCCGGCTCAATACTGGCCTGAACTTTATCGCCAGTCTCTTTGCCCATCAGAGCATCTTCCAGACCAGGGATAATATTGCCTGCACCATGCAGATACGCCAGCGGGCCGGCACCTTCACTACTGTCAATAACTGTGCCGCTGTTGTCGGTGAGCGTGTAGTCAATTACGACTACTTTGTTGTCTGCAACTTTCATGGAAACTCCTTACATGTTTTGAATAACAGCTGCAGCATAATCACTACAACTCAACGCATCGACGCCAATAGCCTGAGCTAAATCACCGGTGACACGCGCATTAGAAATGGCGCCTGAGACGCCGGAAACGACCAGATCAGCCGCTTCGACCCAACCTAAATGCCGTAAAAGCATTTCGGCCGATAGGATTAATGATGACGGATTCGCATTATTTTTTCCAGCTAATGCTGGAGCTGTGCCATGTGTCGCTTCAAACATGGCTACAGCGTCCGCTAAATTGGCACCCGGTGAGATGCCTATTCCTCCAACCTGTGCGGCAAGAGCATCAGAAATATAATCACCATTAAGATTTAATGTGGCCACCACATCATAATCTTTAGGATGTAACAGGATTTCTTGTAAAAACGCGTCGGCAATCGAATCTTTGATAACGATGTTTTTACCGGTATTTGGGTTTTTAAAGGTTTTCCAGGGACCACCATCCAGCGGTGTTGCGCCAAATTCATTTTCAGCGAGATCATAACCCCATTGTTTGAACGCGCCTTCGGTAAACTTCATAATGTTCCCCTTGTGCACAAGGGTCAATGAATCACGATCATTATCAATCACATACTGGATGGCTTTACGCACCAGTCGCTCGGTTCCCTCTTTCGATACCGGCTTGATACCAATACCCGATGTCTCAGGGAAACGGATTTTATTTACGCCCATTTCTTTTTGTAAAAAGTTGATGACTTTTTGCACTTCAGGCGTTCCTGCAGCCCATTCAATTCCTGCATAAATGTCTTCAGAATTTTCGCGGAAAATGACCATATCGATATTTTCCGGCGCTTTGACCGGGCTGGGTGTTCCGGGGTAGTAACGTACCGGACGTTGGCAGACATATAAATCCAGCGTTTGTCTTAATGCCACATTCAACGAACGAATGCCGCCACCAACTGGCGTCATCAATGGACCTTTAATCGATACCGAATATTCTCTCAAAGCGTCTATGGTCTCTTCAGGAAGATAGGTGTCAGAACCATAAAGCTGTGTCGCTTTTTCACCTGCATAGACTTCCATCCAGGCAATTTTTCGTTCGCCGTTGTAAGCCTTATTCACTGCAGCATCAATCACATCAAGCATTGCCGGTGTGATATCGACACCGATACCATCACCTTCAATAAAAGGAATAATCGGTTGATTAGGTACATTTAACGAATAATCGGCATTCACGCCGATAGCTGCACCCTGTTCCGGTACACTAATGTGTTGATATGCCATGCACGGCTCCTGAAGTAAAAAGTGGCATTTTACATGATCTATGACGTTGATATAACCATGACTAAACTTATTGCATTTAATAAACCCTACGATGTTCTGACCCAGTTCAGCGACAACACTGGCCGAAAAACACTGAAAGATTATATTGATATACCGAATATTTACCCGGCTGGACGCCTGGATAGAGATAGCGAAGGTTTATTATTGCTGACCGACGATGGTCAATTACAACATCATATCAGCGATCCACGTCATAAATTAAGCAAAACTTATTGGGTCCAGGTAGAAAATATTCCCGACGCCATTGCTATTCAACAATTGCAACAAGGCATTACATTAAAAGATGGTCTGACCAAACCTGCCTGCGCGAAACTTATTGATGAACCGGCGTTATGGGAAAGGCAACCGGCAGTGCGGTTTCGACAATCCATTCCAACCCAATGGATAGAATTGCAAATCAGTGAAGGTAAAAATCGACAGGTCAGGCGTATGACTGCTGCGGTAGGCCATCCAACCCTGAGGCTGATTCGCGTAGCAATAGGGCCATGGCATTTAAATAATCTGCAACCTGGACAATGGTGCGAAGTTAACTTTCAGTCCGTGATAAAATACGCCGATGATTTGGACTCCAAGAACCACCGTAGCCGCCGTAATAGAACGCGACCAAAAATTTCTGATGGTCGAGGAAATGATCGGCAGCGAACTCAAACTCAACCAGCCCGCCGGCCATCTCGAAGACGGCGAAAGTCTGATTGAAGCCGTTATTCGGGAAACCCTCGAAGAGACTGCCTGGCAATTTACGCCCGAGTCACTGATTGGTATCTATCGGTGGCGCCATCAACCTAGTCAAAATACCTATATTCGCTTCTGTTTTACTGGAAGCTTAGGTGACAAACTGGATCGCCCGCTGGATACTGACATCCATCAGGCCGTTTGGCTTGATGCTCAGACCATTGAGCAGCGCCGTTCACAGTTCCGTAGTCCTTTAGTTGAACAATGTTTACAGGATTATCTTGCCGGTAAACGTTATCCTCTTGATTTATTAACTGATTAATTATGTCTGAAAATAAAAAAATCGTCGTGGGTCTGTCCGGTGGTGTGGATTCCTCTGTCTCGGCTTTGTTACTCAAACAGCAAGGCTTTGATGTTGAAGGCCTGTTTATGAAAAACTGGGTCGACTATGCTGATGAGAGCGAATGTACCGTTGAGGATGATCGTAAAGATGCTCAATCAGTAGCGGATAAAGTTGGTATCGTTTTTCACGAAGCCAATTTTGCGATGGAATACTGGGATTATGTATTCAAACATTTTCTTGAGGAATATCAGGCAGGTCGCACACCCAACCCCGATATTTTGTGTAATCGTGAAATCAAATTTAAAGCTTTTTTAGATCATGCGATGGAATTAGGCGGTTATCTGATTGCCACTGGTCATTACGCCAGAGTTCGCGAATACAACGGTAAATTTCAATTATTAAAAGGTCTGGATAATACGAAAGATCAGAGCTACTTCCTCTACACGCTCGGTCAGGCGCAATTGTCGCGTACATTGTTTCCACTGGGTGAGCTACCCAAAACCGAAGTTCGCAAAATCGCTGAAGCGGCCGGCTTTATCAATCATGATAAAAAAGACAGTACTGGTATCTGTTTTATTGGTGAAATGCGCTTTCGCGAATTTCTTGGCCGTTATCTTCCAGCTCAGCCTGGAGAAATGCGTACCCCTGAAGGTGAAGTTGTCGGTGAACACAGTGGCTTAATGTACTACACGCTCGGCCAGCGTCAGGGCCTCGGCATCGGTGGGCGTAAAAACAGCAGTGGCGAACCCTGGTTTGTCGCTGGTAAGGACATGGAAAATCGTATCCTGTATGTTGTACAGGGGGAGCATGATTGGCTATACAGTACTAAGTTGATAACTGAGCAGCTTTCCTGGGTTTCCGGTGAAGCACCAGAATTTCCTTGCCGGGCTAAAGCGAAAACCCGTTATCGACAACCGGATCAAGCCTGCGTTATTACACAAGGCGAGGATGGCAAAATTCAGGTTGAATTTGATGAACCGCAACGAGCGGTTACACCTGGTCAATCCGTGGTGTTTTATCAAGAAGATGTCTGTATGGGTGGGGGTATTATTGTGGATACCAATGCACCGGGGATGCATCCATGAGTCAACAGTCAATCGTCGAGGATCGAGTCATAGCTCTGTCTGCATTGATGCAGGCTGTCACTTTGGTCCAGCAGATAGCCGAAACCGGCCAGGTCGATAATGATGATATGCAAACCATGTTGCAAAGTTTATTGGTTGTGGACGCCCCAGATACCGAATCGGTTTATGGTGGTATCAGTAAATTAAAAACGGGTCTGCGTCAGTTCAATCAACAACTGTCAAAACGAAAACAACCAGGTGATATTGTGGTATTACGCTATGCGATTGGTATTTTGCATTTACAACGTAAGCTCCGTAAACGCCCTGCCATGCTGGATTTGATAACTCGTGAGCTTGATCAAATACCACAACAGGTTGAGTATTTTGGCAGTATTACCAGTCCTCAGGTCATCGCCCGTTTTGCCGATATCTATCAACGTACAGTCAGCGAACTGACACCACGTATTCAGGTATTTGGCGATTCGACTTATTTGCAGCAACCCGACAACGTCAACCGTATTCGTGCTCTGTTATTATCGGGAATTCGTGCAGCAGTGCTTTGGCAACAAAAAGGTGGAAGACGTTGGCAGTTTTTATTGCAAAGCAATAAGTTATTACAAGCCGCGACAGAGTTACATACTCGAATATAATGCTGTTGATGACAACTAAGCGTCATAAAAAAGGGCTGTATAAACAGCCCTTTTTAGTTTCTCCGCTGGGTCAGCTTAACTGGCCTTCGCTCGTTGATAGTGCTCTAACTCGTTAAAGTTCAAATAACGGTAGATCTCATTGGCCATCGGCTGAATGCCAGCCACTTTCTCCAGATATTCGGCAACCGTTGGAATCCGTCCCAGACTGGCCACTACGGCAGCAAGTTCTGCCGACGATAAATACACATCTGCACCATTACCCAAACGGTTGGGGAAGTTACGGGTCGAAGTTGAAACCACGGTGGCATTATCAGCAACCCGAGCCTGATTACCCATGCATAAAGAACAACCCGGGGTTTCAGTCCGTGCTCCAACACGACCAAATATACTGTAAATCCCCTCTTCTGTTAATTGGTGCTGATCCATTTTCGTCGGCGGAGCAACCCAGAGTTTTACTGGCAGATTGCCCATTTTCTCCAGTACTTTACCCGCAGCACGGTAGTGACCAATATTAGTCATACACGAACCGATAAAGACTTCGTCAATATGCGCGCCAGCTACTGCAGATAACGGCTTGATATCGTCAGGATCATTAGGACACGCTAATAACGGCTCTTTTATTTCATTTAAATCAATTTCGATAACTGCGGCATATTCTGCATCAGCATCCGGCTCAAGCAGTTGCGGGTCTGCCAGCCAAGCGCGCATCGCATCAATACGACGTTGCAAGGTTCTGGCATCTTCATAGCCTTCAGCAATCATCCATTCCATCAAGGAAATATTGGAATTTAAGAACTCGATAATCGGTTCTTTATTCAGTCTCACCGTACAGCCATTGGCGCTACGCTCAGCTGAGGCATCCGACAGTTCAAACGCCTGCTCGACTTTCAGATCGGGCAACCCTTCAATTTCCAGTACGCGGCCATTAAAGATATTTTTCTTACCTTTCTTTTCTACCGTCAGCAATCCTTCCTGGATGGCAGCATAGGGAATGGCATTGACCAGATCTCGTAAGGTAATGCCCGGTTGCATTTCACCTTTAAAACGTACCAATACTGATTCCGGCATATCCAACGGCATCACGCCCAGTGCCGCAGCAAATGCCACTAAACCAGAGCCCGCGGGGAAACTGATACCAATCGGAAAGCGTGTATGCGAATCGCCGCCCGTACCGACGGTATCGGGCAGAATCATGCGGTTCAACCAGGAGTGAATAACACCATCGCCAGGCCTTAATGAGACACCACCACGGGTACTGATAAATTCCGGTAATTCATGCTGCAGTTTGATATCGACCGGTTTTGGATAAGCTGCAGTGTGGCAGAAAGACTGCATGACCAAATCTGACGAGAATCCCAGACAGGCCAATTCTTTTAATTCATCACGTGTCATGGCACCGGTAGTATCCTGCGAGCCAACAGTAGTGACTTTAGGTTCGCAGTAAGCACCCGGGCGTACTCCTTTCACGCCGCAAGCGACCCCAACCATTTTCTGCGCCAGGGTAAAGCCTTTGTCACTGTGAACCGGTTCAACGGGTCGCTTGAAAACATCGGAAGGAGGCATGCCCAGAGTTTCACGGGCTTTATCGGTTAAGCCGCGACCGATAATCAGTGGAATACGACCACCGGCCCGCACCTCGTCTGCAATGGTCGTGGGACGTAAAGTGAATTCAGAGACGACATCACCCGCCTCATTATAAATTTTGCCTTCGTAAGGTTTGATCGTAATGACATCACCGGTCTCCAGTTGATCAACATTACATTCAATTGGTAAGGCACCAGAATCTTCGGCCGTGTTAAAGAAAATCGGGGCTATGTTGTTGCCTAAAATCACCCCGCCCTGACGCTTGTTGGGTACGTAAGCAACGTCATGCCCCATGTGCCAGAGCACAGAATTAATGGCCGATTTACGTGAAGAACCGGTACCGACCACATCTCCCACATAGGCTAGTGGATGGCCCTTTTCTTTCAGTGTAATAATTTTGTCCAACGCATCTGGCATTTTGCTTACCAGCATGGCTTTAGCATGCAAAGGAATATCCGGGCGACTCCATGCTTCTGTGGCAGGCGATAAATCATCGGTATTTGTTTCACCAGGAACTTTTAAAACTGTCAGCGTAATTTCTTCTGCTAATGGCGGACGAGATAAAAACCATTCAGCTTCAGCCCAGGACTGCAGAATTCGTTTCGCATAAGAATTTGTTTCAGCTTTTTCCACTACATCATGATAAGCGTCATAAACCATTACGATTTTTGACAGTGCTGTTTCTGCAGCTTCAGCAGTTGCCTCATAATCCAACAGTTCGATTAAAGGCTGAATGTTATATCCCCCCATCATCGTACCAAGCAGTTCGGTGGCGAAGACTGGCGTTATCAAATCGCATTGCGTTTCTTGTTTGGCAATAGCCGTTAGAAATCCCGCTTTAACGTACGCCGCTTTATCAACACCTGGTGGAACGCGGTGAACCAGCAATTCTAATAAGGCTTCGCGGTCACTATTTTGAGGTTGTTTAAGCCCTTCGATAATGTCAGATACTTGTTTTGCATCTAACGGTAATGGCGGTAGCCCCTCAGCAGCACGCTCTTCAACATGTTTTTGGTATTCTTGCAGCACGTAAACGCTCCGAAGTTGAAACTAAGACGAACGGTATTTTAACGCAAATTCATAAATCAGATTGAATGAAATCCAGAATCAGGGCCGAGTTCTGCTATAATTTCGACCAATTTTCAGCTTATTTTTAATGGAGTTTTCATGGAATTAACTGCTCTTACTGCCATCTCACCGGTTGATGGCCGTTATGCCGATAAAACCAAGGCTCTGCGACCATATTTCAGTGAATATGGTTTGCTGCGAGCCCGTGTTGAAGTGGAATGTCGCTGGTTACACTTACTCGGCGCAAATGCAGACATTCAGGAAGTCCCCAAGTTAACTGAGAGCGCTGAGCAATTTCTCAATGATTTAGTAAGTAACTTTTCAGTTGAAGATGCTGCAGAAATTAAAGCTATCGAACGTGAAACCAATCATGATGTAAAAGCGGTTGAATATTTCATCAAACGTAAATTCAAAGGTAATGCTGAGCTTGATGCGGTAAATGAATTTGTGCATTTTGCCTGCACCTCCGAGGATATCAACAATACGGCTTACGGCATTATGCTAAAAAATGCCCGCGAACAGGTCATTCTGCCGGAAATGGATACCTTAATTGGTGCATTACGAAAACTGGCTATGGAACAGGCAGAGACACCAATGATGTCACGCACCCATGGTCAACCGGCCTCTCCGACGACATTAGGTAAAGAATTAGCCAATGTTGTGAAACGTCTTGAATTGCAGCGCACGCATGTTGCTGCAGTTTTGTTATACGGCAAAATGAATGGCGCAGTTGGCAACTATAATGCGCATTATGCTGCCTATCCAAATGTTGACTGGCCAATGATGGCCAATGCTTTTGTCACCGGGCTTGGCCTGCGCTGGAATAAATACACCACTCAGATTGAACCGCATGATTATGTCGCTGAGCTGTTTCAGGCAATGATTCGTTTTAATACGGTTCTGATTGATTTCTGCCGTGATGTCTGGAGCTATATCTCGATTGGTTACTTCAAACAAAAAACGGTGAAAGGTGAAATCGGCTCGTCTACCATGCCGCACAAAGTTAACCCTATTGATTTTGAAAATGCGGAAGGGAATTTGGGCATTGCCAATGCCACATTTGATCACATGGCCATGAAATTACCAATTTCTCGTTGGCAGCGTGATCTCACTGATTCCACTGTATTACGCAATATCGGCGTGGGTTTTGCGCATTCCATGTTGGCATACAGCTCTGCACTGAAGGGTATCAGCAAATTGGAAGCTGCACCGGAAACCATGGCCGCGGATCTGGATGCTAATTGGGAGTTGTTGGCGGAACCAATTCAAACTGTCATGCGTCGTTATGGTATCGAAAATCCTTATGAAAAACTGAAAGAGTTAACTCGTGGACAGCGAGTCAATAAACAAATCATGCATGAATTTATTGATAGTTTGGACTTACCTGATGCGGCTAAATTTGCTTTGAAAGATATGACGCCAGCAAGCTATATCGGTAATGCTATTGAACAGGCAAAAAACTGTTAAATGGCAGAAAATTCCACTCCGGCCAACACCGATCAAATCATTGCATTTGATGGTAAACATGAGGCAGCTTCGGCTGCCTTGGCATTGGTGGAAACCGCTCAGCGAGAAATATGTTTTATGGGCAGTCAACTGGACGCTGTCTTGCTCGACAGTCCGTCCTTGATTGATTGTATAAAACAACTCTGTATTAACAGCCGCCGCAGCCAAATCAGGTTATTGGTTGATGAAACCCAAAGCAGCATCATTAATTCTCATCGACTATTACCGTTAATATCTAAACTGACCAGTTCGATTACTGTAAACATTCTCTCAGATAAATATAAACGACCTAAAAATTTATTACTTTTAGTTGACCATTCGGGCTATTTGCGCTGTCTTAACAATCAACGCTACATGGGCCAGGCAAATCTGCATGATCCTCTAACCGTGCGTGAGTTAAAACAACAATTTGAAGAATGCTGGAATCATAGTTCTGCCGATATGGCTACAAGGCGATTACATTTATGAAATTTATCTATTCAATTGTATTTTTGATGCTGGCCTTGCCCGCCTATGCTGATCAAATCCGCACCATTGAATTGCAGCATCGTCTTGCAGCAGAAATCTTGCCAATGATTGAACCTATGGTAGATAGCTATACAACCATCAATGGCCACGATAACTTATTGATAATAAAAAGTTCGTCACAGAGTTTTGTAGAAATTGAACGTTTGGTCAAACAGCTAGACAGCCGACAACAAAGCCTCACCGTTACCGTACTGCGTACCCAAAGACAGATCAACGATCAGAATATGGCTGATGACCAGGTGAACATTGATTTGGATAACCCGAAAAATTCTTCTGTAGAAATACACCGGTGGTCTACCAAAAACAGTCGTGAACGGGATCAGCAATATCAGGCCCGGGGTATTGCCGGACAGCCTATCGATATTCAAATGGGGCGAGCCGTAGCTAACGATGAGCAACAACTCATTTTTTATCCCCATGGGGGTATTGCTGTGCAGGAAACGACACAGTATGTTCAATTGGATAACGGCTTTCAGGCGAGAGTCAATATACTCGGCAATCAACAGGCTCGAGTGGATATCCTGCCTTTGTTTTCCAAAATGCAGCGTAATGGTGATATCACAACGACCAGTTTACTCACTTCCATCACCGGTCCGGTCAATCAGTGGATCCTGATTGGTCAAATTGGTGAGCAGCAACGCCAGCAACAAAATTCCCAAACTTATCGCAGCCATCAGGATGAACAACAATGGCTGTATCTGAAAATTGAACTTAACTGAGTACCACTGCAAAACCATGGATATAAAACAAGCGATTCAAACTCGTCGCTCGGTCAAACACTATGACCCTGCACATCAAATGACCGAAGCCGAAATAAAAGAATTGATGGAGCATGCCATCCTTTCACCAACGGCATTCAATATTCAACACTGGCGTTTTGTCCGTGTTCAAGATGCTGAAAAACGTCAGCAAATCCTGGAAGCCGCATGGGGACAGGCGCAAGTTGTCGATTCTTCATTGTTATTGGTACTTTGTGCCGATTTGAATGCCTGGGAGAAACAGCCAGAACGCTATTGGCAGCATGCCCCTGAAGCAGCACAAAATGCCATTCTTCCCGCCATTGAAAATTACTATGCCAACCATCATCAAGGTCAGCGTGATGAGTGTGTTCGATCAGCTAGTATTGCAGCCATGAATATTATGTTGATGGCAAAAGGCATGGGGTATGACACCTGCCCAATGGATGGTTTTGACTTTGATAAAGTCGCCCGCATCATTAATTTACCGCATGATCATATTATCGTGATGATGATTACTGTGGGTAAGAAGCTCGAAGACGCACGTCCCCGAGCGGGTCAACTTCCACTGGAAGAAGTATTTTTTACAGATAGTTTTTAATTAATTAAATAATGGGTGGCGGCGCATCACACACAGTGTTGCGTCCGCTGCGTTTTGCTAAATATACGGCCCGATCCACACGTTGCAGAAAGCTATCCACCCCTTCCCCTGAAACATAACGGGCAACTCCAAAAGACATGGTGATCGCACCAAGGGGCTCGTGAGTATCTTTACGCTGAATCCGTTTACTGGCAATGTCCTGTCGAATCGATTCAGCAAGTTGACGAGCATTTTGCATACTGGTGTGGGGCAGAATAACCGCGAACTCTTCACCACCGTAGCGAGCAACGAGATCGCGTCCCTTCAAAGATTTTTTCATCAGTTCGGCAATGACTTTTAATACCTGATCGCCAACTAATTGCCCATGCTTTTCATTGATTGCACTGAACAGATCTACATCAGAAAAAATAACGGAAACATCCATACCATTCACATCAGCATCATGTGTCAATTTAGCAATAAGTTCGTCAAAGTGTTTGCGATTCGCCAACCCCGTCAGACTATCTGTAATCGCTTCACGACGGGAATCACTTAATTCTTTCTTCAACGACGCAACTTCTGTCATAGCACCGCTTAACTGTTCGTTCAGCAATTCACCGGAAGAAACCGCTAAACGGGTTTCAATCAGAACTTCTTCGATCAAGGTGTGCAATTGCTGACGATTTAAATCTGGTTGCAGACGACTTAACATGCTTTGTAAATGGCTATTGCTGCGATCGGTTGTGGTAACTCCCGTATAGACATAATGCAGAACTTGCTTCAGTAAACGCGCCAGTTCATGACGCATTTCAAACATTGCAGCGCGGTCTTTATCATCATCAAAAAACTGCTCATGTAATAATCTGCTTTGTTGAACAGTCAGTTTTCCGGTTAACTCAATTTCTCTATCAACCGCTTCCACCAAAGCCAAATTGGTGCCAGAAACATACTCAAACCATAAGGCATAATTGGCCGGTGTTGGAGAAATTTCATATTGCTTCATTTTAGAGAGCGCCAACCGCATCCATTCAGCTGTACGCTCTTCATTCTCACTGTATTTCATAAATACTCCGGCAAATCCATGTGCCTATTTTTTCTTCTTCCCTGCAATTTTTAATCTGAGAGCATTTAGCTTAATAAAGCCTTCTGCATCTTTCTGATTATAGGCACCGGCATCATCTTCAAAAGTGGCAATAGATTCATCAAACAGGCTGTCTGTAGCAGACTGTCTTCCTACTACAATCACATTGCCTTTATAGAGTTTGATTCTGACATCACCGTTCACACTGTTCTGTGATGCATCTATCATTGCCTGCATCATCAAACGTTCAGGCGCCCACCAATAACCGTTGTAAATCATGCTGGCATAACGTGGCATCAATTCATCTTTTAAATGCGCCACCTCACGATCTAATGTTAATGACTCAATGGCACGATGTGCACGTAACATGACGGTCCCGGCCGGGGTTTCGTAGCAGCCACGGGATTTCATACCAATATAACGATTTTCAACAATATCCAATCGTCCAACACCGTTTTCACCAGCGACCTTATTCAGATAAATCATTACCTGGGCAGGAGTCATACGCTCACCATTAATGGCGACAATATCCCCTTTCTCATAGCTCAGCTCGAGATAAGTTGCTTTATCAGGGGCATTTTCAGGTGAAACAGACCAGCGCCACATGCTCTCTTCCGCTTCAGCCCATGGGTCTTCAAGAATGCCGCCTTCATAAGAAATATGCAGCAGATTGGCATCCATCGAATAAGGTGATTTTTTACCTTGTTTCATCTCTACCGGAATACCATGTAATTCCGCATAATCCAGCAATTTTTGGCGTGACAATAAATCCCACTCACGCCAAGGAGCAATAACCTTAATATTTGGATTTAAGCCATAGGCACCCAGCTCGAAACGAACCTGATCATTGCCTTTACCGGTTGCACCATGCGAAACGGCTTCAGCCCCCGTTTGAGCAGCTATTTCGACCAGACGTTTGGCAATTAATGGGCGGGCAATCGAAGTACCTAACAGATATTCGCCTTCATAAATGGCGTTGGCACGGAACATTGGAAAAACATAATCACGAGCAAATTCTTCGCGCAAATCTTCAATATAAATTTCTTTAATACCCAACGATTTGGCTTTAGCACGAGCAGGTTCAACTTCTTCGCCCTGACCAAGGTCAGCGGTGAAGGTAACCACTTCACATTGATATTTGTCTTGCAGCCATTTGAGAATAACGGAAGTATCCAGGCCACCTGAATATGCAAGGACGACTTTTTTGATGTCAGACATGGGGGAAGAAATCCTGTATCGAAGAAATTTAAAATAGATGCGTTATTGTATCAAAATCCGCGTAAAGCAAGCACTTCTCTTGCTGACTGACGTTTATTTCCTTTACAACTGATCGTGCGAGGTGCATCAAGATATCTCAGGCTAAATCCCAGCTCACGATAAAGCTTTTTAATTTTATCCGTAGCCTGGTTGGATAACACTACTGGACCATCATGTTTTGCCAGCCATTCAGCCAGCCTTACCTGATCATCCCAATCAAAACCTTGCTGAGAATATTGTCGGAAAGGCACATCATAAGGCGGGTCAGCGTAAATAAAATCATTTTGCTGGATCGTTAGATTGGCAAAATCAGTGTTGCTAAATTCCCACTGGCTTAAAACTGCTTGGTAGGACGCAAAATCATCTACGTAATTGATGGTTTTATACCGACCGAATGGAACGTTATATCCACCACTCTTATTAAACCGGCATAAACCGTTATAACCGGTTCGATTCAGATAATAAAATAACTGGGCCCGCTCAACTTCATTATGTGCAGCAATATCATTGAACTGTTTACGATACTGGTAATAAAGCTGTTCATCATTTGCCAGTGGCAAATCGATAGTCAACCCCTGTTGTAATTGACGGTAAAAATTAATCAGCGCTGGATTTAAATCGTTTAATAAAGCTTGCTGAGGATTTAAGCCCAGAGCAACAGATAGACCACCACAAAAAGGCTCAACCAGCCGATACTCTGGAAACTGTTTCCACAACTTTAATAACTTGGGAATTAACCAGCGTTTGCCACCGGCCCACTTTAAAGGCGGTTTAAGCACAGAGTTCTCTCTGGTCATGGCTGAGTTATCACTGGCTGGATCCGCGGCATGAAAGGCAGTTTATCACTGATTAAGATTAAAGCTGTTCAGAACAACTATAGCGTTCTGAACAGCTGAGATTGGCTTATTTACTGTGTAATGTTTTACGTGGAGGCATCAAATCCGTGATATTACCTTCGGCCATTTCGGCCGCGAAGGCAAAGGTCTCAGATAAGGTTGGATGTGGATGAATACTCAGACCTATGTCTTCAGCATCTGCTCCCATTTCCAGCGCCAATACCGCTTCTGCGATTAATTCACCGGCATTGGGACCGACGATTCCGGCGCCGAGTAAACGACCGGTTTCCTTATCAAATAAAGCTTTGGTCAGACCCTCATCGCGATCTACGCTCAAACTGCGACCACTTGCTGCCCAAGGGAAAGCGCCCTTCACATATTCGATACCCTGTTTTTTGGCTTCATCTTCGCTAAGCCCCATCCAGGCAACTTCTGGATCAGTATAGGCAACCGATGGAATGGTCATGGGATCAAAGGCTACTTTTTTACCAGCGATATGTTCGGCAGCCACTTTACCTTCATGTGTCGCTTTGTGTGCCAACATTGGCTGGCCGACAATATCACCTATCGCATAGATATGCGGCACATTGGTCTGCATCTGCTGATTGACTTCAATAAAGCCATAATCATTGACTGTTACGCCCGCGGCTTCTGCATTAATCAATTTACCATTGGGTGAACGGCCAACCGCAACCAGAATCTTGTCATAAGTTTGTGGTTCCGGCGCATTATCCCCTTCAAAGGTAACCTTCAAACCGGATTTTAATGCTTCAATATTGCTGACTTTGGTTTCCAGGTAAATTGCTTTGTATTGTTTCTGAATATGATTATGCAAAGGTTTGACCAGATCCTTATCAGCACCAGGAATCAAACTATCCTGCAATTCCACCACACTGATTTCAGAACCCAAAGCGTTATAAACGGTAGCCATTTCCAGGCCGATGATACCGCCACCAATCACCAGCAGTTTTTTGGGAATATCTTGCAACTCCAAAGCATCTGTGGAATCCATCATGCGTGGATCATCATTGGGGAAAACCGGAATTTTAGTGACGCGAGAACCCGCGGCAATAATGCAATTATCAAAACTGATAGTTTTGACACCATCACCTGAGGTTACTTGCAAAAGATTGGATGCGGAAAATTGTGCTTCACCATGCACAACAGTTACTTTGCGCTGTTTAGCCAGGGCTGACAGACCACCCGTCAATTTGGAGACGATACTCTCTTTCCAATTGGCAACTTTACGAATATCAATTTTGGGAGCACCAAAGGTCACACCATTTTCAGCGATATGTTTTGCTTCATTTATTACATGAGCCGTATGCAATAACGCTTTTGATGGAATACATCCGACATTCAGGCACACGCCACCAATGCGTTGATGACGCTCAATCAAAATCACCTGTTTACCCAAATCTGCAGCACGAAACGCGGCCGTATAGCCACCAGGACCAGAACCTAAAACAACCACTTCAGCGTGCATATCTGCATCGGTTGGAATCTCGGACTTAACTACAGGTGCAGCTTTGGATTCGTCCGCTGGCTTTTCTGTTTCAGTAGTTTTTGGTTTGCCCGCTTCAGGTTTAGGCTCAGCGGGCTCTTCCTCAGTTGATGAATCCGCTTCACTTTCAACTGAGAGTATCACATCGCCTTGAGCAACTTTATCACCTACTTTGACGTTTATTGACTTGATGACGCCAGCAGCTGAGCTTGGAATCTCCATCGCGGCCTTATCAGATTCCAATGTGATAATGTCTTGGTTTTCACTAATCGAATCCCCTTCTGAGACCAGGATTTCAATAATTTCCACCGCATCAAAATCACCGATATCGGGTACTTTGACTTCAATCAAACTCATAACAAGACCTTTCTGATATCCGACAACATCTGATTAAGCATCACGGTAAACCGTGCGCCAGCAGCACCATCAATCACCCGATGATCGTATGAAATCGACAATGGCAACATCAGTCGTGGTTCAAACTCCTTACCATTCCACACCGGTTTCATTTGGTGACGACTGACACCCAGAATAGCCACTTCAGGGGCATTGACGATCGGGGTGAAAAATTGCCCCCCAATACCACCCAGACTGGAGATAGAGAACGTTCCGCCCTGTAAATCCTTCGCTGTTAATGTGCCTTCACGAGCCCGTGCACTGATTTCGCCCAGTTCGCCGGCCAGTTCCAGAAAACCTTTTTTATCCACATCACGAATCACCGGTACCATCAAGCCATTAGGGGTATCAACCGCTACACCGATGTTGTAGTACTTTTTATAAATCAGGCTTTGTTTGTCTTCACTTAACGAAGCATTAAATTCGGGATACTGCTTAAGACAGGCGACCACAGCTTTCATAATGAAGACTAATGGCGTTAAACCAACCCCTTTCTTAGCCGCCATTTCTTTATTTTCCTGACGGAATTCTTCCAGCTCAGTAATATCCGCTTCGTCAAACTGTGTCACATGGGGAATATTTAACCAGCAAGCGTGGAGATGTTTGCCAGAGATTTTTTTGATTCGTGATAGTTCTTTCGTTTCGATTTCACCAAACTGTTCAAAGTTAATGACTGGAACAGATGGAATGCCCGAACCCTCTGCTGCTTTAGGTGCAGGAGAGTTCATGACCTGTTTAACAAAGTTCTGTACGTCTTCTTTAGTGATACGGCCTTTCTGACCAGTACCCACAACACCGGCAAGTGGCACCCCTAACTCACGGGCAAACTGTCTGACTGAGGGCGATGCATGTGAGGTTTTCTTTGCAGAGCCGGTATCGGGTGCGTAAGGCAAGGTTTCTGTTCTTTCTGCTTGTGGAGCAGCCATAGTTGCTGCTGGCGCTGGCTTGCTTTCTGGTTCGGCAGGTTTTTCTTTTTCTGCAGGTTTGGCTTCGGCAGTTTTCTCAGCCGGTTTTTCTGCTTCACTGCTGGAACCTGAATCATCTGATTCAATCAGAGCGATAACAGAACCTTCACTGACCTTATCACCTACTTTTACTTTCATTTCTTTGATAGTGCCTGTCAACGATGATGGAATTTCCATCATCGCTTTGTCGGACTCTATGGTGATGACTTCCTGATCGGCATTAATTGAATCACCTTCAGCAACAAGCACTTCAATGATTTCAACGCTATCAAAATCGCCAATATCCGGGACTTTTAATTCGATTAAATCTGCCATGTTTTAAACCTTCACTGGATTTGTTGCGTCAGCATCAATGTTGTATTGCTTGATGGCTTTTGCGACCACATCGTATTTAATAGTGCCTTCATCAGCCAGCGCGCTAAGTGTCGCAACCACCACATGATAGCGATCGACTTCAAAGAAGCTGCGTAATCTTTCACGCGTATCACTGCGACCAAAGCCATCGGTGCCCAACACAACATAACGTTGTTTGATCCAGGGACGTAATTGCTCCGCATAAAGACGCATATAGTCGGTAGACGCGACAACCACACCATCCTGATCATCCAGGCAATGTGAAATATAGCTGCGTTTTTTCTCAGCTGTCGGGTGCAGACGGTTGTAGCGATCAACATCCATACCGTCACGAACCAGTTCGTTCACACTGGTCGCACTCCAAACATTGGCAGAGACATTCCAGTCTTTTTCCAGCATTTCAGCAGCCGCTTCTACTTCACGCAGAATGGTGCCACTGCCAAGAAGCTGTGCTTTAACTTTATGTTTTCCGCCAGATTTAAGCTGGTAGAGACCTTTGATAATGCCCTCTTCCGATCCTTCAGGCATCGCAGGATGGGTGTAGTTTTCATTCATCGCAGTGATGTAATAGAACACACCTTCCTGCTTCTCGTACATCCGACGCATGCCTTCATGCACGATAACGGCCATTTCATAGGCATATGTTGGATCGTAACTAATGCAATTAGGAATAGTGTTTGCCAGAATCAGACTATGTCCATCCTGATGCTGCAGACCTTCACCATTTAATGTGGTACGTCCTGCGGTGCCACCAAGCAGGAAGCCTTTAGCCTGGATATCACCAGCCAGCCAGCATAAATCACCAACCCGTTGGAAACCGAACATCGAATAGTAAATATAGAACGGCACCATATTCACGTTGTAGTTGGAATATGCCGTTGCTGCAGAGATCCACTCCGACATGGCGCCAGCTTCATTGATACCTTCTTCAAGGATCTGGCCTTTGGTATCTTCGCGATACCACATAACTTTGCCAGAATCTTCCGGTTCGTACTTTTGACCCGATGACGAGTAAATACCAATAGAACGGAACAGGCCTTCCATCCCAAAAGTACGTGCTTCGTCCGGCACGATAGGCACAATGTTTTTGCCAATTTTCTTATCACGAATCAAGGCGGTTAACACACGCACGAAAGCCATGGTGGTAGAAAGTTCGCGATCGCCGCTGTCTTTAAGCACCGCATCAAAAATACTTAATGGCGGGATTTCCAGTGCGGGTGCATTGTGATTGCGTTTGGGAATAAAGCCGCCTAACTCCTTGCGACGTTCCAGCAGGTATTTTTTCTCTGCGCTGTCATCATCAAGTTTAATGTAGGGGATTTGTTCAATTTCATCGTCAGGAATAGGAATATTGAAACGGTCACGAAAGCGTTTCATGTGTTCCAATTCCATTTTTTTCTGCTGATGCGTGGTGTTCTGACCTTCACCTGCCTGTCCCAGACCATAACCTTTAACAGTTTTAGCCAGGATAACAGTTGGTTGCCCCACATGATCCACCGCTTGTTTATAAGCAGCATAAATCTTCCGCGGATCGTGGCCACCACGACTTAAGTGCCAGATATCTTCATCCGTCATATCTGAAACCATATCCAGTAATTCTGGATATTTACCAAAGAAGTGCTTACGTACATATGCACCGTCTTTGGCTTTGTAATTCTGGTATTCGCCGTCGACGACTTCTTCCATGCGTTTCAGCAACCAGCCATCCGTATCGCGAGCCAGCAACTGATCCCAACCGCTGCCCCAGATGACTTTCAACACATTCCAGCCGGCACCACGGAACAAGGCTTCCAGTTCCTGAATAATCTTACCGTTACCACGCACCGGCCCATCAAGACGTTGCAGATTGCAGTTCACCACAAAAATCAGGTTATCAAGCTTTTCGCGACCCGCCAGGGTAATTGCACCCAAAGACTCCGGTTCATCCATTTCACCATCACCCAGATAGGCCCAAACATGGCGACCTGAGGTTTTAGCAATATCACGATGATGCATATACTTCATGAATCGCGCTTGATAGATAGACAAGATAGGACCCAGTCCCATAGAAACTGTTGGGAACTGCCAGTAATCTGGCATCAACCATGGATGCGGGTAGGAAGACAGACCTTTGCCATCCACTTCAAAACGGAAGTTATCAAGTTGCTCTTCCGTCAGACGACCTTCGAGGAAGGAACGAGCGTAAATACCGGGAGCGGAATGACCTTGAACAAACACCATATCGGCGCCTTCTTCATGATCATCACCTTTGTAGAAGTGATTAAAACCCACATCGTAAAGTGTTGCCGCAGAGGAAAAACTTGCAATATGACCGCCGACAGCGCCAGGTTTCATATTCGCTTTGACTACCATCGCCATCGCGTTCCAGCGGATATACGATCTGAGCTTATGTTCCATTGCCTGGTCACCAGGAATACGCTCCTGCTGGTCCACCGGAATGGTATTAACATAAGCGGTATTGGCACTGTAAGGCAGATTCACACCGCTACGGCGCGCCTTATCAATGAGTTTTTCAATAATGTAATGGGCTTTTTCGTCACCGGCAGCTTCCAGTACAGACTCCAGAGCGTCCAACCATTCTTGCGTTTCTTGTGGATCGTGATCGACAAAATCAGTCATATATACCTTCTTAAATCTCAACGCGATAAATTACAGCCGCACATTGTAACAGTTTTTGTTTAATTGACACTCCGACAGGAAGACAAAAGCCCGCCACAGCGCCATTCTGGCAAGAAAATCAAAACCTTGTGGAGATTATTAATTCAACTAAAAAGCTGATATCGCCAAGCGAATTGGCTTCAGGAACCTGCTGCTTGATGACGCCGACGCTGGCCAACCACTCTGAAACCCAGTAACAAACTAACGATTAATAAATATATTAACGGCTCGGTTTTATCCTGCTTGACCAGCATATAAAAATGTACGGAAGAAAGCACGACAATCAGGTAAATTAAATAATGTAATTTTTTCCAACGACGCCCACCGAGCCTCTTTATCATCTTATCGGTCGAGGTAATGGTCAATGGTATCAATAGTAAAAAACTGATAAATCCTACCGTGATAAATGGTCTTTTGATGATATCCACCCAGATTTCCTGCACATCAAAGAACTGATCCAGTCCAATATAAAGCAGCATGTGCAGGCTGGCATAAAAAAAGGCAAACAAGCCCAGCATACGACGAAAGCGAATGAATTCATTGATGCCCGTCAGTTTACGTATTGGCGAAATCAATAAAGTCACCAAAATGAAACGTAATGCCCATAATCCGGTGTCTCGGGTCACCGCTTCAATCGGATTAGCACCTAATTGGTCAGTCAGTAGCGCATAGCTTAACCAGATAAATGGCAGCAATGAAATACAAAAAACCAGTGCTTTGAGTCTGGTGAGGTGCTTTTTCATTAGAAATAACGTTTTAAATCCATTCCGCTGTATAACTCGGCAACCTGATCACCATAACCATTAAACATAAGCGTTTCGCGTTTGAGGAATTCGCCAATACGTCTTTCGCGCCGTTGACTCCAGCGTGGATGATCTACCTCCGGGTTTACGTTGGAATAAAAGCCGTATTCACTTGCGTTAGCCTGTACCCAGGCGGTTAACGGCATTTTTTCAACGAACCGAATTCGCACTATAGATTTGATACTTTTAAAACCATATTTCCAGGGCACAACCAAACGTATTGGCGCCCCGTTCTGTCCCGGCATCTCGCGTCCATAGAGCCCCACCGCAAGCAAGGTCAAGGGATTCATCGCCTCATCCATTCGGAGACCTTCCAGATAAGGCCAATTCAGGACGCGGCGGCGTTGCCCGGGCATTTGCTCGGGATCGTACAACGTTGTAAATTCAACAAACTTGGCTTTGGAATTTGGTTGCGCCTGCTTCAACAGATCCGCGAGTGGAAACCCGACCCAAGGTATCACCATTGACCAACCCTCAACACAGCGCAAACGATAAATCCGTTCTTCCAACGTCTGAGATTGAATCAACTCGTTGTAGTCATATTGCCCCGGTTTATCGCACTCACCATCAATGTTAATCATCCAGGGTTCACTACGATCAGGAAAGTTAGCCGCTAATGCGGATGGGGATTCCTTATCCGTACCAAACTCATAAAAATTGTTATAAGTCGTTATGGATTCATAGGTAGTCAGTTTTTCCTCAGTGGAAAATCCGCTTTGCTGTAAATTCTCAAAAGCTGCCCCGGTCGGCTCTTTTGCAGCAAAGCTTAATGGCATTGCCGTCGCGGCAGCCAAACCAGCTGCACCATTAATGAACTGTCGACGGTTTAAATACACTTGATAATCAGTGACTTCTGATTCAGGAATTTCCCACGGATGTTTTTTACGAATCCACATGATTCACCTCATCTGACATGTAATGTTTGGCTAGCCAGTAATCAACACTGATATATCGACCCGCCCCAATAAAGAATAACGCCAGCAACATGACAAAATAAGTTGCGGCAAACTCTATTCCGTTATTGAGTACAACAAAGCTGCCATGTTCCGTCAGCCAGCTATAATTGCCATGTTCTTGCAAAATTGATTTTGCTCGATCTAACCGTTCGATTGCTCCGGCAGCGTTATCCGCAGCAAAAGCACTCATGGGATCGTGAATCGCTTGCCAGCCATTTTTCCAATGCACACTGAAGGCAGCAACCAGCATAGTGATCATTAAAGGAATGCTGATCCAGCGAACAGCAAGTCCCAGCAGTAACAGGATGGCACCAAAATATTCTGCGGCCCAGGCCATATAAGCCATTATTTCAGGAAACGGTAAACCCAAGCCCCAGTCAGGATTGGCAAACCAGTCTATGGTGTTTTGTAACGAACTCTCGGAATTAAATGGATTCCATTTATTATTGGCAGCTACCCAGAAAACCGGTATCAGGTAAGCTCTCAGTAATAAAGTGGCCAGAAAGTCCACTTGGCGCGTGGTATTCAACAACCGTTGCAGTTTTTTAAATAGCTCAGACATAGTGATTATCCCTGGAGGAAAAACAGGGGCCTTAGCCCCTGTTTTTTTGATGAATTGCAACGAATATTATTTGTTACCGCATTTAGCTTCGCCACATTTGCCTTCAGCATCTTTTTTGCTATCTTCGCCACACTTGGCTTCACCACATTTACCCTCAGCATCTTTTTTGCTGTCTTCACCACACTTTGCTTCACCACATTTGCCTTCTTCGTGATGTTCCGCCAACTGCATGTAGCCATGCGTTAATTCAGATGATTGGAAAGGGTTAGCGGTATCCGCCATAGCTAATGGTGATAATGACAAACCAGCTGTCATTGCTGCGCTGGCTGCTAATGCGAAAGATGATTTTTTGTTCATAGCCATGTCTTAAAATCCTTATAGGTTTAGTTTGTGTCAACCAGTCCCTCAGAACCGGTCTCGCTAACATAGACTGACGAAGGATTCGTTTGTTACAAAGAATTATCAAATTTGCTCAATCAGCTGCTTTTGCCTGCTTTCTCCAATAATTTTCTCTTGAATGCCTACCTCACATACTTTATTAATGTGTTTGGGAAAAAGTGCCACACAAGGTTTAACAACTTCACACAACCCTATGCAGGATTGGTTAAAGGATGAGCATAAAGGCTGATCCGCCTCCGTTAAAAACAGAGGCGGAGTTAATTAAAGGCATGCTTGCAGGTGAGTCATCTGCATTTGAGATGACAGTCGCTTTGTATCACAACCGTATGTTGACCATTGCCAGAGCGATTATCGGTGAAGCCTTTGCGGAAGAGATTGTGCAGGATGCATGGCTTTCTGCCATCCGCTCACTGAATGAGTTTGCTGGCCGCAGCAGCTTGCAAACCTGGTTAATTCAAATCACCGCAAATGCCGCAAAAACAAGATTACGAAGGGAAAAACGTCAGGTCTCATTAGATGAAAACTGGCAACAGATCGAGTCAGATGATCTGTTTGATGCTTCCGGCCATTGGCGAGAGCATATTTCAGAATGGGATTTGGAAACACCTGAAGCCATCCTTGCCAACGATCAGCTGAGTGACATCATCCGCCAGACCTTTGAAAAATTGCCAGCACAACAACAAGCCGTTCTCACGCTCTATGACCTGGAAGGCGAAACAATGCCACAAATTTGTAACATTCTGGGCATCTCTGCGTCCAATGCCAGAGTGTTGTTGCATCGTGCTCGCTCAGTGATCCATCAACAAATTCATCAATATCAGGAAAACGACTAATATGCTCAAATGTCGTGACATCGAATCAATGGCAAGTGAATATCTGGACAAGAACTTGTCCTTACGGCAGCGTATGGCGTTTAAAATGCATTTATTTCTTTGCCATAACTGCCGCAATTACATCAGACAATTACGCACAACCATTGAGAGCATTCGTTTGATGCCACAAAAACAACCTATCGTGATTGATCAGCACGTTAAAAACCTGGCTCAACAGCTAAAAGATAGCACCCAAAAGTAATATTTTCAGACTCGGTCGACGGTTATTTCTGATATTTCTGCTTCCACTCATCATATGTCATTCCGTAGACATGCTGACGGGCAGCATCATAATCCATTTCAACACCCTGTTGCTCTGCAGCGGCCAGATACCACTTTGACAGGCAGTTACGGCAGAACCCCGCCAGATTCATCAAATCTATATTTTGTACATCGGTACGCTCTTGCAAGTGGGCAACCAATCGACGAAAAGCGGCCGCTTCCAGTTCAGTTTGAGTTTGTTTATCCATTTTCATTCTCTTCATATAAAAAACAATTAACCTGATGTCCATCGTCCAGCAACGTGGTCGGCGGATAATGCTTCTGGCAAATTGGCATCACCCGGGGACAACGCTGATGAAAATGACACCCTTCGGGAGGATTGGCTGGCGATGGTAATTCGCCATTTACAGTGACCTGCAGCTGCTGCTTACCAATCTCCGGAACCGCTGCAAGTAAAACTTGAGTATAAGGATGTTTGGGTGAATCCAATACCTGCTGACGACTCCCCTGTTCTACTATTCTACCCAGATACATCACCGCAACTCGATGTGCCAGATAATCAACTACCCCAATGTTATGGGTAATAAACAAAAATGACAGCCCAAATTCATGCTGGATATCCCGAAGCAAATTCAGAATTTGCGCCTGAACAGAAACGTCCAGAGCGCTGGTGGGTTCATCACATATAATTATCTCGGGTTCAGTTGCCAAAGCCCTGGCAATACAAATACGTTGCCGTTGACCGCCCGAAAACTCATGGGGATAACGATGCCGGATATCGGCTCTCAACCCGACGCGCTGTAACAATGAATCCACGTACTTGGATCTTGCAACAGTGTCCTTGCGGAATCGTGTTGCACTGATGGCTTCTTCAATGATCTGTTCAACAGTCATTCGAGGATTCATTGAAGAAAACGGATCCTGAAAGATGATCTGTAACTGACCACGATAGGGTTTCAATTCATGTTGTGAGAGACGATTCAGTACTTTTCCCCGAAAACGCACTTCTCCAGAGGTCACCCGCACTAGCTGTAAAATGCCCTTTCCAACCGTGGTTTTACCACAGCCGGATTCGCCTACTAATGCCAGCGTTTCAGCGTTATGCAACGTCAGATTAACCCCATCGACTGCTTTTACCTGTCCGACTTGACGCTGAAAGATACCTTTGCGGATGGGAAAATGTACTTTTAGCCCTCTAACATCAAGCGCATGAATCTTTGAGGGAACCACCTCTGATAAGTGTGAGGTATGAAGCGCTTTAGAGGCGTTACTGTGTGAAATTGCTACCACCGGATCATATAAATGACAGCGAATACCACTTTGCTCTGTTGCCAGCCACTTTGGTTCATGCTGATGACAGTGATCCCATGCAAAATCGCATCTTTCAGCAAAGCGGCAGCCGATAAAATTTTGATTTAACGGTGGCACACTGCCTTTTATAACCGTTAAACGTTGATCACGTTTCTGTTCACTGGGTAAAGCCTCAAATAATTTTTGTGCATAGGGATGTTGAGCATGGTTGAAGAAAGTCTGTCGATCAGCTTTTTCAACGATTTGTCCGGCATACATTACGGCTATCTGATCGGCCATCTGTGCCGCAACACCCAAATCATGTGTAATCAACAGAATCGCCATGCCCGTGTCGCGCTGAATTTGTTTCAGTAGATCGAGTATCTGTGCCTGAATCGTGACGTCCAGAGCAGTCGTTGGTTCATCCGCAATCAGTAATTCAGGCTCTCCCGCCAATGCCATCGCAATCATCACACGTTGCTTCATTCCGCCCGACATCTGATGGGGATATTCTTTCAAACGTCTCAAGGGATCGGGAATACCCACCGCATCCAACAGTTTCAGACTACGTTGCTGTATTTCCTGAGGGGATAAGGTGAAATGCCAGCGCAAGACCTCCCCAACCTGTTGACCGAACGTTAATACCGGATTCAATGAGCTTTGCGGTTCCTGAAAAATCATGGCGACCCGACGCCCCCGAACCCGTTCCATTTCTGCTTCAGAGAGTTTGAGAAGGTCCAGACCATCTAGTTTGATTTCGCCCGCCACTATATTACTGGCAGGATAAGGATTTAATCTTAATATAGAGAGTGCACTAATCGACTTGCCACAGCCTGACTCCCCTAATAACGCAAAAGTCTCACCTTGTCGGATAGAAAAATCGATACCATCAACTGCTTTAAACGGCCGATCTTTGCTCGAGAACCAGGTTTTCAGACCCTTGACTTCCAGTAATACCGGCGTACTCATCGTGCTTTTTGCATCCGTGGGTCAAAGGCGTCGCGCACCACATCAGCAAATAAATTTGCGGCCAATACCAGTATAAACATAGAGATAAACGCGGCGGTTAATGACCACCAAACCACCGGTTCACGAGCCATCTCCAGCCTGGCGCTATTAATCATATTGCCCCAACTGATCATCGATGGATCAACCCCGACGCCGACATACGACAGTACCGCTTCAGCCAGTACCAAACCACTGAAGTCCAGCACGACCGTAATTAAGACGATATGCATCAAATTGGGCAGAATATGTCGATGCAGAATTTTGAAACTGCCGACACCCAATGAACGGGCAGCCAATACATATTCGGCTTCGCGTAACTTCAGTGTTTCTCCCCGCAGAATTCGGCATAATCCTGTCCAGCTGGTCACACCGAGAATCAAGCACAAAAATAACAATCGAATATCCGCGCGTTCCGCAATGGTGGCGAAATTCTCCGGATGGGTATTCATATAGACCTGCAACATCAAAACGGCCGCAGCAATTAACAACACACCAGGAATCGAATTTAAGGTGGTGTAGATATACTGAATAACATCATCGATCCAGCCGCGGAAATATCCTGCACTAATGCCGAGAAGAATCGCCAGCGGCAGCATTACCAAGGTGGTTAAGGTACCTATGGCCAAACCGGTTCGAATACTTTTCAGTGCCTGATAAAGCACACTTTGCCCCACTTTATCAGTACCCATTACATGGTAATGCTGACTCAGCATAATCAGCGTCAGACACAGCCAGCTGAGCAGGAAAACCATCAGATAAAAGGTACGTACCGGAAATTCAGATTCGCCTTTAAGTAATCGTTTTATCTCAGCCATCGGCTTTCGCTGATAACGAAACGATTTGTATAAAAGATAAAAAGAAATCAGCAATAAGGTAAATAGCGTGGCTTGTAGCGTGCTATTCACTATGATTTTGGTAACGTCAGCCCATTTTTCATTTTCAGATTGCAGATGTTGCCCTGAATAACGTAATCGTGGATAGCTATATTCAAGCTGTCCACTTTGACCAACCTGCATCTCTTTCACAAATAAACGGGTGGCAAACGGTGCTGAGTACGTTTTCTCAACCTGAGTACGAATCGGCGTAACCAACCAGTCAAGTACGCTCAGTACCTCAGTGGAATAATGTTGTTGTTTGTCTTGCTGCGGCGCTAATGCCAGTCGAAAATGTAAGGAATCTAAAACGCCTATAAAGACATAGCTCAATAGAATAATGACCGAAATAACACCGCGTTTACGCTGCATCACCATTATCCATGGTGCCCGTAAATGTGGTTTGTTATGAAGGTAAAGGATGCCAGCAGTGATGACAGCGAGCAAAAGAAAAATCAGAATGTCGGTCCACAGAAATACCGGCAGAAAGGGCATGGCTGTCCTTATGTTGATTTTCTAAGGCTGGAAATATCCACTTTAAGCGCTTTGGGTAAAGAGAAAGCGACGTTTTCAATTTGACCTTTATCTTCCGTAACCGCTTCAACACCGAGCATTTTGAGTTTTTCCACCACGGCCTGAACCAGGGACTCGGGGGCAGAAGCTCCGGCGGTTAACCCTATGCTTTGTTTGTCTTTTAACCACTCCGCATTGATCTCATCTGCGTTATCAATAAGATAAGCTTCTGTATCAAGTTTGGTTGCTAACTCTTTGAGTCGATTGGAATTAGAGCTATTAACAGATCCTACGACCAGTACCAAATCACAATTTTCAGCCAGACGTTTAACAGCATCTTGACGGTTCTGGGTGGCATAACAAATATCGTCTTTGCCCGGACCGATAATGTTTGGAAACCGTTGACGAAGTGCATCAATCACCAGCTTTGTATCATCAACCGATAAGGTTGTTTGCGTTACAAAGGACAGATTATCCGGATCATTGACCGTTAAATTAGCCACATCCTCTGGAGATTCCACCAGATACATCGCGCTGGGATCAGAGGTGTACTGACCCATGGTACCCTCAACTTCCGGGTGTCCAGCATGGCCGATCAGAATACATTCGCGAGCGACTTTCTCATGTTTGGCCACTTCCAGGTGCACTTTAGTCACCAGTGGACAAGTAGCATCAAACACTTTCAAACCCCGAAGTTTTCCCTCTTCCTGAACGGCTTTGGAAACACCGTGTGCACTGAAAATTAATGTGCTGTTATCAGGCACATCGGATAATTCTTCAATAAAAATCGCGCCTTTATTACGCAGGTCTTCCACAACGGTCCGGTTGTGGACGACTTCATGACGAACGTAGATTGGGGCGCCAAACAATTCCAACGCGCGCTCGACGATTTCGATAGCACGATCGACTCCGGCACAAAAACCTCTTGGATTGGCTAATACCAACTTGGTCATTTACAACACTGCCTTTGGATACGAACCTAAAACACGGAAAACAGAAGATTCTGATTCCAGTTCCTTTAATGCACTGGCCACTGTCGGATCTTCACAATGACCTTCAATATCAATAAAAAACACATATTCCCAGATGCCTTTGCGTGAAGGTCTGGATTCAATTCGACTCATACTAATACCTTTGTCAGCCAAAGGTTTGAGTAAGTTTTGTAACGCACCCGGTTTATTTTTGGTCGAAACCAGTAATGCCGTTTTATCAACGCCTGACGGACCGACATGTTGATTACCTATCACCAGAAACCGCGTCGTATTACCCGCTTCGTCTTCGATATTGCTGGCCAGGACTTTTAAGCCATAAATTTCAGCAGCAGTGCTGGCTGCAATCGCCGCACTATCATGATCCATTTCCGCAACACGTTTAGCCGCTTCTGAGTTACTGTCAAGGGGAATCAGTTCCGCCTGAGCCAGTTGATCCCCTAACCACTGCCGGCATTGAGCCAAAGCCTGAGGATGTGCATAAACCTTTTTAATATCAGTTAGCTGCGCAGCATTACTCAATAAATAATGATGAATAGGCAACGTGACTTCACCGTTGATTTTTAAGGGTGAACTCACAAATCTATCTAAAGTATGATTGACCATGCCTTCAGTAGAATTTTCTACCGGCACCACACCATAACAGGCATATTCGGTTTCTACGGCACTAAAGACGTTGGCAATCGTACTCACTGGATGTAACTCGGCAGAACCACCAAAATGTTTCAACGCGGCTGCCTGAGTAAAAGATCCTTCCGGTCCAAGATAGGCAATTCGTAATGGTTTTTCTGCGGCCAGACAAGCTGACATGATTTCGCGAAATAACCGGGCCATTTCTTTATCAGACAGCGGACCGGTATTACGTTGCATCACTTGGCGCAAAATCATCGCTTCACGCTCAGGCCGATAGAAATCCGCTTGTTCGCCCGATTGTTGTTTTATTTCAGCTACTTGATGCGCTAACGCCGTGCGTTGATTTAATAAATCCTGGAGTTGCTTATCGACTTTATCAATCTGTTCACGAACGGCTTGAAGTGCTTGTTTCTCGGACATGTTTAACCAAACCTGCGCTCAAATTCAGACATAAACCAGATCAATTTATCGACACCGGCCTCAGGCATAGCATTGTATATGCTGGCTCGCATGCCTCCCAAATCCCGATGTCCTTTTAGTGTTAACAAGCCTTCTTTGGCCGCATCTGCCAGAAACTGTTTATCCAAATCGCTATTGGCCAGCGTAAAGGGAATATTCATCCACGAACGATAACGTATATCTACCGGGTTGGCATAAAAATCACTGCCATCAATCGCTGCATACAATTTTGCGGCTTTGCGCTGATTGATTTCAGCCATGCCCTCTAATCCGCCCTGCTGCTTCAGCCATTGAAACACCAGACCCGCCAGATACCAGCTGTAAGTTGCTGGCGTGTTATACATCGAACCATTATCCGCATGAATTTTGTAATCAAACATCACCGGTGTGCCCGGTAAGGTTTGACCAATTAAATCCTTACGCACAATAACAATACATAAACCGGCAGGACCAATATTTTTCTGAGCACCAGCGTAAATCAGACCAAAACGATTTACATCAATTGGACGGGACAATATCGTGGATGACATATCGGCAACCAGTGTGGTCTCGCCAACCTCAGGGATCTCGGCAAACTCCAGTCCATGAATGGTTTCATTTGGCGTGTAATGTACGTAAGCCGCATTATCGGATAATTGCCACTGGCTTTTATCCGGGATGGTTTGATAATGCGATGGTTTTGCATCCGCCACCACATTCACTTTGGTGTAACGCCCGGCTTCGGCAATGGCTTTTTCAGACCAGGCACCAGTGTTGAAATAATCTGCGTGGGTTTTGCCATTCAACAGATTCATTGGAATCATTGAAAACTGACTGGATGCCCCGCCTTGTAAAAACAGCACAGCATAATCATCCGAAATCCCCATCAGATCCCGCAGATCAGCCTCAGCCTGTTCGGCAATTGAGGTGTATTCCGGACCACGATGACTCATTTCCATCACCGACATACCGGTACCGCGCCAATCGAGCATTTCCTGCTGGGCAATCAGCATCACTTCGTCCGGTAGCATGGCTGGACCGGCACTAAAATTATAGGCTCTCAAAGTGCTTATTCTTCCGTTAGATCATCAGTATGTGGCAGATTTTCAATATCGACCTCTTCATCCTCATCTTCGATGACGCGCTCAAGACCGACCAGTTTTTCATCATTACTCAGATTGATCAGGCGTACACCTTGTGTATTACGACCAACCAATGAGACATGTTTCACCGGAGTGCGAACCAGTGTTCCACCATTGGTAATTAACATGATCTGATCTTCTTCACGAACCTGTACCGCACCGACGACATGACCATTTCGGGCAGAAGTCTGAATAGAAATAATGCCCTGACCACCACGACCTTGAACGCGGTATTCTTCGAGATTCGTCCGTTTACCATAACCAAATTCAGTCGCCGTCAGAATCGCTCCTTCCTGCTGCGCGATAATCAACGAAATAATCTGTTCACCATCGGCCAGACGCATACCACGAACACCGCGTGAAACACGGCCCATTGAGCGCACATCCGTTTCAGGGAAACGAATGACTTTTCCGTTGCTGCTGAACAGCATGACATCCGATAGACCATCGGTTAACGCCACACCCACCAGTTTGTCATCTTCTTTCAGATCCACAGCAATAATACCGTTGGCACGCGGACGAGAATAATCAACTAATGGGGTTTTCTTCACTGTACCGCTGGCCGTTGCCATAAAGATAAATTTATCGGCTTCAAACTCACGAATTGGCAAGACCGCGTTAATACGCTCGTTTTCTTCCAGCGGTAACAGATTCACAATAGGTTTACCACGGGCCGTACGGCCACCTTGTGGTAACTCATAAACTTTTTTCCAGTAAACCTTACCAGTACTGGAGAAACACAATAGAGTGTCATGGGTATTGGCGATAAACAGATGCTCAATGAAATCTTCATCTTTCATTGAGGTTGCTGCTTTGCCTTTACCACCACGACGTTGTGCCTGATAGGTATCCAATTGCTGCGTTTTGGCATAGCCGGCATGGGATAAGGTGACCACCATTTCTTCTTCTGTGATCAGATCTTCAAGCGTCAGATCCAGATGGGTATCAAGAATCTCGGTACGACGCTTATCACCGTACTCATCATTAATCGCGACCAGTTCACCACGGATAACGGCCATCAAATTGTCAGGATCACTCAAGATAGCCAGCAAATCACGGATTTGATCCAATACTTCACGATATTCCTGCAGAATCTTGTCTTGTTCAAGACCGGTCAATCTGTGCAGACGCATGTCCAGAATGGCCTGAGCTTGCACAGGTGATAAATAGTACTGACCATCAACCAGACCGAACTCAGCCGCTAAATCTTCTGGACGAGAAGCCTGAGCGCCTGCAGCGCCCAACATTTCCAGGATCATCTCACTGCGCCAGCCCCGGGTTAATAAGGCCTCTCTGGCTTCAGACGGACTTGGTGATGCTTTAATCAGTTCAATAACTTCATCGATATTGGCCAGGGCTGTCGCCAGACCTTCCAATATATGTGCACGTTCACGCGCTTTACGCAGCTCATAAATCGAACGACGGGTAACAACCTCACGGCGATGACGAATAAACGCTTCAAGAATCGGTTTGAGACCCAATGTACGCGGCTGACCATCAACGATCGCCACCATATTGATACCAAACACGGTTTGTAACTGGGTTTGCTGATACAGATTGTTCAGAATGACTTCAGGCACGTCGCCACGTTTGATGACGATCACCATGCGCATACCATCTTTATCAGACTCATCACGCAGGGCAGAAATACCTTCGATTTTTTTCTCTTTAACTAACTCAGCAATTTTTTCCAGCAGACGGGCTTTGTTTACTTGATAGGGCAGCTCATGCACGATGATACTTTGCTGACCCGTTGCTTCATTCGTTTCAATTTCGGCACGAGCTCGCATATAAACGCGGCCGCGACCGGTTTCATAAGCTTCGGCAATACCATTGGCACCGTTGATAATACCGGCAGTTGGAAAATCCGGACCCGGAACGTATTCCATCAAATCACGCGTGGTGACACTCGGATCATCAATGATCGCAATACAGGCATTGAGAATTTCAGTCAGGTTATGCGGCGGAATGTTGGTCGCCATACCGACGGCTATACCAGATGAACCATTAACTAATAAAGCAGGGAATCGGGTCGGTAAAACGGCTGGCTCTGATTCGGATTCATCATAGTTGGGGATGAAATCAACAGTTTCTTTGTCCAGATCGGCCAGCATTTCGTGGGCGATTTTCGCCATACGAACTTCGGTGTAACGCATCGCGGCCGGTGGATCACCATCCACTGAACCAAAGTTACCCTGACCATCAACCAGCATGTAACGCATTGAGAATGGCTGAGCCATCCGTACCATCGTGTCATATACCGCTGTATCACCATGTGGGTGGTACTTACCGATAACGTCACCGACGATACGAGCAGATTTTTTGTATGGGCTGTTCCAGCTGTTTCCCAGTTCCCGCATGGCATATAACACACGACGGTGAACCGGTTTCAGGCCGTCCCGGACATCCGGTAAGGCACGACCTACGATAACGCTCATTGCGTAATCCAGGTAGGACTGTTTCATTTCATCTTCGATACTGATCGAGTCCAGTTCCAGAGCAATCTCAGACATTTAATATTCTTCCAAAATGAACAAAAGCAAGCCTAGCTTGTTGAAGTTTCAAGCAAAAAGTTTCGCCAATAAAACTCGAACAGATGCTAACCATAGTTAAACCGTAATCGTACCACTCTGAGCGATTTCCTGCACGATTATAAGAGACTGCTAGGGTGTACCAGCTTTATTAAAATAATCGCTCAAATCCTGCTCCAAAGTCGCGAGAATTTCTTCCAGCGCATTTTGCCAGCCAGTTACCACTGTTTGGGGTGAGGTTTCATCAATAGAAGCGTCTACACGAAAGCCGGTTTGAAACAGCATTTTGCTGCGATCTGCATCACCGGGACTCATGAAGAATTGCATTTCCAAAACGGCTTGCGGCGGGTACTCGGCGCGATCATCGCCGTAAAGTTTGGTCACCGCGGCTTCCAGTACCAAATCCGCTGGTTGTGACTCATCGGTGATCACATCACTGAATAAACCGCTTTTCGCTAACCAACGTTGCAGTTGAGAAGTAAACATCACCTGAGGATCTGTCAGCAATAAATGCCCTGCCTGCGGCTGATATTCATTATCTCCAATGCGAAACACAATATTCTCGGTGCGATAATGCGGTGCAATACGGATGGGTTTGATACGTAAAACACGATTTTGGGCAAACTCTGCGGCAACATTACCGCGGTCAACATCAACGATATAAAAGCGCGGTTCAATATCGTCCGCTGCTTTATCACCACCACCAAAACCGAAACAACCGGTCAAAAAACTGAACAGAACAAAAACCAGCACTCTCAGCCATCTGTTAATCACGAAATGTGGTACTCCTGAATATACTTAGAAATTACATAAGCGTTGTCAGGACTATTGAGCTTTCATTACTAATACGGTCGGAGCTTACGAAAGAAAAATAGACCCTGAGAAACCAGTCGTTATAATAGCTGTGGTGACCATCCCTTCTCAAATAAATTAGGCGTCAGATGGACGAGATAAAAAACAAGATCCGCGATATCGCAGATTTTCCCGAACCCGGCATTTTATTCAAAGACATCACCCCGCTAATGCAATCACCAGTGTTACTGCGCCAAGCCGTGGAATTACTGATTGCTCCTTACCGTGATTCGCCCATTACTGCTGTCGCCGGTATGGAAGCACGCGGCTTTATTTTCGGTTCGCTGGCTGCCTCTATGTTGGAAGTGGGTTTTATTCCACTGCGCAAACCGGGTAAGCTGCCACACATCACGCACAAGGTGGAATATCAACTGGAGTATGGCGAAACCAGCCTGGAAATTCATGCTGATGCCGTAGCGGAAGGTGACAACATTCTTATTGTTGATGATGTCCTCGCTACCGGCGGAACGGCTAAAGCCGGTTGTGAATTAATCCAGCTACTCGGCGGACGGGTTGTTGCTTGTGCATTTTTAATGGAAATCACTGCGTTAAATGGGCGCTCGCTGTTACCGAATACAACTGTACATAGTGTGATTAAATACTGATGAAGTTTTTACTCTTTATATTATTCGCCTCTCCTGCCATTGCTGATACCGTTTATCAATCCGCGGTTCATGAAGCAAAATGGCAAATAGAAGAATCCCCACTACTGTGCATTTTGCAACACGAGATCACCGATTACGGACAGATTATGTTCCATCGTGAGAGTGGTGAACCATTACAGCTTTCCATCACTACTCAGGATCACCCGGCATCTCAGTCAACCGCTGAACTGGTGATCACCAATACGCCCTGGCAAAACGAAGCCATCAGTCAAAAACTGATGACCTTACCAGTCACCTACGGTCAGCGTGAATTTACCGTTGAAGGCATTACAGCCAGCAAAGCATTATCGGCTCTGCAACAAGGCCAGTTTGTCCAACTGAAATATGCTTCACAAAGCAGCACTCAACCACTTAGTGTGATCCTTTCCAATGTGCAATTTTTGCCAGCCATGCGTGATTTTCAAGCGTGCTCAGATAAAATGCATCCAGACAGCTTCAACGATTTACAGCAATTCAGTGTGTATTTTGAATCGGAAAAAGCCATTCTCGACAACAGCGCCTCTCAACGGATGAAACGTTTGGCCGACTATCTGAAAGTGGATGACAGCATTACGCGAATTATCATCGAGTCACACACCGACAGCTTTGGTCGTAGAGAGCTTAATACCGAATTATCAGAACAACGTGCTCAAGTGGTGAAAACCTTTTTAATAGAACAAGCGGAAGTTGACGAAGCAATAATCGAAACGCATTCCTATCGTGATAACAAACCTATTGCAAGTAACAAAACTCCGGAAGGCCGCGCCAAAAACCGTCGCACGGAATTACGTTTAATTCGCTGAGTTTTGCCATAAAGACAGCAGTTGCTGTGTCACCTGCTGATAATCAGCAGCTTTGGTAATTGCTGAAATCATTGCCACTGAACCCACTCCGGTTTTATGCAACGCTCTGGCACGCGCCACATCAATACCACCAATGGCAACCAGCGGCGTATGCCCATCTAATAAGCGTATCCACTCTGCTAAACGATCAAAGCCCTGCGGTTGCCAAGGCATTTGTTTGCTGTCAGTTTCAAATATTGGTCCCAAGGCAATATAACTGGGATTTACCGCCAACGCTCTGGCCAGTTCCCAATATGAATGGGTGGAAATCCCCAGCCGCAATCCGGCCTGTTCAATTTCCAGCAAATCAGCGTCATGCAAATCTTCCTGTCCCAGATGCACACCATAAGCGCCGTTATCAATCGCCATACGCCAGTGATCATTCACAAAAAACTGAATATCACTGTGTTGGTGAGAGATATCTACCGCACTGGCAACCTCAGCATTGAGAAACGCGTTATCGGTTTGTTTTAAACGTAACTGGATGGTCTTGATGCCGATAGTCAACAAACGGTTCACCCAATCAGCACTATCCACCACCGGATAGATTCCCAATCGATCTGGACAATCCGGAAAACTGAAGCTTTTGCCAATCAGATCCGGGGTATAACTCAGCCTGGGGATATCACGCAGCTCAACAGGTTGCCGTTGATGCGAAAATAACTGATAAGGCCCTAAAGTCTGCGATTCCCGAATCCCGCGGTTGATGTAACTTCGCGATAAAATCACTGCATCACGGATATCTTCACCTTGTGCAAGATAGCACGCCAGACTCGATGCCAGCACGCAGCCGGTTCCACGAACATTTTTATTTAACCTTGGCTGATAACAATAAAAATGGCCAAATGCACTGGCAAAATAATCCGAGACAAAACTTTTATCACCATGCCCGCCTTTCACCAGACAAGCTGACAAGCCTTCCTCAATTAAATGTCGAACCTGCTTTTCCAGAGACCCGCCCAGATTGTCCGAAAGATATTGCATTTCGGGTAAATTAGGCGTCAGCAAAGTGATCTTGGGTAATACGGATTTACGCACATATTCCAGTACTTCAGGCGCAGCCTGTTTCCCTCCACTGCTTGCCGCCATCACCGGATCCATCACGACCGGCACATCATGAAGCCTGATAATCCGCTCAATCACTTCGGCTATTTCAAGATTAGGTATCAGACCAATTTTAATTGCGGCAATATCAAAGTCAGCAATACCGCTTTCATATTGTTTGAGAAATTTCTCCGCAGTTAATGGATTCAATGCCTGCATACCGTTTTGCGTCTGCTCGGTGACACAGGTAATCAAAGGGACTGGATGAAAACCATGATGACTCACAGTTTGAATATCTGCCGTCAGACCGGCACAGCCCTGAGGATCCAGTCCACCAATTAATAAGATTGCAGTTTGAGGTATTTGCTCAGCCATGTTGCTGCCAGATTGGTTGATCTAAAGTAGGCGTACTGGGCTTGGCGGAATCACGTTTTGGCATAATGCCCGCTTCAAACGCCAGTCGTCCTGCATTAATAGATTGTTTAAACGCCTCGGCCATAAGCGCCGGTTCAAGTGCTTCGGCAACAGCGGTATTTAACAGAATGCCGTCATAGCCGAGTTCCATCGCTTGCACCGCATCAGAAGGTTTGCCGATGCCAGCATCGACCAGTAAGGTGATTTCCGGCAGGCGTTCTCTTAATGTTCTCAATGCATAAGGATTGAGTAATCCCTGGCCGGTACCGATTGGTGCGCCCCAGGGCATTAAGACCTCACAACCTGCATCCGCCAGTTTCTGGCACAACACCAGATCATCGGTGCAATAGGGAAACACTTTAAAGCCATCGGCAATGAGGGTTTTAGTGGCTTCCAGCAAAGCAAACGGATCCGGTTGCAGATTAAAGCTGTCGCCTAATACTTCGAGTTTGATCCAGTCCGTTTCAAATAACTCACGGGCCATATGGGCTGTTTTAATCGCCTCGGCGGCACTGTAACAACCTGCAGTATTGGGTAATAAATGACAGCCCAGTACTTCAATCATGTTCCAGAATTGCTGACCGCTATTGGCCTGGCCGGCACTTTGCCGACGCAAAGAGACAGTAATCACCTGTGCGCCTGACGCTTTGATGGCATCACACATAACCTGCGGTGACGGATAAAGCGCCGTGCCGATAAATAAACGACTGCTGAGGGTTTGCCCGTAAACGTTCCAGTCAGATGCCTGCATGTCAGCCTCCACTGATGGGCGACAGCACATCAATGCGATCGCCTGCTGATAATTGATAGGTTGAATGTGCCGATTTGGCGATAATATTGTCGTTAATCACCACTACAAACCGGCCTTCTGCCCAGCCATGTTCAGCTAGAAAAACCTGCAAATTAAAGTTTGTGGTTTCCACTGGCTGTTCATTCAAAATAAGTGCAATAGCTTGAATCGACTCAGCTTGCATAACGCACTCCCGAATCTGTGTGTTCTGATAATGTTGTGAGTAATTGGTCGACCATCACCGGCCCCAGTAAATAACCATGCCGGTATAATCCGTTGATTTGATAACCCCACTCCTGCTGGCGAATGGTGGGTAAATGATCGGGTAATGCTGGTCGGCAATGCGCCCGCATTTCCAAAACCCGGGCTTCGGCAAACCCTTTATGAATGCTGTAAAGCGCTGATAGCAATTCCATCGCACTGCGCACGCTAACCGGCGAGCGATCTTCGGATTCAATTACCGTAGCCCCAATCACATATTGCTGATCAGGTCTTGGTGCCAGATACAGCGGATAACGTGGATGCATTAACCGTACGCACTGTTGCAGATTCACTTCCGGTGCATAAACACGCAGCACTTCTCCACGCACACCGCGTAAATCAGTTATATCCGTCTTGCTGCCATTACCCCGGCAATCAATCACCGAGGTAAATTTATCCAGCGAATGTCCAAGCGTTTGCTGACACAATTGTTCCAATGTGGCGTTACTTAACGTTTCAATCGGTTCAATGGTTTGCCAGTTAGCGTGTTCCGTTAGAAACTCACCGACCTGCTGATAAAACTGGCGATTATCCAGACAGCTCTCTTGCGGAAAATACAACGCCGAACGAAAGTTCTCGGCCAGTTCAGGAGACAGGTTTTGCAACTGCTGAGCATCAATCTGCTGATAGTCATCTGCATCGAGAATATGCGCTGCCCGAAGCTGATAGCGTGCCAGTTCGGCCTTATCGCCTTCATGTGCCACCACTAATGTTCCGGTTTTTGGGTAAAACACCGGCTCGTCAAACTCAACCAGCCATTTATCCCACAACGCCTGACTTTGAATACCCAGATCACGAATCGACCGATCTGCCGTAACGGCCTCGGTAAACGGCGCGATCATCGAAGCCGCAATAAAACCGGCACTGTCGGTACCGGCTTTATCGTCTGATGACAAAATCGTCACGGCATGACCGGCCTGAATCAGACGCCAGCCTGTCAGGCGTCCAATCAGACCACTGCCGATAATCAGATAATGCTTCATAGCGCTTCGCAACCGATCCAATCACACCTGATGATAGATTTTGCTGCCACCGGCCTTAAACTCTTCCGACTTCTCGGCAAAAGCTTCTTTCACGTCATGTGAAATCTTCATTGAGCAGAATTTCGGGCCACACATCGAACAGAAATGTGCCACTTTGGCTTTGGGTTGTGGCAGGGTTTCATCATGGAAAGCCCGCGCTGTATCCGGGTCTAACCCGAGATTAAATTGATCTTCCCAACGGAATTCAAAACGTGCTTTGGAAATCGCATCATCACGCTCATGTGCGCCCGGATGGCCTTTGGCCAAATCAGCAGCATGAGCAGCGATTTTGTAGGTAATGATGCCGGTTTTAACGTCATCTTTATTCGGTAAACCCAGATGCTCTTTAGGCGTCACGTAACACAACATCGCCGTACCAAACCAGCCAATCATCGCCGCACCAATACCCGAGGTAATGTGGTCATAACCCGGTGCAATATCAGTAACTAAAGGCCCTAAAGTATAGAAAGGCGCTTCGTGGCAGACTTCCAATTGCAGATCCATGTTTTCTTTGATCTTGTGCATTGGCACATGGCCCGGCCCTTCAATCATCACCTGCACATCATGTTTCCAGGCAATATGCGTTAATTCACCCAAGGTACGCAGTTCGGCAAACTGGGCTTCATCATTGGCATCCGCTTGTGAACCAGGACGTAAACCATCCCCCAGCGAAAACGACACATCGTAGGCTTTCATGATTTCGCAGATATCTTCAAAGTGCGTGTACAAAAAGCTTTCTTCATGATGTGCCAGACACCAGGCCGCCATAATCGAACCTCCACGCGAGACAATCCCGGTGGTACGGTTCACGGTCAGTGGAATATGCGCCAGACGAATACCGGCATGAATTGTAAAGTAACTAACGCCCTGCTCGGCCTGTTCAATCAACGTATCGCGAAATACTTCCCAGGTCAGATCTTCGGCAATGCCGTTTACTTTTTCGAGTGCCTGATACAACGGCACGGTACCGATTGGCACCGGTGAATTACGGATAATCCATTCACGGGTCTGATGAATATGTTTACCAGTCGACAAATCCATTACGGTGTCGCCGCCCCAACGGGTGCTCCACACCATTTTTTCGACTTCTTCTTCAATCGACGAGGTCGTTGCTGAGTTACCAATATTGGCGTTGATTTTGACCAGAAAGTTACGACCGATAATCATCGGCTCAGCTTCAGGATGATTGATATTGGCTGGTATAATCGCCCGACCTTCGGCGACTTCTTTACGCACAAATTCCGGGGTGATGTGATTCGGTTTATCGGCTGGCAATTCGCCTTTAGCCTGCAACGCTGCACGACCCATGCTTTCACGAATGGCGATATATTCCATTTCCGGGGTGATGATGCCCTGACGGGCATAGTGCATCTGGCTGACGTTTTTTCCCGGCTTGGCTTTGCGTGGCAGACGACGATTGGTGAACAGCGGAATATCAAATTCCAGACCATCCTGATCGCGGGTAAAGTTGGAACTGAACGCTGGTAATACTTCGGTATCGTTACGCTCTTCAATCCATTTCTGACGAATCGGCGTTAAGCCTTTTTCCAGATCAATGGTTTCAGTCGGATCAGTGTAAATACCCGAGGTGTCGTAAACCATTACCGGCGCATTTGGTTCACCCGGCAAATTGGGATCACGATTCGGTGTGTCGGTCAGAGAAATTTGCCGAAATGGCACCCGGATATCATCACGACTGCCGGTAATATAGATTTTTTCAGAACCCGGTAATGGCTGAGTAGTAATGCCACTACGGTCTTTAATATCAATGACTTTTGGATTGGCTGCTGACATCTGATTTCCCCTTTTTGAATAAAAAAGTCGGGGAAATGAAGACGTTGCGCTTACGCGAACAAGGGGATGGAGATACACGGCGGCTACAGTCAGACAATCAGACGTACCGGCATTCCGGCTTGTTTCCTACGGAGGTTCTAGCCTCTTCAGGTTCAACGGGTTTCATCTCAGCCATTTCTGAAAAAACAGAGTGGCACCCCGACAAGTGGAAATCATCCTAAACTAAAAATGATTTTTTACACAAGCATCATCTGGCACAATGGTTCACATCAAACGGCATGAAATCAGACAACATCGGCCATGGCAGATAACAAAAATAAAAATGATGACGACGAGTTTTCCTTGTTTCGCAATGAAATGAGCGACGCCGAGCCGATCAAACACGACCGCCTGGTGCATCGAAAACCTCCGCCGCCGCCAAAGGTCAGAAAGCCCTCCGCAGCCGAACTCACCCATGACACCAGCGAGTTTTCCAGTTTATTCGCACCTGAAACAGTGGGAAATGAGGAATATCTGGAATACCGTGGCGACGGGATTCAAAACCGCCAATTCGCCAAACTCAAAAGTGGCAGAGTACATCTCGAAGCTGAACTCGATTTACACGGCCTCACCCTCGCCAAAGCCGAGCCCACCCTCTCCCAATTTCTCGAACAATGCCAACAAGAAAAGATTAGATGTGTGCGAATCATTCACGGCAAAGGCTGGGGATCACGCGATAACAAACCGGTTTTAAAAAGCAAACTTAATCACTGGCTCAGAGAAAGTGATGCCGTTTTGGCGTTTTGCAGTGCAACGATTGAAGATGGCGGGACTGGGGCTTTGTATGTTTTATTGAAACGGCGGTTTGAAAGGTGAATTTATAAATGGCCTTTTAAGTTGTATATTTCGGGCCATTGATCTTTTAATTATACTTAATTTTTTTGTCTTTTATTATTCAGATATTTAGATAATCCATGTCAGGTGGCCTAAGAATTAGATGGCCGACCACTAATAATTATTATGAAACCAAAGGCCTCGTTAACATACTTTTAAGGTCAAACAAGGAGTCAGATTTTGGGAGTGAAAATTAGCACCGTAAAAGAAAAAAGTACGGGCAACGAAATAACCGTCAAGGACTGTGAAAAAGGCCATGATGGAGAATATATATGCAAAACTGATGGCTGTAATGCGCATATGTCATTTGTCAAAGCTCATGAGAAAAGAAGGCTGGATAAAACAATTGAAATACCTTCTTTTTTTAAGCTTAAATCGAATGATAAGCATGCTTATAAAGTCTGCCCTTATAATACAAAAGGAGCTGTTGAAATTATCGCCAGAGATTCAGATTCAAACGTATTAAAGGCTATAGAAAACGAGAAATATCAATTCAATCTCCAGGTGCTTCATAAGGATAAGAATACACAGGAAAAAATTACAGAGGCTAACTCAAAAACAAGTGCGGATGAATTCAGTGCACAAAAGGGAAAGGTTTATACGCGTAGTGGTACTGCATCGAGCTATATTAAAACTTTGACTCAAGTACTGACGCTTAGAGCGCAGCTTGAAGACAACAAAGAATTAGCCAGTTTGGTTACCCTTACGTATAAAAATACAAAGATAAAATGGTCAAATTTCTATTTTGAGATAGATAGCTACATCGATGCTTTTGAAATAGCCAAAAATTCGGCAATTCATTATCCAATGTGTTTTCACGGTGTTATATCTAAAGTAGTGGATTCAAGTAAAAAGTTTAAATATGCTAAGTTTAAGCTTCACAGCCCATACATCGAATTGGAAGGCGAATCAACTGATATTCCAAGTTTGGAGTTTATAATAGCGGATGATTCACTTGATCTGAATGCTTTCTCTGCGGGGGCTGAAGTGTTGATCTATGGGGTAATTAAAGTCAGCAGTGGAGACTGGGTTCCTCCTGAACAGAGAGGGTTGGAGGAACCTAAATCAATACGTTTTCTAAATATGAGTGCCTGGGTAAATCATGCAGAACAAGTTACTAAGCTATAGCTTTAACAAAGCCATCAATTTGACCACCTTATGCTACGCTTCAGGTGGCAAATTATGGCGACGTTGTAGGTAAATAATACGGAATTAGAAGTTATGGATGTAATGGAAAGATTATTCTTTATTGCCTTGGTCGCCCTGTCTCTATATATGGGGGGTACTAACATGGTTAAAGAAACTGTCTTTGAGATTGAATCAACGGCAGCCATCAATGAATTAAAAATTGAGCTCACAAAGAAAGATGAAGAGATAAATAAGCTAAATATCGAGCTAGGGAAAATCAACGATCAATTTAGTCTCATTACAAACCTGTCCGATGAAGCGAGAGAAATGCTAGCAGCATCTAAATTAGCTGAAAATATCGCAAAAAATCAATCTTTAGTAAATGAACTAACAGCAATCATTAAAGAGACACCTGAAGAAGCAATTACGCTCTCTTTAATGAAGGGGAAATTTGAGAGAGATCAAATAGAATTAAATGGAAAGCTTGAGGCCGTTAAAGCTAGGTTAGAAGAAGTAAAATCAAACAACTCTGTTTTAATTGGATTTATCGCAGCATTCTTCATATATATTATAGGGTTTCATTTTAACCATAGAGCCAAGTCAAAAAATGTACAACAAAAACATCAAGCCGACACATAATAATCAATAGGGTCATAGTGTTTGATATTTCAGTCATATCGATTTGGTTGAAAAATATTTTTTTTACACCCATGAGATTTAAGAAGAACAGCAACAAATAAAGCAAATGACAGGTAGTAAAAATCAAACACTCTGACCCCATCGATTAATAATAATTAAATTTACTTAACTTTGACTGTTTGTATATTATTCAGTTACTTATGAAGTTGGTGTCAGGCGCAAGCAGAATTAAATTGCACCTGATAATAATAATTATGAGGCCGAAGTCCTCATTCACGTGCAGTTAGATTATTCGTATGAATCCGAATCGATTTATAAATGACATACTTAAGCCTTGGGACATGCTCAACTCCTTATTGGTTCAGCAATATGCATTTCAGCCAGACCTCTCTGATATAACCAGATTGACCGGTAATATTGCAGTATCTATTCGCCACCAAATAGACTTTGCTCATTTAAACGATAAACAAGCAAATAACTTATCCCAGGCTCACCAAATAATCTCTGATGCGGGTGATTACTGGAAACATGGGAGTTTGAGGAAACAAGAACGTAATTGTCCTATAAGGGTGGCAGCTGCTTTTGAGTACGCAGAAAATGGAACCTTCAGGTTTATCCGTAACATTGCCACATTAGCCCATAGCTCTCTAGGTGAGCACGACTTTCTAACAACTTCAGCTGAGGCTGCAAGGTTTTGGATGTCTCAACATGGCTTTAACGTAGAATGGAAGGGCTTGCCTAACAGCGCGCCGCCAATATTTGAGCAGTCTGCCCGTTTAAAGTTTGACCCAAGATACTGTATCAATATGTCAAACACTCAGATCAGGTTCTTTAAAAAAATATCGGATGGAAAACTAATTCCCTTTGATCCGCCACAAGTTCGATTTGAGGTATATGAGTAATCGTAATCTAACAAGGAAAATGCACTCGGACGTCAAAAAGCGTGGCTCGTTCTGCTTTTTGCTGCCGGTGATTTTCGACGTTAAGTGTCCGTGTTAGCCACAGTAATTGGAGAGTGGTGTGAGTAATTGGTTTGAAGATAATCCTACGAAATCTGTAGTAGCGCATACCGTCATCGTAGCCGCTGCAACTTGGGCTGCTTTCTACTTTGTATTTGATGAAAATAAGATAAAGCTAATAGAGGCTAAGGCGGAGAAAATAGCTGCAGAATCTAAAGAAGTTAATGCTAGAAATTCTGTATTAGTAACGAGATTAGATTATCTGACTAAGGAAAATGAAAAATATTTACGCTGGCTAGAAAGCACTCCTAATACGTTGCCATTCTATGAGTTAGAAATTACAAAGCTCGAAGAACAAATTGTCAAACTGAAAACAGATTTAGCAACTAGGCCCAAATTGGACAATCCTTTCAAGCCACCTCTTCCAGACGCTTACGAATTTAGTTGGGTTCTACCCCGTTTCTACGGACGGTTTAAAAACGGTTGAAAACGTCATATCGCTTCTTGCGACTCGTCTTCTCATGCGAGGATTATGGA
>NZ_JAJAEO010000083.1 GCF_020447225.1 Methylophaga pinxianii | reverse complement strand
GACATGGCCGCAGCACGGACACTTCCGGCTGGTGTTTTGGGGTGGTACGGCAACGAGTTGTCCGCCATTCCAAGCGAGTTTGTAGTCTAACTGGCGGCGGAACTCATACCAGCCTTGATCTAGGATGGCTTTATTCAGGCCGGATTTGGCCTTGACGTTTCTGCCCGGTGTCTCGGTAGTGCCTGATGCTGACTTGGACATATTCCGAACCTGCAAGTCCTCGATACACACCATCGTGTGGTTTTGGCTGATCGTGGTCGTGGCTTTGTGCAGGTAGTCGCGTCGGGCATTGCCGATATGGGCATGGATTTTCTGGACTTTGGCTTTTGCCTTTTTCCAGTTGTTGCTGAACTTCTTTTTTCGGCTCATGGCTCGCTGAGCATTCACCAAGGCTTTTTCTTGGCGTTTGAAACTATTGAGCGGGGCGAAATAGCTGCCGTCGCTCAGTGTGGCAAAACGGGCAATGCCCATATCGATGCCGACAATGGCGGTCGACGGGTGGATAGGCGCTTCGACTTCGCGCTCGGTTTGAATCGACACATACCACTTGCCTTGTTTGCCGGATACGGTGACGTTTTTCACAATACCCAACACTTCCCGGCTGTTGCGGTAGCGAACCCAGCCTAGTTTTGGCAGAAAAATCCGGCTGTTGCCTTGGTCGAGCTTGCAACCTTGCGGATAGCGAAAGTTATCCGACTGGCCTTTCTTCTTGAAGCGAGGAAAGTCTGCGCGTTTCTCGAAGAAGTTTTTATAGGCTCGTTCCAGGTCTTTAAGCGTTTGTTGCAAGGGTTGGGAATGGGTTTCAGATAGCCATTGCGTTTCGCTACTCTTGCGCCACTCGGTCAGTTGTTTGCACAAATCGGCATAAGACAACTTCTTTTTGCTTTCTGCGTAGTGCGCTTGTTGCAACGCCAATGCCTTATTGAATACAAAACGGCACGACCCGGCGAAACGGCGCATATTGCGCTGTTGTTCGCCGTCCGGCATTAATTCGTATTTGAAAACTTGAAGTCGTTGCATGATTCAATCATACTCTGGTCTATGGGCAATGACAATGACATTAGGCACGGTAGACACTGTGTTTTTAAGATGCACGTTCATCTGGTCTTTGTGACTAAATACCGCCGTGGTGTATTCACAAAAGCCATTCTGGACGACCTTCAAGAAATCTTCTCCAATGTATGCGCCGACTTTGAAGCGGAGTTGGTGGAATTCGATGGAGAGGACGATCACGTTCACCTGTTGGTGAACTACCCGCCTAAGGTGGCAATATCGAAACTGGTTAATAGCCTGAAAGGCGTATCCAGTCTTCTTATCCGAAAAAAGAACTACCCAAGCATTAAGAAGAAACTGTGGGGCGGGGCCTTGTGGTCGCCAAGCTATTTCGCTGGAAGCTGCGGCGGTGCGCCGATTGAAATCATTCGGCAATACATCGAGCAACAGCAAACACCTCATTAAGTATTCAAAGGACGGCGCTGCCGTCCGCGCTATTCATCCCCGCCCTGAACGACGGGGCTTTTCGCGCAATCCGG
>NZ_JAJAEO010000113.1 GCF_020447225.1 Methylophaga pinxianii | reverse complement strand
TACCGGTGTTTTTTTGCTTATCCAGCATCTTTCCTAAAACACTTTCTAATGCTAAATATTCTAGCTCCAGAACTGCCCAAGATTTAGGTATAGGCATATCAGGGGTGACATTAACTTTAGGAAAGGTTATTGATTTAGGCTTTATCGGTTTTTTGCCTTCTTTGCCGGATTGCTCCCAAACCTCCACAGCAGCTTTCCAGTTTTTTAATTGTTGTTGATAGTTTGCTTCACGTTCTTGCTGGATTCGGGCGAGAAGTTGTTCGGGGGATACGAGCTTGTCTTTATTTTCCTCACGCCACTTGGCGGTGAGCTTACCTTCAAAGGCATGCTTGAGAATTGCTTGACGGTAAACTTTTAATTTTTCGCGGGCTTTTTTTAGAGATTCAATTCCATTATCTAATTCAGAGAACAGCTCTTCAACTTTTGCGACTATACGACGTTGTTCATTTAAGGGTGGCAAAGGAACCTGCGTTTCTTCGAACTTACCCTTTGTGATGTGAACCATACCCGAACCATGAGATTTCGCATATAACTCACTTGTGATTTTAGTCAAAAGGTAATATAGAAATAGCTTATCGACATTGGGTTTTGGAATCACACGGAAAATATGTTGATTTAACCAAGCTTCTCCACCCTTCCAGATATATGCACCCAATGATGCAGACCATGCATACAGCAATTCATCATTTGTTATGAGGTATCGTTCCTCGTGAATACTTGAAGAATAGTTATAAGCCGCATTAGCATTATTAAGGTTCTGAATCCTGACAATCGGCTTTCCAGTCTTTTCCCATTCATTTGGTTTAAATGCACGACCATTAAGATATGTTGCCATCTCTCCTAGACTTGCCATTGTCCAAAACTTTGGCATGAAATTATCACGTTCATTCAACTTCAAGCCACTAACTCCTGATTAAGCTCGTCAATCACGCCATCCATCTTATCGCCAAACAATTGATACATTCTGCCAAGTCCACCCTTACTATCAAATGGTGCCATCTCCAAATCATCACGCTCAATATGAAATGAGCTGATTACATGGTCACGAATCATATGTAGCCAAGCCATTTGTTCCTCATTAAATTTTTCACCTGCCCCGCTGTGATGCTGCATTATCCAGCTTTGAAAGTTACGCCGCACAGTGCTGGCATAGGTTGATAAAGTGCTGTCTAAGCCTGTTACGCGCCTCACCAAAGCTAGTAAAGCTGTCAGGTCGCTGATGGGGCTGTCACCTTTATAATTATCAAGATGAGCATAGGCCCGCCAAACACTTAAAGGGGCAAGTTTAGGCCTATCTTGTTGAAGGTGTTCAAGCAAATCCTTAATCATTTGAAATGTCACTTGAGAGCGTCGTACGGGGGTATCAAAATAAATGGTCAGCGCCTCAATATCATCGCGATGCTCGGTGAGATATTCAGCAAACTCTGTGGTAATGACTTTGGCATTCTCCGTAATGTCGCCATCCCATTCGGCCCGAATCAGTTCATCTAAATCATCATGAACGATGGTTTGTTCTTTATCACGACGGATAGTGTCGATTAACTCCACTAACTCGCCCGTAAATACATTGGCTGCCTCACCTATCAGTTGGTCACGCGCTTGGTCACGAGTCGTATCGCCTGGATCTGTGCCTGCAGGCTGCTGGGCAATTTCAAGGGCTTTTTGCTCGACATTATCTGGGTTTATGGCATTAAATAATTCACCAACAATCAGCAGTAGCGGCTTACCGCCCGCTTTTTCACTGATACGGGCCCGGTCTTTGTCGTCTAGCTGCTTGTCTAATCTTGCTAATCTGCCAGCCAGAGATGAGACGCTATCATCATCACGTGCTGAGCCCATCATCACGCCCATAGCTAAATTCTTAAGTGAGATACCGGGCTTGGTAATTAAAGGCTGACTAGCAGTCTTTAATGATTTAGTGACACCGATAGCATCCACAATGACGTAATGCGTTTTGGCAGTTGTAGCCGAAGGTGTAACCTTTTTGAGGCTGTCCGCATCGAGGGTGCGGGTGCCACGCCCTTTCATTTGCTCGAAGTAATTACGGCTTTTAACATCACGCATGAATAGCAGGCATTCGAGCGGTTTTACGTCGGTGCCGGTGGCAATCATATCAACCGTGACTACAATACGTGGGTAGTAGTCATTACGAAACTGGGCGAGTACGGACTTGGGGTCTCCTTCAATTTTATAGGTAACCTTTTTGCAGAACTGATTACCTTCGCCAAACTCTTCTCTGACCGTATTAATGATGTCATCCGCATGGCTATCTGTTTTGGCGAAAATAAGCGTTTTGGGGACTTCACTCCGACCCGGGAAGATATCCGGCAGCTTTTCTTTGAAGGTTTGGATAACTTTACGTATCTGGTCTGGGTTAACAATATCCCGGTCGAGCTGCTTGGAGGTATAAGCTTCGTCTTCGTCTAGTATCTCCCAGCGTTTTTTGCGTGTGAGTCGCTCTCGCTTTTCTACCTGTTGCTCGGCAATTAGGGTGCCACCATGTTTAGTTTTTTGGGTTTCTATTATGTAAATTTCATTGCCGACATTGACGCCATCTGCAACGGCCTTTTCATGGTCGTATTCACTGACAACATTCTTTTTGAAGAAACCATAGGTGCGGTTATCTGGTGTAGCAGTGAGACCAATCAGGTAGGCATCAAAGTATTCAATTACCTGACGCCATAAGTTGTAGATTGAGCGATGACATTCATCGATAACGATAAAGTCAAAAAACTCAGGTGGTATTTTTTCATTATAAATGACTGTTAATGGCTCTTTACGGCGCGTGACAATCTCAGCCGGATTCACCTCTTCAGCAGATTCATCTAATTCTTCACCCTTCAGTAATGAGTACATGCGCTGAATGGTGCTGATACTGACTTGAGTATCTGTTGCAACGAATGATGATTTGAGGCGCTGGACGCTGTATAGCTCGGTGAATTTTCGATTGTCATCGTTTGGCAAAAACGACATGAATTCTTGCTCTGCCTGTTCACCGAGGTTTTTGGTATCTACCAAAAATAAAATGCGTTTCGCGCCGGCGTGTTTCAGTAATCTATAGGTGGATGTTATGGCCGTGAAGGTTTTGCCAGAGCCAGTCGCCATCTGCACTAGCGCCCTTGGCCGATCTTCTTTGAAAGATTTTTCAAGGTTAGTAATGGCGGTTATCTGACATTCACGCAGGTTATCAGTAATTAGCTCAGGAAGGTTTTGTAGCCGCTCACGCAGGGTATCAGTTTGGCCCAGCCATTCGGCTAATGTCTCTGGCCGATGGAAGCTAAAAACTTCTCGGGAGCGAGGCTTAGGGTCGTGACCATCCGTAAAGCGGGTAATAACACCGGTGGTTTCGTAAATAAACCGCAACGGAATTTGGTTACTTACCCATTTGAGACTAGCGGCTGCATATCCTTCGGACTGTTGTTCGACGGTGGTGATTTTATGGCCCCACTTATCTGGTTTGGCTTCAATGATGCCGACTGCAGTCTTGTCAATAAAAAGAACATAATCAGCTGGACCAACATCTGTTTGATATTCACGAACAGCAATACCACGTCCTACACTAAAGTTTATTTTCTTAAAAGCTTGAACATGCCAGCCAGCTTCTCGAAGCTTTTTATCGATAATATCCCGGGCTTTTTGTTCAGGAGTTTGGTTGAGTGTCCCTGCCATATTTAACGCCGCCTAATTCCTATTCTAGGTCACTATAAAGCTTAAAACTGATTGTGTGAATTAATGCAGATTTTTGCTCAATTAAGTTGAATTTCTTTCAGTTGAATTAGGGATGTATTCAACAAGCTCGCCGATATCACATTCAAAGAAGGCACATAATCTGTCGAGATTTTCAGTACCAGTGTTATAGCCTTTCTGATTAATCAATTTCGATAAAGTCATACGGTGAATGCCGGCCGCTTCGGCTACCTCACCAATTGTGATCCGCCGCCCTTCATTAAACTCTTTGTTAGCGATCTGCTCTTTAATCTTAAAACGTAGCATTTGACACTTATCCGAAGCATTTAATCATCCGATGATAACTAAATGTTTCATTTGATGCTTGCACCGATCTTTATATGATGTATATTTGTATCTAGTGATGCTTTTGAGCATCATTTGATAACCATAAGGAGATTTAGCGGTGTCAGAAACCTACTTAACAACTGAAGAACTTGCGCAAAGAATTAAATACACACCTCGAACAATTCGGGATCAACTGAAAGACTCCGTCTTACTAGAAGGCATCCATTACATCCGCCCTTTTGGTGGCCGTAAAACACTTTATTTATGGGAAGCCGTCGAGCGAGATATCGGGAAAGTGTCAAAAGAAAATGGTGCGTTATTGCCTATGGCCTCTGGGGGCTACTGCAATGGGTAATGTTCGAGCTAGAAAAGATACTGGGAAACTTTTTTTCGACTTTCAATATCAAGGAAAACGCTGCCGGGAACAAACCAAACTCGATGACACACCCGCCAACCGTAAGCGAATGAAAATTGTCTTAAACAAAATTGAGGCAGAAATTACGCTTGGTTCATTTCAGTATTGGGACTACTTCCCCGATAGTCCAAGAGCAAAAGAATTACATGAACTAAAACAGCTTGGTAAAAAGGCGTTCACTGACACCCCACTATTTAAAGGTTTTGCCGAGGTTTGGGTAAACGAAATGCAAGCACAATGGCGCTTATCACATAAAGAAGGCGTTGAACTTAATCTGAGAAAATACATTTATCCCCGTTTTGGTGATAAAGAGGTTGGACGCATTACCAAAGCTGAGATCCTCGCTTTTCGATCAGACCTCACTAAAGTCACAAAAAAGCAAAGTGGTAAGCCGCTATCAGCCAGTCGTATAAACCATATTATTTTGCCACTGCGAATGATATTAAATGAAGCGGCTAACCGCTATGACTTTAGTTCGCCTTACCACGGAATAAAATCATTAAGAGTTCCTAAAACGGATGTTTTACCTTTTGCTATCGAAGAAGTGCAGAAAATCATTAACACCGTTCGGTCTGATTTTCGAAACTATTACATTGTCCGTTTTTTTACCGGCATGCGTACCAGTGAAATACATGGACTGCAGTGGAAGTTTATTGATTTTGAGCGTAGGCAAATCCTAGTGCGACAGGCATTAGTTCGAGGAGGGCTGACTTATACTAAAAATGATGGCTCATTCAGAACGATTGATATGTCCCAGATGGTCTACGACGCACTAAAAGAACAGCATAAAGTGACCGAACAATCCGATTTTGTTTTTTGTACGCGTGAAGGCTCTCCGCTCAACTCGAATAATGTCTGTAACAGGATTTGGCAGCCGCTCCTTCGACATTTGGGCCTTACTGTTACCAACGGTGTAAAGATGATCCATTAGCAACGGTTCAAAACTGATCCACCTGAGGCAAGATAGCTGCCTTTTTCATCAGGATAAGGCGGCTGAAAATGC
>NZ_JAJAEO010000178.1 GCF_020447225.1 Methylophaga pinxianii | reverse complement strand
AAAAAAAAGCAGCTGATGGATACCCATCAGCTGCCTGTATCTGAATCCGTAGGGATCCGTGAATGACGTTCTATTCTGGAATTTTCAATGCCAGGAACTGAGAGGCTCCAGAACGCTGTACCAATACTGGAATAGCCTTATTGGTTGGTAGATTTTTAGCTAATTCAATAAACTGTTTTGCATCAGTAATCTTTTCGTTATTAATGCTCAGAATTAAATCGCCCGGCGCTAGACCCGCCTCTGCAGCAGGACCAGATTCAATTCTTCTGACAGTGACACCACCCTGATTTTCACCTAATTCAGCTTTTTGTTCTGCTGATAAATTGGTCACCTCAAGGGCCAGACGACTGTCATAGAACTGACCGATGCCAGGTGCGCTACCACTTGCAACTTGCTCATCTTCAGGAAGTTCTTCAACAACCACCGAAAGCGTCATCATTTTATTATTACGCATGATCTCCGCTTTAGAATTTTTACCAATAGCGGTGCGACCAACAATCGGTGGTAAATCAGAAGAAGCATCAACAGTGCGGTCATCAAATTTAAGAATGACATCGCCCGTTTCAAAACCGGCTTTTTCAGCAGGACTTCCTGGAACGACCCGAGAAACCAGTGCACCTCGGGGTTTGTCCAGACCAAATGATTCTGCCAGTTCACGCGTAACATCTTGAATAACCACGCCTAACCAGCCACGGCTGACATAACCTTTATCTTTAATTTGCTCAACTACATTCATTACTGTGTCAACAGGTATAGCAAAGGAAACGCCCATGAACCCACCAGTACGACTGTAGATTTGTGAATTGATACCAATCACCTCACCATCAAGATTGAATAATGGGCCACCTGAGTTACCTGGATTAATGGCCACGTCGGTTTGGATAAAGGGAACATAACTGTCACTTGGCAGACTGCGTCCTAGCGCGCTGACAATACCGGCTGTCGCAGAATAATCAAAACCAAACGGTGAACCAATGGCTAATACCCACTCCCCTACTTTGAGGTCATTTGAATCACCCAGCTTAACTGCTTTCAGATTCATGCCTTCTGCGTTAACTTTTAACAATGCCACATCACTACGCTCATCACTGCCCAGCAATTCAGCAACCAGCTCAGTGCGATCACTAAAGCGCACAATAATCTCATCAGCATCCTTGATAACGTGATGGTTTGTCAGAATATAACCATCAGATGACAAGACAAAGCCTGAGCCTAATGAACTCGGCATTGGGGCACGAGGCTGAGAAGGGTCACCAAAGAAGCGTTTGAAAAAATCATCAAACGGGGTACCTTCAGGCATTTCCATGCCCGGCGGTAAGGGTGAAGGTGAACCCGCCATTTCAGTTTGTTTACTTTTCGTACTAATATTGACGACTGCATCGCCATTCTCGGCTACCAGTTCGGTAAACTCAGGTAAACCTCCCCTTGCCTGAACAGCGGAACTCAACATTAACCACATCAGCAACGCCATAATCGTTGCGCCTGTTGTTTTATATTGCGTCATTATTTTTCCTCTATGATTTGAGTTTCAATGGCTATTTTCTGATTTTTGAGTCTTTTTTTGACCCAATAAAATCCAATCATGAGACCAGCCAATCCAGCAATAATTTCAAGAAATTCATTAGCAAACATAAATCGACTGATCACAGCGGCCGCAAACATGAACAAAAGCGGTAATAGATACATCATGTAAGCGCCATGTAATAAAGCTTCTTCCGGGATGGAAACGTTCATTTGCTGTCCAGGCTGAACAACCTGATTGTTAGGCACTGTCAACATGGAAAAACGTCGGCCCACATGTTCGCTTAACAGTCCGGTACCACAGCCTTTTTTCATCTGACATTTATCGCAGGTAGATTGCCGTTCAGCCTTAAGCCAGATGGTGGAATCATCTGAACGCACTACTGTGGCTTTTTGTTCAATCATCTTTTTTCCGGGCCGGCATATTCAATGGCGGCACCAATTTTTTCAACTGTAACGGCAGGCACTTCTCCAACCACGGTCACAAAATGTGCATGAATCACACTACCAAATGCATTGACCGCTCCCATGTGGGATCCGCCATGAAAATGGTTGTGTTGGGCTCGCATTTTTTCAATAAACACTGAGACTGAGCTTAAACCATCGCTGTAAACTCGTTGTTCGACATGTGCACCATTATTGGCTCGCAAGCGATTCTGATGAGCAACCAGAGTAAATCCTTCAGGCAACCAGTTAGCCTGCCAATGTGAAAATGCCACCAGATCTTGCGTGGTCATTTCACCCGGCTCGGTTCGGTGCATAATCATTTCATTACCTGACATTTGTGCTTGCAACAAAGCATCCGGGATATCTATACCGGTTTGAATATCGGTAAATTCAAAGGTTTCTAATACCTCTTTGTTGTCATCAATCAATTCTGATTTAAGTAATAAATCAGTTTCTTTATCCATCCATAACCGATAACCGTAGCGGTAATTGTCTACGGGTTTAATTTCCAGTCGTTGTGTGAGCTTGCCTGCAATCCGATCTTCGCCCCCCATGGTGAGTTCGTAAAATGGTGTCGCTGAACGTAATCGGCGGGGTAAATCACTGGGGAACCCCCTGCCCAAAGGTCGTTGACTGACGTTGATCTGTTTGCCATCTGGATTGATACAGGTCACCGTATCGTTGGAACGAATCACTTCACGCGCAGCGCCATTAAGTGAAATTAACCTTTCTGATTCAATACCATCATTGTTGCGATGATAAATACGCACGGATTGAAATGTCTTGTCACTTCGATAGGCAAAAACGCCTTCATAGTTGAGTTGCTTTGCTGCTTGACTCATACGCTCGAGTAATTCTATCGAAGCGGACTCTGCCTGGACTGTTGGAACAAATAACACCAACAGCGCAACGCAAAAACGAAATCGTTGGCGCATTTTTATCGCTCCGTGCCATAGGAAACGACACGCCCGTAAGAAAACATGCCTGATGTACCTACATACTCATTGTGATCAACCAGATAATTATTGAGTCTGTCTTCAATTTCAGGCTCAGCCACCGTCCAGCGATTAGACTGACTAATCAGCGTAGCAGGAGACTCATCGGCGACGACGCTGGCCATCGGCATGTTATCAACACCTGATGACTGTTGCTGAACCACTCCGACAACTGCAAGGGCACCGACTGAAGCAGCCATTGCCAATCCAGTAGCCTGTTTCCAAAAGTTCTCCGGGAAACGGAAAAGTTTCGCCGTCGATTTGGATTTCGTAGCAATTGAATATACCGGCTCATCAGCCAAAGAGGCTGAAATCCGTGCGGTTAAATCGAGCATATTATGATTAATGCTTCTGGTATAACCATGCAAAATATCACTGGCTTGTTGGTAGCGCATAAATGCTTCACGAGCATGAGGGTCGTTGGCAATCAAACCCAACGCCTGTTCTAGTTCATTACCTGTCAGCTGGCCATCAACCAAAGCAGACACTAATTCGAGATGATTAATTGTCATTATTATTCCTCTTCACCCGTCACTGACTTAACTTGTTTATCAATAGCTTCCCTAGCCCTAAATATCCGTGACCGGACTGTGCCGATCGGACAATCCATCGCTTCTGCGATTTCTTCATAACTCATACCCTCAAATTCCCGCAACTTGATAGCGGTGGCCGTATCTTCCGGCAAATCATCAATAGCTTGTTGAATAGCCTGTTCCAACTGTACACACATGAGACTATCTTCAGGGGTCTCGAATTCCTTAAGTTCTGGTGCATCGTAATAATTAGTCGCATCCATAGCATCCACGTCGCTCATAGGAGGGCGACGCGAACTCGCGGTAAGATGGTTTTTGGAGGTATTTATAGCGATACGATAAAGCCAGGTATAGAACGCGCTGTCTCCGCGAAAGTTCGGCAACGCACGATACGCTTTTATAAACGCTTCTTGCGCCACATCCATCGCTTCAACTGGGTCATGCACAAAACCGGTTATCACATGTATGATTCGCTGTTGATACTTCATAATGAGCAGATCGAAGGCCTTTTTATCGCCCGCCTGCACCCGCTGAACTAATTCCTGATCCACGTTCATTTCTTTATCCGGCCTACTCCGACATGCCGGAGACGTTTTCTGTTTAATGCTTGATTGACCAATGTCATTTATTTTTGTTCCACAATCAGTGCACAATAATTGTTGGCATTCTACCTGTAACAGGACCCATGACGACAACTCATCATTTTGATCTGCTGATTATCGGCAGCGGTACGGCAGGTTTGACACTGGCATTAAAGATGGCAGACCAGGCCCGTGTTGCCGTTCTATCCAAAAGCCAGCTTGAGGAAGGCGCTTCACTTTATGCTCAAGGCGGCATATCAGTTGTACTTGATAAAGCCGATTCTTTGCAATCCCATATTGATGATACTTTGCGCGCCGGCGGCGGATTATGCGACGAAGAGGTCGTGCGTTTTACAGTGGAACATGCGCGGGAAAGTATTGAATGGCTCATTGAACAAGGTGTTTCCTTCACTCGCGATGATATGATCACCGAAACCTATCACCTGACCCAGGAAGGTGGACACAGCCATCGTCGTGTCATTCATTCTGCTGATGCAACCGGTCGGGCCGTTGAGACAACGCTGCTGGATAAAGCGAAAGCCCACCCGAATATTTCATTATTTCCTTATCACATCGGTATTGATCTGATTACCACGCGCAAACATCTTGCGACCGAGCAAAATAGCTGTCTGGGTTGTTACGTTTTGGATATCAAAAAAGATCAACCAAAAACCTTTCTGGCACCGGTGACTGTTTTGGCCACTGGTGGTGCTGGAAAAGTGTATTTGTATACCAGTAATCCTGATGTATCGACCGGCGATGGCATTGCCATGGGCTGGCGTGCAGGCTGCCGGATTGCAAATATGGAATTTATTCAGTTCCACCCGACCTGTCTGTTTCATCCAAAGGCCAAATCCTTTTTAATTTCAGAAGCTTTGCGTGGCGAAGGTGCAACGTTGAAATTAGCTGATGGCACCCGCTTCATGCCGGCATTTCACCCGCAGGCGGAGCTCGCTCCAAGAGATATTGTTGCCCGTGCAATAGATCATGAAATGAAGCGTCTTGGACAGGATTGTGTTTATCTGGATATCACTCATCAGTCCAAAGAATTTATCACTTCTCACTTTCCTACAATTTATAAACGCTGCCTCAAGTTCGGTGTCGATATGGCCAAAGAGCCTATTCCAGTAGTGCCCGCAGCACACTACACCTGTGGCGGCATCATGACCGATATGCGAGGAAGAACAGATATAGATGGTCTATACGCCATTGGCGAAACCGCTCATACCGGTTTACATGGTGCTAATCGAATGGCCAGTAATTCATTACTGGAATGTCTGGTGTTCGCCGATGCCGCAGCAAATGATATAAAAAAGCGGCCAAAAACCTCATTGCCAGCGGATATTCCACATTGGGATGAAAGCCGTGTACATCCTGCCAAGGAGGCAGTGGCAATAAGCCATAACTGGGATGAGCTACGTCGTTTTATGTGGGACTATGTGGGCATTGTGCGCACTACGCAACGGCTTAATCGTGCCCGGCAGCGTTTGTCACTGCTGCAACAGGAAATTGATGAGTTTTACAGTCAGCATCACATCAGTAATGATTTATTGGAATTACGTAATCTGGCGGATGTCGCGGAATTAATTATCGAATCGGCATTGCAGCGCAAGGAGAGTCGAGGATTGCATTACACGCTTGATTTTCCGGAAACATCCGAAAAATCGGCCCAAAATACTATTATTGCTGAAAAAAAGCCAACCTGATACGTACTCGTAATTGTCGAAACTGTTCTTCTGTGGCGGCATCTTTTACTATCAATAATGACATGCGATTTTTATTGGTGGATTGGAAATGGAGAATAACGGCAAGTCGCGTCACCCAAGCCCTCTCCAATAACAGATCAGAACTTACTGTCTGGTCTGCATAACGAATCTGCCAGTATTCTTTAGCCGGGTTAAGGACTGCCACTGGTCGTTTTTTATTGTCACTGATGAATCCCAGCCGATAAAGGTGGCTAAGCTGACTGATAAGAATGATTACCGCCAGAAGGACTTTTATCGTTAAACTTAAGGTACACAGCAAGATACTAATTACAGCCAGTATATGTACAAGTAGACTATAAACGACCAGAGTTCTGGATCGTGTCAATGGCAGATAAAATCCCTTTTCCTGCATTTTCATTCCTTATTTGAGTCAATCAGGCCCTGTTACAATGGCACGTCACTCATCTTTATTTTAAGCAAAGAGTAAATTCATGACCGCTGACTATCAATCTATTTTGCAACACCAAGTCAATGCCCCACTGGCTTCACGGAATGATGAAATACATTATCTGATCCCTTTACCAAGCTATGGGGTGATTACGGTCACCGGCGAAGTAGCCAGTGGATTTTTACAAAATCTGCTGACCAATGATGTCCAGCAGCTTGGTGAACAACCTTCGCAAATTAGCGCAATGTGTAATCCAAAAGGCCGGCTGCTGGCGATCTTTGTGCTGGTCAAAACAGACAACGGTTATCATCTGGTGTTGCCTAAAAGCCAATGTGCCTTTCTGGCGCAACGACTGCAGATGTTTAAATTACGCAGTAAAGTGGATGTGATAGACAATAGTGAAAACTTACATGTTTGCGGCCTGCAAGGGAGTAACGCTCCCACTTCAGCTATCAGCTTGCCTTCTCAATCACGAGCTTTATTGATTGCCACTGATGAGCAATTGTCATCTGAACTGACCGTTTTGATCGATGAAGGGTGGCAACTTGCTGCTGAATCCAGCTGGCATATCGCCGAGATTGACAGTGGCATTCCTATCATTTTTCCGGAAAGCCGTGAGCTGTTTACTGCACAACAACTGAATCTGGACCTGGTTGGCGGAGTAAGCTTTCGTAAAGGCTGTTATCCGGGACAAGAAGTCGTCGCCCGCTTGCATTATTTGGGAGAACCCAAACGTCGCTTATTTCAGGCTTTGGCACAAACCGACGCGATTCCACCGGTAGCTGACACTATCGTCAATGATGAAAAAGCGGTCATGGGGCATATTGTCAGAACCATTTCTGCGGATGACAAATTGTTTATGCAACTAAGCTTGAAGCTGGAGGGCGCTCAGCAGAAACTTTATTTAAACGATGGGACAGCTTTAGCGCAGGTACAGCCCTATACCGCATAAGTCCTATTCGAGATCCAGTTTTTTTAGCTTGTAACGTAATGCACGAAAAGTAATACCCAGGCGTTTAGCTGCGGCTGTTTTATTCCAGCGGGTTTCCGTGAGTGCCTTTTCAATAATGGCCCGTTCCTGTTCTTCGAGATGACTTTCCAGATCCTGGTTTAACTCGTGGGTAGCCACAGGCATGAGCGAGGCAGTATTTTTGGTTGGTGCAATTGTTGGCAACATCAAATCTGTCAATGTGATTTTAGTGCCTTCAGCCCATGTCAGAGCTCGTTCAAGGGTATTTTCCAATTCGCGGACATTTCCAGGAAATGGATATTGTTGTAATACCGTCATCGCCTCATCGGTTAATTGAACCGGGACAGTATGCGTTTTACCCGCGAATTTTTGCAGGATATGTTCTGTTAATAGAGGAATATCTGCTTTTCGCTCTCTTAACGGAGGAACCTGCAATTCGATCACATTCAGCCGGTAAAACAAATCCTGGCGGAATATTCCTTTCTCAACACATTCCGCCAGATTTTTGTGGGTGGCCGATAAAATCCTGACATCAATATTGATTTCTTCATGACCACCGACGGGACGAATGGCTTTTTCCTGAATAGCACGTAATAATTTAACTTGCATCATCAGCGGTAAATCAGCGACTTCATCCAAAAATAATGTTCCACCATGCGCATGCTGAAATAATCCCTGTTTATCAGCAACTGCACCGGTAAAAGCGCCTTTTTTGTGACCGAAAAATTCGCTTTCAACTAACTCATTTGGAATCGCACCGCAGTTCACCGGCACAAAAGCTTTATCTGATCGTGCCCCCAAATCATGGATTAAACGCGCCACCAATTCCTTACCTGTGCCGGATTCACCACTGATATACACCGGAGCCTGACTACGGGCCAGCTTGGCTACTTTGCCTCGCAACTCGCGCATCAAGTTGGTTTCACCTAATAACCGATCACGAGATCGACGGTCATTTTTATGTGATCGGTTTGGTGATAACTTTAAGGCAGCTTCCACCAACTCACGTAAAACACGTAATTTTAAGGGCTTGGAGACAAAGTCAAAGGCCCCTGATTTCAGTGCAGTCACCGCCAAATCCATATTGCCATACGCAGTAATAACAGCCACAGGTAACTCCGGATGGCTTAGCTGAATACTCTTCACTAGCTGCAAGCCATCTCCATCCGGTAAACGCATATCGGTAAAACACAGATCAAAGGATTGCTGAGATAAAATCCGTTCAGCTTCGGCAATACTTTCAGCGGTAACACAGTCAATTGACATGCCGGATAAGGTCATCGACAGTAAATCAAGAATGTCCGGTTCATCATCGACAATCAACGCTTGTGGATTCATTGAATAAACTCTTGTCTTTGCATTGGATAACTTATTCGAAAACAGCTGCCAAATTCTGGCAAATAACTTAACCTGGCACCATTGGCCTGGCATAACTCGCGAGCAAGATATAGCCCCAACCCGGTTCCGCCTGTTCTTTCTGAATGAAATGGCTCAAACAAGTGTTGCATGGCTTGTGGACTGACCCCTGCCCCATTATCAATTACATCAATGTGGATATACTCGGATTGCAGTGTAATACGGACTTCAATTGGCTGACTCTGATCTTTGTCAGCATAGTGCCATGCATTATCAATTAAATTCCATATCACCTGATGTAGTTGTTCTTCATCGGTACAAATTCGGGCCAACGGTGCTGAGGATGTCAGCGTTATCTGCTGATGTGGAATATGTTTTATCTCACAATACTCCCCTAACAGTTTTTCCAGCCAGGGACTTAAAACCACCACGGTTGGCTCAACATTTTTACGCCGGCTCATTTCCAGAATGGTTTCAATGATGTTGTTCATCCGGACACTATGGCGCTGAATAATACCTGTCAGTTTGCTTACAGACTCATCATAGCTCAAAGACTCGGAAAGCAACTCACTTGCATGGCTGATGGCACTCAAAGGGTTACGAATCTCATGCGCAATACTTGCGGTTAACCGTCCGAGAGAAGCCAGTTTTAATTGCTGGGCCTGTTGCGCTAAAGCGGTGGTATTTTCAATAAACACCAGCACTTCACCAGAATCCAAGAGAGTTGCACGAGCTAAAAGCTGAGGCAGATCGGCTCGCGCATGAAACGGTTCAAATGGATCCGGTAAATGTTGCTTCCAACGCCAGATTTGTTCCGCTAACTCCGGTACATATTGTTTAAGCAGAAATTGTGATGGAACGTGCTCTATTCCCATGAACTGAGATGCGGATTGATTGCAGAGTGAGACCTTGCCTTGTTCGTCCAGTACCAAAACGGCTACTTGCATCCGACTGATAATATGCTGGTTCAGATTAGCCAGTTTGTTCAGATCTTGGGCCTGTTGTTCAGCCAGCAATTGTGAACGCTGCATGGTTCGTGACAGTAGCTGGGCGAGTACCGCGGTAATAAAAAATATCGCCCCCAGCATGCCAGCCTGCGCAAAATGACTTTGACCGAGTCCAATCAGCTCCGCATATACCGCTTCAAGTAAAACCGATAATGTCGCGATAGCTGCAATAAACACTGCCAAACGACCGGGAATTAATGCACCACCCGCAACAACTACCACTACCAGCAAGGCACCCAGACCACTCTGTAAGCCTCCCGCTGCATGAATAATCAAAGCCAGCGCGATGATATCGATAATTAACTGGATGCTGCACTGGGTGACAAATACTCCCCAGCGTCGACTGGAAAATATCATCAACAGCACGGCCACCATCAGATAACTCAGGCTGACAAAATGATGCAGTAATGGATACTTTTTACCGATAAATTCTGGTGCTAATTCCAGATAGAAGACAACAAACAGGATAGCTGCCAGAAACAAACGGTAGCCAGAAAATAACGTCAGAGCACGCCAGGAGGCCTGATCCTGCTCTGATTTACCGGTGGTGAAATAATCGCCAGCCATTATTTGTGTTGCTGATAAGCCTCAAGATGCTCAGTGGTACAAAAATAATGCTGATTTTTCTGAATGGCTTCCTGTTCCAGTAAGTGCAAACCACATTGTTCGCAGCGCACCATTTTTTCAGCCTGTTCAATTTGTCGTTCATTTTTTATCTTGCGGTACAAATTCCGGAAGATGATGTAAAGCAGCAGGCCTATCGCCAGCAGGATCAAAATTCGCATTGTTTACCTCAAAAAAAAGGGTATCCCGGATAGGATACCCTTTCTTCTTCTATTGGCGATAGAACTAGCCTCTTGAAGCGCGCTTACGCTCATGCTCCAACAGGAATTTTTTGCGTACTCTGATGGATTTAGGTGTGACTTCGAGTAATTCATCATCACCGATAAATTCAAGCGCCTGCTCTAAACTCATACGAATTGGCGGAACCAGTGTCACTGCTTCGTCAGAGCCTGATGCGCGCATGTTGGTTAATTGTTTACCTTTGAGAGGATTAACGACCAAATCGTTATCACGTGAGTGAATACCGATTACCATGCCTTCATAAACTTCGTCACCATGGCCGATAAACATACGACCACGATCCTGCAAGTTGAAGATGGCAAATGCCACCGCTTTACCGACACCATTAGCAATCAACACACCGTTAATGCGTTTGCCAAAAGTACCCGGTTTTACTGGTGCATAATGATCAAAGACACTGTAAATCAAACCCGTGCCCTGGGTCGCGGTTAAAAACTCGGTACGGAAACCAATCAATCCACGCGAAGGGATAATAAAATCAAGGCGGACACGACCTTTGCCATCCGGTGACATATCTTTCAGCTCACCACCACGCGTTCCCATTTTCTCCATCACGGTACCTTGGTGGGTATCTTCGACATCAATTGTGACGGCTTCGTAGGGTTCTTCTTTAACACCATTTACTTCACGAATAATAACTTCTGGTCTTGAAACGCCCATTTCAAAGCCTTCGCGACGCATGTTTTCAATCAATACTGAAAGATGCAATTCACCACGACCAGAAACACGGAATTTATCCGGATCATCGACCAGCTGTTCGACTTTTAATGCCACGTTATGAATCAACTCACGATCCAGACGTTCTTTGATTTGGCGAGTCGTAACGAATTTACCTTCTTTACCAGCAAACGGAGAATTGTTTACCTGGAAAGTCATGGTGACAGTTGGTTCATCAACGCTTAACGGTGGCAAGGCTTCCACAACATTAGGATCACATAACGTATCGGAAATATTTAGTGGATCCAGGCCAGTAAAGGCAATGATGTCACCCGCATGTGCTTCTTCAACTTCTTCACGACGTAAGCCCATAAAGCCCATAACCTGCATGACGCGACCGTTACGTTTTTTGCCTTCCGGATCAATAACCGTAACAGGGGTATTGGTTTTTACTTTGCCGCGCTCGATACGGCCGATACCGATAACACCAACATAACTATTGTAATCAAGTGACGTTACCTGCATACGGAAAGGACCTTCAGGGTCTACCGCAGGAGGACTCACTCTATCCACAACCAGTTGGAATAAAGGCGTCATATCCCCATCACGGACGGTGTCTTCCAGACCAGCAAACCCATTCAGGCCGGAGGCATAAATAACATCAAAATCCAATTGTTCATCGGTCGCATCCAGATTCGCGAATAAATCAAATGTTTGATCCAATACCCAGCCTGGGCGGGCACTTGGTTTATCGATCTTATTGATAACGACGATCGGTTTAAGACCTAATGCCAGCGCTTTCTGAGTGACAAACCGCGTTTGCGGCATTGGACCTTCTGATGAGTCAACCAGCAGTAAGACGGAATCAACCATCGACAGAACACGTTCGACTTCACCACCAAAATCAGCATGGCCTGGTGTATCGACGATATTGATGCGGTAATCATTCCAGCGAATAGCGGTATTCTTTGACAGAATGGTGATGCCACGCTCACGCTCAAGGTCATTAGAATCCATGACACGTTCTTGTAACTCTTCGTGCTCGCTGAATGTGCCAGATTGACGTAACAACTGGTCAACCAATGTTGTTTTACCATGATCGACGTGGGCGATAATGGCTATGTTACGAAGCTTATTTATATCTCTAGAATTATTACTCATAAAATCAGTTCATTAAGGCATGGCTGGCATGCGCTGTTAAAAAATGTCCCGTTGGGGACCTCAATCACTTCAGATTATCCACCACAAACGGGGCAATACATTTTTGCAGATGTGCATGGAGTGATAAATTGCCCGCAACGACGTGCCCTTTATCCAAAACTTTGTCACCACCGGTAAAGTTCGTCACTGAACCACCCGCTTCTTCAACCAACAGTTTTCCGGCTGCCAAATCCCAATTTTCCAAGCCGATTTCCCAATAACCATCTACACGTCCAGCAGCAACATATGCCAAATCAAGCGCGGCGGAACCGGCACGACGAATATCAGCTACTTTTGGCAAAACGGCGGAAAACATTTGCATATAAGCATCTAAATGTTGCGGATATTTGAACGGAAAGCCTGTGGCAATTAATGCGTTGTTAAGATCTTTACGTTTACTGACTCGCAAACGACGATCATTCAATTGCGCACCTTCACCGCGACTGGCAGTAAACAGTTCATCGCGCATGGGATCGAATACGACTGCATGATCGATTCGACCTTTCACCATCACGGCAATCGAGACGCAGTAATGTGGGAAACTATGTAGAAAATTGGTCGTACCATCCAAAGGATCAATAATCCAGACCACATCATTTTGGCCTGTTTCACCAGATTCTTCCGCCATGATGGCGTGATCCGGATAAGATTTTTTAATGGTGTTGATGATTTCCTGTTCCGCAAGACGGTCAACATCGGTGACAAAATCATTCAATCCCTTAGCTGTAACCTCTAAATGATCGACATGTTGTAAAGAACGCATAATCAGGCTACCCGCCTGACGAGCCGCACGTACGGCTATATTCAGCATTGGATGCATAGAACAAATTTTTCCAGAGCAAAAAAAGAATGCGACAGAAACAGCAAGATACTATTCCAGTCTAAAAAAAGAGAGCATAATTATACCAACTATCGCCTCAAGTTCGCAGTTTAAATTTGTGGCAATAGACAGCATAAATATTTCCTGCTAGCCTTTTGCTAGGCTTGCATTTACAAAGAAATGGAAATGCTAACCACCCCAAGTACCCTTTAAGGAGATTCAAATGAAATCATTAGCTAAACTGAGCGCCGTTATCCTGCCTTTGGCATTACTGACTGCATGTGCAAATACTGCTGAAATGGAAGCATTAAAAGGTTCAGTAGAATCTGCACAATCTACAGCTGATTCTGCTTTAGTTGCAGCACGTAACGCGCAAAGTACTGCTGATACTGCACAACGCACTGCTTCTGACGCTGAATTAGCTGCAATGAATGCACAAAAAGCGGCTGAAGATGCACAAGCACAAGTTGATGCTTGCTGTGCAAAAATCGATCGTATGTTTGAAAAAGCAATGAGCAAATAATTTAAAACATTATTTTTTCAACGCTTAAAAACAAAAAGGCCGGGATATTTATCCCGGCCTTTTTGGTTGTAAAGATTGTCAATTCGTCAAAACATCTCTTCTGATAAATGCGCAGGCCACACCGGAATTCCTGCAACAGCTGAAATTTTATCTGCCGCTTCACGCGCAGCTTGCAAGCTATCAAACGGACCAATAACCACTTCTTCTTTCGCTTTATTTCGTAACGGCCAGAATTTATCCTGCATATTCAGGTCCTGCAGCGCTTTACGCATTTTGTCGCCTGTTCCCTGCTTTAAACCGCCATGCACAAACCAGACGTTATCAACGATCTTTTCATCCTGCTGATTAAGTTGTTTGACCACACCATTCGATGTCATCACGATTTCTTCAGCGAAAGGCCAATCTGCCTCAGATAATACAGAATCCTGTGCATCTAACACGGCGACCATCATTGGTGTCATATTACCGCTAACACCGTCATACATCTCCGGAATAGGCTCTTGCGCTTCCAGGTAGAGTTTGCCGTTAGACAGAGCTGCCTTGTATGGTTGATGAAGAATATTCACCTGAGTACTCAGCGAAACCAAGCTATATAAATGTTCAATATCTTCTGGATATAAACGAATACAGCCACTACTGACTCGTAAACCAACTCCATAAGGTTTTGCGGTGCCATGAATCAAATAGCTGGGATTCGATAATCGCATTGCACGGGTACCAAGTGGATTATCAGGTCCGGGCGGCACTACCGCTGGCAAAATATCACCCGCGGCCGCATGCTCTTTACGCACTGACTCCGGTGGAGTCCAGGAAGGGTTCTCACGTTTTTGGATAATCGATAATTTACCTAAAGGGGTATCGCGGCCCTCACGACCGATACCTATTGGATGCGTTACGACCTGTTGTAATTGATCCGCCTTTTTTGGCAGGAAATAATATAAACGCATTTCGGGAATATTAATGACGACACCTTTTCTTGGTGCATCAGGAATAATAAAACGATTGGGAATCAGGACTGGTTGATCGTCACCTGGTAACCAGGGGTCCAGATTTGGATTCGCTGCCACCATATCGGTGTAACCCATATCAAATTTACGACCGATATCCAGCAAAGTATCTTCATGTCGGCTGTATACGACGAGGTTGTGCCCAATTACACGAGCTTCCTCATCAGCCAATTCAAAGGTGGTTGCACCGACCGGCAACACCAACAAACTAGTTGCCAAACCGATAAATAAACGACTAATCATTACTAACCTACAGAGTTAAGGGTGAATAAACAGCAGCTATTGTACAATGTTCCATGAAAACTGTTATTGCTATAGATGCTTTGCCCGCTTAAACAGTCTACAATCGCAGGCTGTGAATTTTTGTTTTGATACAGATAGAAGCCAATGATGAAATACATCCTGACGTTGTTCCTGTTACTAAGTCTTACTGCGTGTTCCTTTTTTTCGGGCAGAGAGCCCGTGGTAGCCGAAGAAAGCTGGACCGTAGAGCGGGTTTATGCGGAAGCGAAAGCAGCACTGAATGTAAATGATTACCGCACGGCTATCGAATACTACGAGCAACTTGAAGCACGCTTCCCGTTTGGCCAATATGCGCAACAGGCTTTACTTGACTCCGCTTATGCTTATTACAAAACAGATGAACCTGAGACCGCTATTGCGACCCTGGATCGGTTTATGCGGGTCTATCCATTGAATGAAAATATTGATTATGCGATGTACTTACGTGGCCTTATTAATTTCAATCGTGATATCGGGATTCTGGAAAAATATATTCCTCGCGATGAAACGCAACGGGACCCTGGTTCAGCGCTGGATGCGCTTCGCGATTTCACGACCTTGGTAAATCGTTTTCCAACCAGCCGCTATAGTGATGATGCAGCGCAGCGAATTGTCTATCTGCGTAATCGTTTAGCTCAACATGAATTACACGTCGCTACATACTACATGCGCCGTGCCTCGTATCTTGCAGCTGCTAACCGGGCTAAATATGTGATTGAAAACTATCCCCGCACACCCGCGATGCCTGATGCGCTGGTGATAATGGCTAAAGCGTATAAGATTCTGGAATTAGATGACTTATCTGAAGACGCATTACGCGTTTTGGAAAGAAACTACCCGGGTCACGGAGGAGTGGCCGAAGTACGTAGAACGACGCTGTTTGATTAACAGCGTCGTTTTGCTAAATGGCGTTTAATTTAGATAGCTTCTTCGCCATCTTCACCAGTACGGATACGAATAGCGCGCTCCAGTGGTGAAACAAAAATCTTCCCATCGCCGATACGCCCGGTATGTGCCGCTTTGGTTATCGCCTCAATACAGGCATCGACTTGATCATCTGCCAGTACTATTTCCATTTTTACTTTTGGTAAAAAATCCACGACATATTCAGCGCCACGATAAAGCTCTGTATGACCTTTCTGTCTGCCGAAGCCTTTGACTTCGGAAACCGTCATGCCAGTGACCCCAATATCGGACAATGCTTCACGCACATCATCCAGTTTGAACGGTTTGATAATGGCTTCAATTTTTTTCATGTGATTGCCTACTCTATTGTTGACGTTACGGTATAACCTGATGTTATCGGATAGCGGCGATCTCTGCCAAATGCTCTGCCAGTAATACGAATACCCGGTGGAGCCTGACGCCGTTTATACTCACTACGATCTACCATTTTGATAACCTGTGCAACCGTCTCGGCATCAAATCCCGACGCCACCAGATCTTCAAAACAGCCATCATCGGCAATATAGGCTTCGAGAATCTTATCGAGAACCTCATAAGCGGGTAAGGAATCCTGATCCAACTGATCCGCAGACAGTTCTGCAGAGGGCGGACGCGTGATAATACGTTCAGGAATAATTGCCGACAGGCTGTTACGATAGCGAGCCAGTCTATAGACCAATGTCTTGTATACATCTTTAAGAGGTGAAAAACCACCGGCCATATCACCATACAAAGTGGAATAACCAACCGCCATTTCACTTTTATTACCCGTCGAGAGCACCATAGCGCCGGTTTTATTGGATATTGCCATCAACAATACACCGCGGCAACGCGCCTGAATATTTTCTTCAGTAGTATCGGCCTGCGTACCGGCAAATACATCTTCCAGTTCATGGAGAAAAGCTTGAAACACATTTTCAATGCCAATAATCCGATATTGAACGCCCAGAATGGCGGCCATTTCAGCAGCATCATCCAGACTGATCTGCGAGGTATATCGTGATGGCATCATCACAGCTTGAACCCGTTCAGCACCCAGCGCATCTACCGCCAAAGCCATCGTCAATGCTGAGTCAATACCGCCGGACAGACCTATTACCACACCGGGGAAATGATTTTTTTCAACATAGTCGCGCAGACCACAAACCAATGCCTGATAAACCGTCTCCAACTCACCCATCAATGGTTGCTGCGGGCCTTTCAGCTCAATGCCCTGTGAGGTTCTGCTGATAGTAATCGGAACCAAAGCGGTGGCAAACTGAATAGCTTGCACACACTTTTCACCTGCAGCATTTACTGCAAATGAAGCACCATCGAACACCAGCTCATCTTGACCACCAATCTGGTTAACATAAAGAACTGGAACGCTATTTTCTTTTGCGCGTTGCTTCACTTCCGCTTCACGTAATAAGGTCTTATCTTGCTTAAATGGTGAAGCATTGAGGTTCATGATGATTTCAGCCCCGGCGTCGACAGCTTGCGCCGTAGGCTCTACAAACCAGATATCTTCACAAATCGTCAGGCCAATTTTGAACTGGTTAATTTCAATAATAGTGGCTTGGTGACCTTCAATGAAATAGCGTTTTTCATCAAATACACCGTAATTGGGTAATTTTTGTTTGAGATATTGCGCCGTAATTTGTTTTTTGCTTATCACTGAGGCGGCATTAAATAGTTCTTTACCCACTTCCCCTAAAGGGTGACCAACGATGATGGTGATATCGTCAATTTGCTGACAAAGCGTCTGCAAGGACTTTTTAACCCGCTTCAATAAACCAGGCCGTAATAACAAATCTTCCGGCGGATAACCGGTTAAGCATAACTCAGGAAAAATCACCAGCTCAGCAGCATGTTGCTGTTTGGCCTGCTGGGTGGCGGCAATGACCTTTCGGGTATTGCCGGCAACATCCCCTACCACGGGATCGATTTGTGCCAGCACGACCTGAAGTTGGTTATGGGTCATTTATTATCCATCAGCTGAAGCATGGTGGAACCAATTTCTGCTGGAGACCCAGCTATCGCTACGCCAGCAGCCTCTAAAGCCGCCAGTTTGGCTTTCGCGGTTCCTTGACCGCCACTGATAATGGCACCGGCATGTCCCATCCGCTTACCTGCGGGAGCAGTTAACCCGGCGATATAGGCGGCTACCGGTTTGCTGACATACTGCTTGATATATTCTGCAGCATCTTCTTCCGCCTGCCCGCCAATCTCACCGACCATCACGATACCCTGGGTCTGTGGATCAGCTTCAAACAGTTCCAAACAGTCAATAAAGTTCATGCCATGTATGGGATCACCGCCAATCCCGACACAAGTGCTTTGTCCCAGACCGTTCTGAGTAGTCTGATAAACCGCTTCATAGGTTAGCGTGCCTGAGCGGGAGACAATACCAATTTTTCCCGGCAAATGAATGCTGCCGGGCATAATACCAATCTTGCATTCTCCTGGCGTGATTAGCCCAGGACAGTTAGGACCTATCAATCTGGCATCGTAGGATTTCAATGCGTGTTTGACGCGGAGCATATCCATTACCGGAATGCCTTCTGTAATACAGGCAATTACTTTAATACCTGCATCAGCAGCTTCCAGAATTGCATCGGCAGCGAACGCTGCTGGCACGTAGATCATGCTGGCATCAGCACCGGTTTCTCTGACCGCTTCGTGAACCGTATTGAATACCGGCTTATTAAGATGTAATTGGCCACCTTTACCAGGGGTGACGCCACCCACAAACTGTGTACCATAAGCAATCGCCTGCTCGGAATGGAAAGTGCCCTGTTTTCCGGTAAATCCCTGACAGATAACTTTGGTGTCTTTGTTAACCAAGATACTCACGTTCTATTACTCCCCTGCCGCAGTGACAGCCATAGCTGCTGCTTCAGTTAAATCCTGTGCCACACGAAGGTTCATTCCACTGTTTTCCAGTAAAGTACGACCCAAATCAGCATTAGTGCCTTCCAGGCGAACGACTACCGGCAACGATAATCCCACTTCTTTAGCCGCCTGCATAATGCCCTGAGCAATTAAATCGCAGCGTACGATCCCGCCAAAAATATTAACCAGAATGGATTTCACTTTTTTGTCGGATAAAATCAGTTTGAATGCTTCGGCGACGCGATCTGCCGTGGTGCCGCCACCGACATCGAGAAAGTTGGCCGGCTCACCACCCTGCTTCTGAATCAGATCCATGGTGGCCATCGCCAGGCCAGCGCCATTCACCATACAGGCCACATTGCCATCCAGCGCAATATAATTCAGCCCAAAGTCACGAGCGATTACTTCAGCGGGGTTTTCCTGGGTAGGATCAAATAATTCAGCAAGATCCGTGTGGCGATACAATGCATTATCATCAACATTGATTTTGGCATCTAACGCGAGTAAATCACCGGTTTCTGTGACTACTAACGGGTTAATTTCCAGCAGACTGATATCTTTTTCACAAAACAGTCGATACAGATTTTGCATCAACTGTTGCAACTGTTTGAAGGCAGCCCCCTTTAACTGCAAAAAGAAGCCTGCCTGACGGCATTGGTAGGGTTGCAGACCTGCTACAGGATCGACATAGAGATTCAAAATAGCTTCCGGCGTTTTTTCAGCGACTTCTTCAATATCCATCCCGCCTTCAGCAGAAATCATAAATACAACACGCTGAGTAACACGATCTACCAGCAACGCCAGATAAAGTTCACGTTCAATAGAGGAAGGCGTTTCAATCCAGACTTTGTTAACGGGCAAGCCTTCTGCTGTCGTTTGATGGGTGACCAGTTGACTACCTAACATGGCTTTTGCCGCTTCTTTAACAGCATGTGTGCTATCTTCAACACGGACACCGCCAGCCTTGCCTCGTCCACCGCTATGAACCTGAGCCTTGATCACCCAACGCTCACCACCGATAGCTGCTAACGCTGAATCCACCTCTTCTATGCTGGATATCATCTGGCCATTGGGTGTAGCAATACCATATCGGTTAAACAATTGTTTTGCCTGATACTCATGCAGGTTCATGTTGTGTTCGCCTTGTATGTCTTTATTGTTGCTGACCAGCTGTGCCAACAGTTAAACGTCATATTTTCGCCCATCAAGGTAATAATTACCATCATCTGACATGATATAGTTGCGTGCTGAAAATCAAGATGGAACTTTATATGCGTACTCTTTACCCTGATATCGAGCCTTTTCACAGTCAGCTATTACTTCGTGAAGAAATGCCTGATGGTCGACGTCATGAAGTTTATTTTGAACAGTGCGGTAATCCCGAGGGAATCCCGGTCATATTTCTGCACGGTGGACCCGGCTCAGGATGTCGACCGCAACATCGCTGTTATTTTGATCCGGCGCAGTACCATATCATTTTATTTGATCAACGCGGTTGCGGCCGTTCTTTACCCTCTGGTGAATTGCAACATAACACTACGGACTATCTGATTGCAGACATGGAAGCCATTCGCGAGCTGCTGAAGATTGATAAATGGATGTTGTTTGGGGGATCATGGGGAGCGACTTTAGCCTTGGCTTACGCGCGCCAGTATTCACAATATGTCTCAACACTGGTGTTACGAGGAACATTTCTCGGCAGACAACAGGATATTGATTGGGTTTACAGTGCAGGTGGTGCATCCAGAGTATTTGCCGAAGCCTGGCATGCGCTGGTAAAAGACCTCCCCACTGCAGATCAAACCAGTCCATTAGCGCATTATTATCAACAGTTAACCGATGAAGATGAGCACAAGCAGCGCGTTGCTGCTGATACATTACAAAACTGGGAAGCTACCATCGTCATGCTGCGGGATCAGCATTATGTTGCCGAAGCAGAATCCTCTCCAGGGCCTTTGGCACACTCTCGGATTCAATTGCATTATGCCTTGAATAGCTGTTTTCTGGCCGACAAACCGCTACTGGAAAGCATTGATCACATAAATCATATTCCTGCTGTCATTATTCATGGGCGATACGATATGGTGTGTCCAATGCAGCAATCATGGGAAGTATCTCAACGCTGGCCAACTGCTCGATTTGAAGTACTGCCTTTGGCAGGACATGCTGCGAGTGAGCCGGCAATTATTGATGCGCTGGTCAGAACCACCGATGAACTGGCAGCGAAGTTGGCATGATTGCATTATTACAACGTGTCAGCCAGGCAAGTGTCACCGCAGATAACCAACAAACCATTGCACAAATTGGTTCTGGATTATTGGTACTCATTGGTGTGGAAAAAGCAGACACCCATGCTATCGCTGATCGTTTGCTGCAGCGCATCGTAAGTTATCGTGTGTTTAGCGATGCAGACAATAAAATGAATTTGAGTTTGCAGGATATTTCCGGCGATCTATTATTAGTACCACAATTCACTTTGCCCGCTGATACTCGCAGAGGTAATCGCCCCAGTTTTACCCCTGCCGCTTCACCTGAGCAAGGCAAACTGTTGTTTGATCATTTGCTGGCACGGGCACGTCTTTTGCCTAATCTTGTTGAGGCGGGTCGGTTTGGCGCTGACATGCAAGTTTCACTTACCAATAATGGTCCGGTCACTTTCTGGTTACAGGTTAATTAATTCGGATATTTATGCGTATATTGCTCAAATTTTTACTTGGTACGGTGTTAGTTATTATCGGTATTGCGGCGTTAATGCTTGTACCCTCACCTCAACCCGATGCTCCCAAACCATGGGAAATCACGGTTATGCCTGACAATCAAATTGAAGTTATGGGAGTGCATTTAGGAACGACAACTTATGCAGAAATGCAGCAAATGTGGCGTGAAGCCGGTGAAGTGGCTTTATTTATCAGTGAAAATGAACGTATTACTGCAGAAGTATTTTTTGAATCGATCAATCTGGGAGGCCTTTCCGCCCGTGTCGTGGCAAATCTGCAGATTGATGAAGACGAGTTAAATGCTATGGCTTCTCGTGCTGCTTCGGCCAAGCTTCAACCCAGCGGAGCACGACGCTATGATCCGGCATTTGATGATAAACAACGGTTTCTGGCTGCGCCCGTCACGGTAATCACCTATATCCCTTCAGTGCGAATTGATGACGAAATGGTGCGCAACCGATTTGGTGAGCCTAATGAAATTCGCCCGGAATCAACAGAAAGTCTCGCACAAATCTGGGACTATCCCGCTTATGGCCTAACCATTAGACTGCACCCGGAAGAACGACCTGTATTGACTTATACTGCTCGCACGCCTTGATCGGTTCGTTTTATATATTCCATTAACTCATTTAAATTGATGGCTTTGCTGAAATAAAATCCCTGAGCACGTTTACACTGACTTTTTTGTAAAAATGCCAGTTGCTCTGCCGTTTCAACACCTTCAGCAACCACTTGCAAAGCAAGACTGTTAGACATCGCCAATATGGCATTTACGATAGCAGCATCATCGTTATCTTCTGTGACATCACGGACAAATGTACGGTCGATTTTTAATACATTGAGCGGAAATTGCTTCAAATAAGACAATGATGAATAGCCTGTACCAAAATCATCAATTGCCAGTGTGATGCCCAACAAGCTTAATTCACCCAAGGTTTGTACCGCTTGCTCAGTATTTTCCATTAACAGGCTCTCAGTAATTTCCAGCTCCAGATTTTTCGCTGGCATCCCGCTCTTTTCTAATAATTCACGGATAAAATTGACCAGGAAATTACCTTTGAACTGGCGGCCTGAAAGATTAACCGCCATTAAAAAATCATCTGGTAAAGCGGCATGATTTGCCATAAAGGCTTCACAGGTTTTCTTCAACACCCATTCGCCTACCGTATTAATCAGACCCGTATCTTCCAATACGGGCACAAATATAGCTGGCGAGACATCACCCCATTGTTCGGTATGCCAGCGTAATAGCACCTCGGCCCCCGCTACGCGTCCTGTTTCCAGTTCAATCTGAGGTTGAAACTGTAAATAAAACTCCTGTAGCTCTACAGCCCGTCGTAAGGCAGTTTCCATTGCTAAACGCTGTGATGCCTGTGCATTCATTTCCGAAGAATAAAACTGAAAATTATTACGTCCGGTGCTCTTGGCATAATACATAGCCGCATCGGCATTACGCACCAGCATATCCACATCACGGCCATCTGCGGGGTATAAGCTTATACCGATACTTGGGCTGATATTCACTTCAATGTTATCCAGCATATATGGCAGTGAGGTTGTGCTCAGAATTTTTTCAGCAATTTTCCCGACATATTGGGCCGAGTGAATTTCTTCGAGGATCACGGTAAATTCATCCCCTCCCAATCTGGCAACCGTATCACTCTCACGAACACAGGAGCGAATTCGACGTCCCACCTCACATAACAAAATATCGCCGGCTTTATGACCTAGCGAGTCGTTTATGTGCTTGAAGTGGTCCAAATCGAGGAAAAAGACGGCCAGACGGCCATTTTGACGTTGTGCTTTATGAATAGCGTGCTCAAGTCGATCCTTGAAGACACCGCGATTGGGTAATCCGGTCAAAATATCGCTGCTGGCCAGACGTGTCAGCCGCTCTTCATTCTGTCGTTGATAGGTAACATCTTCATAGAGCCAGATAGCACCTTCTAAGGGATTTTCCGGATCAATCACCTGTCCGGCAACGGCGCACCAGAATTTCTCTCCATTAGCACGCACCATTTCTACTTGGGCTTCAAAATTTATGGCTTCTGCAAGTGCGGTATAGGCTTGTTCACCAAATCGCTCAAATGCTTCTTCGCTTGGGTGCAGACAAAGGGTGCTTTGGCCTTCAATATCTTCCCTGGAAAACAAAAACAGTTGTTCGAATTTATTATTGACCCGAATGATCTGACGATTTTTGATGAAAGCGATGCCCACCATGGCATTTTCGAGAATGGCATTTAATTCATTACTGGTTTGTACTAATGCCAGTTTGGTCCGTTTCCAGGCACTTATATCTGAAATAACACACACCCAGATATCATCGTCAAACTCAGATAACGGGCTGAGCGATAACCACATGGAAAAGGTTTCACCGAACCAGTTTTGCCCTTCAAACTCCCGATTATCTTTTTGTGTTTCTGCGATATCACTCAGTGAGATAATCGTCTCGGATGGCGCAAAAAAATGTAATAAATTCTGGCCTTTCAGCTGGCTTTTGGTCGCCTGCAATATTTTTTCGGCAGCGGGATTACAAGAACTGATGGCGCCATCGGCCTGTAATGCCAGAATCGCTTCTGGCACACCATTTAAAATGGCACGGATCCGCGCTTCCCGTATTTCCAACGAATGTTTGGTCTCATCCAGTTTTGCGATCAATGTTTGAGTTTGTGCCGCAAAAACATTGAAATCATTGGCCAATAAATTAAATTCATTGCGGCCATCGTTAGTTAACATACGCGTATCAAACTTTTGTGCAGATAAGTCGTGCATTGCTTTACGCAAGCGCTGCATCGGCTGATTAATACGCGCCATCATTGTAAGAACAAACCAGGTTATTCCTAATGCAATCACGAGACAGCTGATAATCATCCACCATCTTGCTGTTTTTGCCAGATTGGCCGACTCCTGTGCTCTGCTTAACCCCTTCTCTCCAACTCTGGCCGAGAGATTATTCAGGTTCAGCATGAGCACTTCTAGAATATTTAATCCCTGCTGTTGCACCAGCCTGGATTTGTCATAGGTTTCGATCTGCTGTGTCCGTAGTTGATAGACGGAGTTAGTATCATCGACTACCTGCCGGATAAAATTATCTATCTCTTGCTGTAACTTATCAGCTAAAGACAATAAATCCGGGTAGTTCTGTAAGTGCTGTTTAATCAGCACAATATCATTTCGCAATATCGATTCCAGCTCGCGGATATCATTTTCACGCAGGCTGAGCAGTAAGTCAGAATTTTCTGCCTCGCGAATCTGCTGACTTAATTGCGATATACGCAACACATTGAGCATTAATGAGTAACTGCTTCGTTCAACTTCACTGTATTGCTGTATTAGATTGGCTGTCTCAGACTGAGTTGACGGCTCAAGAGCACGAAGCGATTGCATTTGCCGAGTCAAGGTTAAATCAATTTTTCCAGTAATGGCCTCGGCTAATCCCTGAATCTCTTCTGCCAACAAAGACACACTTTTAGCTCGTTGTTCGAGCTGTTCTGACAATTGATGTTGGAACTGCATCTGTTCCAGTAACAAGCTGTCCGTTACAAGAAATTGCTGATAATAATCACTCAATACCGTGGTTAACTCTGGCGCAATGTCCAGTTGCTGCACACTTTTTAATAGTCGTTGCCATGAATGTTCAAATGCCGCTTCCAACGGCGCACGAGGCGGAACATTAGCCAGTTCATCCGCATTTCGGACACTGATAATCTGTTTTTGTCTGGAAATAAAGGCGGCAGCGCTGGTACTAATCTGTCTTGCATTATCAACCAGTGGAAATACTTGTTCAGTAAGCTGTAACTGACTTTTAGTGTAATGATGATGACTGAATAACGTGATCGCTGCCATCACCAATACCATTAAAACTGTAATCACAGCCCAGAAATGCAAAAGACTACGGATGCTCCAATTCTTAAACATTTTTTCCCTGTTCATATTGTTACATCCTGTTAATGAAGCTATTGTGGCAACTCAAGCGCATGCCATTCGAATGACTGAAATACCCCATTTTGTAACTTGCTTAACCAGACCTTGTTACTTGCGGGCTGTTGATGGTTTGAAAGCTCAATATTACTGCCCAGACCAATATCTAAATCATTGAGCTCAACTAATGCATTAATCACCGATTCCCGATCGATAGGTCCATTAATGCTCTGCAAAGCCTGACAGAATACTTTTGCAACAATGTACCCCTCCAAAGACACTGTATTCGGCAGCAGTTGCTCATCATATTCATATAAAGCCTGACGATACTCTCTCACTAGCGGTAAATCGGTATCCGTTTCCGGGACCACCTGACTGACCAATACATTTGCTTTGATTCCCTTTAAGGACTTTTCCAAAGCATGACTGCCCACAAAAGAAACATTTACAAACCACAAATCGGGTCTATCAGTATGTAACAGTTTGATAAATTTGGCCGATGGAGCGTAACTGCCGCCCATCAAAATGACTTTGGGCGCTTTTTTTGCTTTTAATATCGTCGCAACGGCTCTTTCCACATTGAGAGTATTACGTGAGTAATAGGCATGTGTCAGAAAATCTACCTGATAAACCCCCTGGGCCTTTAACGCACTCACTGCCGCCTGATAAACGGCATTTCCATAGCTGTCCTGCTGGGTAAAAAACGCAATTTCATCGGGTTTAATCCCCACCTCCAATAAACCATTTATCAAAGTCTCAACTTCTTGACGGTAACCCGGTCGATAATTAATGACATATAGACTGGGTGGTTCACGCCTTAAAACTTCACCACCAGAAAAAGCACCCACCAATGCAACCTGGTATTGTTCAGCTATGGGTACCGTCACAACAGCCGTTGGCGTGCCAACATTTCCCATAACCGCCACGACTTGATGCTGATGAATCAATTGCCGCATATTGGCTGCGGCTTTTTCCGGTTCATAGGCATCATCCAAAGCCAGTAGTTCAAGTGTTTGCCCTTGAATACCACCGCGCTGATTTACTTTGGAAAAATAGGCATTTATTCCGGCCTGCATTGACAACCCCATCTCGGATAATGGGCCAGTTAATGCACTACTCATGCCAATACGGACTTCTGCCGCTAGCACATTTTCAGTGAATAGAAGACTGATACAGGATAGTAAAAAAATCCTAATCAGATTTTGTTTCATTATTATCTTCGTTATTTTCTGACTCTGATGCTGTGCCATTTTCTTTTGGATGCTCATCGTCATCCATCAAAACTCGATTGGCAGCACCTTCCATATCGTCATATTGACCGCTGCGTACAGCCCAGAAAAAAACCACCACACCTACTAAACCCAGCAATAACATTCCAGGTAATAGTCCGTATATGACTTCCATGACCTACCTCTTAAATATTCGACTAATCCTGGCAGCATTACCAATGACGAGTAACGAACTTATCGGCATCGTGATTGCCGCCAGTAATGGACTGACTAATGCCATCATTGCCAATGGAACCATAATCACGTTATAGCTAATCGATAATACAATATTCTGATGAATCGTGCGCAGGGTGCGGGCTGCTAATTGCCGAGCTAATGCCACTTGGCTCAACTGATTATGCGACAATACAATATCGGCACTTTCAATCGACACATCAGTTCCGGAAGCCAAGGCAATACCCACATCAGCCTGGATTAATGCAGGGGAGTCATTAATGCCATCTCCAACCATTGCAACACAATCACCCTGTTGCTGGAGTTGTTGAATAAACTGACGTTTATCGCCTGGTAAGACTTCTGCCATGCGCTGGATATTACCCAACTCTGCGGTCACTGAATTCACAACCTGCTGACGATCTCCACTAAGAACTGTCACTTTTAAGCCCTGAGCAAGCATAGCTGTAATCATGCTTTTGGCATCTGCACGTAATGTATCGAATAAGCCCAAAACGCCAATGAGTTGTTGATCCTTGACCACAAACACACAGCTGATGCCACGTTGCTCTAATTGATTCACTTTTGATTGCCATTCACTATTCATCTCGACCTGGTGTGAGCGTATCCATTCCGCTGTGCCAACGAGAATTTTACTCCCGGCAATTTCCGCTTCCACACCTCGTCCAGGAGAAGCGTGAAAGGCCGATATCTCCAACAGCTCAAGAGCTTTTTCTTGAGCCGCAGAAATAATCGCTTTTGCAATACCATGTTCGGATTGTTGCTCTGCTGAGGCGGCAATTTGTAATAAAGATTGTGCTGTGGATCCCTCAACAGCCTGGCATTCAACCAACTTTAACCGTCCCTCGGTCAGCGTTCCCGTTTTATCAAACACGTAATGTGTTACTCGTGACAAGAATTCCAGCGCTTCGCCCTGCTTAATAAGAATTCCATTACTCGCCCCTACACCACTTGCCACAGCAATTGACATGGGAGTGGCCATTCCAAACGCACAGGGACAAGTCACAACTAACACCGAAGCTGCAGCAAGCAAGGCTTTTTCAAAATCACTTCCCACCCAGAACATAAAGGTCAATGTCGCGAGTGTCAGGGTGATAACAACAAACCAGGGAACAATTCTATCTGCCAGAGTTTGAATAGGTGCCTTGGAGGTTTGTGCCTCATCCATCAAGGCAATGATTTTCGCTAAAGCAGTATGTCTCAAGACTTGTTGGGCCCTGACAACAAAGGCGCCTTCTCCATTGATACTGCCCGCCACAACAGTATCATCACGTTGTTTACGAACCGGTTGTGACTCACCGGTAAGCATAGACTCATCGACGGCACTCTCACCTTCTGTGACTACACCATCAACAGGGATATTTTCGCCTGGCCGCACCAACACCAGATCACCAACCTTGACTGAACGAATGGGCTTTGTCTGTTGGATTCCCGCATCGATGACTGTTGCCAGCTTTGGTTGAAGCTCAAGCATTCTGCGCGTGGCCGATAATGCATTTCGTTTGGAAAGCGCTTCTAAATATCGTCCAATCAAAATAACAAAAATAAAGTTAACCACTGTATCAAAAAAAACTTCGCCATCCAGCGAGCCGGTAACTGTAATGTAGGTTGAATACAAAAATGTTGCTGTAGCACCGATAGCTATTGGCAAATCCATTGTCAGGTAGCGACTGCGCAGTCCGATAATCGCATTACGAAAAAAAGGATAACCGGAATAAAGTAAGGTTGGTGTAGCGATAAAAAATCCCACCCAGTGGAACAATTCGCGAAATTCATCTTCTGCGGCCCCGGAATAAAGGGCTATGGATACCCACATCAGATTCATCATGGCGAAACCGGCAAAAGCCATGCGGTAAAGCAATCCACGGTGACGTTTGGCTAATGCACCCTCTGCAGTTTCCGGGTCGAATGGAACCGCCGCATACCCAAGCCTGGCTAAATGCTGCATTAAAATGGATAAAGAGGTTTCGCGATTATCCCAACGAAGACGGCAGCGTTTTGCCGTCAAATTGACATCGACCGCTAGAACGCCCGGCAATTTATAAAGTGCATGCTCAATTAACCAGACGCAGGCAGCGCAATGTATCCCCTCAATTAACAGAAAGATTGTGCGTTTATCATCCAGTTGATCGACATAATCTGCCTGAATTTCATCAATGTCATAAGCTTGGAAGTCATTGGCTGTTTCTGGGGGTGGAGCAAGTAATTCCCCCTCCGGCGTTTTATTGTAAAAACTTTGTAACCCAGCGGCATAAATTGTCTGACAAGCCATCATGCAGCCATGACAACAGAACTGATGTGAAACCGATTGAATTTGTGCAGCAAATTCGCCTGGCTTTTGAACAGGAAGCCCACAATGAAAACAATCGCAGGTTTTTACTTGCGTGGTAGTTTCAGACAAAGGTTTTCAACTTACTCTTTAGCGTCGATTTAGGGATCGATATAAATACGCCGGGTGATCATAAATTCATCTTCACCACGTTTTGCTTCAACGATAATATCCCAATTCCCTGGCAGACCGAATTCGATATCAACTCCGTAACGACCAAGGCCTATCGGATTCATCTCAACTGAAAAGTCTTCACGCATATCCGATGGGCGATAGGCAAATAAGGTAACCGAATCCAATTCCACCGCGGTCGAATTTTTACCTTGGATAAGTACTTCATATGCTTGACGCTGATTCACTCGGCTATTTGGCGGAGCCATGATGACGCCATTCCAGCCCAGTTTTTTTTCCTGTTCAATTTGCAGTTCTTTTTGTGCATAGGTCTTTCCACGTTCGTAATAATCATCAACGACCAGATTCGGTGGCGATTTAAACGCCAGATACACAAAGATGATATTCATCGTCACAAAGGTGCATAAAAACACTAAAAAGCCCAATACCCATGGATTTTTTAATGCTTGTTTATTTTCTTGTGAAATAGCCATCATTTCGGCCCCATAAAAATGCTTTCGTATTGCACGGAAATATCTGGTTTCGAGACAACATTCGCAATAAAGGTAAGATGCTCCAGCTCTGTGTTGAGCTTATCATCAGGAATTCTAACCAGAGCTTGTAAGGGAATCACTTTGCCTGGTTCGATAATAACGCTCTCATCAATACCATGCAAAGTTGCACCGTCTAATCCACTGATAGCATATTTAACTTCCATGGCCTCATGTGTTTTATTAAGCATTTTGAGGGTATATCGATTCTGAATTGAGCCGTCACTTAGCTGAACAAACACCGGTTGGCGATTATGAATAACCTGGAACTCTGTGGTTGATAGTGTGGCAAACCCATAACCTACGCCCGACAAAGCAATCATTAAAATAAATGAATAAATTAAAACTCTCGGCCGCTTATATAAAGCCGCGGGCGCCGCATTATGATGTAAGTCTTTGTATGACGCGTAACGAATCAAGCCGCGAGGCTGATTGGTTTTATCCATAATACTGTCACAGGCATCGATACACATGCCACAGGTAATACAGCCTTCCTGTTGTCCTTTGCGGATATCAATGCCGGTAGGGCATACTGCAACACAAACCTTGCAATCAATACAGCTGCCCTTACTTGAATCCACAGCACCTTTTTTAAGTTTACCGCGAGGTTCTCCACGCTCGGCATCATAAGCAGGTAATACTGTATCCTGATCATACATAACTCCTTGCAGGCGTGCGTATGGGCAGAGCCAGAAACAAACCTGTTCGCGCATAAAACCAGCAAACACATAAGTTCCGACAGTAAACATGCCCAACACAATCCAGGCAGCCAAAGAGGCCTGAAGAGTAAAAAAGTCATGCCATAGCTGATATGCATCGGTAAACCAGGCTGCAAAGGTTACGCCGGTTAACAGGGCAATCGCCAACCATAGAGTGTGTTTTAAGGTGATTCGGGAAATTTTACTGACTGAAAGCGGCGCATTTTTAAATTTCATCGCCTTTTGTGGAGTATCGCCCTCAAGCCGGGTTTCGATGAATGTAAAGACATCTGTCCAGACTGTTTGAAAACAGAAATAACCACAAAATACTCGACCCGCAATACTGGTTACCGCTGCCAGCAATATGGCAAAAAATAATAAGGTCAGTGATAGCATCCAGATATCTTGAGGAAAAATAGTGATATCTAGAAAATTAAATTGACGATTAGGGATATCGAAAAGAATAGCTTGCTTGCCATCCCACCGTAAGTAAGGTCCGATAAAGAAAATTAACCAAACGGACATGCCAAACCATTTAAGTCGTCTAAATCGACCTGACATACGTTTCGCTACAACTTTACTGCCGCCGGCATTCACATGCCAGTCAGAGACCTCATCATAGATGTCATTAATATTGGGTTCAGCTGACTTTAGTTGTTCCGACACGGTTTAAACCTCACACACCTTATCCGATGGAATTGTATCATGCCTTCACACATAAGCATTTACTAATTTAGTTTTTGACCTACAAAAAAGGCCGATTCAATCGGCCTTTTTTAATATTAATTCTCAGTTTAATTATCGTTGGAACTGTCTTCCATGTTTTTGATGACTTTGTAAGCAATCACAGCGATAACGACGATTGTCATTACTACGCTTACAATCGCACCAATGGCAACTGCATCTAATCCCATATCAATCTCCCGATTTAAACCAACCTTAATTACTGTTGGATATTACGCTTTATTCGCCACCACCCAACTGATGGACATAAATAGCCAGCTTTTTGATTTCGGTTTCTGAGAGTCGTTCGGTTTCATCACCTTCATAATATTCTTCAGGGTCATCACCATACTCTTCAGCTTCTAGACGAACAGCCAGTTTTTCATTCCAGGCAGGCATGACAGCAATACGAGTTTGTGGGTCATTTGCTGCATTAACGCCATGCAGGATGGTATGTCGAATTTCATCTGGCTCACCAGAGAAACGCCAAACCTTGTCGGCTAAGTTTGCAGAACCAAGTTGCTGAATACCTTTCGCATCTGCACCATGGCAAGCGACACAACCTTTTTCGTTATAGAGCTTCCATTGCGCTTCTGTGGCTTCACCATTGGAATTGTTCACTACAAACTGCACCAGTTCATCCACTTCTGCTTCCGATAGCAATTCAGCATGGGCTGGCATCATACCTTGACGCCCTTTTGCCAGGGTCTCAATGATTTTTTCTACTGTGCCACCATATAACCAATCGTCATCAGCAAGAATCGGATAACCAGAGCCTGGCTGTGGATAACCACCTACCCCGTGACAAGCGGCACAATTATCTCCATAAAGCACTTTGCTTGAACCTACTGCATAGCGAAGTAACTCATCATCTTCAAGAACTTCAGCCGCTGACATAGCTTCAATACGATCTTCAAACGGAGCACGCTTTGCCTCAATTTTTTCCATATCCTCTTTGTATTCATTAATTTGGGTCCATCCCAAAACACCTTTTGTATTGCCCGTCACTAAAGGCAGTGATGGATACAAAATAAAATAGACCAGAACTAACAAACCACTCAGGTATAAGGCTATTGTCCACCAGCGTGGAGGTGGATTGGTTAACTCTCTGATGCCATCCCATTCATGACCAGTATCAGGGCAGTCATGCGGATTTTTATTGTTATCAGCCATCATTTTTCTCCGAATTTATATCGTCATCTCTTAGTGGCAAGTCACGATGCGATTCAAGCTTTTTTTTATTTTTAGGTCTCAAGGCCCAGAAATACATCCCAAACATTAGTAAGAAAATAATGACCGTCAGTATCGTTCCTACCCAATCGCTTACGGTCATCGCAGACCAATTTGTCTCGAAATAAGACAGAAAATCACTCACGGTAATCTCTGCCTGGTTCAAATTGAATCATCGTGCCGAGCACTTGCAAATAAGCAACTAAAGCCTGCATTTCTGTTTTGCCTTCTACCGCTTCTGCTGCACCCAGAATTTCTTCATCGCTATATGGCACACCCAGTACTTTCATTGCTTTAAGGCGTTTCTCCATACCTTCACCATCAATAGTAGATTCATCTAACCATGGATAACGAGGCATAACTGACTCTGGTACAACAGAACGAGGATCGCGTAAATGTTGAATATGCCAAGCATCGGAGTATTTCCCACCCACACGCGCCAAATCCGGACCGGTACGTTTTGATCCCCATTGGAATGGGTGATCATATTTCGACTCAACAGCTAATGAGTAGTGACCATAACGATCTTTTTCGTCACGGAAGGGACGAACCATCTGTGAATGACACAGATAACAACCTTCACGCTGATAAATATCTCGACCAGCCAACTCTAAAGCTGTATATGGACGTACGCCCTGCAGTTCTTCATATTCCGGATAAACATCATCTTCAAATGTATTCTCCAGATAAAATAACGGGACGATTTCCACAATACCACCAACCGATACCACTAATGCTGTGGCCAAAACCAGGCCCCACACATTTTGCTCTACCCACTCTTGAAAACTAATGCGTTTATTAGATTTTTTAGCCATGCTGATACCCTCAAATATTCGCTGCAGTTGCCATTTCGGCAGATGGTTTTGCAATCGCGCGGCGAATAGTCACTGTTACGTTAAACAGCATGATGACCGCACCCAGGAAGAAGATCAGTCCACCAATCGCACGCATTGCGTAATAAGGGTGCATCTGTGCGACTGATTCAACAAAGGTATAAGCCAAATTGCCATACTCGTCATAAGCACGCCACATCAAACCTTGCATGATTCCTGATACCCACATTGCTGTGATATAAATCGCTGTACCGATGGTTGCCATCCAGAAATGCAGGTTGACCAGTTTGACCGAATACATGGTGGTACCCCACATACGTTCTACCATATGGTACAACGCACCTACCGACACCATTGCCACCCAGCCAAGCGCACCAGAGTGAACGTGACCAATAGTCCAGTCAGTGTAATGTGATAATGCATTAACTGTTTTCGATGCCATGACTGGACCTTCGAAGGTCGACATGGCATAAAACGCCAGAGAAACAATCAGGAAACGTAAGATATAGTCAGTACGTAATTTATCCCATGCGCCGCTCAAGGTGAACATACCGTTTAATGCTCCACCCCAAGAAGGAATAATCATCGCAAGCGAAATGGCTGCACCCAGCGAGCCAGTCCAGTCAGGCAAAGCGGTATATTGAAGATGATGCGCTCCTAACCAGACATAACCAAATACCAGTGCCCAAAAATGGATAACTGAAAGGCGGTATGAATAAACCGGACGGTTTGCCTGTTTAGGAACGAAATAATACATGATGCCTAAGAAGCCTGCTGTCAGGAAGAAACCCACCGCGTTATGACCCCACCACCATTGAATCATCGCATCCTGAACACCGGAAAAGATGGAGTATGACTTCCACATGCTGACAGGAATAGACAAGCTATTTACGACGTGAAGATATGTGATCATGATCATCATTGCCAGGAAGAACCAGTTGGCAACATAGATGTGTGAAACCTTACGCACGGATAAGGTCATGATGAAATTGAACATGTAGCTTATCCAGACCACCGCAATTAAAATATCCAGCGGCCATTCCAGTTCAGCGTATTCTTTTGATTGCGTTAAGCCTAAAGGTAAAGTGATGATTGCGCCAAGAATAATCAGGTTCCAGCCCCAGAAGGTGAACCATGCCAGTTTATCGCTCCACAGTCTTACGCCAGAGGTCCGCTGAACAACATAAAATGCTGTTGCCATCAATGTTGAACCACCAAAAGCAAAAATTACTGTGTTGGTATGCAATGGACGTAAACGACCAAAACTAATATAAGGATTATCAAAATTTAGATCTGGCCAGGCTAGTTGCGATGCAATAAATACACCCATGCCTGTTCCAGCAACCAAATAGACACACGCCATATAGGCGAACCATTTGACTACTTCAAAGTTGTACTGTTGTTTCGCCTGCATAGCGATCACACCTTCTCTCTCATGAAAATTCTTTCACTGCTTCATCTAATTATTTTCAGAAACAGAACCCAATTTCATACTGCCTAACAATCAAGCTCAGTGAATTTTACCGCAAAACAACTTTGTTGATGATTTCAAATCCGTGATCCAGATCAAGTTTGCTGACTTTGCTGAGTCTTTTGTCACAGTTTGCTAGTTACGCTAAGTCTTTTCCTTACTTAACGGGAATCAAACTAGGAGAATTTTCCTGACTTCATCAGGTGGGGTCAAGCTTTAGCATTTAACGTGTTTTTACAATCACTAATAAATAACGTAAAAACAATGGCTTAAACCCTAAGTTTAATATGGGTATTTATCTTTTAAATCACCCATCCGAAGCTTTCATCCGCACTAACTTTAAAAGTAAATAAGTACGATTGGCTTTCTACCTTCATTGAGTAGCAGGTTATAGGTTCGACAAGCAGCCCCCAGGGACATCATTTCGAGTGAAATGCCATATTCTGCGAATTTACGACTGAGTTTTAAAGAATGAGCTGTAATGCCATCGTCATTGACCAAAATGACAACATCAGCATTAAAAGATTGGATCTGCTCTATGGCAGAGAGATTTTGCTCGGAGGCAAAACTATTGAGATCCAGCGCATCAAATACGCCTTCAGGAGATAATACACAATTGTGTGTAATGTGCTGCTGGGTTTGATTTGGAGCTTGAATCAGTAGAAAGCCGTCGCCATAGCTTTTAATTACGAGAGCGTCAGTAACGGCTTCCTGACTAATTTTCATTATTTGTTAAAAACCTGCGGCATTGTTAACGCGATCGCGTAATTCTTTCCCGGGTTTAAAATGTGGTACATATTTTTCATCAAGTTTAACGGATTCACCACTTTTTGGATTACGTCCCACTCTTGGTGGACGATGATGTAAGGTGAAACTACCAAACCCTCTGATTTCAATACGGTCACCACGTGACAGACAATCACTCATCTGTTCAAGAATTAACTTTACCGCTAGTTCAACGTCTCGGTAATTTAATAGAGATTGTTTTTCGGATAGTATTTCTATCAAATCAGACTTGGTCATAATTTCCTAGATTCCCGGCAGTAGACTTTGGGTTAGGCCCTAATACTTAAGGCAGCTGTATAACAAGAAAATAAGCATCCGGCTTACCACCGGATGCTTAATCAATGATCAGATTAACTGTCTTTCTGATTCATTTGTTCTTTCAGCAAATCACCTAAAGTGGTATTGCCGGAACTAACATTGCTGTACTCTTTCACTGCTTCAGATTCTTCTTGATCATCTTTCGCTTTGATCGACAAAGTCAGCGTGCGATCCTTGCGGGACATTCCAGTGAATTTAGCTTCCACTTCATCTCCGATATTCAACACCTTGCTCGCATCTTCAATGCGTTCACGTGAGATATCTGCCACACGGACATAGCCTTCAACACCTTCAGCCAATTCTACTGTTGCACCTTTAGCATCCACTGCTGTGACTTTACCGGTCACAACCGTACCACGTGGGTGTTCAGACAAATAAGCTGAGAATGGGTCATCCTGCAATTGTTTGATACCCAGGGAAATGCGTTCACGCTCAGGGTCGATAGCCAATACAACGGCTTCAACTTCATCGCCTTTTTTGAAGTCACGAATCAATTCTTCGTTTTCTTCTTCCCATGAGATATCTGACAAGTGAATCAGACCGTCAATGCCACCGTCCAGACCAATGAAGATACCGAAATCAGTGATGGATTTGATAGCACCGCTGACTTTGTCACCTTTATTATGAGTCATTGAGAACTCTTCCCATGGGTTGGTCTGGCACTGTTTAATACCCAGTGAGATACGACGACGTTCAGCGTCAATATCCAGAACCATCACTTCAACTTCGTCACCCAAAGTAACCAGCTTGGATGGGTGAACGTTTTTGTTGGTCCAGTCCATTTCGGACATATGAACCAGACCTTCAACGCCATCTTCGATTTCAACAAAGCAACCGTAATCTGCGATGTTGGTAACTTTACCTTGGATACGAGTGCTGTTTGGATAACGGCGCGCGATATCTTTCCATGGATCATCACCCAGCTGTTTCAGGCCTAACGATACACGTTCACGTTCTTTATCAAACTTCAGAACCTGAACATCGATTTCATCACCGATAGCAACGACTTCTGAAGGATGTTTAACACGTTTCCAAGCCATATCAGTGATATGCAACAGACCATCAATACCACCAAGGTCAACAAACGCGCCGTAATCTGTCAGGTTCTTAACGATACCTTTAACCACTTTGCCTTCTTCCAGTGTTTCCAGAAGTGCTTCGCGTTCAACACTGTTCTCAGCTTCCATAATGGCACGGCGAGAAACTACGATATTATTGCGTGGGCGATCCAGCTTAATTAGTTTGAACTCAAGCTCTTTGCCTTCGAGGTGTGAAGTATCACGAATAGGGCGTACATCAACCAGTGAACCTGGCAGGAAAGCACGAATGTTTTCCAGATCAACAGTGAAACCACCTTTGACTTTACCAGAGATAATCCCCAGAACGGTTTCGTTGGCTTCAAATGCGTGTTCCAATCTGATCCATGCTTCAGCCGCTTTGGCTTTTTCACGGGATAATTGTGTCGCACCAAATCCGTCTTCGAGTGTTTCCAGAGAAACATCGACCAAATCACCAACAGAAACGGTGATTTCACCTTTTTCGTTCATGAATTCGGCAACCGGGATAGCGCCTTCAGATTTCAGACCTGCATTAACCATAACAACATCAGGACCGACATTGACTACCGTACCGGTAACAATTTTGCCTGGTTGCATTGGGGTTGCGTTTAGACTCTCTTCAAAGAGATCAGCAAAGCTTTCGCTCATTATAAATATCCTTGATCCTGTATTAATAACAGAATCGCCCGTTAGACCTGCATGTGCAGGAAATTAACAAAAAACTTATCTGGAACACCCAAATAAGTACCCTAATAAATCAGTCAATTAATGCACTGACTTTTTCTAAAACAGCTTCAATTCCGAGTTGTGTTGAATCCAGAATAACGGCATCAGCGGCAGGCCGTAGTGGCGCTACCTCACGTTGCATATCCCGTTCATCACGTTCGGATATTTCAGCTACGAGATCGGAAAGGTTACTATCAATTCCTTTCTCTTTCAACTGCTTATATCGCCTCTCCGCCCTAACCTCGGCACTGGCTGTCAAAAAGACTTTAAATGCCGCGTCAGGAAACACTACCGTTCCCATATCGCGGCCGTCCGTTACCAAACCGGGAGGCTGACGAAAATCACGTTGTCGTTGTAATAAAGCTGTGCGAACGGCTGGAAATGCGGCAACTTTTGACGCCGCATTACCAGCCTGTTCTGAACGAATCAGCAGTGAAACATCTTCACCTTCCAGATTCACCTGTAACTGCCCCTGATTTAACAAAAACGTTACATCTAATTGCTCGGCTAATTCTGAAAGTGCCTTTTCATCAGCTAAATCAATGTGGTGTTTGAGTGCGGCTTGCGCTAAAACACGATAAAGCGCACCGCTGTCCAGATAATGCCAACCGAGTTTTTCGGCCATACGTTGAGCTAAGGTCCCTTTTCCTGATCCGCTGGGACCATCAATCGTTAAAACACGTACCTCAGACATCAAAAGCATCAATCTGTAAACCGCAATCAGTCGCTAATTCGACAAAATTCGGGAATGAAGTGGCAACATTGGCACAATCATTAATCTGTATGGTACCACCAGCCTGTAATGCTGCCATAGCAAATGACATGGCAATACGGTGGTCACCATGACTATCCACTTCTCCGCTGCCAATAACCCCGCCTTCGATCACTATGCCATCTGCTGTAGGCTGCGCGTTGATTCCAAGGGCTTGTAATCCATCTGCCATAACCTGAATACGATCACTTTCCTTAACCCGTAATTCTTCAGCATCGGTTAAAACCGTCCGACCTTCCGCGCATGCTGCGGCAATGAATATTGCCGGAAACTCATCAATCGCCAGTGGTACCTGGTCTGCCGGAATTTCAATACCGGTTAATGGAGAATAACGCACCCGAATATCGGCGACTGGCTCGCCTCCGGTCACGGTTTGATTGCTCAGACTGATATCTGCACCCATTTGTTTCAGTATATTGATGACGCCAATTCGTGTCGGGTTTATCCCGACATGTTGCAACGTTATATCCGATCCAGGCGCAATCGCCGCACCAACCATGAAAAAGGTTGCCGATGAAATATCTGCGGGAACATCAATCTGTGTTGCTGTTAATTTACCGCCACCTTGAATACTGATCCGGTTACCCTTTACTTGGACAGGATATCCCATACCCTGCAACATGCGTTCAGTATGATCACGTGTTGGTGCTGGCTCGGTGACGCTAGTGGTTCCTTCTGCATACATACCCGCTAATAACAGACAGGATTTCACCTGCGCACTGGCCATCGGTAAATCGTACTCAATCGCGGTAAGTTTGTTCCCACCATGAATCGTTAATGGAGGTTTACCATCTGTAGTATCAATCCGGGCCCCCATCAGTGTCAGAGGATCGGTCACTCGGCGCATGGGTCTAACGGATAAGGACTTATCACCGCTCATTGTCACATCGAAGGATTGCCCTGCCAGTAAGCCGCTTAATAGACGTATTGAGGTACCCGAGTTACCCACATACAAATCATTTTCGGGGGCTTTAAGTCCATGCATACCCACTCCATGCACAGTAACTTCACCATTGACGGGACCTTCAATCTTGACGCCCATCGCCCGGAAAGCGGCTAATGTCGCGAGGGCATCCTCTCCCTCCAAAAAACCGGTCACTTGTGTAATACCTTCAGCCAGGGAACCCAGCATGATTGAACGATGCGAGATGGACTTATCACCCGGTACACGGAAACTACCCGTTAACTGACCACCGGCCTGTACCACAAATTTACGATCTTGTTGCCCGCTCACGCTGCTGTTCACTCCCATTTACACTTCACTATTGTCTTGCAGATCAGGATCGGCAAAACGGGTATCTCTGGCCCGCTTAGCCCGGCCAAAAATATCGATAAGGTACTCACCATCATCTTGCCGAATCGCCTGTTCTATTTTATCGAGACCGTGACGATATTGTTGTAACAACTCTAAAATTGCGTTGCGGTTGCCTAAACAAATATCCCGCCACATCACGGCATCACTTGAGGCTATACGCGAAAAATCACGAAAGCCACCGGCGGCGTAACGTAACACTTCATCGCAGTCTTCACGTTGGGCTAACATCCCCACAAGATTAAAGGCTAAGACATGCGGTAAATGACTGGTAGCTGCCAGCACAACATCGTGATGTTCAACCTCCATTTCAAATACATCTGCACCGGCCTGTTGCCACATTTGGCGCACTTGTTGTAACGCAGAACTATCTGTCTCAGCTACAGGCGTTAACACTACGCGGTGTTGTTGGTAAAGTTCAGCAAAAGCAGCTGATGGCCCGCTTTTCTCAGTGCCGGCTATCGGATGTCCCGGGACAAACCGGTCAAATTTATCCCCCAAAGCCTGACGAGCCGCATCGACTACCTGCTGTTTGGCACTGCCGCCATCAGTGATAATTGCCTGAGACTTGAGATGTGGTGTTATTTGTTCAAACACGGATTGCATCGCGCCCATAGGTACTGCCACAAAGACCATATCAGCATCTGCAACAGCCTCGGCCAGAGATTCTGCCGCACAATCAATAATGCCAAGTGTCAATGCCTCATCACGTGCAGTCTTGGAACGCGAATATCCTGTGACTTGCTCCACCAGTCCGGCTTTTTTTAATGCCAGTGCCAGTGAACCACCAATCAGACCCACGCCGATAATTGCCAGATGCTTGATCATTTTGCCTCGGACAGACTATTAGCCAATGCTTCCAGACAGCGCTGATTTTCATGCTCGAGACCGATACTGATGCGTAAATGTGTTGGCAAACCATAACCTGCAACCGGTCGAACAATCACCCCTTGTTGTAACAGCTTTTCATAAATGTCTGCTGCGTTGGTGGCAACATCAACACAAATAAAGTTGGCCTTTGAAGGAATATAATTCAGGCCCAGTTCGTTAAAACCATCGATATATTGTTGCATGCCCTGCTGATTTACCTGCCTGGCCCGTTGCAAATAGTCTTCATCACCCAAAGCTGCTATTGCTGCACACATTGCCAAATGATTCACGTTAAAGGGTTGGCGCAAACGATTTAGCAGATCCGCAATCTCGGAACTCGATAAAGCAAACCCAACACGCAGACCAGCCAGACCATACGCTTTAGAAAATGTCCGACAAATAATTAAATTAGGAAAATCAGATAACCAGTCAATGCTGTTTACTTCTTCATCACCATATTCCACGTAGGCCTCATCCAGCACCACTATGACATTGTGAGGAACGGCTTTTAGAAAGCTATGAACTTCTTTTGCCGGTAAGTAAGTTCCAGTCGGATTGTTGGGATTGGCAATAAAAATCAGCTTTGTATTGGCTGTGATTGCATGTTGCATAGCGGAGAGATCATGACCATAGTCTTTGGCAGGTACTTCCAACAGCTTTGCACCTATCGCCTGAGCCACCAACGGATAGACGGCAAAGGCATGCTGAGCAAACATAACTTCATCTTCTGCTGTGGCAAAACAGCGAGCAATCAGTTCTAGAATATCGTTAGAACCATTACCCAGCGTAATCTGCGCTGCATCTACCTGAAATTTCTCAGCTAACGCCTGTTTCAACGAAAAGCCATTGCCATCGGGGTAACGGGTTAAATCACGTGTTGCCAGAGCAATCGCCGCTAATGAAGCTTGTGAGGGGCCGATCGGACTTTCATTAGAAGCCAGTTTGATGACATCTCTTACGCCATATTGACGCTGCAATTCTTCAATGGGCTTTCCAGGCACATAAGGCTGCAAACCCATAACACTTTCTACCGCTATATCACACAGATTCATTTTTGCTCCGCGGGTTTTCTGAAACTGTCCACAATCAATAACACAGCACCAATACAGATGGCCGCATCAGCGACATTAAAGGCTGGCCAATGATATGTCCCTACATACACATCTATAAAATCAATAACATACCCATGAATAAACCGATCGATCACATTGCCAATCGCACCGCCAATAATCAATGCAATAGCCGCGGCTTCAACTTTAGCCTGATTTTTTAACCGTGAGAGCCAGATGATCAATGCGATGGAAACAGAGACAGCCAGGCCAATGAAAAACCAGCGCTGCCAGCCGCCTGCGCCGGCCAGAAAACTGAACGCGGCCCCACTGTTATGTGCCAGTGTGAAATTGAAATACGGCATCACTGCGACGGTTTCGTAGAGATCCAGCCAATTCGACATAATAACTTTGGTCACTTGATCCAGGGTAATGATCAACGCACTTAGCCATAACCACTTCAACATAATCCTGGCCTCAGGCAAAACGGCGTGATTCGCCGTCGCCCTCAATATTTTTAACACATCGACCACATAATTCGGGATGATCAGTATGGTTACCAACATCTTCTGTTTGATGCCAGCAACGTTCACAACGAGCATTGGCAGAAGCATGAATATCAACAGCCAGACCTGACAGGCTCGTATTAATGGCCGTTGCAGGTTTCTCTCCTATGGCAAAACGTTTGGCAGAGGATGTGATCAAAACAAATCTCAATTCGTCACCCACTTTATTCAGCACTTTCAGCAACTCGTCTTCTGCATAAAGATTGATATCCGCGGTCAGGCCACCTTTGACTTCACCCTGATTGCGTTTATTTTCCAGCTCTTTCGCTACAGCCTCACGTACAGAAAACAACTGTTGCCAATCTGCCAACGACAGAACACTGTCTACTGCTAATGGCTCCAACAAGGGATACCACTCATTCAACAATACGGAGGCATTACGTTGTCCTGGAATAAATTCCCACAGCTCATCCGCAGTAAAACTCAGAATCGGTGCAATCCAGCGGGTTAAGGCTTCCAGAATATGGTACATCGCCGTTTGTGAAGAGCGACGTCCAAGACTATCGGCCGGCATAGTGTATTGGCGATCTTTAGTGATATCCAGATAAGCACTGCCCAGCTCATTGGCACAGAAATTATGTACCTTCTGATAAATCAGATGAAACTGATAACTTTCGTAAGCAGCCAGGATTTCCAGCTGTAAATGGTAAGCCCGGTCCAGCACCCAGCGATCCAGTGGCAATAGCTTTTCGGTTGTCACCAGATGGGAGGCTGGATCAAAATCATTCAGATTCGATAATAAATACCGTGCAGTATTACGAATCCGGCGATAAGAATCCGCAGTACGCTTCAGAATTTCATCCGATACCGTCATTTCAGCACTGTAATCTGTGGCCGCCACCCAGAGGCGGATAATATCGGCACCGAGGTTATTGACCACTTTTTGCGGTGATACTGTGTTGCCCTTCGATTTGGACATTTTCTTGCCTTCGGCATCCACGGTAAAGCCGTGAGTCAGCACAGCTTTGTAGGGTGCTTTTCCGGTGGTGGCAACTGAGGTCAGTAATGAAGACTGAAACCAACCACGATGTTGATCACTACCTTCAAGATACAAATCGGCAGGGCGCTGCAAACCGTCACGACGGGTTAACACGCAGGCATGTGACACACCGGAATCAAACCATACATCCAGCGTATCAGTGACTTTGTAATAATCGTCGGCATCGCCACCAATCAGCTCACTGGCATCCATATCAAACCAGGCATCAATACCCTTTTGTTCAACAGCCAAAGCGACTTTCTCGATTAAAGCTTGAGATTCAGGATGTAATTCCCCACTCTGCTGATGGACAAATAATGGAATGGGCACACCCCAGGTCCGCTGACGTGAAATACACCAGTCGGGGCGGCCTGACACCATATTTTCAATACGCTTCTGGCCCCAATCTGGCATCCATTTGGTCGCAGCAATGGCCTGCATCGCCTGATCACGTAGACCATTCTGATTCATGCTGACAAACCATTGTGGTGTCGCACGGAAAATAATTGGTGTTTTATGCCGCCAGCAATGTGGATAGCTGTGACGGATATCCACATGACAGAGTAATGACGATTTTTCTTTTAATAATTCGATAACCTGAGGGTTGGCTTTAAACACCGATTCACCGGCAAACACAGGAGTATCAGGTAAAAAGACCCCATTACCTGCTACCGGATTATCGACTTCCAGTTTATATTTCAAACCTACAATATAGTCATCCTGGCCATGACCGGGAGCAGTGTGAACCGCACCGGTACCGGCATCGGTTGTCACGTGCTCACCCAGAATAACCGGAACTTTACGATCATAAAATGGATGCTGTAGCTGCAAACCTTCCAACATTGCACCTTTACAGCGAGCAATGACTTCGCCTGTTAACTGGTAACGCTCAAGGGCTTTTTCGTAGAGCGCTTCTGCTAACACCAAACGCTCATTAACGCATTGCACTACCACATAATCCAATTCAGGATGCAGACATACGGCCTGATTGGCAGGCAAAGTCCATGGTGTAGTGGTCCAGATGGCAATACTGATTGAACCTTTGCCTTCATTTGGACAGGCTTTATCAAATGCAGCAGCATCCACCAGTTGAAAACGTACATCTATTGCAGGTGAGGTTTTGTCTTCATATTCGACTTCAGCTTCTGCCAGAGCAGATCCACAATCGACGCACCAGTGAACAGGCTTGACGCCTTTGTGCAGATGACCATTTTCAATGATTTCACCCAAGGTACGGATGATATCCGCTTCAAACTGAAAATCCATCGTCAGGTAGGGATTATCCCAATCCGCCAAAACACCTAAACGTTTGAAATCTTCACGCTGTCCATCAACCTGCTTGGCCGCATAATCACGACAAGCCTGACGAAACTCAGCCGGAGAGACTTTAACGCCCGGCTTGCCTACCTTTTTCTCGACATTTAATTCGATAGGTAAACCATGACAATCCCAACCGGGAACATAAGGTGTGTTAAAACCACTAAGAGTCTTGGACTTCAGAATAATATCTTTGAGAATTTTATTGACGGCGTGACCGATATGGATATCCCCATTGGCATATGGAGGTCCATCATGCAGAATAAATTTGGCTTTAGCCTGATTTTTTTGTCGCAACTGTTGATACAGGTCTTGCTCCTGCCAACGCTTTAAAATCTCGGGTTCGCGATTGGGCAAACCGGCTTTCATCGGAAAGTCGGTCGCAGGAAGGTTTAAAGTGTGTTTGTAGTCGGCCACAAAACGTCTCGTTGTCGTCAAATAATAAAGCGCTCGATTATACGGGTTTTTCGCGCTGACCTAAATCACTGAAATAAGGTTTGTTTGGGCTTTGCCCGATGCGAACGGGCTGAATTGCAGTAAAATGTTCAACCAATATCCATTTTGTCAATTTAAGAGCTCCTAATTCGATGACTGCAACGGAAAAAGTGATCATTAAAGGCATCACCAAAGACGGCGGTAAATTTCGTCCAAGTGACTGGGCAGAACGACTATGTGGTGCGGTGGCCAGTTATGGTCCGGGAAGAAGAATTATTTTTCACCCTCAGGTAAAATTGGCGTCACTGGAAGGAATAAAATGTGTCGTCATTGATGCGCAGCTTGAAGAAGACGATATCATGCTGTTCGAGTTTCTCCTCGAGTTTGCCGAAGATAACCAATTGCAAGTTGAAAAAGTGGCTCATTTGCCTGAGTCATAGAGCCAGCATTTTTTCATCGCCGCTCCGCTTGCCCTCTCACGGATGCGAGAAATATAAACCCTAGGCAGGATCTAATCCTCGTGTTCGGCGTCCGGCCAGTTTTGTATGTAGTTTTTCAACAGTTTGTTTTCAAACTTCGCTTTTTTCAGCAGCTCTTCCACAATATCCGTAATCGATAGCATCCCTTCAAGATGTCCTTTGTAAACCACCGGTAAATGACGAATATTATGTTCAACCATTATATTCATCACTTCTTCCAGTGTATTATCCGGGTCACAGGTATAGGGATTCGGTGTCATGGCGTCTGCGGCCGTTTTCGGCTCCCACATCGCATGTTTCTGGTGCAGAACGTTCAGCAAATCACGTTCTGACAAAATGCCGACCAAAGCCCCATTGTCCGTCACCACTAATGAACCAATGCGATGTTCCATCATCAGCTGGACAGCTTTGTCCAGGGAATCAGTTGGTGTCAGGCCGATAACCGGCTTACCTTTGTTTTTGGTAATGAGTCTGACTTTCATCTCTCTCTCCGGCAACGAAATGGAAAATTCATTCTGCTTGAGAACTCATCTCACTGGCAAGCCTTTTAAAGATGCTCTCGAGTTGAACGGAACTCAATTTCCGGCCAGCGCTCAATGGTCAGGTCCAGATTGACACGTGTCGGCGCGATATAGGTCAGGTTATCTGCCCCATCAAGCGCCAGATTCATTGAGGCCTTACGTTTGAATTCTTCAAGCTTTTTCACATCATCACAATAAACCCACCTTGCGGTGTGCACCTGAACTGGCTCATAGGCGCACTCAACGCCATACTCTCCTTTAAGACGGTGTACGACTACATCGAATTGCAATACTCCGACGGCGCCGAGAATCAAATCATTATTATCCAATGGCCGAAATAACTGGGTGGCGCCCTCTTCGCTCAACTGTTGTAAGCCTTTTAATAATGCTTTGTTTTTCAAAGGATCTTTTAAACGGACTCGACGGAATAGCTCAGGAGCAAAATAAGGAATGCCGGTAAACTGCAGATCTTCACCCTGGGTAAAAGTATCACCGATTTGGATAGTGCCGTGATTATGTAACCCCAAAATATCACCTGGCCAGGCTTCTTCTGCCTGTTCGCGTTCTGCAGCCATAAATGTCACCGCATTAGCAATGGTGACATCTTTACCAATCCGGGTTTGACGTAACTTCATGCCTTTGGTGTAGTGTCCGCTGCAAACGCGCATAAACGCAATCCGATCGCGATGCTTGGGATCCATATTTGCCTGAATTTTAAATACAAAACCGCTGAAATTGTCTTCATCGGCGACAACATTACGGGTTTTGGTTTCACGAGGCTGAGGGGCGGGGGCATACTCTACATAGGCATCCATCAACTCGGTCACACCAAAATTATTCATTGCCGAGCCAAAAAATACCGGAGTCATTTGTCCGGATAAAAAGGCATCCAAATCAAATTCATCGCTGGCGCCACGCACCAGATCAATTTCTTCACGTAACTCTTGCGCCATAGAACCGAATAATTCATCCAGGCGTGGGTTATCCAAGCCCTGAATCAACTCTCCCGCCTCTTTACCACCATGCGCTTCAAATAGTCGAATATTGTCATTGTAGAGATGGAAAATGCCTTTAAAACCTTTGCCCATACCAATTGGCCAGGTGATTGGAGCACAACGGATATTCAGAATATTCTCAACTTCACTGAGTAAGTCCAGAGGATCCCGACCTTCCCGATCCAGCTTGTTAATGAAAGTCAGAATTGGCGTATCACGTAACCGACAGACTTCCATCAGTTTAATAGTGCGTTCCTCAACACCTTTGGCGCTGTCAATGACCATTAATGCCGAATCAACTGCCGTTAAGGTACGGTAGGTATCTTCAGAAAAGTCCGCATGGCCGGGTGTATCGAGCAGATTAACGATGCGATCTTTATACGGAAACTGCATTACCGAAGAAGTAACGGAAATTCCCCGTTCCTTCTCCATCTCCATCCAGTCAGAAGTAGCATGTCTATCGGTTTTACGAGACTTAACACTTCCAGCCATCTGAATAGCACCGCCGAATAGGAGTAATTTTTCCGTCAGTGTCGTTTTACCGGCATCTGGATGCGAAATAATGGCAAAGGTGCGTCGTTTGGAAACTTGTTTTTGTAACGGGCTTTCGGACATAGTAACTCAGTTTTAGATAGATAGAAGCCAATCCACATTGGCAGCACACGCATGAATGCGAGTATTTTGGATGATAATCAGGAATCCGACAATTCAGCTGTGGCGGCTTTGATTTGATTACGGCCGGTTTGTTTTGCTTGATACATGGCCTTGTCTGCCCGTTCTATCAGTTGTTTACGTGTTTCTTTGCCTAACAACGCTTCGGCAACACCGATGCTGATGGTAATATTTCCCACCGTTTCGAAAACCACTGATTCAATGTGTTTGCGCAATCGTTCTGCCAACCCCATCGCCTCATCCAGACCATTATGCGATGTCAGAACAATAAACTCTTCACCGCCCCATCGGCCGAAAAAATCGCTGGCACGGAGCTTGGCCTGAACCTGATCGGCTAAACCTGTCAGCACTTGATCACCCACATCATGCCCGTAGGTATCATTGACCTGCTTAAAATGATCCACGTCGAATAGCAAGATTGAACAAGGGTGACCATAACGTTCTGCAGCGGCAAGTTCAGTATCGATTGCCAGCTCCATTCGATACCGATTCCATATTTTGGTCAACGTATCGGTATGTGCGATCTCTTTCAGTTGGGTGTTTGCCCGCTGTAATTCTGTATTAAGGCGATTGATTTGATGCACTGTAATGGCCACAGCCAGATCTTCTGCCAGATCCTGCGCCGCATTTTGTTCACTACTCGTCCAACACTGAGCTTCATTTTCTACTGTTTCAATCCAAATTGGGTAACCACGCTCTTCGGCTGACTGCAACGGATTCTGTGTAATCGTTTCAATAATATGTTTTTTGGCAACCCATCGATATTCGGTCTTCTGCGCACGTCTGAACAACAATAACCAACCCGAATGGCTTTGTTCTATTGGTAAAGGCACAGCAAGCAGTCCTGCTCTGTTTCGTAAATTGACCAGCTCATCCAGAGGGCTTTGTGACAATTGATCACAAGCCCAGCAGGGTTTATTTCCAATAGCCGTGGACAGCCATCGCCCGACAATATCAACTTCATAAGTATCCAGCGTTTCACCGATACACCTGACTTCATTACGATATAACAAGGCAATGCCGATACAATTAAACAGTTGCATCCAGTCCCGGCCATAAATGTCGAGTAACCTGGTTGGCTGAACTACTTTGTCCCGTTCTGCTGACAATAATTCACGGCTGTTTAAAACATTTTCCAAAAACATCGCCTGTTGACGAGCCTGCAATAAAAACATTCGCTGCGTGGCCATTTGTACCAGATTAAATGCCGCATCCCGCTCTGCCGCAGAAATCTGCATTGCTTTAAAATGGTGACAGGTCAGTATTCCCCACAGTTTTTGTTCACCTGTGATCGCGATGGAAAGCGAAGCATCAACTTTAATTTCACGCAGATATTGTTGATGAAACGGAGATAACCCTCTCAACATACCAGCGGTTAAATCCAATGGGGGTACAGCAATGTCAGTGGATGTGGGAGCAAAAGGCACTATTCCGGCATTTACATCCGAGACATAACGTATCGGGTTAATGGAGTAACGATTTCTGACCTCGGCAGGAATATCGCTCGCTGGAAAACGGTAATTCAATAAGCTGCGGGAAGCATCACGACAGACTTCCGCAATCGCGGTACGGTGCCAATGTGAATCAAACTGACATAGCAATACGCGATCATACCCCGTCACCGCCTGTACACTCTGTACTAGCATTTGTTGTAAAGACTGTATTTCCTGAACCTGAGCCAACCGACTTAACCACTCATTAACGATTGGCATTAAACGCTGCTCACCCGAGCGTGAAAGGGGTTCAAACTCAACAACTATTGAGGCATTACTGCGGTAAGCCATCACGTAAAAACGTTGATAAGAACCAGCCACCTGACGATTTATCATTAACGCCGAGGCTAAGCGAGTGCTTGCAGAAAGAGCTTGCAGTAAACGCTGATGGAGTTTACTGCCCAGAATATCCTTGGGGGAAGAACTCAACGCCGTTTCGACGGAAATACCCAGATTTTCTTGCAAATTTGTACTGACTTGCAAAATTTTCTGTAATTTCTCATCAAAACGGATAAGACAGCCGAATGATTGAATGGCTTCAATTCGATTCACTGCAGAATGTTGAGTTTCAAAAGTAATTGCCAAGAATGATTCCAATTAATATCAGATACCGTAATGCGAAGTAATTGTAGTCTTAATAGTGTAAAAAAACTGAAAATCAATCGAACGCAGTATCTGCACATTTTATACAGCGAGTCACTGTCAAATCGAAATTTAACTGTGCTTCACTGATAGCCTGATCACACACAAAACAAAAGCCAAAATCATCCTGTTCGATACGTCGCAATGCGCCATCGATTGCCTGTAATTGCGCTTGTTTAAACTTCAATGCTTCCTGCTGTTGAATTTGCTGACGAAAGGATAAGCCGTCCAATTGTGCAGGGTGTATTTCAACCATACTCAGCGTATCGGCTTCATTATCCGTCAACAATGCCAGTTTAAGCTGCAGTAACTTTTGTCGATAGTTTTCCAACTGCACAATATTCATCTGATTCAAGGGTTGTATCCTGATTAACGCAGTAGTAATAACGGAATGTCACTCATCCGCACCATTTTTGCCGTGTTACTGCCAACCAGAAACTGACGGATCCGCGAGTGGCCATATGCGCCCATCACCATCAATTCAATTTCATTATCACGTTGATATTGATGTAATGCCGGTTCTACTGCTCCTTGTAATAAAGCAGATGTGACATCAAAACCTGCAGATTGAAGATGTTGCAATGCGGAATTAAGTTTGGACTGATGACTGGTATCGTCTTCAGCCACCATGACGATATGACATGGCATTCCTTTCAACAGCTCACTTTCAGCAACTTTCTCCAATGCTTTGGTTGCTGTGGCACTCCCATCATAAGCAATCATAAAACGTTGTGGAATGGTAAATTCCGGTAAGGTTATGAGAATAGGTTTATTCAAAGCACGAATAACATTTTCCAGATGACTTCCCAGACTATGTGTTTCATTTTCATGCGCTTGTCCTTGACGCCCCAATACCAGCAGTCGCGTATCCTCCTGCAAGTCTGACAAGGTTTCCATTAGGCTGCCGTGTCTTTGATGTGTCGTCACTTCAATCGCGCCGTGTTGCTGGGCTAACGCTCTGGCCTCCTGCAAAATGTTTTTGCCATGTTCTAAAGCCAATCGCCCGCGTTTTTCATCTAACTCAATTAGTTCTTGCAGCAAATGCTCATGGCTTCCCAAACCAATATTGCCGGACAGATTTTTACTGTTTTCGGGTTTGGGGTATTCCGTTTTATCCAGCACATGCAATAAATCCAATGGCGCTGTTAAACGTTGACTGGTCCAAGCGGCAGCTTTACAAACAGCCGGTGAAGTAATTGAACCATCGATACAGGCAATTATTTTTGTCATTTCTCTCTCCTTTGAACTTTTAATTAGTGATATTAACGATAAATAACACTAATGATCGGCGAGTATTTTTTCGACTTCTTCCGGCTTATCATGTACACCAAATCTATCCACTATTGTTGCGGTAGCCGCATTCATTCCAACCAGCTCAACTTCGGTTCCTTCACGACGGAATTTGATCACCACCTTGTCCAATGCTGAAACCGACGTAATATCCCAGAAGTGAGCATGGCTCAAATCAATTTCGACTTTTTCTAAAGCTTCTTTAAAATCAAATGCTGCAGAAAATTTGTCAGATGAGGCAAAAAATATCTGCCCTCTGACTTCATAACGTCGTTTCGTATCATGTTCACTCAGCTCGCTTTTTACCACCATGAAATGGGCCACTTTGTTGGCAAAGAATAAGGCGGCCAGCAATACCCCGACAAAGACGCCAAGCGCAAGATTATGGGTAAACACCACAACGGCCACCGTCACCACCATAACGATATTGGTCGACAGGGGATGTTTCTTCAGATCACGGATTGAGGCCCATGAAAATGTGCCGATAGACACCATAATCATTACTGCCACCAAAGCGGCCATGGGGATCTGTACCAGTAAATCATCCAGAACCAATACCATGAATAAAAGGAACAAGCCGGCTGTCATGGTCGATAAACGGCCTCGGCCACCTGATTTTATATTGATAATCGACTGACCAATCATCGCACAGCCAGCCATACCACCCAATAAACCCGAACCTATGTTAGCCACACCCTGACCTTTACATTCACGATTTTTATCACTTGCAGTATCGGTTAAATCATCCACAATCGTGGCTGTCATCATCGATTCCAGCAGTCCGACCACGGCCAGGGCGATGGCATATGGGAAAATAATCGACAATGTTTCCAAATTAAGAGGTACATCCGGCCATAAAAATATCGGTAATGTATCCGGTAATTCGCCCATATCCCCAACCGTGCGAATATCGATATTGAACAGCACCGCCACGACCGTCAGCACGATGATGGTGACCAGCGGAGAAGGCAATAAACGACCGATAGTCGGGATGTACGGGAATAGATAGATAATGCCCAAGCCTGCCGCAGTCATCGCATAGACATGCCAGGTCACGTTAGTTAACTCTGGCAGCTGTGCCATGAAAATCAATATAGCCAAGGCGTTCACGAAGCCCGTTACCACTGAACGTGAGACAAACCGCATCAGATTACCCAGTTTCAAATATCCCATCACAATCTGAATAACACCGGTAAGTAACGTTGCGGCTAAAAGATATTCCAGTCCGTGTTCCTTAACCAAAGTTACCATCAGCACCGCCATGGCGGCTGTGGCCGCTGAAATCATGCCCGGCCGTCCACCGACAATTGAGATAATCACAGCAATACAAAATGAAGCATACAAGCCGACTTTGGGATCGACGCCAGCAATGATGGAAAAGGCAATGGCTTCCGGGATCAATGCCAAGGCCACGACAATTCCGGCGATCAGATCGCCACGGATATTGGAAAACCAATCTCGTTTAAGGTTTTGCAACATTAGTTTCTTCCTGTGTTCATAATTTTCAGAGACAGAGTATTGCCAGGCTTAAGGACATGGTGATGTCCACTCGAGTTAACTCGCGATGGTTATGATTTTCACAACCACTTTGTTGGCAGAGGTGATGTGTTAAACATCAAGGATCAGATCAGATCCTGAGGAAGTAATATGCTAGGGTGGATTTAACTTCACAATGATATTTTGGCTTATTTGAAAAACCGGCCAATATACAGGAATTTGCTCTATCTTCAAAACTTTACGGAAATATTCGCCTGTAAAACACCGCATTATCAGTCAGATTTCATAATCGTTTGAATGCTACAATCTGCCACCTGATACAAAGCTGTGGAGCGCACTGTGGAAAGCTACTACCTTATAACCGACTGGTTGGAGAATTATCCTCATCTCTATACGCTCATTGGCCTGAGCATATTATTACTGGTTTCCTGGGTCGCAAACTGGGTGGTCAAACGTATTCTGGTTCGTGGGGTCTATCGAATACTCAAAACCAGCCAGCTGGGCCGTTATTCATCCTTAGCAGACTCGCCGTTTATCAGACGGATGGCAAACATTGTTCCAGCCATAATCCTGTCGACGGGAATCGTCATTATCCCGAACATCTCGGATACGGCTATTGCGGTGGTCCAGAATGTCACTTCAGCTTTTATTGTATTGACCATTGCATTGGGTCTTGGCAGCTTGTTAACCATTGTTAACGATGCATACAGTAAACGTCCCGATGCTCATCTGAAACCTATCAAAGGCTATATTCAGGTTATCAAGATTGCGATATTTGCGATTGCCACCATCCTGATGATTGCCTCACTTATTGATCGATCTCCCTTAATCCTCTTATCTGGATTGGGTGCAATGGCCGCCGTGTTATTGCTGATTTTTCAGGACACTTTGCTATCACTGGTAGCCAGTGTGCAAATCAGCTCAAATGATCTGATTCGTGTCGGCGACTGGATTGAAATGCCCCCGCTTAATGCTGATGGGGATGTCATTGATATTGCATTGCATACCGTTAAAGTACAAAACTGGGACAAAACTATCAGTGTGATCCCCACCAAACGTTTTCTGACTGATCCTTTCAAGAATTGGCGCGGTATGCAGGAATCGGGGGGACGCCGGATTAAACGCAGTATTTTAATCGACCAGCAAAGTATTCATTTTTTAGCAGATGATGAACGGAAAAAACTGCACCGTTTCAGTTTGATGGATGATTATTTAAAGCAGAAGCAAAAAGATATTGATGAGTGGAACCAACAATTAGCCGAATGGGGCAAAGAGCCGGTGAACACCCGTCGTATCACGAATATTGGAAGTTTCCGTGCTTATGTGAATAACTATCTGAAAAATCATCCCAGCATTCATCAGAACTATACTTTGATGTCACGGCAACTAGAGCCGACAGCAAATGGTCTGCCTTTAGAGATTTATTGTTTTACCAATACCACTAATTGGATTGAATACGAAGGCATAGCCTCAGATATTTTTGATCACCTGCTGGCCATCTTGCCGGAGTTTGGTTTAAGAGTGTTCCAACAACCAAATGGGTTTGATATGCGTGAATTGAGACCCCAGCCTTTACCCAAGCCTGACGTTTCGATTAGTCCGGCACTTGGTGACACAAGCAAAGATACCCCCTAAAGTCATAAGGCGATATCTCTGATTGGCTTACAACCAAAGGAAAAATATTGGCTGAAAATATAGAGAAACAAGCAGCTACCATCAGCCATAATGTGGCACAGCTTATCCTGTTACTGGCAGGATTAACGGCGATTGCCCCCTTGGCTATTGATGCTTACTTGCCGGCCATGCCATTAATGGCCTCGGAGTTTGCTGTCAGCATTCATGATATTGAATTATCACTAAGTTTATTTTTAGCCGGTTTTGCCGTTGGACAGTTAACCGGTGGCCCTTTGTCCGATCACTTCGGGCGCAGACGTATCATCTTTGTGGGTCTGATCTTATTTTGTATTGCCAGTATGGGCATTGTGCTCAGTCATACATTGCATGGTTTGTGGGGATGGCGAGTAGTTCAGGCTATTGGTGGGGGTATGGCAATAGTGAATTCCTCAGCGGTAATTCGGGATATTAGCAGCGGCCGTGACAGTGCCCGCTATCTGTCGCATATGGCAATTATCATGATGATTGCCCCACTAATCGCTCCGCTTATCGGAACACTTTGTTTATACCTCGCCGGTTGGCATTCCATTTTTATTGTTTTGTTCGTCTATGCTTTACTGATTGGGCTACTGCTGCATCGCTTATTACCAGAAACGCGACAAATATCGACACATAAGACCTCTGCACTACGGCGCTACTATGAAGTTCTTTCACATCGTAAAGCGTTGGCCTATCTCGCGGCACAGAGTTTCACTTATGGTGGCTTGTTCAGCTTTATTACAGCTTCACCCTCGGTATATATGGTGTATTTTGATGTGTCTGCGTCGGTTTATCCATTTTTGTTTGGCATTAATGTATTAATGATGATTGTGGTGAATCGTATTAATGTTCGGCTTTTACATTATTACGATCCGCCTTGTTTGTTAAGACTGGGACAAATCCTGCAGGTAGTTACCGGATTGATGATGCTGTTTTATATTGTGATCAGCCCCGCTCCGGCATTAAGTATGATTGTGATGGGCATCATGGTATTTATTAGTTCACAAGCACTTATCGTATCGAACGCCATCGCCAGCACCGTGGAGTTCTTTCCACGCAGCAGTGCCACCGCCACCGCAGTGCTTGGTTCTTTTGGATTTTTATCCGGTGCCGCCAGTGGTCTACTGGTCAGTTCTCTTGGCGATGGCAGTTTATGGCCAATGATCACTGTAATGACTGGCTGTGCAATTGCCGGCCTGACATTAAAAACACTTATTTTGCATAGCTGCAAACACTTTCCAGCAAATAAAACTGGCTGTTAACCTTGTTTTAACCCTCTGGTCACTAAATTGGCTGTCACATAGACACCCATTTATTAGGGAGCGTGATACCAGGTGAACGTGACCAAGCCAGATAGAAGCCTCAAAACACTGACGATTCTGCCATTACTGTTGCTTACGGCATGCAGCATGACGCCAGAGCAACCCGATTACGATAGATTGATAACTGCTGAACAACAGCAGGTGCCAGAATGGCAAACACTCTCACAACAAACTAATGTGGCATATCTAAATGATCTGGTAGATAGCGATATGTTTGAGGACTTGCTGCAGATCGCCATGCAATCCAACCCCGGCTTGCAGCAAACACTGTTAACCCTGCAAATTCGTCAATCTCAGCTGGTACAAGCTGCGGGCGAAAAACGGCCTTTTATCAGTGCCGGCATTTCAGCACTCAATAGCCGTGACAATGAAGCCAGTTTTGGGGCTGATGTCAGTGTCAGCTGGCAAGCTGATTTATGGGGAAAACTGGCAGATAACGAACGAGCTGCAGATCTGGATATCACTGAACAAAGCCTTTTGTATCAATCTGCCCGTGATACCTTGGCTGCTGAAGTGATGCAAGTATGGTTAACCCTCATCGCCCAACAGAGAGCCATTGACATAGAACAACAGCGTAATGCCAGTTTGCAGCAAACTGAAAGCTTTATTGTGCAACGTTATCGGCAAGGCTTGGGGACGTTAGAGGACCTTGACAGTGCCCGAAGTGCTGTCGCGACCTCGTCGGCCAGCATTGAAAGTTTGAAGGAAGTTTATCGTCAACAATATATCCAGCTCAAAACTCTGATTGGACAGGTTGATAATCCGGAATTTGAGCTACCAACAGAATATCCAGAGGTCGCTATTCCCGAAATTGATCTGCCCCTGCAAACTTTAAATCGTCGTCCGGATCTGCTCGCTGCGTATGCAGCTATTGAAGCTTCCAGTGCACGAACCGAGGTCGCCTACAAAGATTTGTTACCCAGTCTGAGTTTACAAGCGGTTCTGGAAGATGTGGGCAGCTCTCCTCGCGCAAGTTTATTTACCGCTCCTGTCTGGAGTTTACTGGGACAATTAACAGCACCGTTGTATCAGGGCGGACAATTACGCGCTGCAGCAGAAATCAGTGAATTGGACACCGCTATTCTCTATCAGCAATATCGTGACACGTTACTCAACGCGGTGACGGAAGTTGAGCAGGCAATCAGTCAAGAGCAGGCCCTGGTGAAACGTCAGCAACATATTGAAACGGCACTTGCCAGCGCTGAAAATAATTTGCAGCAATATCAGGCCAATTATCGAAGTGGGCTGCTGAATATTCTTGACCTGTTAACCGTTCAACAACAGACCTACGATTTGCAAGCACAGTTAGATGATCTGATTTATCAACGTTTGCTCAATCGAATTTCCTTAGGTCTGGCATTGGGGCTGGAGGCAAAAGCATGACCAAGCGTTTTCAATGGATTGTCTTTATTTGCTCGGTGATTGGATTAATAGCTGTTTATCTGATAATACAACAGATGATCGACACTTATGCCAACAGACCATTGCCCATCAAACAAGTCCAGATCATCAGTCCGGAAGTTTCCGTAAAAACGGTCACCCCTGGTCGCTATCAATCCCGCATTAGTGCGTTCGGTGCTACAGAACCTCATTACTCGATAGCTCTGACAACCCAGGTAGCAGGACAAGTCGAACAAATATCACCACAGTTTGAAACAGGCTTTCGCCTCAAAAAAGGTGAACAAATGCTGCGGCTGGAAAACAGCGATTATCGTGCCGCCGTCGCGGCGGCCAAACAGCAATTGGCAGAGGCGAGACTTGCCTTGATGCAAGAAGAACGTCAGGGCTTGCAGGCGCAAGCAGAATGGCTTGCCTCTGGTCTGGATGGAGAGCCTGACTCGGAACTGGTATTACGTGTGCCACAACTGGCCAGCGCCGAAGCCAGTGTTGCAAACGCTGAGGCGCTATTAGCAAGTGCTGAAAAAGATCTGCAACAAAGCATTATCAGTGCACCTTTTGACGCATTAGTTATTACCCGTGATGTATCGCCTGGCAGTTATCTGCAAACCGGAACCCAGGTTGCTTCGTTGTACAGCACGGACTGGGTTGAAGTAAAAGTCTCGCTGTCAGATCGTGAGTGGCAGAGCCTTCCTGATGCCAACGTGTTGTTAACGGGTGAATGGCCAGTCAGTTTATCTGCAGTTGAAGGCTCTGCCTCTTGGCAAGGTGAAGTCTTGCGTGTTGAGCAACATCTTGATGGCACAACACGCCAACGTTCATTAATCGTCGGGGTGGAAAAACCGTTAGATAAGCAGCCTGCTATTTATCCTGGTGTCTTTGTCAAAGTCAGTCTGGGCGGGCGTGAGATGGATAATCTCTGGCAGGTTCCCCCCACCAGTCTCAGTCAACGCGGTGAGATATGGTATGTCAGCGGTGAAAATAATCTGGCGAAATTTTCAGCCTCACCGGTCTTCAGTGACGAAAACCACATCTATATTAATCCACCGGAAGAACTGAGTGATCTGCCGCAACAAATTTTGTTACAACCTATCAGCAGCTATGTAGAAGGCATGACTGTGACCCCTATTGAGGTGGGCAACGATGAGTAAGACTGGTCGTAGCGGAGTGATTGGCTGGTTTGCCACCAACCCGGTCGCAGCAAACTTATTAATGCTGGTGGTGATTATCCTTGGATTAATGTCCGTGGGAGATCTACGTAAAGAAGCCTTTCCAAGCAGTGAGCCAGACAGCCTGACCATTTCAGTTTCTTATGATAGCGGCTCGGCAAAATTATCAGAGGAAGGTCTGGCAATCAAAATTGAAGAGCAGTTGGAAGGCATCATTGGCATCAAAACCATTACCAGTGAGTCGACTCGCAGTGGGGTGACCGTCACAGTTGAAATGCAAAGCGGTTATGATCTTGATACCTTGATGCGCGATGTAAAAGCACAGGTAGACGCGATTTCCACCTTTCCAACCGAAGCAAAAAACCCGGTCATCAGTAAAGCTGAACGTGAAGAGCATGCCATCTGGTTGCAACTTTATGGTGACACAGATCGCCATACACTTCAGCAACTTGCCGAATCATTGAAAGCAGATTTACTGACCAAGTCAACTATTAACCGAGTCACCATTTCCGGTTGGCTGGATCCGATGATGATGATCGAAATTGATGACGGCCGTTTGCAATCCTATGGCCTGTCATTAACGGACGTTGAAAATGCCATTAACACCAATTCCTCGACACCGTTAACTGCGGTACTACGCAATGAAAATATTTATCTGCAACTCAATGCATCCGAACAAGCCTATCTGAAAGAAGATTTTGCAAAGATCCCTTTAGTTACAGGTGCTAACGGGCAACAGATCTTACTGGGTGATGTGGCGACAATTCTTGACAGCTTTGATGATGACACGTCCATATTGTCAAGATTTCAGGCGAAAGAAAGTATCGGAGTGCAGGTGGTGACCACTGGCCTCGATGATATCGCTGATTCTGTGGCAGATGCCTATGACGTTGTGGAAGTCTGGCAAAACAGCCATAGACTGCCAGATCAAGTTGAACTGGCAACCTGGTATGACCGCAGTACCAGCATCATGGATCGCTTGAACTTATTGATTAAAAATGCTCTGACCGGCATCGTGCTGGTTTTTGTATTACTTGCAGTGTTTTTAAATCTGACGGTGGCATTCTGGGTCGCTATGGGACTGCCTTTTGTGTTTCTCGGGACGTTATTTTTTATGGGTGATTCCTATGCAGGTTTATCACTCAACTCGTTTACCACTTTCGGGTTTCTGATGGCGCTGGGCATTATTGTTGATGATGCCGTGGTGGTGGGAGAAAGTATCTACAGTGTCCGCTCCAGCGAAGGGGATACTTTACGTAATACTATCAAAGGCACTATGCGAGTCGCTGTACCGACCATGTTTGGCGTATTTACCACCGTGGTAGCTTTTTTTGCCCTGTCACAAATTGAAGGTCGACTGGGTGAGCTCTATTCGCAGTTTGCAGCAGTCGTAGCGATAGCACTAATAATGTCGCTGATTGAATCCAAGCTGATTCTACCGGCGCATTTAGCGCATTTAAATACTCATAAAACACCATCACAAAATATTCTCGCCAGTGGATGGCGAAAAGTACAGTATGGAGCGGATAACGGATTGCAGTGGTTTGCTGAAAAAATTTATCAGCCAGCCATAGAATTTGGTTTACGGTTTCGTTATGGCTTGGTGATGGTATTTATCATGATATTTATCATCGTTTTCTCCATGCCATTTAATGGCAGTATTCGGATGAGCTTTTTTCCGTCCATTCCAGGAGATACCGTACGAGCCAACATCGCCATGCATAAAGATGTCAGCTTTGGTCGTACCCATGAAACGCTGATGCTGCTTGAAAGTACTGCCTATGAAACTGATAAAGCTTTGCGGACAGAAACTGATTCTCAAAAAAGCGGTATCGCCAATCTTCAATTGCTTTCGCAAGCGGATCATAGTGGTGGGGTAACCGTAGAATTAGCTGCAGATTCTCCCTATGATTTGGTGGAATTCCGTCGCGAATGGGAAAAGCGTGTTGGCATGCCGGAAGCCGTTCGCAGCTTGCGCATTCAAAGTGGACGTCAGGCAGATGATGCTTTGCGAGTGGAGCTACGCTCTAACGATGATGATGTGCTGACTCTGGCAGGTGCCGAACTATACAAATTACTGGAACCGATGCCGGGCATCATTGGCTTAGAAGATAATTTGCAACCGGGTCAGCCACAATTACAACTTAAGCTTAATCAACAGGGACGCGCATTGGGATTGAGCACGGATGAGCTTGCCAGGCAAATCCTGCAGGGCTTTTCAGGACAAGTTGTGCAGCGCTACCAACGTAACAGTGATGAGATCGAGGTGAAGGTTCGATATCCTGAAGCCGATCGACAAAACCCTGCGGATGTATTGAACTCCAGAGTTCGCCTTGAAGATGGCACGGTTATCCCGCTATCCAGTGTCGCCGATGTCAGCTATGGTTTTACCCGTGACAGTATTACCCGGATAGATGCCAAACGAGCCATTTACCTATCCGCCGATGTGGATAAGGACTTACTGTCCGTCACAGAATTTGTCGCTCAGTTAAAACGTGATGTGGTGCCCCAACTGGAAGCCAAATATCCCGGTCTGACAATATATTTTGCCGGTGAGGCGGCCGAACAGGAAGAAACTCAATCTTCCATGCTAAAGCTCTTTTTGTTGGCCATGCTGGGTATTTATATGCTGCTGGCCATTCCGTTGAAATCGTATATTCAACCGGTATTGATTATGACGGCTATCCCCTTTGGTATTGTCGGCGCCTTGCTGGGTCACTGGATGAATGATCTGTCGTTGGGTATTCTTTCACTCAATGGCATCATTGCGCTGAGTGGTGTGGTGGTGAATGACAGTTTACTACTGGTATCGAGATTTAATGATTTAAAACAGGAATATACAGATGTGAAGCAAGCTATCCTGTTGTCGGCCAGAGATCGGTTGAGGGCAGTTTTGCTGACATCCTTCACCACTTTTGCTGGATTGATGCCGCTGTTAGGTGAAACTTCAAGACAGGCACAGTTTCTGATTCCGGCGGCTGTGTCATTGGCTTACGGCATTATGTTTGCAACATTTATAACACTGATATTGATTCCGTTGTTGTTAATGATTCAACATGATGTGATGCAGTATTTTCATCGAGGAAGCAAAGTGATCCTTCCGGCAACCGAACAAGGACCATCCCGATGATTAGTGTATTACTGATTGAAGATGATCTCGATCTTGCACAAACCGTGATGGATTATCTGCAACTGGAAGCGATCAGCTGTGATCATGCCAGTAATGGTGCCGCGGGATTAAATTTGTTACAGCAGAATTATTATGATGTGTTACTGCTGGATCTGAATCTGCCCCGTATTGACGGGTTAACCGTATGTGAGCGTTTGCGTAATGACGGTTCCGATATCCCGGTATTAATGCTGACCGCACGAGATCAATTGACTGATAAACAAGCTGGTTTTGCTGCTGGTACAGATGATTATCTGGTAAAGCCTTTTGAGCTGAAAGAATTGGTGATGCGCATTGATGCATTATCGCGAAGACGCAGTGGTCAGACGCAACTGTTACGTTGCGGTGATCTGCAAATGAATCTGCAACAACGTCAATTAAGCCGGGCAGATATAAATTTGCATTTATCCCCTATCGGCTGGCGAATGTTGGAATTGCTTTTACGCGAATCCCCCAATGTGGTTAGCCGCCAACGTCTGGAGATAGCTATCTGGGGCGAGGAAGTACCAGACAGCGACAGTTTGAAAGTGCATCTGCATCATTTGCGTAAAACCATTGATGGTGGTTTTGAAACAACACTATTACACACCTTGCCAGGGGTGGGTATTGCCATAAGAGCTGACAATGAAAGTTAATATAACGCTTAAACGCCTTATTACTGTTAGCTTTTTAGCATTCGGCGGTACCATTGTACTGGGCTATTCCCTGCTCAGTGCCCATCTGTTTTTTCGGGGTATGGATAATATTGTTACGGGCGGAATGGAAAATGCAGCGTTGACCTATCTGGCCAGCAACCAACCATTGGCAGAGGATGAGCTGGTCAATTTCCGTGGCAGTCAGCTTTCCAGACAATGGGACGCACAACCCTTGGAGATTCGTCAGGTTTTTAATGGACCGCCATTACAAAGCGGCACACTGGTAAAACAAGATGATTCACATTGGTTAGAACGACCCGATAAAGTATATTTTGCGCTTAAAGTAGATTTGGCAGATCAGTCGGTCTACATCAGCCGGGTTCTGTCTCGAGAAAATGTTTCCAGCTTGATGAGCCGTAATATGGCCGACAGCATGCGTCTACTATTAGGTGTCAGTGCGTTAATCGCCGTCTCGTTAATGCTGATAACCTGGGGGTTAATGCGCAGTATCTCAGCTCCAGTTGGTCGTTTACATAGTTGGACGCAATCCCTGACTCCCGAAAATCTCTCTCAGCCAGCACCGGATTTTATGTACCCGGAACTGAATGAGATGGCAAAACTTATCCAGAACAGTCTGTCATCTGTGCAACGCAGTCTGGATCGTGAACACCGTTTCCTGCGTTATACCAGTCATGAACTCAGGACACCTATCAGTGTCATTCGTAACAATATTGAATTGCAATATAAAGTCTTACAGCAGACTGCTTCGACTTTGAATCCAATGCAACAGGACATTGCCGATAGAATTGATCGTGCCAGTCTTACCATGCAACACCTGACTGAAACGCTACTATGGTTAAGTCGTGAGGATAACGAAAAACTGCCTGAATCAAACGTTGATATAGCGCAGTTACTATTTGAGATTACTGAAGAATTACGTTATTTGCTGCGTGATAAAACGGTTGAGCTGGTTATGCAAACTCATCCGTACACCTGCGCGATAAGTGTTGTGGCAGCAAAAATCGTTCTAGGCAACCTGATTCGTAATGCCTTCCAACATACGTGGGAAGGTCAGGTCATTATTAACCAGCAGGGCTCCCGTATCAGTATTATAAATCGACAGTACAGCAATGATATGGATGTTTCACCTACCGAGCTTGGCTTTGGTCTCGGCCTACAACTGACCGCGCAACTGACTGATAAACTCGGGTGGTCTTATCAGAATATTGCCAACGATAATGGTCATGATGTGATTATTGACCTCCAGCCTGAACAATCAGATTAGGGGCTGTTCAAAAACTGCCGATAAAATTGTTCAGCGGTACGGCCACTATGACTGGCTCGACGCATGGCAAATTGTTTGGCTTGTTCATGTAAAAAATCCCGATCAACGGCGACATTCACAAACAAAGTATCGACCATATTCAGATAGGTATCCCAGCTGGGTGGGTAAAACGACAGCCACAGACCAAAACGATCAGATAGTGACAATTTATCTTCCAGACTGTCGGTGTAGTGTACTTCCCCATCAACTACCCGGCTTGCCTGATTTTCTGATTGCTGCTCCGGCATCAAATGTCGTCGGTTGGATGTGGCGTAAATCCGCACATGCTCCGGCGGTAATTCCAGACCGCCTTCAAGCAGACTTTTAAGCGGTTTAAAACCATCATCCCCCGGCTCAAACGATAAATCATCACAAAAAATTACAAACCGAAATGGTCTATCTTCCAGATCATCCAGAATTTCCGGTAACCAACCCAGTTCAGCCTTATCAATCTGTAAAATACGTAATCCCTGATCTGCAAACTCATTTAATACGGCTTTAATTAGTGACGATTTCCCGGTTCCCCTTGCGCCCCATAACAACGCATGATTACTGGTTTCGCCCGCCACAAATCGACGGGTATTTTCAACCAGCTGCTGCTTTTGAGTATCAATACCAATCAGTTGATCCAGCCGGACCGGATCCAGTCGGCTGATTGCTTTGAGTTTTTGGCTATGCGCCCGCCATACGGCGGCATGGATTTGATGCCAGTCCAGATTGTTCATCTGCTGTACTCCCGAGAGCTCAGAAAAAGCCCCTATCATGGTGTTCGACTTTGAAGATTGTCAACTGCTTAATTCAAAGGCAATGGGTACTTTCACTTCCAGTTTTTGCTGCGACATTTCCTCAGGAAAAGCAGGTAATGGTTGAGCGTTTTCCAGCATTTCCATGACCGCCTGATCCAACCGCTGGTAGCCCGAACTGATTTCTATGCGTGACTCGCTGATTTTGCCTTCACGGGTAATAATAAAAAATAACTGTACTGTTCCTTGTTCACCCCGCCGTCTGGAGATACCCGGATAACGTTTCTTTTCAGCCAGTGTTCTGGCCAGTAAATTGAAATAGTTTTGTTGTGCTGTCTGTTGCAGAGCCGCCGCGGCTTGACTGGAGGAGGAAGCGTTCTCTGTCGCTTCCCCCTGCTCGGCTATCTGTGTGTTTTCCAACTGCGCTACAGCATTTGTTGCATCTTTTGCCGCCGGTTCTGCAGTGGCCGCAAGGTCCTCTGAAGAGCGGGTCTCCGGTTCCAGTGCATCAACAACGGGAGCATTATGCACAGCCTTTTTTATTTTTGTTTGCTGTAATGGTGTGACCATTTCACTGGGTGTGGTTGTGGAGTCAACATCAATGGGATCATTATTGGGATGACGCACCGCTGTAACTGTGGATTCATCATCCATCTTGGCCAAAGGCTCTGCGGCTGAAGAAGCTTGTTGTTTCTCTAGCGTAGTAGCATCCAACATACTGATATCAATTTCGATACCGGCTTCATCAACTGCAGGAACCGGCTTTAGTTGATGTGGGTGTTTTAAAGTATACATACCAAAGGCAAACACATGGATAGACATGGCGCTTAAAATAGCTAAAAACCAATAACGAAATTTAATCATGGCGTTTGGTTTTGGTTTGAGTTGCCAGTGAAACCTTCAATATACCGGCAGCACGGACTTGTTGGAGTAAATCCATTAGCTCGTTAGCGGGTAAGATAGCATCCGTTTTTACCAAAAGTTTGAAAGCCTGGACGTCTTTACTCTCGGTTATTGACTGCTGCAAGCTCTCGGTCAAGGTATCGGATTTTATCCATTGATTATTAAATGCCAGCTTTCCATCTTCAGACACCAGCAAAATGGCATCATGTTCTTCCAAGGCTAATCGCTGTTCTGATGTTGGTGGTTGAATTTTTAGTAACTCACTGGAGCTTATCTGACCAGCAATCATAAAGAAAATCAGCATTAAAAAAACAATATTGATTAATGGAATCATATTGTCATCAAGTTGGTTTTTTCGTGACGTATGCGAAGAGACCACTATCATAAGGCTAGTCCGGCCAGACTGACGTTTACAACACCAATGGTTTTTAATTGATCAATAAAATCAATCAGTTGCTGTGTTGTAACTCCTTCAGCAACGGCTACCACAAAAATTCCCGGAGAGCTCTTGGTCAATTTCTGTTTTATGGGCATAAGCTTTGTAACAGGATAATGCCTGTGTTCAAATTCGTACTCATCCGCCGCATTTAATATCAGCGTATGTTGAGTCTGTATTTTATCCGCGTTATAGGATTCACTAGCCGCGGTAATATCCATTTGTCGCCATTGAGTAAATCCCGAAGACAACATAAAAAACAATAATAGAATAAACACCACATCAATTAATGGTGTCAGGCTAATGTACCGTCGTTTTGCTGCCATGGGTTGTTCAAGCAACATTTTTAAAGTGATCAACAGATTTATTTACTGTGTTTTCCTTCATAGGCGCATGGGTAAAAACCTGGGTGACACTATCATTGATGAGCGCTGCGACACGTTCTGTTTTACGTTCTAACCAGTTATGTGCCAAAACTGCAGGTATCGCAACGCCAAGTCCCACAGCAGTAGTTAATAACGCTTGCCATATTCCGCCTGAGAGCACTGAAGGGTCTACCTGATTGCCAGCCAGTTCCATCTGCTGAAACGCCAGGATCATCCCCAGCACCGTGCCAAATAACCCCAGTAAAGGACTTAAACTAGCGATAACTTCAAGAGGACGTAAATAACTTCGCAATTGATTGATGCGTAATGTGGCCACTCGCTGTAGCTCTTCCTTGAGCAAATCTTGAGAAATCTCTGCCTGTCTGAGTCCTTCCATACTGATGGCCAGTAATTCATCCACGGGTTTGGTTATTTTCAATACAGCAAGTGCTCTCTCCGGTTCATTTAATTTCCATAGTGCGAGTGCTTTTTTCGCGTTGCTTGCCGATTCTGGTGCTAACAACACTATTTGCCATATTTTGATTAACACGATACTGACGGCAATGATCGAAAATCCCAGTAATATCCATACAACGGGACCACCAATCTCAATCAATTCTTCTAAAAGAGTTAAAAATGTAGAGGCTTCAACATCATTCATAAGTAGGCCATGCCCGAATTGACATTATCCAAATGCATGCGTTAACCATGAAAGCTCCTTAATCTATCCACATTAATGATAATGGTTATCATTAAGCTTTGCAAAGAAATCTTCTTCGTTAACGCATTTTTTTATTTGATAATCAGTTGCATAGTGATCAGAAATTAAATGCAGATAAAAACTTAAAAATGCGATCTATCACTATGGCAATGGTTACTTGTCATACGCAAAAAAAAGCCCCGCATTGCGGGGCTTAAACTTGTAGTTATATCGACTTTTTATTCGGCAGCCGTTTCATGAACAGCTTTCATACTCAAACGAATACGGCCCTGACGATCAACCTCCAGAACTTTCACTTCAATCATATCGCCTTCAGATAATTTATCGCTGACATTTTCCACGCGCTCATCTGAAATTTGTGAAATATGCACCAGACCATCTTTACCCGGCAGGATAGTAACAAATGCGCCGAAATCCATCAGTTTGGCAACACGGCCCTGATAAACTTTGCCAACTTCGACTTCAGCGGTGATTTGCTCTATACGGTGCAGGGCATCCTGACCCGCATTATAATCCGACGAGAAAATCATCACGGTGCCATCATCCTGAATATCAATGGTTGCACCGGTTTCTTCGGTAATTGCACGAATGGTGGCACCACCTTTACCGATTACATCACGGATCTTATCAGCATGAATTTTCACAGTGATAATGCGTGGGGCAAATTCGGACATTTCCTGACGATGAGTCGAAATCACAGCATTCATTTTTTCCAGAATATGCAGACGACCATCACGGGCTTGCGCCAGTGCAGTACGCATGATTTCTTCGTTGATGCCTTCAATCTTGATATCCATCTGCAATGCGGTCACACCTTTTTCGGTACCCGCTACTTTAAAGTCCATATCGCCCAGGTGATCTTCGTCACCTAAAATATCAGTCAATACCGCATAGGCATCCGGTTCTTTAATCAGCCCCATCGCAATACCGGCAACAGGTGCTTTAATTGGTACACCGGCATCCATTAATGCCAATGACGTACCACATACAGAAGCCATGGAGCTCGACCCATTGGATTCAGTGATTTCTGATACCACACGAACCACATACGGGAATTCTTCAGCACTTGGCATAACAGCCTGAATACCACGTTTGGCTAACTTGCCATGACCAATTTCACGGCGCTTCGGCGAACCAACAAAACCGGTTTCACCGACACAGAATGGCGGAAAATTGTAATGCAGCATAAAACGATCACGGTACTCACCTTCTACCGCATCAATCATCTGTGCATCACGCTCAGCGCCCAAGGTTGCAACAACGATTGCCTGCGTTTCACCACGGGTAAACAAGGCAGAACCATGAACGCGTGGCAATACAGTGGTTTCAACAAACACGGGACGGACAGTTTTGGTATCACGGCCATCGATACGTGGCTCACCGGCAATAATACGGCCACGAACCAGTTCTTTTTCCAATTTGCCAAATAAACCTTTGACTTCATCTTCAGACCATTCGCCATCTTCACTGACTAAGGCTTCAACAGCGGCTAGACGAATTTCAGCCAATTGATCCTGGCGCTGCATTTTGTCGCTAATCGCATAGGCGTTCTTGATACCTTCAAATGCTTGCTCTTTGACAGCATTGTACAAACGATCATCTTTTTCAGGAGCAGTCCATTCCCAGGCTGGTTTACCTGCTTCAGCTTTCAGTTCTTCAATCAATTTTATGGCTGTCTGCATTTGCTGATGACCATACATGACAGAACCTAGCATCACTTCTTCAGGTAATTCGGAGGCCTCTGATTCGACCATCAATACCGCACTGACGGTACCGGCTACGACCAAATCCAATGAGCTGTTGGCCAATTGTTTCTTTGATGGATTCAAAAGGTAGTTACCATCAACATAACCTACCCGAGCCGCGCCTAAGGGACCATTAAATGGAATACCAGAGACAGCCAAAGCAGCAGAAGCACCAATCATCGCCGGAATATCCGGATCGATTTCAGGATCCAATGCCATAACCGTGGCAATGACCTGAACTTCGTTGATAAAACCTTTAGGAAACAATGGACGCAGCGGACGATCGATCAGTCGTGAGGTCAGGGTTTCTTTCTCTGAGGGACGACCTTCTCGCTTGAAAAAACCACCCGGAATTTTACCTGCCGCATAGGTACGTTCTTGATAATTGACGGTTAATGGAAAGAAATCCTGTCCTGGATTAACATTTTTCTTGCCCACTACAGTTACCAGAACTGATGTTTCACCCAGACTGGCAATAATGGAACCACCGGCCTGACGTGCAATTTTTCCGGTTTCCAGGCTGAGGATATGCTCACCGAACTGAACTGTCTTTTTTACTGAATTCACTAGTATTTCCTTCTCTTGACTACACCAGTCACAAACCTTTTCATGACTGATTTAAAAAACGATAAACGTATAAATGAATATGCCCCTGAAATCGCAGGGGATTTCAGGGGCATATCAGTCAACGCATCAACCTTCTGCCAATGCTATTGGCGTAGGCTCGATGAGATGTTTTACAGACCACGTATGGTAATTTAGCGACGCAGACCTAAGTCAGCAATCAAATCACGGTAACGGGTAATGTCAGTTTTTTTCAGGTAGTCGAGCATTTTACGACGACCACTAACCATTTTTAACAACCCTTGACGCGAATGGTGGTCATGAATGTTATTTTTAAAATGGTCTGAAAGATTCGTAATACGCGCAGTCAGTAAAGCCACCTGAACTTCAGCAGATCCGGTGTCGCCTTCTGTGCGAGCGTATTTTTTGATGATTTCTTGCTTTTGTTCTGCACTAATTGACATAAAAACTCCAACTTTTTATAGCCTCTGGCTATGAGTTAAATTCTGCAATAACCCAGCCAACAAAACCAGATTACCCAACCTTTTAAGAGTGGCGAATTTTACCGGTTTTATCCGCTATTCACAAGCGAGTTAAACCGCATCGCCGGTAACAAACAAACGTTTTGCTGAAACAGTGCCATCCAGCGCCAATTCGCCAAGACCAATAAATTGATCCTGATAATCAAATAAACGAATTTTTGCGCTTTTACCCAACACATCGGTTTTGACCGCTCTACCGTATCGCATATCATCCGACATCACAGAATCCAGTTTGATTAATGGCCAGTCAGGTAAGGCTTCATGTGCTGGTAATAGTTGGGCATCAAGAGCCTCCACCCCATTCACTTCAACAGAATGTTGCAGATCATCAAGTGAAAACGCTTGCTCCAGTGTATATCCGGCGGCATTGGTCCGCCGTAGCATGGTGACATGTCCATAACCACCCAGCTCCGCCGCAATATCCTGTACTAAAGTCCGAATATAAGTACCTTTGCTACAGGCAACCTGCAACGTAAAACTATCGATATCGTAAGCCAATAGCTCAATGCTATAGATGGTAATAAGGCGGGATTTTCGTTCAATTTCAATTCCTTGGCGCGCCAACTTATAAAGTGGCTGTCCCTGATGTTTCAAAGCAGAAAACATGGGAGGGATCTGTTGCTGTTCACCGGTAAAGTTCAGCAAAATATTTTGCAGTTGTTCAGCTGTAAACTCCGGAATGTCTTGCTGAGCGATGACTGCGCCGTCACTATCGCCACTATCGGTCAGAATGCCCAACTGACAACGAACTTGATATTGTTTGTCAGCATCCAGTAAATAAGTGGAAAGTTTCGTGGCTTCGCCCAGACAAATGGGTAAAACCCCGGTTGCCAGTGGATCAAGACTGCCAGTGTGACCCGCCTTATTCGCATTGTATAGACGCTTTACACGCTGCAGGACATGATTTGAACTCATCCCGGTCGGTTTATCGACAATCACGATACCGGTAATATCACGACCTTTTTTATTGCGTTTTGCCATTGGCGAAACTCAATCTTTATCAGTTTCTGGATCGGGATCCTGATCGTCTTTGATATCGGCGTTGGCTTTAGATATTAACTCATCCATATAAAAGCCATGTTCCAGTGTGGTGTCATAGCGGAATTGTAATTCAGGCATGATCCGCAGCTTCACACGTTTCGCCAGCGCACGGCGAAGAAAACCTGCCGCGTTGTTTAACCCTGCCAGACATTCTTTGGCCGCTTCTGCGGAGTCAAAACCACTAAGCCGAGTGACATAAATACGCGCATACTTCAGATCAGATGTCACATCAACATGTGACACCGTTACCATACTGACACGCGGATCAGCCAGATCATGCTGAATCAGCAAAGCCAATTCACGCATCATGACCTCGCTGATTCGATTTGTGCGACTAAATTCTCTTGCCATTAAAGACTCGGTTTCATCAGAACACGTTCAAATACTTCAATTTGATCGCCTGGCTTGACGTCTTTGTAGTTTTTCACACCAATACCACATTCAGTACCGGCATTGACTTCATTCACATCATCTTTGAAACGACGTAACGATTCAAGTTCACCTTCGTAAATAACAACGTTATCACGTAAAACACGAATCGGATTGTTGCGTTTAACACTACCTTCAAGTACCAAACAACCCGCAATATCACCGAATTTCGGTGAGCTAAAGACATCATCAACACGTGCCAGACCAATGATTTCGTCTTTGTATACAGGTTCAAGCATACCCGTCATGGCTTTGGTGACCACATCCAGCAAATCGTAAATGATGCTGAAATATTGAACATCAAGACCTTTCTCAGCGATAACTTTACGGGCAGTATTATCAGCACGAACATTAAAGCCGATCAAAATTGCATCAGAAGCGGCAGCTAATTGTGCATCAGTTTCGTTAATACCACCGACACCTGAACCGACAACCCGAACCTGTACCATATCTGTCGATAATTTCTGCAGACCCTGGCTTACCGCTTCGACTGAACCATGAACGTCGCCTTTGATAACTACATTCAAGGTCTTCAGATCGCCCGCTTCCATTTTGTTGAACATATCATCCAACTTGGCTGCTTGCTGTTGAGCCATCTTCAGTTCACGTGCTTTGGTCTGACGGAAGTTGGCAATCTCTCTTGCCGTGCGATCATCTGGGGCAACTTGTAATTCATCACCTGAGGCAGGGGTACCTGACAGTCCCAATAATTCAACGGGAGTTGAGGGACCTGCTTCATCCATCTGCTGGCCGTTTTCGTTAAACAAAGCTCGGACACGTCCAAATTCCTGACCTACTACAACGATGTCACCTTTTCTCAATGTGCCACGTTGTACCAGTACAGTAACCACCGTACCGCGACCTTTATCTAGACGTGATTCAACTACTGTACCGTGAGCAGGACCTTTAACCGGTGCGGTTAATTCCATGACTTCGGCTTGCAGAGAAATAGCATCCAACAAGTCATCTACGCCCATACCCGTTAATGCAGATACCGGGACAAACTGTACATCACCACCCCAATCTTCCGGAACAACCTCATGATTGGTTAGTTCTTGCTTGACCCGATCAGGACTAGCATCGGGTTTATCCATTTTATTCACAGCGACAATCAATGTGGATCCTGCAGCCTTGGCATGTTGAACAGCTTCTATCGTCTGCGGCATCACGCCATCATCAGCTGCAACCACCAATACCACGATATCGGTAACCTTGGCGCCACGTGAACGCATTTCAGTGAACGCAGCATGGCCAGGGGTATCAAGGAATGTAACTTCGCCACGACTGGTTTCAACTTTATAGGCACCGATATGCTGGGTGATACCACCGGCTTCACCAGAAGTCACTTTGGTACGACGAATATAATCCAACAGCGACGTTTTACCATGATCGACATGACCCATTACCGTCACAACCGGAGCACGAGGAAGTGCTTCACCCGTAATTTCAATTGAGGTTTCCAAAGCTTGTTCAACTTCATTTTCTTGAACCGGTTTGGCAACGTGGCCCATTTCTTCAACCAAAATAACAGCAGTATCTTGATCCAGAACTTGATTGATGGTGGCCATCGTACCCATACCCATCAATGTTTTAATTACTTCAGCCGCTTTAACTGACATACGCTGAGCTAAATCGGAAACCGAAATAGTATCTGGCACACTCACTTCACGAACTACTGGAGCAGTAGGTCGGGAGAAACCATGTTCTGTAGTGGTTTCAACGGTTGCTGATTTTTGTGAAACGCCTTTTTTCTTCTTGCGACGACCTTTGCCTTCGCTTACATGAAGTTCTTTACGTTCAAATTCATCGTCGCGTTGGAAACGGCCACGACGTGCTGGCTTATCCTTATTGGCTACATGTTTTGCATCAGCCTCTTTACGATCCGGTTTTTGTTCTTTAGCTTGCGCTTCAGCGGCTGCTAAACGGGCTTCCTCTTTCGCTTTTTCTAAAGCTTCTTCTTCTTCACGCGCTTTTTTACGAGCTTCCAGCGCTTTTTCAGCATCAATTCGAGCTAAATTAGCCGCGCGGCGCTTGGCATCAGCTTCTTCAAGTTTTTTATGGGCTAGTTGAGAAGCGGTCAATTCAGGTTTTGCCTGTTGTTTTTTAACCGGTTCAGCTTGTTTTTGCTCTTTAATCTTAGCTTCCTCGGCCAACGCTTTTTGTTCTTCTTCAGCCGCTAATCGAGCTTCTTCATCCGCCAATCTCTCGGCTTCGATTGCCGCGGCTACTGCAGCAGCTTCTCTAGCGGACTCTTCCTGCTCAAGACTGGCTTGTTCCTGCTGCTTACGAGCCATTTCCTGCAACCGAAGTTGTTCTTGACGCGACACTTCTTCTGCAAGGATCTGAGCTTGGGTAGGGGCTGCCGCTGGAGCTTCAGGGGTTGGCGGTGCTGCCGTTTCAGCATCACTTCGTTTAACAAAAGTGCGTTTTTTGCGAACTTCAACGCTGACACTTTTTCCCGCTTGGCGCGAGGTGCCACCACCTAATTTAATCTCACTGACCGATTTACGTTTCAATGTGATTTTTTTTGGTGACGCATCATTTTCGCTTGCCATTTTGCCATGTCTTTGTTGCAAAAACTTTAACAGGCTTTGCTTTTGATCCTCAGTAATCAGATCGTCAGGCTTCGACACTTTAATACCAGCTTCATTGAGCTGATCTACTAATCGTTCAGGTGTGATACCGACTGTGTCGGCCAGGTCCTTAACCTTCATGTCACTCATTGGTTACTCCCCTGTTTCAGTTTGTTCGTCGGCAAACCATGATTCACGTGCTTTCATGATAAATGCGGCGGCTTGTTTTTCATCAATACCACCGGCTTCAACCAATTCATCCACGGACTGATCTGCAAGGTCATCGATGGTGATAACACCCTGACTTGTCAACTTCGCAGCTAATTCAGCGGTCATACCAGGCAAATCTTGTATTGTTTCTGCAGGAGATGCATTTTCAATTTGTTCTTCACTTGCAATGGCACGTGTTAACAATACATCTCTGGCGCGCGAACGTAATTCATTAACGATATCCGCATCGAACTCTTCGATATCAAGCATCTCCTGTTCAGGAACATAAGCCACTTCTTCCAGTGAAGAAAAGCCTTCCTGAGCCAGAATTAATGCGACATCCTCATCTACATCCAAATCAGCCATAAATGTCTGAATCAAAGAGCTGATTTCTGTTTCCGCTTTTTGATCGGCATCCGAAGCAGACATGACATTTAACTCCCAACCGGTTAACTGGCTGGCTAAACGTACATTTTGGCCACCACGGCCAATAGCCTGAGATAACTGTCCATCTTCTACAGCGATATCCATGCTATGAGCATCTTCGTCAACGACGATGGATAATACTTCTGCAGGGGCCATCGCATTAATGGCAAATCGGGCTGGCTCTTCATCCCAGAGGATGATATCCACTCGTTCACCGGCCAATTCATTTGTGACAGCTTGCACCCGTGAACCACGCATACCCACACAAGCGCCAACTGGGTCAATTCTTGGTTCATGCGCCAGCACAGCAATCTTGGCTCGCAAACCAGGGTCGCGGGCTGCGCCTTTGATTTCAATCATGCCATCACCGATTTCCGGTACTTCAAGACTGAAGAGCTCAATTAATAACTCGGGAGCAACACGGCTCACAATTAGTTGAGGTCCCCGTGTTTCTGAACGAATTTCTTTTAAATAACCACGAACCCGGTCACCACTACGGAAGTTCTCCCGTGGAATCATCTCCTCGCGAGGCAATAACGCCTCTGCATTACCACCAAGGTCCAAAGTCACATTGCCACGTTCTACACGCTTCACTGTGCCATGAATCATCTGACCCAGTTTTTCACGATACATATCGACGACTTGAGCACGCTCGGCTTCGCGGACTTTTTGCACAATAACCTGTTTAGCTGTTTGCGCGGCGATACGGCCAAACTCAACTGATTCCATTGGTTCACGGATATAACCGCCTACCTTGGCATCAGCCTGTTTTTCTAATGCATCGGATAATTTGATCTGGGTTTCCGGAGACTCAAAGGCGTCGTCATTGTCGTCAACAATTAACCATTGACGGAAAGTTTCGTAGTTGCCAGTAAGACGATCAATCGCCACATGTGCATCAATTTCCATTTCATAACGTTTGCGAGTGGCCATAGCCAACGCCGCTTCAATCGCCTGAAATATAACTTCTTTCCCCACGCCTTTTTCATTAGACATGGCATCAACAACCAGCAAAATTTCTTTATTATTCATCACGCCCCCAGTGGATCGATGCAAGCGATTGATCCAAAACTAAGTTTTTTCATTAACAGCAAATAATACGCTTTTTCAGGCAACCAGTCGTGCTTTTGACAACTTTGCCAATGGTAAGGCGTAAACCTCGCCATCTACTTCAATTAATATTTCACCATTTTCAAAGCCCTGCAGCACACCGGTAAAGTTCCGTCGACCTTCCACAGGTAATTTAGTGGTAATTTTTGCTGGCGAGCCAGTAAAACGGATGAAGTCACGCTCTTTAAATAAAGGACGATCGAATCCAGGAGAGGAAATTTCAAGTGAATAGGCTTTTTTGATGGGGTCTTCAACATCGAGAATGCCGCTGACCTGATGACTGACACGCTCACAGTCTTCAATACCAATGCCTTGATCTGCATCAATATAGATTCTAAGGAGTGGGTTTTGCCCCCCCTGAATGTATTCCACACCGACCAGCTGGTAACCCAGCGACTCAATCGGTGCTTCAATTAGTTTTTCAATTTGATCAGATACGGCCATAGGCTAACAAATAAAAAAAAAGGGCCATTGGCCCAATTTTAACTCCACAAAAACAAAAACCCCAATTAGGGGTCCTGTCTTAACATTATTATTGGTAGCGGGGGCTGGATTTGAACCAACGACCTTCGGGTTATGAGCCCGACGAGCTACCAGGCTGCTCCACCCCGCACCTGACTAAGTGGCATACTATACACGGATAGCCGCTTTGTCGCAAGCCTGTTTATTAATTCTCTTTCAGTTTACGAGTGAGCGTATTACGCCCCCAACCCAATAATTTCGCTGCTTCCTGACGTTTGCCCGCTGTTTTCTCCAAAGCTACCTCCATGAGCAGGTGTTCAATCATTGGTACGACATCGGCTAATACACCTTCCTGACCGCTTAATGCTTTGTTTGCAGCCCACTGACGAAACTGTTGTTGCCAATCCCCTCCATTACGAATCGAATCGCTCCCTGCTTCAGCTGTCAGCTCCATTGGCAAATCATCCATTTGCACAACCTGCCCCGGAGACATCACTGTAAGCCAACGAGATGTATTCTCTAGTTGCCTGACATTTCCCGGCCAGGGTAGCTGTGACAAATAGCGCTCAACTTCGGGGGATACACTTTTCACCCCCATATTCAGCTCTCGGGCAGCTTTATTCAGAAAATAACCCACTAACGCAGGAATATCCTCCCGTCTTTCTCGCAGTGATGGGATATGAATACGTATCACATTCAAGCGATGAAACAAATCTTCACGAAAATCGCCCCGCTCAACCTGTTGTTCAAGGTTCTGGTGGGTCGCAGCGATAATTCTCACATCCGCCTTTACAGCACTATGTCCGCCAACCCTGAAAAACTCACCATCCGATAAGACTCTTAAAAGACGCGTTTGCAGTTCCAGCGGCATATCCCCAATTTCATCAAGGAATAACGTACCACCATCGGCTTGCTCAAAACGTCCTTTACGTTGCACATGCGCACCGGTAAAGGCGCCTTTTTCATGACCAAATAATTCAGATTCCAGCAATTCTCGTGGAATGGCCGCCATGTTCAATGCAATAAAAGGATTTTGCCGACGTGGGCTGTGTTTATGTAAAGCATGAGCCACCAACTCTTTACCTGTCCCGGATTCACCATTGATCAGCACGGTAATATTGGAACGCGCCAAGCGTCCAATAGCACGAAACACTTCCTGCATAGCAGGGGCTTCACCAATAATTTCACTGCCAATGTTAATTTCACCTGCCGGATTGTTATGTTGTTGGTGATGGTGCGTTATAGCTCGCTGAACTAAATCAACTGCTTCATCCACATCAAAGGGTTTTGGCAGATATTCAAAAGCACCCCCTTCATAAACAGAAACAGCACTGTCCAAGTCTGAATAGGCTGTCATGATAATAACCGGCAAATCCGGTTGTGTTCGCTGGATCTCCGAAAGCAGTTGCAGACCATCTAGACCTGGCATACGAATATCACTTACCAGAACATCGGGCGGATTATCCGTACCTCGTTTTAACTGTTCTAAAACCAAATCTCCACTCTCAAATGCTTTGACAGTGATGTCTACGGCTTCCAATGCCTTCTGTAATACCCATCGAATCGATCGGTCATCATCAACAATCCATGCTATCGCTTTAGCGCTCACGATTTAACTCCAAAGGGAAAATAATTGAAAATATGGTTTGCCCGGCATGGCTGGTGCAACTGACTGTGCCCGCATTTCGCTGTACCAGGTTTTGCACCAGATAAAGTCCCAGTCCGGTTCCATCAGCACGCCCAGTCACTAATGGATAAAACAGGCTGTCCTGCAGTTGCTTGGGGATACCTGGGCCATTGTCTTCGATCTCAATCAGCACGCCTAACTTATAAAACCGTTTTTCAATAGTTAAATTACGTTGGATTCGAGTTCTTAAACGAATGACGCCAGTCCCATGCATGGCCTGAACGGCGTTACGGACAATATTTAAAAAAATCTGAATCAACTGATCAAAATCTGCATTTAAATCAGGAATGCTTGGATCATAATCGGCAATAAACTTAAGCCTCTCGTCGACCTCAATATCCACCAACTGACGTACCCGCTGTAACACCTCGTGGATATTCAAATAATGTTTCTCAGACTGCTGATAAGGGCCCAGCATTCGTGTCATCAGGTTTTGCAGCCTGTCAGCTTCGTTAATAATGATGCGGGTATACTCTTTCAAATCGTCTGAATCCAGTTGCCGCTCCAGTAATTGAGCCGCCCCTCTCAATCCGCCAAGTGGATTTTTAATTTCATGGGCTAACCCTCGAACCACCTGTTGCTGAGTGTGTAAATTCTCATCTCGATTAACACGTTGTTGATAATCCAACTGCGCCAGTTCCACTAACAGGTGGGGTTCTGACACATCCAGCATTTTGATCGAACAATCGACGATGATTTCTCCAGCAGCAGGAAGAAATAATTGAATTTCACGCTCAATTAAGGCTTGTCCATTGCTGATGACCCGATGCAATGAGCTGAGTAAATGGGTTTCGCCTGGTAACAGGGTTTGAAACGGAATATGCTCCGCTTGACGTTGACTGATTTCGAACATGACCTCGGTCGCGGTATTGATGTAACAAACACGTAAATTAGTGTCGAGTACCAATATCGCTGTCGTTAAACTCTCCAGCACATCATTACTGGATAACTGTTCTATATTAATGAGTTTGTCATTTAGGTTCATGGCATGCCATTTGCAAAAAACGCTCCATTTGTATGCATTGAATGAAACATTCAATTTAACATTCTGATTACAATAGAATTAAAATATTTTCGCTTAGCTTTACTTAACTATTAACAACGGTTTTGACTCTGGATAACAGCAAATTAAGCTATTGTAAGCTTCATTTTGGTGCACGTAGCGAGTCGATAAAATTAATCAGGACTCGGTGTGTTGGGAAAGGTAGGTATGCCGGGAGTAGTTGGAAAACCTTGAATGCTTGGTGCTCCAGCCCCCGTCTGATCATTTTGGCGTGCGGGTTGTTGCAGACTGGTTCGTTGCAGGTGGAAAGTAATCGTTTCACTTTGCGCCAAGACTTCTCCAGAAGCATTAATGACGTTGGCTGATAAAGTATGCGTCCCTCTATCCAGATTTTCCAGCGTGAAGCTCAACTGAGGCATTGGTACACCCGCCGGTAAACCATTCAGATACAGCTGTACCAAATCACCGCGCTCGGCAACCAAGGCAGGGATAACTTGCAGATTCACCGTGACATTGCCGTTATTAACCCGAATCCCCGCGTCATTCTCCGGTGAGACAATAGTCACCCGATAATTCGGTATCGCCACTGACTCCTCGTCAGTTGTTTGTTGTTCGTCTTCAGCATCATTAGAACTGGTATCTTCGGGAACTTGTACAGGTGTGTAGGTCATTGGCTGAAGTAATTCTATCTTTTCAGCATTTTCGGTAGGCTGATCGGAATAAACCGGATTGCCATTCTTATCAACCCAGCGATAGATATCAGCTGCAACAGCTGTGCCGAGACCAAGCAACATGATAAGAATGAATTTCATGCCTATGAATATAGGTTAGGCCTCACTAATGTGCAACAGCCAAAGATAAAAAAACGCCTCCACAAGGGAGGCGTTTTGTGACTGCAATCAAAAAAATTACAGACTGTAGTACAAATCAAACTCAGCAGGATGTGTTTCCATACGCAGACGAGTGACTTCTTCCATTTTCAACGCTATATATCCATCGATCATATCATCAGTAAATACACCACCTTCGGTTAAGAAGGCACGATCTTTGTCCAGTTCAGCCAATGCTTGATCAAGTGCATGACATACTTTTGGAATCGCTGCATCTTCTTCTGGAGGTAAATCATATAAATCTTTATCCATCGCATCACCGGGATGAATTTTGTTTTTAATACCATCCAGACCCGCCATCATCATGGCACTAAATGCCAGGTATGGGTTGGCTGATGGATCAGGGAAACGTACTTCAATACGACGACCTTTTGGATTACTGACAAAAGGAATACGGATAGAGGCACTACGGTTACGTGCTGAATAAGCCAACATAACAGGAGCTTCAAAGCCAGGGACCAGACGTTTGTAGCTGTTGGTGCCCGGGTTAGTAAATGCGTTCAATGCTTTGGCATGTTTGATAATGCCGCCGATGTAAAACAAAGCTGTTTCAGACAGGCCACCGTATTTATTACCAGAGAACAGGTTTTCACCATCTTTCGCTAATGATTGGTGAACATGCATACCGCTACCGTTATCACCAACTAATGGTTTTGGCATGAAGGTCGCCGTTTTACCATAGGCATGCGCCACGTTTTGTACGACATACTTCAGGATTTGAACTTCGTCAGCTTTTTTGACCAGGGTATTAAATTTAGTACCAATTTCGCACTGACCCGCAGTGGCAACTTCATGGTGATGAACTTCAGTTACCAAGCCCATTTCTTCCATGGTTAAACACATTGCAGAACGAATATCCTGCAGGGAATCGACAGGTGGTACTGGGAAATAACCGCCTTTTACACTAGGACGGTGACCTTTGTTACCATCTGGGAAGACTTTTTCAGTATTCCATGAAGATTCATTGGAATCGATTTTGTAGAACGAACCCGAGATATCACTACCCCAACGGACATCATCCAAAATGAAGAATTCTGGCTCAGGACCAAAAAAAGCGGTATCGGCCAGACCGGTAGAAGCGAGATAAGCTTCTGCACGTTTTGCAACGCTGCGAGGGTCACGTTCATAACCTTGCATGGTTGCAGGTTCAACGATGTCGCAACGAACGATTAATGTTGTATCGTCCATAAATGGATCTAAAACAGCAGTCGATGCATCAGGCATCAGAATCATGTCTGATTCGTTAATACCTTTCCAGCCTGCAACAGATGAACCATCAAACATGACGCCTTCAGAGAAGGTATCTTCATCAATTGAATGGGCAGGGTAAGAAACGTGCTGCTCTTTACCACGCGTGTCGGTGAAACGGAAATCAAGGAATTTAACGTCCTCGTCCTTAATTATCTGAAGCACATTTTCGACTGACATTTATAATCTCCAAATTAAAAAACTGCACACCTTGGTGCAAAAAAACTCACTCGCATTTACAGCACAAACCTTGCCAACTCATTGACCCCGTAAAATCAACCATTTGAGTGCAGGCATAAATATCCAACGTAACATTTTGGTGCAAAAAAAA
>NZ_JAJAEO010000135.1 GCF_020447225.1 Methylophaga pinxianii | reverse complement strand
GGGGGGGCGCGGAAACATACGGTTTGAGGTGGATACGCGAGGGCGAAACCGTAAGTTTCCGTTCAAATGCCCCCGCTAGGCCAAGATTGCAAAATGATGTCGAATTGGCCGTAAAGTCGCTTGAACCCTATCTTGCAGAACTCGAATCAATCAATTCATACAGTGATTTATTGCTGGTGGATAATGAGCTGCTGACGTTGATGGAAGCGTTTGAAATGGCTCGTGTTGAGCTGAATGAGGGATATGATGAGGGAATAGTGGCAAAAACTGGCGGTCATCACAAAGATTATTTGGATCTTTATCAGGATGCACTCCAGGGCCGTGAAACTCCCCGAACGGACTGTATCTGTTTAAGTGCTGGTAGTTTTGATATTCCACCGATTCAAATCATTTCGGCATTCATGCATGATAAAAAGAAAATGCCGACCTTATGAAAAGCATAAGGCCGGCATGATTGTTTAACTCTTTCTCAGTCCTTTCTCCTACTGCGAAACCATTGCTTTGAAGCTTTCTTGACTTGATGAAAGAGATTCGATTGTCTCGTTGATTTCAGATTCAATCCGGCTAATTTGCTTTTGTATGGAATCAATTCGTGCAGTTCTTGTGGATGTCGATGATTGACTAACAGTGCCAGCTAGTAATTGTGTGGCATGCTTGGAGTCTGCGTTAGATACAGACGCTTCGTCTGGGATAATTAATTCCATACCTGGCTTGATGCTTGCAATATCAGCACCCAGTAAAGATGAGTTGCTTTCATGTATCGCTGCAATCATTTGATGAACCGTCACATTCTGTGCTTTTGTTTTTTCAGCTATTTTCCATAAGCTATCGCCACTTTTGACGGTATAGGTTTGTGCAATCGCTGGCGTTGCCAGAACTGCAGTTAAAAGAAAACTTATAAAATTAGTTCTAATACTCATTGTTTATCCTAATCTGATGACCAACGAGCAATTTCTTCAACCTGAAGTTGGCCAGAAATTACAAGTGACTTTGCGTGTTCAGAGAGCGATTTTCTGCGTTGCTGATACATTTCGTGGTTAAGCCGTGGTAATGCAGAAGCACCCTGAGCGAGGATACTGCGAACCTGGGGCGTGGCTTCTAACGTTTCATAAATACAATGCGTTTTCCCACTGATGCCATGAACCAGGTGCTGGCAGATAAAGCCCTGCATTGCCTGTGGCAGTAATTCATCATGTTGCTCATCAAGCAGAGCAAGCATTCTGGTGACAACCTCATGAATATTTTCAGCATGGAGAGTCGCAAAAACACGATGACCGGTCAGGCCCGCCTGGATCGCTGCCTCTGCTGTGTTTGGATGCCTTATTTCTCCAATTACAATGTTTCGTGGGAATTGGCGCATCGCTTCATGAACACCTCCATGAAAACTGCCAACGTTAATGCCAACTTCTCGCTGACAAATTAGCGGGTCGCTATGGCTGTATTCAATTGGCTCCTCAATCGTCACCGTATCGCCCAACTCTCCACGTTCGGATAGATATTTGATGAGCGAGGCCATTGTAGTGGTCTTACCTGCACCGGTTGGACCGGCAATGATGATTAAGCCAGAGCCACTGGTCAGTGAGAGCAACTTATCGAGTTCAAACTTCAGATCATTTTGAATATGGGGTATCACAGAAGGGTTACGACGCATCGCACAGCCCCATCCCCGGTCGCTGTGGAAAATATGGCAACGCCATCTATCGCCATTCCATGTCACAGATACATCAGTAGCTAATGTAGTCTTCTCAGGACGATGGTCCTCTATGATCTTGTTGTAGAGACTAAATAGCTCCTCCCAGTTGTCTCCTTCTTTCACTATCTCGTGTTTTCCTGAGTGATTCAGGATGGCAAAGCTTGCATATAGCTTGATATCGTTAATTTGTTTTTCCATGATCAATTATGTGGCATCCAATAAATTATGTGATTCTGAGAGGATTCATTTATGACTCTATATGTTTCGCCTTTTTTAATACTGGCACTTGTGGAGTGCCAGCCTTGATGTCCCTCGCTATTTCCTCGTGTTCTGGCAACTGTTACGCCATTAGCGGTTATACGAAAGCCCTGAAATACTGCTCCAGATGTATAGCTACTGGCAGTTACCGTCCCATCTGCTTCCGCTACATAGTTTGTATTAACTGCCCTAGAGACACGAGCACCAAAACCTCCGGAAGAGGCTCCAGGTGATATTGAAGGGGGATTAATGATTGAACTTGATAGATCAGCTGATACAGTTAATGGAAGCAGTATTCCAAGAAGTAAAAGATATCGGACAGTTAGTTTCATATAGTTTTCTATTCCTTCTAAGAGCATTTTAGGTATACAGCTAAAAGGCCGTGCGTACTTGATGGTTGCATCGCTACCCAGTTACCATTTCGTTGTACATTGAGTCTGAGTCTGGCTCTCCACTGATTAGCATTGACGTTTTCTGCCCAGGCGTAAACTGCTCCTACAGGGTTTGCAGTACCATTATCGGAATAGCCAACTGGCACAACGATAGGTGTAGGGGTGAGTCCGTCAGGACATTGGTTCTTTTGAACCAGCTCGTTGTTACCGACGATGCCGGCAAAATATATAGCTTCAGCAGATGTGGTATCCATATCTGGGAATTCGATATTTTCTACTTCCAATAATCTATTTCCTCCCATATCCAGATCTCCTGTCATAGGGCGAGAACCATCTCGTGGAAGCAAATGATCAAGTGCGGGTATCGCGGCAGGCATTGGTACAGAAACAGTTACTAAATTGCCGCTAACAGTACTTGATGGAAGGTAGCTGTTGAGTACTTCTGCGTTACCGGCGCTTACTGCATCAATCGACACCATGAAACGCTTACCATCGCCTGTCGTGCAGCTTGTCGAAAGGTTCGTGCCAAAAGGAGTTCTCAGACTAAACCCTTGTAGGTAATTTTCGGCATTGAGAGTAGTAATGGCTGATGCACAATTGTCAGCTTCGCTGGGCCACTCACTGTCCTGCTCTGCAGCATAGTTTTGAGCTGACTGAAACAAGTCATTTATTTCTGCAACCGCTATTTCGATACGGTCTTCTTCAAACTTCATAATATGCTGATAAGCAAATGGGGCAGCAAACAAGCTCATCACTATCATGACAATCATTAATTCAATGATCGTAAAGCCAGATTGCTTCACAAGATTATTCGTCATCATTCGACTCCAGATAGAGATGTTTCTTGTTGTATTTAGACGTGATGGCCAGAGCGCGATTCACACCTTGAGGTTGATGGCTGACCAAAAGGATCGTGCTTGACCCTGCAGGCGTAGAAACAGTCTCAAAAGGGTTGATATCTCTTAATGGTATTGAGGTGCTGACGGTGGCATATTGACCAGTGGTGTCGATAAGGTAGCTTGTACCCCAATGCGTTAATAATGGCGTGCTGGTCAAACCCAGTGAATTTTCATCGTAAGCATTGAGCAGGTTCGCAATCACACTCGTAGGAGCATCAATAAAACCATCACCACCCGGTAGTTGACGTGCAATATCGGCTGCTGCAGCCAATGCTTTCATGGTTTCTACGGTCGCATTAACCCTTTTTGTCTCAATAACGTCTTTGATTACCGGTGTACCAATGGTTGCCAATATAGAAAGCACCAATGTGACGATCAGGAGTTCAACAAGTGTAAATCCCTTCATTTAGCCACCACGAGACAGTAGCATTGGCGCATAGAACCCTGCAGCAATCAAAAACACCGTGAACACGGCTGCAATCATTCCGATGCGCAAAGCCAGAGATGAAAAACGCTTACCAGTGACAAAGATTTCCGTGATAAGCATGGCTTTTATGCGAGCCAATAACTTATTTCGAGCTTCATCATGAGCAGAATCAAAGGCTTTCATGCCAATAATAAAGCTCGGTGACCAATATTCTTCTTGAAGACTTTGGGGGATGGTAGCGCCCTGCTCAACATTCTCCATGATGGATTCAACAGCTTTACGGTTTGCGCCTCGATTGTTTTTCGCAATCAAATCAAGTGACTTGTCTGGGCTTAATCCGGAGGCAAAAAGTGGCATCCATGCGGCCAGAAAGTTTGCTGATCTTCTTGCTTTCAATAGATCATCAAGATGCCGGACCCCCCATATCTTACGAAATGCCATGACATCCACCCATAGATATCGAATGGCTGCAGCGATACCAGCTATAAACATTAAAAACAATAATGTGTGTTCTGTTTGGATGGCTTTTAACGTTACGATAATACGTGTCGCATCGTTTTCTTTGGACTGTGGCGCGTCTATGATCTGTTGTGCTGGGCCTCCCAGAATCAAACTTATTAATAAAACTGAGAATATCCCCACCGTCAGATATGTCAGACCGAGTTTTAAGTCAGCACTGGTTGCTTTTTTAAGCTCAATATCCTGCTCTATATTTTCTACGGCCATATTGACTGCTTCACTCATACGACCAGACTCTTCACCTGAACGAACGAGAAGCACGACATTTGAATCCACACCAAAGATTTCAAGAAATTCTGATATTCGTGAAGCATGCTCTATTCTTGGATCTTGTAGATACTTCTTGAGAAATGGCGTGCTCTGCGCTATTTCCATTAACCCTTTGGCAATGTTTGCACCGGAATCCACCAACGTTGCTACTTGAGCAACCAGGAGCAGCTGTTCTGCAGGTTTGAGATTGTTCGAGCCAATCTTTAATCCAAATGGGATTTCCCACGCTTGCTCAATGGCATCCATCAGACCGGGTGTCTCATAGAGAGAGGTCCTGTCTTCTGACTCCATTAAAGCCAGACGGGTTGACCCGTCCAGCTGTCTGAGATTGACTACGAATTGCATTACGGCATTACCAGTTGGACAGTGACATTCGAGCCTGAATACGAGGCATTGCTGATGTGCTCTACTTCAGACGTGGAGAGTCTTGTTGCCAGGTTGGTGCCATCTTCGCTATCCGGAACCGGTAACGAAAGATTGAATGTATTTGAAGCAACGCTCACTGTCCATGATGTATCCCATGGCGTTTGGTCGCTTAAACCATAACGTGTCAGTTCATTTTTATTGCAGTTCGAGTAACCCCGATTGATTCGATAGCATTGTGTTACGGCTGATAGGAAATCACGCTCTACAAAATAGGTCGCCACATCGACGTTAGCGCCACCTATCCAGGCGTTCATACCCCGCATACCGATGGTTCCGAGTATGGCCAACACTGTCACGACAATCATTAATTCAATTAAGGTAAAGCCTTTTTGTGCTTTTTGTTTCATGTTCATTTTTCGATCCTCAAAGTTAAAGCAGATTAGTTTCACGGCCATAAGTGAAATGCTGGCCATAGCTTGCAAGTGGTGATAGCCGGGCTTCTAACTCACTTATAGTTGTTTTTCCTCGACGAACCATGCTGATACCGTTATCCCACATGGTTGAATACTGGTGGTTGCGATGTTTTTCCTCGATTACATTTGCCGATGTGCCTTCCAGTATTTGATTTTGTGTCCACGGATCGATAATCATCAGTTCTGATACCAAGCTCCGGCCTGTGTAGCCAGCATCGCATTTAGAGCAGCCCGAATGATTTGCAACTTTGATGGGTTCTCCCAGCTGGGGAGCGCCACGTAGACTGGAGTATTTCTCTGCGATACCCTTATTTTCACCGAACTCCTCTTCGGTAGAGCAAACAGGGCATACGTTTCGCACCATTCGCTGTGCAGAAACGGCGAGTAATGAGTCAGCAAGCGTCGATGGGTTCACTCCCATGTTTGTCAGTCGGCTGATGGTTTGAACGGCGCTATTGGTATGCATTGTGGCCAAGACTAAGTGGCCGGTCATTGATGCCTCAATCGCTAGGTTTGTTGTTTCCAAATCACGAAGCTCACCAACCAGAATTACGTCTGGGTCTTGACGAAGTTTCGTTCTGAGGCCTTCTGCGAAGGTCATACCAGCCTGAACATTAATTTGTGTTTGATGAATGCCGGGCAGCTCCACCTCAACAGGATCTTCAAGTGTTTGGATAGAATCACCTGGACGTAGCTCCTGTATGAGCTGTAAAAGTGCATACAGCGTCGTGGTCTTACCGCTACCCGTTGGACCAGTCACTATCACCAATCCTTTAGGCGAGCGACACAGTGTTTTGAGCGTTTCATATTCAACTTTAGGAAAGCCGATATCTTTCAGCTGTCGTTGTTGACCAGTAGGGTTTAGCAAACGCATAACAAAATAGAAAAATGGTTCACCACCACTCATTACAGGTGAAGCTGCGAGCCGCACCTGAATGTCTTTGTCTTTCCAGTGGTAATTAAATTTAAGATCCATCGGTTTGGTAGGTTTGCCACCGATTTTTCCAGCACGGCCAAGTAGTTTGTTTGACCAGTCCTGATATTCATCCATCGTGACGTTATGCTGATAAGGTTTAATCACGCCGTCAGAGCGAAACTGGATGGATAGATGCTTGCGCGTTCGCGGGGAAACATGGATATCACTGGCTCCCATTTCCAGCGCACTTTCGATCATCTCGTTTATGCTTTTATCCAACTCAGTCTTGCTTGCAGCTTGAGTCAGCGTAATTGTTGAAGAGCCGATCAGGATGCCGGTTTTATCAAAATTAACCTTACCTTTAGCTCGTTCTTCAAGCATTTCCTCCATGGTGTGGCCATAGGGGTTCACAATGTACAGCGTATTATTTGCGATACCCCAATCGTCACCTTCATGATCAAAGTCACCATCCTCACCGCTGTAGATTGGTTTGTTTGTTAACTTAGAGAATGCTTCTGCAATATTTACAGTTGAAACACCTTCATCAATCAGAGTGCGGTAAAGGGTTTCATCAGATTCAGGAATTGGCCAGTGGGCTGACTTGATCGAATCTGTCACTCCCATGGCTACCAAGGCTTCAATAATCCGTTGAAATAGTTCAGTTGTACCAGTCATAGTTCTCACCAATTTAAAACCAGAGTTTTTGATTGAGAGTTTCCAGAGTGCTTAATGCGTACCTTTGAAGCATCAATGTGTGTTACCACCCAGTCACCCACTTTGTCTCCAACCAGCGCCCACTGGCTATTTCCTGCATGGTGCAGTTTTGCACTATCATTCTGGATAGCTTCAAGCGTTGGATTGCTATTACGTGAACCTGAGATGCTTTCCAGCGAAAACATGCTTTCTTCCAGCCCAGGTGCTTGCATTGGGACGTTAAAACTTTCGATCTCTGGAGCCTGCTCAGCCGGTTGTTGCTTGATTTCCAATGTCTGGCTTCGACAGTCAATACCCATTTCATTACACTCTCTCAGCAGCTGTGCTTGTGAGTGCTTTAGTTCAAGTATTTCTTTCTGCTTTCTGAGTTCAGTCAATGCTTGTTCATGTCTTAACTGTTCAGGTGTCAGGTTTGGCTGTCCCTGTGCCATGACCGAGGGAGAAGCAAGCAGCGCCGGTAGTATTAATTTCAGTAATTTATTTCGCATATCCACCTCTTAGTTTTCTTTTTCCGAGCCTAATGCCGCAAAGCTCAGGCCAATAACAGCATTGTCCAGAGCGGCTGCACCATAAAGGATCGGCACCACCTTCTGAATTTCTATCGCCGCCATAGCAACGTTTTTAGTATTTCCCTGTAATACCCCATACCAAGGCGTGCCTCCGGGGATGTCATGCTCTGTGATACCGGCATCTTTGGCATCTTTGAGTGGAGTGACTTTTACATCATGGGAGTTGGCAATAACTCGGATGGAAGACCATGTATCTGAGAGTAAAGGCAGATCCTCTTTCAGACTCACAGCTTCAATTTCTGAATTAATTAAACTTATCTGCAATTTGAGATTTTCAATGTCAGGGTAATCTCGCGTGGCATGCCCGGAAGTGACGTAAAACCCAGCAAGCAACGACGATATGACGATTGCACCAATACTTTTTAGTCTTGAATTAGAGAGCTTCATGATTCACCCACTCAATCAATGTTGTATTGGCCGTCACTCTTTTTGAATCAATTCCTCTGTCAGCTAGCAGCTGAAGCTTGGCAGTGGGGTTTATGGTGTCTTTTAATTCAATCGCTACTGCTTTGTTTGGCAGTAAACTGATCTCACCGGAAACACTGCTTCCAATGAACGTGTTGCTAACTTGGTAAATCCGTGAAAGTGCATCAATTTGTGATGGCCATCGCTCCAGCTTTTGGCGGTTAATCGCGATCAGTGTTTGTTCAGCCATGTGTAACTGAGAGTTAACGTTGCTGAACGCTTTCATGTGGGCATCGTGGTGGTGTGATAGTCCTGTATCAATAAGCAATGCCAGTCCACCGACTAAGGCAATGGCTAGTATGCTTTTCTGTTGCGATTTCTTTTTTTCTAATGCAGCAGCTGTGATACGCTCTTTGTGCGTCAGTAAAGGGGTTTCTGGTAGCTTCAGATCCTCCATGCTGACAGTGATTTCTTCACCGTCAGCAATGGTAAGTCCCTCTTGAATGGCTGGCCCAGGTAGTCGCTGCAGTTCATTATGGAAAAGCGAGCCTGTATGGAGCTGCTTATCAAGACTGTAAAGGTAATAACCAAAGTCCTTGCTTTCCGTGGTAAAGATATATTGCAAACGCTTACTGGTATCGATCAGCCCCGAAGCAATAAGTGCCTGCCAGAAACCATATACCGGTGTCTTGGGGTGCGCCTCACGAGTCTCCCGTAGAGCATCTTCTTCATACCAGACTTTTAATCCACTCTGCTCCTGACTGGTATATTTTTCATTTGAAGCGCCACCGAGGACATCGCGCATCAATATGCAGGATTGACCCTCAATCGTGATAGGAATGTTGACCGATATCATGCGCCAACTTCCTGTGGTGTAATGACAATCAGTAATTCACTATTTTCTTGCTCAAATCTCGCTCCACCAAGAGCCTTAGCAAGTAGTTCATTTTGAATAGGCAGTCGTTGCGTATTTTGCAGAACGCGGTTAATGATAAGACCACCCAGGTAAATTGGTGTGCCACTTGTTGTAATGACCTGAGTGGCCAGCTCCTGTAAGGCAATGTTCGGTGTTTCAAAGACTTCGCCGCCAGAACTGATAGGCGTAAACCCGGTGATGCTGCTCAAAATTGGAACAATATCGACCAGGATTTTCCCGTCATCCAGCATCTTCGGAGTAACTGCGATTTTAATGCCCACGTTCACGCGTGAGAGCGTGGTAGTGATGGCGGTATCTGATGCAACATTGCCATCACCGCCAGCGGTTAACGGTAAGAACTCCACGCCAGAAACGAATGAGAACTCCTGTGTAGAGCCAAGGTAGGCGGTATACCCGTTAGTAACTGTGAGTCGAGGCTGGCTTTGTAATGTGACGCTTCCCTGTTCGCGCAGAGATTCCACAATAGAGTTTAAAGTCAGGTTCCCGAAAGGAATCGAGGCTGCAATAGACCAGTTCCCACCGTCCACAATAGACAGGGCTTGTGTTGTCTCTCCAGCATAAGTAACTGTGCGATCGCCATCACCGTTTTGGTAAATGGCATTCCAGTCAACGCCATAACCTTCACCACGGGTAGTCTTGATGTCCAAAATCGCACCTGATAGGTGAACCTGACGCTGGCTGTCGGTTTCAAGCTTGGAGAAGTGCTCGTCTAAACGTCTGATTTGGCTTGGTTTGCCGTAGGCTGTGATTTTGCCCAGTCTTTTGTTCCCCACGACCCAGGGCGTATCAAAATACGGGTTCATCTCATCATCGAGTGCTCTACTGTAATTGTTCAGAAAGTCGATTGGATCGTCTCCCTCCTGAAGCTGGGGCACTAAGGTGTTTTGGTTATTATTCGAGTTCGATGTTGAGTTGGTCTGGCCATCTTCAATAAGACCAAGAATGCGTTTCGCATCCTCAATCAATGTTGTCCAAGTCTCGTCTTGACGAGTGGTCACGATGTTTGTGCCACTTGCGCTCTGTGTCTGGCCCTGACTGGACGCATCGCTTCCAGATGCGCTTCCACCCATAGCTCCGGCACCGCCGCCACTGGAATTCTGCTGTGTAGTGGCTGAGAAGCCTGAACGAGTAGTCGCTTCTGGCATATCAGCCAGTGCGGCCATATCCCAAGATTGTGTCATGGTGGATGCCACTTGAAGCACAACGCCATCACTATTTTGGATGACATCAATTTTGTAGTCGGTTGTGCCTTCTATCTGGCGAATATAATCAGTAATCCGAGAGTTTTGTGCTCTGACACCAATTTTCATGGCGAGATTTACACCAGCATCAAGTGCAATTACATTCGCATTGGTTAATGCTGCAGGGTGCGTGAGCGCATCCATTAATGCCACACGTGGCTGGTTAATGGTCACTCTTTCATCAAGAATTTGCTTACGCGATGTAGTAATGCTGACAAAATTACTTGTGCGTGGTGCCAACTGTTGCGTGTGAGGCACTTCGTCCATTTGAGTGGTAGTGACATGCTTTTCTGGTGGCATTGCACAGGCTGTCAAACTGACCATGCTTGCGATAACTAACTTCTTCATTATTTCTTGCCTCCGTGTGTCACAACAATCAGGGGTTTAGGCTTCATGTTTCTGTATGCCAGGTATGTCAGCCCTTGCGGTTCTAAAATGTCCTTCAGCGCCTGTGCATAGCTGGTTTCGCCCGAAAAGCTGACAAGCGTGCTTTCGATGCTTTTATCGATTTGCAGGTCCAAAACCCAGCCTGGAGGCGTTAATGTGCGAATGCTTGAAGGCAATGGCCGGTCACGAAATGAAACTTGAATCTCTTCGTTCAGCTCGCGCAAAGGCAATTCTTCTACTGTTTTGACTGGTTTACGGTCAGGGACTGACGATGGAGTTTTTTGTTGATTCGCTTCAAGCCCTGTTGCCACCGCCTCACTCGCAGGCACAGCCGTTCCATCAGCTGAAATCGTTATGGTTTTGGCTGAATTGTTCTCAAGCGTCTTTGGCTTTACGCCTTCTAGTGGGCTGCCCGTTTGATTGCTGACCGGTTTGGGCAATGCTGCTTTGGGTGTCTCTTGCAACTTAGCTGTCAGTCGAACGCGATTATCAGCGTATTTAGCACTATTCTCAGTGGGCATTAACACATCAGCATTTGCGCCTGTGGCAATGAGTATTGGCAGTAAAAGCAGTTTTGCTTTCATGGTTTCTCCTATGATTGATGGCGGCCTGAAAACTGCCAGTCGTCGCAATTAATTTGTTGAGGGCAGCTCATGCACATCGCTTTGTGCTGGGCATTTGAAGGGGTTGCTTTACCGTTTATGAGCGTCTGAGTCCTATCGAACTCATCGATCACCTGCGCTTCGTCAAGAAGCGTTCGTTTGTGATATTCGATTCCATCAGGAGTTACTACTCGGAAATAGGCATAGTCAGCCATTCGTACTCCTGTGCGAATCAAAATGACTCGGTAGACCGACACCTGAACAATGTCCTTCATGAATACCTGATGTTTGTCGCGTGTTTTGCTATCCACCAGCACATGCAGTCCAGACAGGACCCTATAGAGCTGATCCAATGTCCCATGCATTTTTCGAGGCACTTCAGTGCGAATGTAGTGTTCTGAACGTATCAGCTGTCCTTCAGAAAGCTCTGCAGGCATACGTTCTTTGAGAATGAACTTACGGCGCTTTTCACGTCTTCTGGCGTCAATCCCATACAGCGACAGGATGAGCAAGCAAACAATAGCGAGATAATAGGCTTCAGCCATTGATGCTCACCTTTTTAACGATCCAGTTGATAATGGGTTTAATGATTTTTCTGACCAGGGGATAGCGCTGCATCAAACGCACAACCGTTGGGGAAAGCTCGTAATAGGCACTGGTGAAAATACGGCCCAAGTAACTTCTTTGAAGATATCTGTCACGGAACAGCCTCAGCTGCTCTGTTTCTTTTGCAACGGGACCATAAAGCTCGGTAGCAATGAAGCACCGGCTATCACGGCTAGATCCGTAACGCTGTGCTTCAAGGTGATGTCGAAGATGTTCCTCGTCACCTCTTTCACGTCGCTGTCTTTGAATGTCTGTTTCATGCTGACCATATTGCTCATCAAGCACGAGTTGCTTCTCACAGAAACTGCGCTGTGCAATCTTGGTAGCTGATATAAAACCGTTGGCCTTTTTCTTCATGGTTCGCATTAGAAAAGTTTTGACGGTTTGGCTCAATGAATAACCGGATATTGGTCCAAGCCGGTTATAAAAAAAACCCCCTTTCGGGGGTTTAATGGTTGGTACGTCTAGCTTTTAAGCTATCAAGTGTCAGGCAGCAAGTAATGTCGTTTCGAGCAGTGAGAAGGTTGCTTCCGCAAGTTCTCCCACATGCTCAATACAAACATGCTCATTACCAAACAAGGCTGACATCATCTTTTCTCGAACGTTGATGCCAATGCCGTATACCTCTATGCCACCCTGTCTCAAGTCTTTTATCGTCTTGATACAGTCTTGCATATCATCAGGAGCGCCATCAGTTACTACAAAAAGAATTTTTCGTTCTTCTTTTTGAGCGACCAGGTTATCCCCTGACCAGATCAATGCAGGTAGCAACGGAGTGCAACCTTCAACTTGAACCTCTGGATAATACCCAGCAGTTTGATTCATTGTTTGATCTTGTCTTGTCAAAACAGTCACAGCTGTTCCCATTGAACCGGGAAATATTGCTGCACCGACTGACAAGTGAGGTACATTTTTCATTGCTGCAGTTAGTGACAGTGTGGATCTCGAAGCCATCGTCATGCCTTTACGCATAGACCCTGACCTATCAAGCAAGACCTGTACTGCCGTATTAACCGCTTTCTTGCGACTGGCCGACTTAAACACCGATAAGTTACCTGCTTTTATTCGGTGTAGTTTTCGGTCATTCAACCTGCGCCCATTCCGTGAAGTCTTTCGCTTCACTTTAGTTTGGGATTGAACCAATTGGACTAGTCTGGACCGTAATGCAGCTGTTGCTGCTTGAGCATCATCAAGTGCCTTTTGGTGATCGCCTGGTGATGTTAAATCAGTAATGTGAGTTGGATTCATGCTAACAGCAGGATTTCCACGCTCATTTGCTGCTTCTTGAATCTCATTTTTAATGAGTTGTTCAAATGCATCACTGATATCACCAGGCAAGTCCTTTGAGTCACTTTCTGATGTGGCCAGAATGTCTTTCATGGCTTGCACGGCTGCATCAAACGCTTCTTGTGACATATCCCCCGTTGAACTGGAGGATTGACCGTTACCGGTGTCACTGTCTGCATCTAATGTGTCGTCGCTGGACGCTGTACCCGCATTTGATGATGAATCATCATTTGCATCGACATCACCTTGGCCTGATTGCATATCGCCATCATCGCCTTGTGCGTCATCGTCCCCTTGATCTGAACCTTGGTCTGAATCATCGCCATCACCGGTTTGCTGGTTCTGGCTCGGATCAGATGTCTGGTCTTGATCTTGTGAATCATTGCCAGCTTGTTGCTGCTGGCTTTGATTACTATTTTGTGGTGGTGCGGTGCGTTGACTCTCCTCTTCCAGAATTTGGGCAACCTCGCGAGCAAGTTCAACGATTTCACCTTCAGTCCTGGCACCTGACACCCGAGCCATAACACTGTTAATCCGTGTCATGGCCAGAGGCGTCATATACCCTTCGAGAATAGTCTGCGCGGTTTGTGCATAGTCATCTAAAGCGGATTGACCAAGCACCCGTGCACGCCCTTTGTGAAGCAAATACCCACATAACGCCCCAGCTGGTGAAGTATCAGTAGTGACTGGCTCAAAGAATCCATCATGGACAAGCTTTTGAACTAAGTTCGCAAGCTTTTTAGGTGCGCCCGGATAATCCCGGATAATGCACTTCTCCATTCGGATGTCTTCCATGATTCCAGCCAGTTTTCTCACAATAGGAGATAACTGGCCGTAATCAATACTGAAGTCGCTGTAACGTATGTGTCCTGCTTCGTGGATGATAAAGCCAAGTCCCAGTATTTCCACACCGGGATCTTCCAACGGCAAAGACGGCAAATAAATAACATTACCGTCTGTCCGTGGATGACCAGCATCCACTTCCACACGAACACCCATGTTGCGCCCCAGTGCCTTTGCGACAATGGGGAGTGATTTAACCAAAGTAGATTGGCTCATAACATACTCCTTTAGAAGCAAAATGCAGCTGGTTGCGCTACAGGTTTAGGATTAGAGGGGATGGAAACTTCAACTTCTGATTGCTCATCGGTCTGTTCATCAACAACTTCTTCGCTGACAGTTTGTGTCTGCTCTGAAGCCACTAATAAATCGTCTTCATCTTCCTCAACTTGATCCAACACATCGTTTTGATGTTGTGGCACCTGGTTAATAAAGTCCGTCATTCTTCTGTACGAACCTAACAGGTTTAATAACCCACAAACTGATGAGAGATCGGCACCTTCAATCGGACCGGTTTTTGGCATGGAGTCAAGAACGTCATTAACTCGTTTGATGATTACATCCACCTTACCGCTGATATAGCTCAGTGTTTTGAGCTTGTTCAGGATAGTGCGAATGGGCGATAAAGATTTTTGGCCGGCTTTGTCCCGATTTTCAAAGGAGGTCACCCAAGCATCTTTTGCCATTTTTTCGATTTCCGATAACAACTGTCCCAACAAGCCATTTTGCTCTTGTTGAAGACCATCGTTCATCAGTGCCCCTTGGCCGCCACTTGTGATTTTGTAAGCTTGAAATTCAAACTTGAACCGATTCTCAATTTCACCGCGTCTCATCATGGAATTGCGAAGCCATTCTTCCCAAGCGGGATGTTCGGCTATCCATTCAGCATTGGATTGCTCATAGCTATCCAAATACTCGGTGATTAACGCTTCATGCTCATCTTTCAGACTCTGCAATCTAACCAGTAAAGATTCACCAGCTTCGATTGAAGTGCCATAAGCACCAAACGCTTTGAGACAGACCTTTTCACATTCCCGATGAATACGTTTCCCAAGGCTGTTAATACGCTTCAGCTTCTCAGGATCTGCAATTGCTTTAGTACCGGGGGTGATTAGATCTTCAGGTGGGGTCTTGTCTGGATCGGCATATCGGTTTAGCTCATCGCGTGTCAGGGTTTTTTTGCCCTGCCAAGTACGGTAATTGATATGAATCCAAACTGTTTGATCTAGTACTTCCATTAGGTTTCTCCTCTTAAAAACAGAAAAACCCGAATTGGAAATACTAGTCCCCGAATGGGAAATAATATTTCCCGTCCGGGTAGTTGAGACTGGCAGTTGTTGCGCTGGGCCAGTTCCAGTTCTTACTCATCAAATTAATGAAGAGTTAGAAACCTAGTTACGTCAATGTTATTACGATGCGGCTATGCATGCAAGGCGATTGGTTCACAAAATTAGTTTTTATTAGCTAGAAGTAAAATGCGATGTAGATAGGTAATAAGTGGTGTCGGTATAGTAGTTTCTCATTAGAAAAGCTCATTGATTAAATAATCAATCGCGTAAGCTAGATAATCTATGACAGGAAAAAAACATATCGATATAAAGACGAACATCACTACGATTAAAGATATCTCTAACATATTTACGATAGCCCAAAAGTCGAAAAATCAGGAACAGTCTCACCTTGTTTTTCCATATCCCATATCCAGTATCGCCCGTATTTCTCTTTCCATCGCTCTTTTGATAGATGGCGTTGCTCGATTGCAGTCTCAGATGCGAACGTTCTGAAGATGGCCAAAGGCAGTATTTTATAGGGATTATCCACCAGCAAGTAGTCTGGAAATACAGAATCTTTGGAGCCGTCGTAGCGCATTGTTTTGATAAATTTATGCCCTTCCATGACCAGCTTTTCTGTCATCAGTCTATCTTGCTCAAAATAAGTTGGAATCATGTGAATATCAGTTACTAAAAAGCCGATATCCTGAATATGCAGAACCTCATCAATATCACGACTCACGATCATCAATGTGTAGACCAGGCGCGGATCGTTTACATCACTTAGTATCTCTATAACAGGACCATTGTTGAGTTTTTTGAGTACGTGCTGAGATCCCCAATATTTCACCGACTCACTTTGATGACGAAGTGTGATCGCAACCGACTTCTCTTGAACTGATATTTTACGAATCCCCCCGACAACCATCATGTACTTAGTGACGGTACTGGTTTTGGTCATGATGCGTTTAAATGCCTCTTTTCTTCGAGCATCAATGGCGTCTTTTTGAGATTCGTTAAAATGTTCAGGTATATACAAGACATCTGCAACGTTAATACGCTTGGTATTGAGTCTTTGTGCGACATCCAAGAGACGGGTTCTGGCCACTGCCCAAATACGCCGATTATTAAAGCCTGGATGCCAACGGTTCAGTTCTGCCTCCTCCCACATCAAAGCAAGCAGGCCTGTCAAAGACATGGCTTCTCGTTTAGCCGTGGGTGATTTCGGTCTTGGTGGCACCATTGCGTCGATATCTCTGGCTTCTTTAGGTGATCTATCGACAATCTTATGTGCCAGTGGTGCAAGGATCTTTAATGACAATGTGCCATCATTTTTAGGTTTGATAACATCACTTTCGTATGTGATCCTGCCGCTATCTTCTTTTTCCATCTCAAACGATGGGCATTCTGGGGAATGCAGTGTTCCGGTACCAGGATTGCGAGCAAGGTAATAGCGCGTTCGATGCGCAATATACATAGGCGGCATCTTGTCAGTACATTCACATCTTGGGCTTACCTCTCTGGCCTTGTAGGTGGCCAGTATTCGCTGTGCTTCGGCTTCATTATCCGTCAGCCAGTCACGGGTATATGCTGTTTCGTGGTCAAAACGAATTCGGATAGGACTCATAAGAATGCCTCAATTGGATTAATTCACTATGCACTCTATAGGTCTATCTCACTGATTTGAATCAATAACCGGATATTGGTCCGAGCCGGTTATAAAGTAATAATTCCCAATTAGTGTGCAGTAGACCTTTCTGAAATTCTCGCACCCCATTCGTATCATCTCTTAGCTATTTATATGAGTAAGCAGTGTCATGATCAAACCCGATCTAGATTCGGCCGATAGATTGTTAGCTTTGTTTTCACTGTTCCGCGCAGAATGCTGTGGCCCTCACCCTGGAATCCCATTCAAAGTTATGCCAGCATCGCCATCCATTTCCACTTTCACCTTGCTGAATACCACCAGATTCATCTTCGGAATCTCTTCGGGAACATGCTCCTCCAACTAGATCTGTATTCACTGGACACGTTGCAGTAACACTCCCATTCATAGGTGACCATCCGGATGAAATTCGGATAAACTTAGTAGCACCTCCAGGCCCTGGAGTAATGGAAGGTGGAGTAATAAGGTCACTTCCTCTTAGGCTGGGGGGGGGG
>NZ_JAJAEO010000047.1 GCF_020447225.1 Methylophaga pinxianii | reverse complement strand
CCAGCGGTGGTAGCTACATAACTCATGACTTCACGGTCGCAGCAGTCGAGACTAAACACCACTCGGACTTTTTCTTTATTCCAACAGCCGATCTCAAACCCATCTGAGCACCAACGTGTGTTGGAGTGAAGGGTAATAACCTTGCCTTCATGCGCTCGATTATCACCAACACGACCAGTATGCTTTTGTAACAGCAAATTATTGAGGCGCATGATGCGATAAATCCGCTTTGGATTAACTTTCACAAATGCATGCTCTCCCGATTTTAACTGGCGATTTAAATGCGCCGTAATACGTCGATAGCCATTGGTTGCACGTTTGTCACACAAATTCTCAATCAGTGGCAACAGCAAGGCATCGTCTGATTTGCTGTAACGTGT
>NZ_JAJAEO010000180.1 GCF_020447225.1 Methylophaga pinxianii | reverse complement strand
AATGGCCAACCAGGCACTTTGTAGTACAAAGTCCCCAAGGTAGTATAAGCCGAACCATTCAGTGCCTGTTCATCAATTTCAAGTGCTTTTTCCAAATCAGCTTTAGCTGTTTTCGCCATGGATAATCCACTCAGACCGCCTTTAATGCCAGCATAGCTGGCATAGATAATTCCCCGCCAGATTAAGACATCCGCTTGTTCCGGTGAGTGTTTTTTTATCTCATCCGCTTTGGAAGTTAATTTTTCAAATGCCTCAATCTGCTGTTTGTCAGTTAATTCATAATTGGCATGCTCCCAGGCAGATTGTAATGGCAATGCTTCAGGTGAGATTGCCTGGGCAGATAAACTGAAGACCGCTAATAACAGGCCATAAAAAGCCACATATATTTTTTTCATTTTGTTACTCCTGTCCAATAACGTTGAATCACTGGGAGTTTTTTGGCGAGGCCTTGATCTATCCATCGACTATTAATGGAGTTAAGCCAACCGAAAAAGCGTTCCGGCCAGCCTAAAAACTGCTCACTCTGGTGATTTTTTTGAAAAAAATTGACAAACTGCTCGGCAACACTTTCAACACTATCACTTTGGTTTCCCAGAGCTTTATTCATCGCTGTCACGTTGTCATCATTCATTGCGGTGCTAATGGTTCGTGGTGCAAACAAACGAACCGTAATAGTGGTATCCGCCAATTCTCGACGCATCGCTTCGGTAAATCCCCGCAGCCCAAACTTGCAGGCGCTATAGACACTGAATCCCGGAAATCCCAACCGACTGAATGCCGAACCGATATTGATAATCTGGGCGTTATCCGATTTTGCCAGTATCGGCAGTAATAAACGTGTCAATTCGATGGGTACCAACAAGTTAGTCACCAGCATCTGCTGCACGGTGATTTCGTTCATCGCTTTGAGGGGACCGAAATGATTGCTGGCCGCATTATTAATTAAGGCATCAATTCCACGGGAAAACTGCTGGCAATAAGCGACTACTGCCTGTCTTCCCGAACTGGTGGTCAAATCGCTGGCAACGCAGTGGTGTTGACCACCCAATGCGTTATTAAGCTGTTCCAGCTGGATATAATTTCGTCCACACAAAACCAATAACGCACCCTGGGCAGACAACGCTTTTGCCAGTGCCGTGCCCAGCCCTCCGGTTGCACCTGTTAAAACGATAGTGATGGATTGTAAATTCAGCGACGTCTTCATATGGTCAGGCTCCGGAAAATATCACCATACAGACGATAAAACATCTTGCTGCTGTGAATTATCTGTTGTTGTGCCAAAGGGTCGTCTATGCGGTTCATTAAACCTTCAAAAAACTTCATATGTTCCTGATCCAGAGCACCATGTGAACGTAAATAACTAAACGCTTTGTCAGGTAAGAACAACGCATTTTGAATCGCTGTCGCGGCGTTATCGGCGGTGGCAATACTGGTGCCCTCAAGAACATGAACCATGCCAAAAAATCCAAGAGGATTGACGCGAAAAACCATATCGTATGCATAGGCTACCATTAGCTCGGTGGCAGAATTTGCACGACTGTTTCGTACCAATTCTTTATCATGACCGCAGGCAGCGATATCATTCAGAATCCACTCCTGGTGCCCGAGCTCTTCCTCAATATATTCCGCAACAGCTTCCCGTAACCACTCATAATGTTCCGGCAATTGTGAGCCGACAGCCATCAGTAATGGAACGGTATGCTTTACGTGATGATAAGCCTGCGCTAGAAAGGCGATATAAAGCTCCAGCGTTACTTCACCCCGCATCGCCTGATTGATAATCGGAGCAGAGAACAACTGTTGTCGCTCAACCTCAGTCTGCTGGCAGAGTGTGTCAAAAAATCCCATACTGTGACTCCTGATAGATGGCTTCCAATTCATGTTGAAAAAAAGCAAAAATACGCTGGCGTCGTGGACGACCATTGGAGGTTAATAATCCATCTTTCACCGTTAATGGGTGTTCGAGACGTCGCCACTTGATGATTTGAGCATAGCTCGGCAGCCTTTGATTGACTTGTGTGAGCCAGCTTTCCATCCTGGCATCACTTAAACTGCTGTAGATAAAGGCTGTGCAAAATGGTTTTGCATCCCCAAACAGAATGCATTGCAGGATTTCGGGGTGCGCCAGCACCTCACTTTCTACCCACTCAGGATTAATATTTCGACCATAACTGGAAATCAGCAGTTGCTTTTTACGACCATAAATAACTAAAAAACCGTCCTGATCCAGATAGCCCATATCACCTGTTGCAATACTATTTCCGGGAGAAGTGTCTTTACCGATATACCCAAGAAAACCATTGCCGGTGACGGTGATTTCACCTGCTTCAATCTGGATGGTGACGTGTGGCAGCAGCTTGCCTGCCGTTCCCGGCTTGTCATGGCCTGGTGTATTCAGGCTGACAACGGAACTACATTCCGATAAACCATATCCTTCATATACAGGCAGCCCATAGCGACGAGCCTGTTCAATCAGTTCGCTGGCTACCCGGCTTCCACCGACAGCAATAAATCGCAAAGACTGCGGAGGCTGCCAGCCTTGTTCAGCCGCCAGGACCAAAGCGGACAATAATTCCGGAACCAGGATCAGACTGTCAGGTTGATAATGGGAGAGTGTGTTCAGTAATGACTGGAGATTGCCAGCAAGGCTGCCGGAAAAGCCGGTTTTTTTCATGCTGAGCAATATCACCTCTCCGCCACTTAATAAGGGTGTGTAAAGACCGGCAATATTTTCCAGCAATGTACTTAATGGCAGTAAGGCCAGATGTCGTACATTTTGCATATGCAAAACGCTTAATAAACTCTGGCTGACCTGATACTGGTTGTGGTTACTAAGGCAGACTCCTTTTGGATCGGCTGTAGATCCCGAGGTAAAGGTGATTTTTGCTGTGCCTGCAGGAAGCGTGATGCTCTCTGACTGTCGACAAGTGGTAAAGTGCATTGGCAAACTGTCCAGCATGAAACTTTGCGCCAAAAAATCAGCGTCGAATGTCAGTGGACGATCATGAATCAGTCCCACCGCACCTGAACTTGTCAGCGCATGTTGCAGCTGATCAGAGGTAAAAAATAACGGCAACGGTAGCAAAACCACCTCCGCACGCTGAGCCGCCAGATCAATGATTACCCATGGCACGCCGTTATCTGCCAGCAAACCTATAACCTGATGCTGGTAACTCAGTAATTCCCTGGCAACGATTTCAACTTGCTCTAATAACTGCCGGCGGGTCAGCTGCTGAACGTCATCACGGGCACATATTTTCTGCGGTTCTGCAGTTGCCAGTTTTTCCAGATATTGCAAAATCGTATCGTTCATCGAGCAATCATCTCGGCTGTTTTGTCGATAAAATCCTGGTATGTCACCAGTAAGGATTGGATTACCTGATGCTGACGCAGGTGTGCGATAGCAGTGGACAAATGACCGGCCAATACAACGGGTTGATGAAGATAATAACTTCCCCATTGCTGGTTTTTATCGACTAGGCGCTGTGGATCGGCAACGCCTAATGAAATAGTCGATAGCTGTAATTTGTCGATGAGGTGTCTGACTTGCCGGGTGGCCGTAAAAACCACCCACTGATAATTAGCTTGATGTAATACTGCTGCCAGCAAGATAAACAACAATGGACTGCCACTGTTAAAACTGGCGGCCAGATTACCGATCTCCACCATTTCGGCACGGTTGGTAATAATCCCCTGTAGTTTCAAAGTTTTTTCAACAGGATGTGAAAGGTACTGTTCAAGAAACAGTGATTGCTGCTGAACCGGTTGAAAGCCAATGGCAGAATCAATCAAGCCATCCATCTGACTGGTAAGAAAATATGGCAGGAAATGCTGAATTTCAGCACCAAAAGCGTCATTAAAACGCTTGCTGATAAAGGCTTTTACCACGGATTGTTCGCTGGATTGCTCATCAATTAATGACAATGATTTATGCGGAAACAACAAACGTTGTTGCCAGGTTTTTTCGTTATGATGTGTCGGGTTTTGTAGGGTTGTTGCTTCCATAAATCATCTCCTGATGTTTATGGTTAGCAAGAATAGTGTCGGATACTTAAGAAAAACTTAAGCTAAGTTTTAATCCAAAAAAACAATAAAAAGTCTGAAAGCGAGCTGTATATCATCTTCAGGCTGTTGATTGATATGCAGGCATTTACGGCAATAAATCCGCTCTTCCCAGAGGCATGTCATAGCGTTGCTCGCGATAGAGCCAGGATGGCAATAACACATGCGCCAACGCTTCGTGTTCATCATCTGCCGCTGCAGGTCCGATAATATTCAAGTGTCGGCTGACCGGTGAATAATGACCTTCCAGGGCGGTGTTTTGCGGTCTGAGCACAGTCACTTTTTCACCCTGCATCAAGGCGTAATAATCGGCAAATTGCATTAAAGCCCGCCCTTTGGACTGTTGCTCGCTTTCCTGACTTAAATCGCGACCAATCATCGGTGTCGCCGCACTAATCCCCATCAGTGACAATAAAGTCGGTGCCATATCAATCTGGCTGGCAACGGTAGCTATGCTGCGCGGTGTGATATCTGCCCCTAAAATTAAACCGGGGATTTGAAAACGCTCAATAGGCACCAGTGCATCGCCATAAACATTTAAATCATGATCGGCAATGACCAGGAACAAGGTGTTTTCCCAGTAATCACTTTGCATGGCTTTATCAAAAAACTGACCCAATGCATAATCAGCATATTTCACTGCATTGGTATTACTTTGTTTGACAGGGTTATCCAATTCAATACGACCCTCCGGGAATTCATAGGGTGAATGATTACTGGAAGTGAACACCAGACTGAAATAGGGTTCCCCTTCCGCATGCTTTTGTTGCAGCTGCTGATGGGTTTTATTCAGTAAATCCTCATCGGATACCCCCCAACTACCGGTAAAAACGGGATCTTCGTAATCATGCTGATCAATGACCGATTCAAAGCCGTTACCGATAAAAAAACTCGCCATATTGTCAAAGTGTGATTCTCCACCATAGATAAACTCGGTAAAGTAGCCTTGTTGTTTTAACAAGTCGGCGATGGTAAAAAAGTTTTGCTGTGACAGCGATAGCTTGACTACACTGCGTGCCGGCGTGGGCAAATAGCCACTGATTACCGCCTCGATACCCCTAACTGAACGTGTGCCGGTGGCATAAAGCTGTTCAAACCACCACCCTTTTTGTTTAAGGCGTTCAAGTTCTGGAGTGACAGCATGTTCACCGCCAAGCGATTCAACAAATGTTGCTCCCATACTTTCTTGCAGGATAATCACCAGATTGAGTGGCTTATCACGATGCACAGTCGCTGGTCGGGTATTCAAAGTTGGGAATTTACTTTGAGGATCTATGCCAATCCATGGATAGTTTTTATGAAGTTCAGCCATGATCGCTTCATTTGTCATCGTCCCATAAACTTCAGCAGCATTTGATTCATGCTGCATATTGTAAATAGCAAAATACACAGACCAGGCAGAGTTCAAAATAAGACTATTGACCATCGCATCGGATGTCAGCGCAAAACTGGCAGGGTTAGCAGGCCGGTGTCCAATAGAAGAACGAATCATTAAAACCAGTAAGATGATCAGAAGTGGCCAGCTCAGCCATATCTTCCAAACCGGCCAGGGTTGCTGATGGTCGTTCAGCCAGCGCTGCAACAGTTTTACGGCCACACTGCCGGAAATAATCGTCAGCGTCAGGCCGATCAGTAACGGCCAGCGAAAGCCCTGCCAGAGGGTGGCAAATACTTCTTTCGGATAACGCAGATATTCAACAAACAAGCGGTTAGGACGCAGATCATACTGACTGATAAAAGCAGGCGTTGAGGCTTCCATAAAGCTGATAATGACAATAATCATCACGCCCCAGACCAGCAGCAGATTTTGCCATACCTTCCATCCCAGTCGATTAGCTACTAAAGGCAACGCCAGTGCCAATGGCGCAAGCAACATGCCCATCATAATCAAATCGGCACGAAGACCTTGCCAGAAAACAGTGGAGAGAGAACTGGCAGCAGTCACCCTGTCCCACTGCCACACCACTAAGCCAAGACGCGATAAACTCAGAATGATCAAGCCGGTAAGAAGCAGCTTGATCAATATCAGATAAGGACCAAAAAAAGACTGTAATTTAGTCATCATCAGCCTCACCCTATCAATGGCCACAAGATGGTCAGCCAGGTGGCCAGAGCGATAATAATGGCAATAAGCACCGCCAGAGAACCATAGTCCTTGGCTCGGCCTGACAACAGATGATGCTCGGTACTGATACGATCAACAACGCATTCAATCGCCGAGTTCAGTGCTTCTACCAACACTAAGAGCAATAACACGGCAATCAAGGCTAATCGTTCAACCGGGCTGACTTGCAGAAAAAAACTTACCCCACCGGCTGCCAATAATACTAAAAAGACCTGTCTGAAAGCGGTTTCAAACCGCAGTGCCGCAATCAGCCCCTGCAATGAATAACCTAAAGCGTAAATCAGCCTTTTACATCCCGTGTGCTTTTCCACAAATTCGCCCCATTATTTAAAATGAGGCTAATGCTACGACGATAATCCTTAACTAAACCTTAAGTTTTCAAGAAGATGGAAATAGCATCCATTCAGTGAATTCTTTTGCGGTGAGTTTGGTGTGGATAAATGCATAGTCGAATTTATCAACTTGTCACCCTGCATTAATATCAACGCGTGAATGTGGCTTATCAAGATGTAAAATTGGCCCGGCTGGGACCACACCTGTCGGATTAATGGTGGTATGGCTACGATAATAATGGTTCTTGATATGCTGCATATTGACAGTTTCTGCAACACCAGGCCACTGATAGAGTTCGCGAACGTATTCAGAAAGATTCGGATAATCTTCAATCCGTTTCAGGTTGCATTTGAAATGGCCGTGATACACGGCATCAAAGCGAATCAAGGTAGTAAACAATCGCCAATCGGCTTCGGTAAGATCATTACCGACTAAATAGCGATTTTTGCTCAGACGTTCTTCAACCTTGTCCAGTGAGTCAAATAAGGGATAAACCGCCTCTTCATAGGCCTGTTGTGTGGTGGCAAAACCCGCTTTATAAACGCCATTATTAATGTTGTCGTAGACATCATCATTGATGGCATCAATGTCCTGTCTTAACGCCCTGGGATAATAGTCACCGGCTTTGGCACCAATCGAATCAAACGCACTGTTGAACATACGGATAATTTCTGCCGACTCATTGCTGACCATCACATTTTGTTGTTTGTCCCATAACACCGGTACCGTAACGCGGCCACTGTAGGTTGGATCGGCAGTGGTATATATCTGATGCAGAAATTTCGCCTGATACAGCGGATCTTCAATCACTCCTTCAGCATAGTCAAAGGTCCAGCCATGTTCCAGCATCAATGGATTGACCACGGATAACGAAATCATATCTTCCAGACCTTTGAGCTTACGAAAGATTAAGGTTCTGTGTGCCCATGGACAGGCCAGAGAAACATATAAATGATAACGCCCTGCTTCCGCTTTAAAACCACCCTCTCCACTGGCCCCGGCTCTGCCATCGGCGGTAACCCAATTACGGAATTGCGATTTGCTGCGAATAAATTTGCCCTGATTGGAATCTGTGTCATACCAGCGATCGACCCACTGGCCTTCCATTAATAACCCCATAAAATACCTTCCTTAAAATAGTTGGATGTTTGCTGTAATTTTGATTGACTGTTTTAGCGGCGAAGCTCACAATTTGTGCTCTTCATTGCGAATAAGTTCATGAAACATTTCCAAACACAACAGCTTGACCAGCGCCCTGCCAATTTCTGGCAGCTGTGTGTATTTCTGTTGTTGCTAAATGGTCTGGCATTTACCAGCTGGATAGATTTTCGTCAGGCAAGCCTGTCAAGCGATTCCGGTTTTGTTGCTGATTTTAATCAGCTTACCTTAGCGAATCATCGAGAACATTTCCGTTCACTGCTGGATCTAAAAAATCTGCCAGCGCCAAACACATATGATGGGGATAACGAACACCACTGGTTTGTGTTTTCCAGCTTATTGTCTCTTCCTGTCGCGATACTGCTGCAGACTGATGCCTCAGGTTATCTAACATTGCTGATCCCCTGCAATGCCAAATATCATTTACCGCTCAATCGCGCACCACCAAGCCTCTACTAATCCCACTATTAAACTTTTTTTAATAACGAAGTCATCTTCGAGGATTATGTATGCGTTCCTTCTATTCAAGGGCTGTGGTATTCAGCCTGATTATTATTCTGGGCCTGCTCAGTGCATTGCCTAATGTGTTGCCCGCGTCAACGGCACAACATTTACCTTCCTGGTTTACCGACAATACCTTTAAATTAGGTCTTGATTTAAGCGGCGGATCTCATTTGCTGATGCAGGTGGATATTGATGATTTACGGTTAAACAATCATCAGCAGTTAGCTGAGCAAATTAAGGATGCCCTGCGTGAAAAACGGATTTTTATTCAACCGATAGCGGTTTCTAAAAATCAGCTGGTGATTACCCCAAAAGATACCAATCGCTTGGACGAGATCCAGCAAATTGTTCGTAGCTTTGTAAAAGATCCAAAAGGGGGATTAGCATTATTTTCTCTTGAAGATGATAGTGCTCGACTCACCATCACGCCGACAAAAGCCCATAGTGAAAAACTCACTAAAGATGCGGTTGAACATAGCTTAAAAGTAGTCAGACAACGGCTTAATGAGAGTGGTCTGGTGGATCCCACTATTACCAAGCAAGGCAGCGATGGCATTTTAGTGCAATTACCCGGTGTGGATGATCCAAGTTATATCCGCTCTTTGCTGGGCACTACAGCAAAAATGACCTTTCACTGGGCCGCCAATGCCGATTCCAAAGAAGTTATTCAAGCGAAAGGCTTTGATACAGAAGAAGTCTATGCGTTAGAGGCACGCGTTGTACTTGAGGGAAAACATATTCAGGATGCCAATCTGGTCTTTAGTCAGGAGTCCGGTCAGCCGGTCGTCAGTTTTGTGCTGGATAAAGAAGGTGCCCGGCTATTTACGGAAATGACCCAAAACAATATTGGGCGTTCTCTGGCAATTGTATTGGATGATGAGGTGATCACGGCACCCGTTATTCGCAGTGTCATTGCCGGGGGGCGTGGTGAGATCAGTGGCGCATTTACTGTCGCTGAAGCGAATGAACTTGCCTTGCTGCTACGTGCAGGTGCCTTGCCTGCGCCACTTAATGTGATTGAAGAACGTACCGTGGGCCCTGATTTAGGCAGCGATTCGATCTCAATGGGCATCACCACGGGGATAATAGGTGCCTTGCTGGTGTTGTTATTTATGCTGGCGATTTATGGCAGCTGGGGCTTGATAGCCAGTCTGAGTCTGACACTCAACATTGGTCTGATATTTGGTGTATTGAGCTTATTAGGTGCTACTTTGACGCTACCGGGGATTGCCGGGATTATTCTGAGTATTGGTATGGCAGTGGATGCCAATATTCTGATAAATGAACGGATCCGTGAAGAAACCCGTCGCGGGAAACGAGCGTTTATTGCACTCGATGCGGGGTTCAAACGCGCTTACAGCACGATTCTGGATTCCAATATCACTTCACTGATCGCGATCAGTTTGTTGTTTATGTTTGGTAGTGGTCCGGTTAGAGGTTTTGCGGTGGCAATGGCCATTGGTCTTATTACTTCCATGTTTACCTCAATTTCATTCACCCGGTTACTGATGGAGTGGCGGATCAGCAAAATGCCAAAACAGGCTCTACTGGAAATTTCCGGTATTAAAAGCCTGGATCGACTCAGCAACAGCAAGATCGATTTCATGCGAGGTCGTTTTATCGGGATTACCGCCTCTGCTATTTTGTCATTGGCATCCATAGGCTTATTCTTCCAGCCGGGGCTGCATTATGGCATCGACTTTAGCGGTGGTACGGTGATGGAGATCGCGGCACCCGACACCGATGTCGAACAGCTGCGTCAGGCCTTGCAAGACAAGGGCTTTTCGCAAGCTGCTATTCAGGAGTTTGGTGACGATGATTATTATCTGGTGCGTTTACCAATGGAAGGTGCTGAACAGGTCGCCAGCGGCAAAACGGTAGACGAAATCAAATCGGCAGTGACGGAAATATCTGCGCAAGCCAGTTTTCCACGAGTGGAATTGGTGGGGCCAAAGGTCAGTAGTGATTTTCGTGATGCAACCATTCTGGCGATTGTATTTGCCGGTTTTGGCATGCTGGCCTATTTGTGGATCCGGTTTGAGTACCACTTTGCGCTGGCGGCTACATTAACCATTGGTTTGGATTTAACCAAAACCATCGGTTTTTTTGTATTGGCCGGCGTGGAGTTTAACCTTACAGCAGTCGCTGCGTTATTGGCGTTGATCGGATACTCAGTCAATGACAAAGTAGTGGTGTTTGACAGGGTCAGGGAAAATCTGCGGCTGACACCTGATAAACCGATGTTGGAGTTACTTAATGAAAGTATCACATCAACATTAACCCGTACGGTATTTACTTCAGTCACCACTTTTCTGGCGTTGATTCCTATGGCGGTTGCCGGCGGAAGTGCGGTTGCCAGTTTTGCTTTGCCCATGCTGTTTGGCATTGTGATTGGTACCAGTTCATCGGTATTTATCGCGGCGCCAATTGTCTATTGGATGGGACAGCACCGGCTGCGTAAAGGGTTGCCCCAGTTACGTCCCTCTGCTGAAGAAATGCAAAAGAAACTGGACGCCATTATGTAAATAAATTAAGAAACACATTGAGTAATTAATTAATAACTAAGTTTTATGATGGGGTCACTTATCGTAAAACCTTCAAAGGAATAAAGATGACGTGGTTTATGTTGGGTGCAGGGTTAATTTTGCTGATTACTGGTGCTGAATTATTGGTCAAGGGAGCATCCCGGTTAGCAATCAGTTTTGGTATCCCGGCTTTGGTGGTTGGGTTAACCGTTGTGGCGTTTGGTACCAGTGCCCCTGAGATGGCTGTGAGTGTTAAAGCGGCTTTTTCCGGACAAGCTGAGCTGGCCATAGCCAATGTGGTGGGCAGTAATATTTTTAATATTCTGTTTATTCTTGGACTGGCCGCTGTAATCATGCCACTGATAGTTTCACAGCAACTGATTCGTCAAGATGTCCCCATCATGATCGCTATTAGTGTGATGGCATTATGGATGATTCAGGATGGCATGATAGGCAAACTTGAAGCTACTATTCTGTTTGCAGGTGTTGTTTTATATACGGTTTTTCTGTTTTATCAGGGTAAAAAAACCGGTATCGATAACAGTGAGGTAGATGAAAAGCCAGCTCCTACCTGGTTAAACGTGATGCTCATTATCATTGGCTTGGCGTTACTTGTGCTGGGTGCACGCTGGTTGGTGCAAAGTGCGGTCACTATTGCTTCGTCGTTTGGTGTGAGTGAAGCTGTTATTGGCTTAACGATTATCGCGGCGGGAACTTCTTTACCCGAGGTAATGACCTCCATTGTTGCGACCATCAAAGGTGAACGGGATATTGCGATTGGAAATGTGGTGGGCAGTAATATCTTTAATATTCTGGCAGTTTTGGGGTTATCGGGTTTGTTCTCCCCCACCCCGTTACTAGCCAGCGAACAACTTATGCAAATTGACGTACCGGTAATGTTGGGTGTTGCGATTTTGTGTTTGCCATTATTCTTTTTGGGCGGCATCTTGAATCGGTTTGAAGGCCTTTTATTCCTGATGCTTTATGTGGCATACGTCTGGTTTACTATTGCAATGGCGCTGTCACTGCCGTATTTACCACAACTGCAAACCTGGCTGCTCTATGGCCTGGCACCTGTTGTGGTTTTTTATGTATTTTTATGTCTGATCAATGATTTATTACGTCGTCGATATCGTTAACGCTTTCATCATTATGTAAATCTGAAAAACCGTGCTGACGTTGATTCGGCACGGTTTTTTATTTGTCTAAATCATCAGGTCATTTGACTGATGATGATTTCTCTGTATTATCGCCTGCAGTTTCAGGTGCCTTTATTGATGCATGCACTAAAGGTTAAACGGGAAACAGGTACGCTATTAAGTTGGTTATTCCTGTACTGCCCCCGCAACGGTAAACAGTTATTTCATAGCTCTGGTCGCTATCGGCTTGATAGATCGACAGTCACTGTACTTTGACAGTATGGGAAGACGAGAAATGATGCTCAGGGTGAAACAGCCCTGTAGCTAAGCTGTAAGTCCGGAGACCGGCCCGAAGCTAACGATGGAGTCGTGGCGGGGTGCCTGAACGTTTCCGAGATTACGCCCATACTTTCCCCTGCCCGCTATTTACCTAATTGGTAGCTGCTTTTGCTGCGGCAGGATGTCATATGTTTTATAAATTAACTTCTCCAAAGTGTCTTTCCCGGCTGGTGTTTTTGTTTGCTTTGTTTTCGCTATTGGGCACTGATCTGTATGCCAGTGAAGGCAATGTGACGGTTATTGTGTCAGATCGCTCTGCCCCAACTCTGGTCTCTGGTGCACATCAGTTATTACAACAAAAACCGAATGCTGAGGTTCAAATCCGCACGGTCAGTCAGCTTAATTCTCTAAGTGACGATGAATTGCAGCAGTTAATAGATAACAGTGGCAGCGTATTAATGGTTGGTGTATTTGGTGATCCGGTTGAGCGTTTACTGGCCCGGCAATACCGCACTTCACAAAAGCGCTATGTTTTACATAGTGACCAGCGACTGAACGCCTTAAATAGCGACTCGGCTACACAATCTATTCCTGAACAGATACTTAGCAACAAAACATCATTAAGTTTATCAAGTGAGTTAAAGGCCCTGCAAGCCAACTATCCGGAGTATGTTAACTGGTTGCAGGCTCGTGCTTACTGGGTAAATCGTTCCACTGCAAACTCTCGAAGTCTGCTGGATATGTTATTAACTGATGGTCAACAGAAAGCCGAGCCGCAACCTGTCGGTGTGTTGCGATTTGCTCTGCATACCGATGACAAAACACAATGGCTGAGTTTGAATGAACTGACCAAACCACTAGAGACCACAAAACCCGTTGTCTGGTTGCTGGATCATGATACCGGTGATTTAACCGGTGAATGGGCTTTACATCAACAGTATTGTCAGGCGTTGAAGAGTCAATGTGTTTCAGTATTGGCCGCCTGGGGCGAACCCAGTGTTGAAGCGATTAAGACTATCAAAAATCTCATGAGTGAGTCTTTGCCGAACACACCCTGGGGAATCGTTTCTTTACAGGATTTTGTTATTGGCGGTGGTGATGGTCGTGAGCAGGTTGAACAATTATTTACTGAACTGAATGTTCCGGTTTTAAAAGGCATTCGGTTGAATGAATTGAATGAGGCCGACTACTCTCTTTCAGCACAGGGCATTCCGCGTGATTCGATTCATTACCGGATTGCCATGCCTGAGTTGCAAGGTGTCAGTCAGCCACAGATTCTGGCGTTGGCCGAGCCAGCGAAAATCGACAAACAAACCGGTGCTCAGCTGACGCAAAGTCTGCCAATTGTGGCGCAAATAAACCGTCATGCTCAGCGTATGCAGCGCTGGTTGGATCTGCAACAAAAAGAGAATGCCGATAAGCGTGTCGCCATTGTCTATTACAACCATCCGCCGGGCAGACATAATATTGGTGCTGATAACCTGAATGTACCTGAAAGTCTGCTGGAAATATTAAATGCACTGAAAGCAGCCGGTTATCGAACCGGTGAATTACCCAAAGATGCCGATGCCTTGCTGGATCGACTGCAAATACAGGGTGTGAATTTGCCAGAGGATGCTGCGGCGTTATCCGCGATGTCAAAAGTGGCTCAGACAATGTCTGCTGAAGAGTACGCAAACTGGTTTAAACAATTGCCACCAACGGTACAGGCCGAAATGATTGATGGACCATTGGCCGCTTTACGGCAGCGGATGCGTGATGCCATTGATCAGGCGCTGGCATTGAAAAGTGTGACGGTTAGGCAGTCTCAACTGAATTTGTTATCTGGGTTTATGCAACAAACCTCCACCGATTTGTATCATGCGTTGGATGGTTTACGTCATCCAGGACGTGACCGGGCATTAGACTTATTAACCCAGCTGGAACAGGATTATCAACAGATCATCGATGCAGCAGCTCAAGGTCATCAACCTGATTGGCAGCATAGTGGATCATTACATGATGCCCTGTTGGACATGCAGATTGAGGGGATTCGAGGTTGGGGCAAAATTCCCGGTAAAGTGATGGTATGGGATGATCAATTACTGATACCCGGCGTGCAATTTGGCAATGTGTTTATCGGCCCGCAACCTCCACGTGGCTGGGAAATTCATGAAGAACTGTTACATGCCAATATGTCCTTTCCCCCGCCTCATCAATATCTGGCGTTTTATCACTATATTCAGTCAACATTTAACGCTGATGCCATGGTGCATGTCGGTCGACATTCCACCTATGAGTTTTTACCCAAACGCAGCGTAGGTCTGGGCGAGGACGATTATCCGACTATAATCGCTGGTGATGTGCCTGGACTTTATCCATATATCGTTGATGGTGTGGGTGAAGGCATACAGGCTAAACGCCGTGGACAGGCCGTTATTATCGATCATTTGACTCCCCCGCTCGCTGTCACGGAACTGTATGACGATTTGCTTCAATTACGTCAACTGATTGAAAGTGCCGAGGCGGCTTCAGATAAAGCGACACGTGAGCGTGCTATTCGCAGCCTGCGTGAACAAATCGAAACCATGGGACTGCGTGATGAACTGATTGCCAGCATGGATGAAGAACTCCAGGTTCGTGGCGCAGGGTTTGATGACATTGATGATGATTTTCTGTTGCATGAAGTCGGTCATTATCTGACAAATTTTCAAGAAACCTTTATGCCGCTTGGTCTACATGTTTTTGGTAGGGATTGGTCAGCAGATGGACTCGACACCATGATGAACTCCATTCTGGATAATGCAGATTCCAATGAAGGGCAAGGCAAAGCTATCTATCAAAAATTGCAGATGTCACCCGCTGCAGAGATTGAAGCGCTTTTAAATGGCTTAAATGGTCGTTTTATTTCGCCAGGTAAAGGCAATGATCCAATCCGTACGCCGGATTCCCTGCCCACCGGACGAAATTTCTATGCATTGGATGGCAGTTTGTTGCCCACCCGTGTCGGTTACGAGATTGGCCAACAACTGGCAGCGTCGGTTTTGGCTGGTGAAAAAGGCAATATTGAAGGTCATGAAGTTGGCGATCGTAATAAGCAAGGCGTCATTTTATGGGCTTCTGATTCAGTGCGTGATGAAGGTGCGATGATTGCTTTTGGCATGAAACTGTTGGGGGTGCGCCCCATCTGGAACAGCCGCGGCATTATCAAAGGTCTGGAACGGCTGCCGTTAACTGCAGAACAACCACAACGGCTGGATGTGCTATTTACCACCTCAGGACTGTTTAGAGATTTATATGGTGAGCATCTGGTATTGCTGGATAAAGCCAGCTTATTGGCATTGGATGCCAGTCGTGATCTGATTATCCGTGATTATCCTGCTCTGGCCGTTGCCCTTAAGGCTGCTTTGGAGCCTTTAGGTGAATGGCAACAAGGCGGCGAGGAAGCTCTGGATAAAAATCTGGTGGCATCGAACTGGGTAAATGAAGCAAGACAACGTCTGGCCGAGCAACCTGATCTCGATCCTGTGCAGTTAGGTCGACAGACCAGTTTGCGGGTGTTTGGTATCGCTCCGGGTTCTTATGGTGCAGGCATCAATCGTCTGGTGGAACGTTCATCTGCCTGGGAAGATCGCCATGAACTGGCGGATGTATTTATCAAACGAATGGCCCATGTCTATGGCAGTGGTTTGCAGGGTGAATCGCAACCGGGCTTGTTCAAACAGCAACTAGCCGGAGTGTCTCAGACCTTTCTGGGACGTGCCAGTAACCTGTATGGCTTGATGGATAATAATGATGCCTTTGATTATCTGGGCGGTTTTAATCTGGCGGTGGAGACAGTCAGTGGTCAGCCACCTGGCAGCGCTGTGATAAATCATAGTAACGATGAGAATCTGCGCATTGATAATCTGCCTCAGGCCCTGCTGAGTGAGCTGCGCGCCCGCTATCTGAATCCCCAATGGATTAAGCCACTCATGAATGAAGGATATGCTGGTGCCCGTACCATGGGCAGTGAGTTTATTGAATATCTGTGGGGTTGGCAGGTAACCAGCCCCGAGATTATTACCGATCAGGTGTGGGAAGAGGTCAAAGCCGTTTATGTGGATGACAGTCTGCAATTGGGACTTGATTCGTTTCTAAGTGAAGGTCATCAACAACATGTGCAAACCAATATTCTGGCAGTGATGCTGGTCGCCATTGATAAAGGATTTTGGGATGCAGATCGGCAGACTCAAAAACAATTGGCTGAGCAGTTTGCTGCAAATATTATCGAAAGAGGTATTCCTGGCAGTGGTCATACCCACGCCAATCATCCCATGTATGATTTTGTAAAATCACAGCTTGATGCGGATACAGCTGAGGTATTGGAAGCTGTTCTGGCGCGAAGCCGAATGCAAACTTCAGAAACGGCTTCCTCTCCAAGTCATATACAGGAATTGCAGCTAAATCAGCAGGATAGCCAGAAAATGGAAAATAGCAATCAAGCTGCAGAAGACACTCCAGAAACCAGTTCCACTGATAACAAAATGCTTTGGTTGTGGACGTTGCTGGCATTATCCGTAATTGTTGCCGCAGGATTATGGCGCGGTCGTAAAGGAGCTATTTAATGTACCCCCATTTTTCACTTGAAGTGATGCACCAACTGACCGGGCTGTTATTAACCCCCGTGGTGTGGGCGCTATTATTTTTTGTCGGGTTAGCAGTATATGAAACCGGTATTGCTATCGGCGAACGCTTTTGGGGAATTGCCCGCTTATCAAAAAGGGCTGATAGCCAGGCTTTGACTGAACTTGGCAAGCGTCGAATTGAACGGGCCGATTTTATCACCCGACTGGCACCTATGCTCGGCTTGATGGGTACCTTGATTCCATTGGGACCGGGCCTTGCCGCATTAGGTGAAGGTCAGTTGAGTATTCTCACCACAGCGATGACTGTGGCTTTTGATACCACGGTTATCGGGTTATTGGCAGGTATGATTGGCTTTGTTATTGGCCGGATGCGTCGTCGTTGGTACGACGCTGCAATCAGTCAACTGGAACAGCAAAATGGATAAATGGCGGCGCAGTGAATTTTTCGATAGCGATGAAGATCCGTTAGGTCCACTGGCTAATCTGATTGATATTGTGTTGGTGTTTGCCTGTGGTCTCATCGCGGCATTGGTCGCGTTCAGTACGGATTTACAGGATCACTTTGAAGTTCAGCCGCAGGAAATCACTCTGGGGAAAGAGTTACCGCAACTGCCAGAAAACATGCAACAACAAATTCAGGACGGCAGCGGCTACGAAGCCGTTGGTCAGGTATATCGAGATCCACAAACCGGTAAGCTGATTTTAATAGACGAGTGATTTTTCAGTTCACCCCGCGAATCCAAAAGTAATTTCAGGTAGAATCACCGCTTCTACTGAACTCCTGTTTTATTGGATTTTAAAATGGCTCAATACGTATATAGCATGAACCGCGTGGGCAAAATCGTACCGCCCAAACGCGAAATATTAAAAGATATTTCCTTATCCTTTTTTCCTGGCGCCAAAATCGGTGTGCTGGGTTTGAATGGTTCAGGTAAATCCACCCTGCTTCGCATAATGGCAGGTGAGGATAAAGATTATATTGGCGAAGCCCGGCCGATGCCAAATATGAAGGTGGGTTATCTGCCTCAGGAACCTGAACTGGATGACAGCAAAACTGTTCGGGAAATCGTTGAAGAATCGGTATCTGATGTTAAAGCCGCTTTAGACGAACTGGATGCGATTTATGCGGCTTACGCCGAACCCGATGCCGACTTTGATGCACTCGCCAAAAAACAAGGCGAACTGGAAAACCTGATCACCGCCAAAGACGGCCACAATCTGGACAATGCGCTGGAACGTGCCGCAGATGCCTTGCGCCTGCCACCTTGGGATGCCAAAGTTGGTGTGTTATCCGGTGGTGAACGTCGCCGCGTAGCCTTATGTCGGTTATTGCTTGATAACCCGGATATGCTGTTACTCGATGAGCCGACCAACCATCTGGATGCTGAATCCATTGCCTGGATTGAACGTTTTCTGCAGGAATATCCCGGTACTGTTGTGGCCATTACCCATGATCGTTATTTCCTGGATAATGCGGCTGGCTGGATACTGGAGCTGGATCGTGGACGTGGCATTCCGTATGAAGGTAACTACTCTTCCTGGCTGGAACAGAAAGATCAACGCCTGGCTCAGGAAGCCAAACAGGAAGCTTCACATAACAAAGCTATTCAGGCTGAACTGGAATGGGTCCGTCAGGGGGCCAAAGGCCGTCAGGCAAAATCCAAAGCGCGTTTGAAACAGTTTGAAGAAATGAATTCACGTGAATTCCAGAAGCGCAATGAAACCCAGGAAATCTATATTCCACCTGGTCCACGTTTGGGTGACAAGGTAATTGAACTGCATAACGTCACTAAATCTTACGGCGACAAATTGTTGTTTGAAAACCTCAGTCTGACCATTCCACCAGGCGCTATTGTTGGCATTATCGGTCCTAATGGCGCAGGTAAATCCACTTTATTCAGAATGATTACCGGTGAAGAAAAACCAGACTCTGGTGAAATCGAAATCGGCAGCACAGTGCAGCTGGCTTATGTCAATCAGTCGCGTGAACTGGATGGCTCTAAAACGGTATTTGAAGAAATCGCCGATGGTGCAGACATGATTACCGTTGGTAATTATCAAACCCCTTCACGTGCTTATTGTGGACGCTTTAACTTTAAAGGCTCGGACCAGCAGAAATATGTGAAGGATTTATCAGGGGGTGAGCGTAACCGCCTGCATATGGCCAAATTGCTTAAAGAAGGCGGCAACGTTTTATTACTCGACGAACCGACCAATGATCTGGACGTTGAAACCCTGCGGGCATTGGAAGAAGCTATTCTGGCCTTCCCGGGGTCTGCGGTGGTCATTTCGCATGATCGCTGGTTCCTGGATCGCGTGTGTACCCATATGATTGCCTATGAAGGTGATTCCAGCGTGGTGTTCTTTGAAGGTAATTACAGCGAGTATGCTGAAGATTACCGTAAACGCTTCGGCAAAGATCATCAGCCGGAACGTATTAAATACCGCCGGATGAATTAGATTTTGGAATATCCGCAGATTACGCAGATTTTCACAGATTAAGGTTTTGTAGGTCGGGTTAGCCTAGCGTAACCCGACCCCTTTATGTGTTGTCTGAGGTAAATTTCAATCTTTTAAAGGTTTATGCATCATCTCAGGTGTGCGTTCAGCGCCGAGAATACCGACACGTATCAGAAAATCACCAAAATGTTCTTCTTGGTCACGTTCGGCAGCAAACTGTTCAATCATCGGTTTTAATGTGTCCAGGATAGTGGCTTCATCCACATTTTCCAGGTATAGACGATTTAAGCGCTGTCCACTGAAATCCGCTCCCAGATTCAGGTTATAGCGACCTATCGCTTTACCGGTTAGGGCTATTTCGCCCAGGTATGGCCTTGCACAGCCATTCGGACAACCGGTAATACGAATATTAATCAATTGTTCAGGTAAGCCGGCCTCGCTGATGATCTGCTCTAATTTGTTCAGGAAACTGGGTAAATAACGCTCCGACTCAGCCATCGCTAAACCACAGGTAGGTAAAGCAACACAAGCCATCGCATTTAATCGTAAGGCGGGGCGACGATCACCGATATCGAGTTGATATTGTTCTACCAGTTGCTCAATTACAGGTTTTTGCTCAGGACTGATATTGGCGATAATCAGATTCTGATTACAGGTCATACGGAATTCTCCGGTATGAACCTTGGCAATTTCACGTAATGCTGTTCGTAAAGACAAGTTTTCGGTATCAGCAACACGACCGCTATAAATATATAACGTTAAATGCCATTGGCCATCTTCACCCTGAATCCAGCCAAATCGATCGCCATTACGTAATAACTCAAAGTGTCTTGCCGGTTGCATTGCCTCGCCATGATATTCGGTAAATTTTTCGTTAAACCAGTCAATACCATGATCATCAATAGTGTATTTAAACCGGGCATGGGATCTCACGGTACGATCCCCAAAGTCACGTTGGATAGCTGCAATGGCTTCACAGGCTTTGACAACTTTATCTTTGGCGACAAATCCAGCCATCGTAGCCAAGCGCGGAAAAGTCGCCGTTTCACCATAGGTCATGCCCATTCCACCACCAACGGCAACATTGAATCCAACCAGTTCATCATTTTCGATAATGGCAATTAACGCAATATCGTTGGCCAAGACATCGCTGTCATTTTCAGGCGGGATAGCAATCCCAATTTTAAATTTTCTGGGTAAATAACGTTCACCATAAAATGGTTCTTCAGCTTTCCCTGGTTGATAGACACATTTTTCGCCTAACCAGATTTCGGCATAAGCCCCAGACTGCCAGCATAAATGATCGCTGATAGCCTTTGATATTTGATGAACTTCAGCATGGACTGATGATTGATGCGGGTTCACATTGGTGACAACGTTTCGATTCACATCACCACAAGCGCCTTTCGTATCCAAATTCAATGCATTTACCTGTTGCATTAAAGAGCGCAGATCTTTTTTCAAAACTTCATGGTATTGAAACGTCTGACGCGTGGTGATTCTAAGCGTGCCATTTGAACAATCGTCAGCAATTTCATCCAAACCCAACCATTGTTGTGGCGTGACCACCCCACCCGGGATCCGCAGTCGAACCATAAATGAATATAGCGGTTCCAGCTTTTGACGACGACGTTCGTCACGCAGATCACGATGATCCTGCATGTAGCTGCCATGAAATTTCGTCAGCTTATTGTCGTCTTCCGAAATCGCACCAGTAACGGTATCTTCCAGCCCTTCGGCAATGGTGCCACGCAGATAACGGCTGTCGAGTTTCAGTTGTTCGGCTTCAGGTAATTTTGTATTCATTAGTACACATCACGTTGGTAGCGTTTATCACGAGTTAGTTGACGCAAGTATTCTGTCGCGTCATCACGGCTTTTGCTGCCCTGCTGGCTGATAATATCAATCAGTGCTTCATTGACGTCCGGCGCCATATTATCGGCATCGCCACAGACGTATAGATAGGCACCCTCTTGTAACCAGTTCCAGATCTCTATCGATTTTTCACGTAAGCGGTGTTGAACGTAGACTTTCTCAGCTTGATCGCGGGAAAAAGCGACGTCTAAATGGGTCAACAAGCCCGATTTGCGCCAGGTTAGCCATTCTGTCTGATAGAGAAAATCGGTAAGGAAATGTTGATCTCCAAAGAACAACCAGTTAGGTCCTCTTGCACCACGCTCTTCGCGTTCCTGCATAAAGCTTCTGAAGGGCGCCACACCGGTTCCAGGACCGATCATGATAATGGGGACGTCATCATCGTCAGGCAGCTTAAAGTTTTTATTACTATCGATATAAACCGGAATAGTCGTATCTTCAGTCAGTCGATCGGCCAACCAGGTTGATGCGACCCCGCCTCGCTCACGGTTATGCGTGTTGTAACGAACTGTTGCAACAGTTATATGTACTTCTTCATCAACAGCGGCTTGACTGGAGGCAATCGAGTACAATCTCGGCGGCAGTTTTCTGAGCAGTTTGATAAAGCTGTTGGGCTCGATTCCAGGCAATGGATAGCTTTGTACCAAATCCAATACATCACGGCCGCGAATCCATTCTGTCACGGCAGATTTGCTTTCCATTAGTTTATTCAGTTCATCGGATTGGGCCAATTCCGCCCATTTTTCAACTAAGGGTCGGGTCAGAATCGTTATTTCACGATGATGCATTAGTGCATTAAGCAATGTCTCTGATTGGTCATCCAGCTCAACTGGGCTTTCGGGATCAAAGCCAAGCGATTCAATAAGCATAGATACCAGAGCAGGATCATTTTGTGGATAAATACCCAGCGCATCACCGGGCTGATACTGTAATCCTGATCCCTCCAGTGAAATTTCGATATGACGAACTTCTTTGCTGGAACCACGACCACTGAGAAGCTGATTTTCAAGTACTGGGGCAGCAAACGGATGTTTTCGATCATATTGTACTGCTGGCACAGCTTGACTCATCGCTGCAGCAGCGGAAGGTGGCGCTGCAGTAGCCTGCATCGAGCTGGTTAATGAGTTGATCAGGTCAGTAATCCACTTCTCTGCCAGATCATCGTAATCGACATCACAATCGACGCGTTGAATTATAGGTGTGGCGCCAAGGTTTTGCAGACGTGCATCAAAATCTTTACCTGTCTGACAGAAGTATTCATAGCTGGAATCTCCCAATGAAAGCACGCTGTATTTCAATTGCTTTAATCCGGGAGCTTTTCGACTATTGAGAAATTCATAAAGATCCATGGCATTATCCGGTGGCTCACCTTCCCCATGAGTCGAAGTTAATAATGCAAGGTAATCTTCGTTTTTCAGATCTCTTGGTTTATATTCGGCCATATCCAATAACTTGACATCGATACCACTGGCTTTTGCTTTTTCGGCAAGTTGGCCGGCAACCCCTTCAGTATTCCCTGTTTGCGAACCGTAAAGGATAGTAAGTTTACTATTTGGTTCGACAACGGCAGGCGTCATCTCAGCAGCAGCTGTGCCGCTTTGGGCGGCACGATAGCCGGACAAATAACCAGACAGCCAATCCACTTGCCAGCCATCAAGGCCTTGCAGTAAATTATTTAGCTGCTGTAATTGTTCATCAGTTAATGGGGCGTTGGGCAACCTGATATTCATTTTATTGGATGATCTCTTAAAAATGCGCTGGAAAGCCTGCACAAAATAACAAAAACTTTATATAAATAGAAACTATATATTTGGATTTCCTTATAATAAAAACAAATATATAGTGACAACGAATAAACTTATCTTAGATAAGTTATTGCAAATTAATGTGAATAGTTGAGCACAGAGTAATCAAAATTAATGGCTATCGCTAAAGATTAGGTGTGATGGTGAAAATTTCAACCATCAAATGGATTTATGCTCATGTAAATCCGTATCTGCATACATGTACAGTGATTGAAGGTCGATATTCACCATAGAATGACTGGAAGCAATGCCGACAGTATATTCAATATTCAAATGAGGACTGACGGTAGAATTGTAATAGTGGACCGCATCAGCCAGATTTTTCAGAGAGTTGGCGACAGGATCACCAACACAAAGGACTACAAATTCATCATCTACCAGTCTGGCCACTAATTCGGTATCTGTAAACGTTTCGCTAAGTAATCTTGAAAAATGAATAATTGCCTCATCCCCGGCTGATATACCATGCGCATGGATAATACGTTTGTAGTTATTCAGATCGAAGTAATACATCGTTATATTTTTTTTCAGTGGCACAAAAATAGTGAGTAACTGTTGTGCTCTGCGCTCAAACGCATCCCGATTAAGCAGACCAGTGAGTTTATCCTCATCAAGTAGCGGGTTGTATTCAATTTCTTGCTCAACCATTTCGGTGAGCTGTTTGAGTAATACTTTGTCTGATTCGCTAAATTCCCGTGGTTTCGAATGTTTTAAACACAATGCTCCTAACTTCTCACCAGACCGGGCATGAATTGGACATCCTGCATAAAAACGTACATATGGAGCGGATGTCACCATAATATTATTTACGTATTGACGATCAAGCAGCGTATCCGGAACAACAAAAATATCTTCCTGAGCAATTGTCTGGTTACAAAATGCAACGGAACGTTCGGTTTGTCGTTGACTGAATCCCAGTGAGGATTTTATCCATTGACGGTTTTCATCAATAAATGAAATCAAACTGATATCAACATTAAACACACGTGCGCAAAGCTTGGTTAAGCGATCATAACGATGCTCTGGTTCAGTATCCAGCAATCCGAGACCATGCAGATGTTTCAATCTTTGTAAATCAATGTGTTGGTAACTCTTTTTAGTCCACTCTATAAAAGCCTCTGGCAGCATCGGACGACCAATAAAGTATCCCTGGGCTTGATCACAGCCCATTTTTCTTAACAGTTCCAAGGCCATGTTATCTTCAATGCCTTCTGCTGCAACCTGCATATTTAAACTATGGGCAAGTTCGATAATCGCTTTAATTACCAGTCTTGATTCGCGGGAGTCTGCTGATGTCATGACAAAGGTTTTATCTACTTTGACTTCCGAAAATGGCATGCGGACTAATGCCAACATCGACGAAAAACCCGTTCCAAAATCATCAATTGATAATCGAAAGCCCCGTAAGCGTAATCGGGTCAGTAAATCCAATGACATCACAGGATCATCCATTGCAGCCGTTTCGGTTAATTCCAGAATAAGCTGATCGGGTTTAATCTGATTGGTTTCACATAGTGTTTCAATTTTTTTGAACAACCCGAGGTTTTTTAAGGATGCTGCAGAAATGTTGACTGAAAGTAACAGTCCCCGGTTATAACTTCGCAAAGACGATTTTGCATTTTGAATTTGTTTCATAAAGCCCAGGGCTTTTTCAAACACTTGTAAGGTTAAATCATCAATTAAGCCATTTTGCTCGGCTAATGGGATGAATTTTTCCGGTGAAATAAAACCTTTTTCAGGATGATGCCATCTGGCCAGTGCCTCGAACCCCGTTAGTGAACCACTGATACAAGATACTTTAGGTTGATAGACCAAATAGATTTCGTGGTTATTGATGGCTTGTTCCAGTTCGCTCACATTGAGGGTATTGGCCTGATTTTCGGCTCGTAATTGTTGGCCAAACGCATTATCGGCGTTACTGGTCGTTTCGGCATTAATCAAATCGCGAAAAGCTTTCGGATTAAAGGGCTTGGGAAGGATACCGAGAACATTCAGCCCATGTGCACCAGCCGAACGTGCAGCAGCATGTAACAATTGTTGACCCGCACCACTGGTAATAATTAACTGTGCATCGACTTGCATGCGCCCCAACTCGCCCAGCACTTCTACGCCATCCATATCCGGCATAATTAAATCAACAATCAAGTAGTGTGGTTTCCACTCATGGAGGATGTCGAGAAACCCTTGAAAATCAGAGGTTACTTTGGCAGATAAACCGATAAATTCGGCGACATTTGCTATCGCTCTCGCGGTGAGATTATTGTCATCCAGAATAAGTACTTTTAATTCGGTCATGAGCCGGAATACTCTTAAATTATCTAGCGTAAATAAGCTGTGAAACCACAGTGTAATGGATTATTCATCCTGCAGAGAGTTACGGATTTTAGTCGTCAATTCATCCCGACTGTATGGTTTACTCAGTAACATCACTCCCGGGTCTAATCGACCATGATGGACGATGGAATTCTCGGTATAACCCGAGGTAAATAATACTTTTAAATTTGGCCGTATACGTTGAGCTCTATCTGACAGTTCTCGACCATTTATGCCACCCGGCATCACAACGTCGGTAAATAATAAATCAATCTGGGCATCACTCAGAATAATCTCCATAGCCTCTTGACCGTTAGAAGCACTCAATACCTGATAACCCATAAACTCCAATTGAGAAATGACATAGCTACGAACCAGTTCATCATCTTCAACAACCAGTATTGTCTCATTGCCTATTTGAGGCTGTATTGGTAACAGATCAACCTTTTCTGCAGATTCAACACCTTCGGGAGATCGAGGCAAATAAAGTCGAATTGTCGTTCCCTGCCCGACTTCTGAATAGATATTGATATGACCATAACTTTGTCGAGCAAATCCATAGACCATGGCCAACCCCAGTCCAGTACCTTTATCTTTGCTTTTGGTGGTGTAAAACGGTTCAAATACTTTATTCAGGTTCTCCGGAGCAATACCCACACCGGTGTCTGATACGCCAATGATCACGTAATCTCCCACAGCAACATCATGGCGTGATGCATACTCTTCAGATAGCGAAACATTCAGAGTTTCAATTAATAATCGACCTCCTGAGGGCATAGAATCACGCGCATTAATGGCCAGATTCAATAAAGCGTTTTCCAATTGGCCAGGATCCACCTGAGCCAACCAGAGGTCTGGATCTAAAGCCAGTTCAAGTTGAACTGTCTCGCCCAGTGATCGGCTAAGTAAGCGGTGGAAATTATTTAATAATTGATTGGCATCAATATGCTTGGGATCAAGGGCTTGCCGGCGCGCAAAGGCCAGTAAGCTACGAATCAGTTCCGCCCCGCGATCGGCAGCTTCCTGTATCATTTTTGACAAGCTGCGAAGATTGGAATCAGTTGCCAGTGATTCGGTAATGATTTCTGCATTACCGACTATAACAGTAAGTAAATTATTAAAATCGTGAGCCACACCACCCGTCAACTGTCCAACCGCTTCAAGCCGCTGGGACTGACGCAGTTTTTCTTCTATTTCCAAGCGTTCTGAAATATCCGTAATACCACCGACCATCCGGATGGCTTCATCGTTATTGTTGTAAATCACATAACCACGATCAATAACATCTGCGTAACTGCCATCTTGCCGTTGAAACTTGTAGTTATCTGACCAGCTTTGTTGGTGGCTTTCTACTGAACGCCTGAGGTTGTTGACGACTCGATTACGGTCATCGGGATGAATACGTTTTTCCCAGCCTTCCAGTGATGGTACGGACTCTTCGGCATCCACGCCAAACAGGCTGGCAAAGCTATCACTCCACCAAAGCTTATTGGTGATGAGATCCCAATCCCAAATGGCATCATTGGTTGCTTTGGATAATAGTTGAAAGCGTTGTTCACTCTCACGAATATTGGCATCGGCCTGTTTTTGCAACGTAATATCGGTAATATAGCCCTCAATGGCAACGATGGTTCCCTCTTTGTCTTTGACGGCGCTGCCCTGTTCCCAAAACCAACGAATCCCACCGTTTTTATGAATAATGCGATATTCAAGCTGGAATGGCAGATTTTGTGACAAAGCTTCTGCTACCTTTTTAATTGCCATAGGCTGATCATCCGGATAGATAAGATTAGCAAAGGCAATTTCATTATTTTTAAGCACACTCTCCGCAGCATAACCAGTCAATTTTTCAAAAGACTCACTGACATACAGCATGGTCCAACTTTCATCATATAAACAACGATAAGCAACGCCGGGTAGATTCCGCAGTAATTGCATTAATGATCTTTCTGCTTCTGTACGCTGAGCTTCGGCAAGCTTGGTGTTGGTTATATTTTCGGTGATAGCAATCAAATGCAAGGGTTGGCCATTTTCATCCCGTTGCAATGTCACGCTTAACCGGGCCCATACGGTTTCTCCCGCCTTACTGATATAACGTTTCTCAATAATGCGACTATCATGCAGCCCCAGCATAATATCGTTAATTTTCTGTTGATTCTGCTGTTGATCATCCGGGTGGGTTATCTGCTGAAAATCCATTTGGTTTAGCTCATCATTGGTATAGCCCAACATATCGCAATAAGCTTGATTGCACTCGATATATCGTCCGTAGATGGTCATTATCGCTACGCCAGTTGCCGCATCTTGAAACGCCTCTCTAAAGCGGCTCTCACTGCGACGAACGCGCTCCTCATTACGTTGCTTGTTGATCGCTATAGAAATGATTTTTGAAATCCGCTCGATAGTATCGAGCTCTTCGGGTTCTGGAGTTTTGACTTGATTGTGATAAACAGCAAAAGTGGCGATAACTTTCTGTTTTTCATCGAATATAGGATGCGACCAACAGGCACGTAAATTATATTTTAAGGCAAATTCACGATAACTCTCCCATAAAGGGTCGTGTTCAATATCTGCTACGATGACTGGCTTTCTGAGGTATGCAGCTGTTCCACATGAGCCAGCTTGTGGGCCGATTGGTTCGCCATGAATGGCATCGTTATAGCTGTTGGGTAAACTGGGTGCTGAACCGTGTAGAAGCCGTTTACCTTCTTCGTCAAGAAGTAAAATTGAAGCAATCGCATTGGGGAGTATTTCTTCAATTCCCAGTACAATCCGCTGCATTATTTGAGGTAACTCAAGAGATGAGGCTACCGCTTCAATCATTCCTGATTCAAGTTGTTGGATCATTTCGAGACGTTTACGCTCAGTAATATCCGTCGTCATCCCCAACCGGCGTATTTCCTGCCCACTGGCATTAAAAACTGATTTACCACAATCGAATAACCAGCGGATCGCACCATCATTTTGTCGTGTAATACGGTATTCGGCCTCAGTAATACCTGTGTTATTGATTTTATTACTGGTGAAATTAAGGTTGGCTCTATCCTCAGGAAGGATAAATTGTTGTAAACCTTCAATCGTTCCAGAAAAGTCTTCTAGCGTAATACCAAATAGAAGCGCTGTTTGTTCAGACCAGATCACTTTGTCATTAATTAGATCTATTTCCCAGCTTCCCATATGTCCAATCCGCTGGGTTTCGTCCATAAGCCGTAATAAGTGATCGGTATGACTTATTTGTTGACGAAAATCCGTCAAATCCAGCACGGTGCCAAATAGTGCATTTTTATCGGGCATCCAGGTTGCATGTTGACGGATAAAACGTACCTGATTATTAGCGGTTAATATCCTATGACATAGATCAATATCCGAATGGTATTCAATCGCCTTATCAAATACCTTTGTAACATGATCTTTTTCACTTGGATGAACGAGTTGCAATAAGCCGGTGATTGAAGGTTGATAATAGTTTGCTGATTTGGCGAAAATTTCAAAAGTTTGAGAATCCCACCATAACTTTGGTGTTTCTGAGTGATATATCCAGTGACCTATTAATGTTGGAGAGGCCCCCAAGTCCGGAGCAATCCATTGTTGACTAGGACCTGGCGAAACTTCACTGGATAAGATGACCAATAATTTATTGTTATCACCGTCACATACTAAAGTTGCTGGATATCGAGGCGCCTCGATGGTACTGATAACTGTTAATGGTGATTGAACAGGCGATTTTGACTGTAAAACACTTTTATCAATTTCTTCAGCAAAAAAAGACTCAAATGGGAGACCAATTATATCGTTTTCATCTGAGGCTTTAATTAGCCTTAATGCTTCTGAGTTAGCCGCTAGCAAAAGATTATCCTTGAAGATAAACACCGGTTGCGGGTGCTGATTCATTAGCACAGTTAATGAATAATCATGGGCCTCACTATTACTACTCAATTTTTTCTCACCCTCTAAAACATGTCCAACGTTTAACAAAGTTATAACAGAGTTGAGCTATGTCGCCAGAGAATTTTTTGTCGAAATTAAATTTTAAATTGGTTAATTTGTGACTCCAATCCATTTGCCAATCTGGCTAGTTCCTGACTGGTTGAGGTGGTTTGATTGGTGCTTTCTGCATTTTCTTCGGCAACCTGAGCGATACTGACGATATTACGGTTTATTTCCTCGGCGACAGCAGATTGCTCTTCAGCAGCACTGGCTATATGAGTATTCATATCGCGAATGGAGGCCACAGATTCTGAGATGATATCCAGGGATTTCCCTGCTTTCTCAGCCATTTCGACGCTATGGTTGGCTTGCTCGAGCTCTTCATCCATCACCCGAACCGCTTTTTCGGCTTCATTTTGTAAACGATCAATAATTTTTTTGATTTCTTCAGTTGAGTCATGGCTGCGTTTAGCAAGCGTTCTGACTTCATCAGCAACAACAGCAAAACCTCGGCCTGACTCCCCTGCTCGGGCCGCTTCAATGGCCGCGTTTAATGCCAGTAAGTTGGTTTGTTCAGCAATCCCTTGAATCACTGATAACACGCTACCGATATTTTCACTCTCTTTCTGCAGATCCTTAATTGAAATGGCACCACTTTGAACTTGATTGGCGAGTTGCTTAATACCGTTGATGGCATCCATAACTACAGTCTTACCAGCTTTTGTCTCATCATCAGCGGTACGAGACGCCTCAGCTGCCTGAGAAGCATAGCGTGCCACCTCCTGGACTGTTGCCGTCATTTGGTTCATGGCCGTGGCCACTTGATCACTATCACTTTGCTGGCTCATCACACCACGGCTGGTCTGGCCAGTAATAACCGTTAATTCTTCTGCTGCAATATTTAATTGTCTTGAGGAGTCAAATACCTGCTGAATTAATTGACTGAACGCACCCATCATCTGATTAAATACGTTGGCCATCTGCACTATTTCATCCTTTCCCACTACATTCGCTCGTTGGGTCAAATCCTTGTTTTGCTGAGCTTTATGCATAACTGCAGCCAGTAAATTAATTGGATTAACCACACTGCGACTGATGCGTTGAGATAAGAAAATCAATATGGCCAGTATCAATAAAATTGTAATGGCAGCTTGTAGAAAAACCGTTTTTTTATGAGATGAAACCTCACCTGCAATCAACCCGGCAGTTTCACTGAATAAATCTCTGATTTCATACACATTGGCCCGCATAGTGCCTATCTGGCCAAGATCTTCATTAAACCCTAGTTGTTCGTAATTTGTTACTAACTGTGCAAAATCGTTGCTATAATTTTGCATCAAATTTTCTATCTGCCGTTGTTCAGGTTCACTCAAATAGCTTTGCTGTAAATCCTGATAAAAAATCTGCAAGTTATCGTTAAACTTATCGAGGTAACTTACATCTTTACGTAATAAAAAGTCTTTCTCATTACGACGTAACATCAGCATATCTTTCAATAACGTATCATTTTGAACCGCCCCGAGCATTTGCTCGGCCTCATGGACAGATTTACGTAAGTTGCCATAAAGTCCATCGGTATGACTCAAACCGATCGTTTGTTGCATCAGTACCAGCTCGTTAAAAGCCGTATGATATTGTTCAAGTAAGTCTAGTAATTGAGGGATTTGCTGGAGCTGTATGTCTTCTGCTTTAAGCTGAGCATCAAGATCGGTCAGTTGTTGAGTAATTTGATTATAGCTTTCGTTAAAACTGTTTTGATGTTTAAGGTCAAGCCTGTTAAAAAAATCTTTTTGAGCTATCCGCATATTGACCAATGTTGTTTGTGCTTCAATACTCAGTGCATTTGATTCCCCCATTTTTACCAGAGAATTCATGCCGAGGCTCAAAATACCAGCGAGTATGAGAATTCCAACGATCATTAAACCGCTTAAAAGCAACATTTTTGCTTTGACTGAAAGGGAACTCAGCATGAAAGACTCCAAAGTAAATGGGAATAACTCCTAATACTTTGTATAGCGTCTTCATAGGGTGAAACTTTAGAAAGTCACCAACAAATAATTGCAATTAACCTATTATTCTAAAATTGCTCCAGATTCGATTAATAGACGGTGAATTGAATGAGCGAATTGTTGGTAACCTAACGCATTCGGATGTACATGATCAGCTTTTAAGGAAGAATCGATAAGCAGTTCGCTGAGAATAGTAGCTTCGATTGGAATATCATTTTTTTCAGCCACTTCTAAATATAATGGCACTGGCGCTAAATTAATACCCAGAGCAGGAACGGCAATTAAAACCACTTGAGCACCGTTATCAGTAATTTCATCAACCATGGCTTGCAGATTAGCCTGTAATTGCTGACGACTTTGTTTACGCAACAAATCATTAGCACCGTGGCAAAGAATAACCAAATCTGGCTGAGTGTCTTTTAATACTTGTGATAGCCGGATTTTTCCATCGCTACTGAGTTCGCCGGGTATACCGGCATTTATCACCTTTCTGCCGGTTAAATCTGCTAATAGCGCTGGATAACTTTGTTCCGGTTGTGCCCCTGTGCCAAAGGTCAAACTATCACCAAAAGCCAGAATGATGGCGTCATCACTTAATGGTTTGAGACTGACGGCAGTTTCATCGCAACCAACAAGTCCTAACAGAATTCCAACCAGCAGTAGTTTGGCAATAACCGCTTTCATTAAGCCGCTTTATTAACTGTGGGAAATAACCGATAAAAGTTTTCTGTAGTCGCAGCGGCAATAACCTCTTCCGATTCGCCTCGAAGTTCAGCCAGAAAAGCCGCCACATGTTTGACATAGGCTGGCTTGTTGGTCTTTCCACGATGCGGTTCAGGTGCCAGATAAGGTGCATCGGTTTCAATCAGAATTCTATCAAGCGGTAATTTTTTAGCCACATCCTGAAGTTCACGAGCACTTTTAAAGGTCACGATACCGGATAAAGAAATATAAAAACCAATATCCAGTGCCCGTTTTGCAGTTTCCCAGTTTTCTGTAAAACAATGGATGATACCGCCTGCTTCTCTGGCATTTTCCTGCTCCAGCATAGTCATGGTATCTTCGCGCGCTTCGCGGGTATGAATGATCAGCGGTTTGCTAGTCTGTTTTGCTGCTTCGATATGGTAACGAAACCGCTCGCGTTGCCAACTCAGGTCGCCCTCGCTACGGAAGTAGTCAAGCCCTGTTTCACCAATCGCAATGACTTTGGGATGATCAGCCAGCTCAACCAGCTGTTCAGTCGTCAGTGTTCCGGCCTCCTCCACATTGGGATGGATGCCGACACTGGCTGTCAGATGGGGATAATTTTCTGCAAGCTGCCTTACTTCATCAATACTGCTTTTATCGATAGCAATACACAGAATGTGCTCAATATTGTTTTCATTAGCTTCAGCAACCATTGCAGCAATGCCGCCAGGTTGGTCAACCAGTAAATTAAGATGGCAGTGTGAATCGATATACATAAATAACCTAGTTGATGACGGCTTTACCGCCAGTCTCTTACATCGTATAGGTGGCTTTATCCGATTTCAATTTATCAACAAGATGGTTTTCGATTTTACCCCGCACCACATTGGCACCACCGTCACCTTCGCTGAAATGAACACCAATACCTGCAGCCTGATTACCCTGAGCACCTCTAGGGGTTATCCAGGCAATCGTTCCAGCGACTGGAATTTTTTCAGGCTCATCCAGTAAGGTGAGTAAAATAAAAACCTCTTCCCCCATTTCATAAGTTTTATTGGTGGGAATAAAAAGACCACCATTTTTAAGAAATGGCATAAAAGAGTGATAAAGCATGTTCTGATCGCTGATTTTCAGCGAGAGGATACCTTTGCGTGGATTCATGCCCATAAAAAACTCTTTATTATTGACTGATAACAGACTTTTGGTTGATCGGATCTGTGTTTGCGATACGCATGACAGAAACCATAAAGTTCTCTATTAACAATGTCTTGTTATAGTTATTTGCTGAAGATATTAACTTTATTGTATCTACTATGCAATCAACAATCTGCCAGTATTGCTGACTTTTATTAAGCTCAGCATACCCCGAATAGTGTTGCTTAAGTCGAGTTTTACAAATTGATAATAATTGATGCATCACTTTTATCAGATCTAATTGCTGCCATTGACTGGTTAGTTGTACCGGATTGATACGATGCTGCAATAGTTGTTCAAAATCCTGCTGAAGCTGTTGATAAGTCTGCCATTCACTTGACGCTAGGGCGTTGACAATAGCAAAGGGGGCATCTTGAGTTAATGAGGAAATCTTTTGCAATTGCTCAACATCGGCAATAACATCCTGCGAATTTAACCATTGCAAGGTAGTTGAATACTCTGGCGTAGCCATATGCATCTGCTGACAGCGACTGCGAATCGTGATGGGTAAACGGTGAACTGCGTTGGTGGTCAAAATCAAAATCGTATTATTTTGAGGTTCTTCCAATAATTTCAGCAAACTATTGGCGGCGCTGTTGGTCATCGCATCAGCTGACTCAATAATCACGGTTTTCCATTTAGCAACACTGGGAGTAAGAGACTGCTTGTCTTTCAATGTTCGAATCTGATCGATTTTTATCGATTTACCCGCTTCTTCAGCACGAATCGTTAAATGATCCGGATGATTTCCAACCAGCATCAATTGGCAACTGTGGCAAAGACCGCAAGCGTGAAATGCCTTGTCAGTTGCTAAGCATAATAGACTTTCGGCCATTTTGGCGGCAAACTGTGTTTTCCCCAAACCGGCCACGCCAGTTAATAAAACAGCGTGTGGTAAGCGTTCCTGTTCAACCCGGGTTACAACGTGTTGCCATATTTCCTGCTGCCATGGAAAAAGTTGTGTCATCAAACCGGCGTTTCCAATAATAATTCAAGTTGCTGTGTTAGCTGTTGTTGAATCACTTCAACACTATGGCTGGCATCAATTAATTTAATACGATTGGGTTCGGCTTGTGCGCGTGACAAATAACAGTTTCTGACACGCTCAAAAAAGGCCTGTTTTTCCAATTCAAAACGATCCTTTTGCTGCTGGCGTTGCTCTACCCTTTTCTGCCCAAGCGCGACGGGTAAATCAAATAAAAATGTCACATCCGTTTGGCAGCCTTGCAATGTCCACTCAGCAAGTGCCTGTATTCTTTGCTCGTCAATTCCTCGACCGCCCCCCTGATAAGCAAATGTGGCATCAACAAATCGGTCGGATAAAACCCAGTCGCCGCGATTTAATGCCGGCAGAATAATCTGTTGAATATGTTCTGCTCTGGCAGCAAACATAAGGAGTAATTCAGTATCCTGTGCCATGGGGTGTTCACTGGGTTGCAGCAGCACCTCGCGAACCTTTTCCCCCAATTCTGTTCCGCCAGGTTCGCGAGTCACAACAACCTGTTTACCTCTAGCTGTTAAAAAATCAGCAATAAACTGCAGTTGTGTAGATTTACCGGCACCTTCGATGCCTTCGATACTGATGAATTTTCCGGTCATTTTGTTAACTGCATCTCATTCCAATATTGTCTTACAGCTCGGTTATGGTCTTCCAGATTGTCAGAAAAAACATGACCGCCGTTTTCGGCCCCGGCAACAAAATAAAGGCTGTTTCCTGCAGCAGGATTCATCGCTGCTTCAATGGACTCTTTACTGGGCAAACATATTGGCGTTGGTGGCAAGCCGAAGCGTGTATAGGTATTGTAAGGCGTATCGGTTTGCAAATCTTTTTTACGGATATTGCCATCATAATTTTCGCCCATACCATAGATAACGGTGGGATCTGTCTGTAAACGCATGCCTTTTTCCAGTCGTCTGACAAACACACCCGCAATTTCAGGTCGTTCCTGTGGGATAGCGCTCTCTTTTTCAATGATAGAGGCCATAATCAATACTTCATATGCCGAATCATAGGGCAAATTCTCAGTCATCTGCTGCCAGATAATATCCAGCTGATTTTGCATTTTTTGATGAGCTCGGCGTAAAAATTGGACATCAGTAGTATTAGCGGGAAAATGATAAGTCTCTGGTAAAAACCAGCCTTCAACCAGTTCATTTTCAATCGACAATGCCTGGCGAACCGTTTCATTATTGAGCTCGGGCAAAGTGATTTTTAACTTGGGATGAGCCTGCATTTTTTCAAATAATTGTTTGGCGGTCATACCCTCAACGATCGTCAATGAGTATTGAACGACTTTGCCACTGATAAATAACTTTAACAGTGTGGGTAATGTTGCATCCGACTCAATCTTGTATTCACCAGCTTTGATTTGTTGAGCATTGCCCTGCAGCCGAGCATAAATATCCAGATAAATGCTGGGAACCGGACTGAGTCCCTTGTCGTATAATCGTTGACTGACTTTGCTGATATTATCACCAGGATAGATAGTGAAAATGGTCTCTTGTTCCACCATGTTGACCGGCTGATGAAGAAAACGCTGATATTCACTCCATGCAACCAGAGCGATAATTGCGGCAATTATCAGTAAAAAAAGCAGTTTAATATATATAGGTATTTTCATTTATCTGTATTTAGTGAATTCAGGGCATTCTGCAGCTTTTGGGTGACAGGACCGTGGCATAAATCCAAATCAAGATCGGTAATATATGTCACAGGCCAGATACCGATTAGACTGTTGCAGATAAACACTTCATCAGCTTGTTTGAGGTTATCAAGTATCAATGAAGTAGTATGTAGTGGTAATTCCAGTCGACCAGCGATTTCAATCAACGTCTGACGCATGATACCAGCGATCCCGGCGTTTGAAAGCTCAGCCGTCCACAATTCATTATTTTGTACCAAAAAGACATTAGACATGGTGCCTTCAATCAAATGATCCCGATAATCCAACATTAATCCCTCAGCAATCTGTTCATCCTGCCACTCATTACGTGCCAGGACCTGTTCCAGGCGATTAAGATGTTTTATTCCAGCTAAGGAGGGGTTTATTGATAGGCGCTGCTGGCAAATACGAACACTAATGCCAGAATTATTGATAGCAGGATAAACCGGCATTGCATGCGTACTGACAATACGCGTAGTCTGCATAGTTGACTGGTAGCGATAACCTCGTCCGCCTGAACCACGGGTAATGATGATTTTGATGACAGCATCATGAGTCAATTGATGACAAATAATATCAATATCTGTTTTAAGCGCTCGTTGTAAGGTATCGGGAAAAGCAATTTTCAGCCGTTTACAGCCTTCAAGCAGTCTGGAAATGTGTTGGGAAAAATATTCGAGTTGGCCATTGCGATAGGCGATGGTTTCAAATAAACCATCGCCATATTGCAAACCACGATCAGCGATATCGATTCTGTTTTCGGGGTGGCCGTTAATCAGAATCATGTCGTGTCCACTAACGGAGTTTTTTGAAAATAACAGTACCGTTGGTGCCGCCGAAACCAAATGAATTTGACATCGCTATATCGATTGGCATTTCGCGTGCGGTATGCGGAACATAGTCGAGATCACAAGCTTCATCCGGGTTATCCAAATTGATAGTCGGCGGAGCCACTTGATCTCGGATTGCCAAAACACTGAATACAGCTTCAACGCCACCGGCAGCACCTAATAAGTGCCCTATCATTGATTTGGTTGAGCTCACTGCAACTTTTTGAGCTGAATGTCCCATAGCCGTTTTAATGGCCTGAGTTTCAGCCACATCACCAGCAGGGGTTGATGTGCCATGGGCGTTAATATAATGGATGTCTTCAGGGTTAATCCCTGCATCATTCATTGCATTAACCATACAGCGTGCGGCACCCTCGCCACCTTGAGATGGCATCGTCATATGATAAGCATCACTGCTCATACCGGAACCAATCAATTCGGCATAGATAGTAGCACCACGCTTTTTCGCATATTCGTATTCTTCCAGAACAACGACACCTGCACCATCGCCTAAAACAAAACCATCACGATCTTTATCCCAGGGTCGGCTGGCAGTTGTGGGGTCGTCATTACGAGTAGATAAGGCGCGTGCAGCAGCAAATCCACCTAATCCGGTTTTTGATGTGGCCATTTCAGCACCACCGGCAATCATTACATCAGCATCACCGTATTGAATCATGCGACCGGCAGCCGAAATACAGTGTGTTCCGGTTGAGCAGGCAGTAACAATAGCGGTGTTAGGCCCTTTCATACCGTACATAATCGATAAATTACCGGAGATCATATTGATGATATTACTCGGCACAAAGAACGGGGAAATCTTGCGAGGACCGCCATTCAGAAAGCTATCATATCCAGCCTCGATACCGGGCAATCCACCAATACCGGAGCCAATAGCGACCCCAATACGTTCAGCATTGGCATCATTCACTTCCAAACCAGCATCTTTAATTGCTTCGACTGCTGCAGCAATGCCATAGTGAATAAAGGTATCCATTTTTTTTGCGTCTTTACGAGAAATAACTGTCTCGACATCAAAGCCTTTGACGCTGGCACCAAAACGAACCGGAAAATCGGTCACATCAAATGATGTGATCGGTGCAACACCACTTTTGCCTGCCAGGATATTTTCCCAGCTTTCGACCACCGATAAACCGACTGGTGTTACCGCGCCAAGCCCGGTAACGACAACGCGTCTTTTAGACATCAGTTTTCCTCATACAAATCTTGTCTATAGATACAACGTAGCCGTCTAGCATGACCTGCATACTAGACGGCTACATCTGAAGCAATCTGTAATATTAAGACTGAACAGAATTAATATAAGCGACGGCTTCTTTTACTGTAGTGATCTTTTCAGCTTCTTCATCAGGAATTTCACATTCAAATGCTTCTTCCAATGCCATAACCAGCTCAACAGTGTCCAGCGAGTCAGCACCCAGATCATCAATAAATGAAGCATCGGCAGTTACTTCATCGGCATTTACACCTAATTGTTCGACAACAATTTCTTTTACTCGAGCTTCAATATCACTCATAACATCTGTTTCCTTTGGTGGTTAAGTACAAACAACGTGCTGGCATTTTATAGTGCGAGCACTGCGGAGACAAGCTGGAAGCCTTGTCCGAAAAATATCTCCACAATAAAAAACCTAAGTCTCAGCAGATTCAGGCCCTTAATTCATATACATGCCGCCATTTACGTGCAGCGTTTCGCCGGTAATATATCCTGCTAAAGGACTGGCTAAAAAGCTGACCGCAGCGGCAATTTCTTCTGCCTCACCGAGGCGTTTTACCGGCACCTGTTCCAGTAATGCCGTTTTGTGCGCTTCTGGCAAACCACTGGTCATATCGGTATCAATAAAGCCCGGAGCAACACTGTTTACAGTAATACCACGAGCCCCAACCTCACGTGCAAGTGACTTGCTAAAGCCAATAACGCCTGCTTTAGCTGCAGCATAATTGGTTTGGCCGGCATTGCCCATTACTCCAACAACAGAAGTAATATTAATAATTCGGCCCCAACGTGCTTTTGTCATTGCCCGAACACAACGTTTACTTAATTTAAAAATGGGGGTGAGATTGGTATTAATAATTTCGTCCCATTCCTCGTCTTTCATTCGCATAAGTAAATTATCACGAGTAATACCGGCGTTATTGACCAGAATATCTGGTGCGGCAAATTCTGTTTCGATTGCTGTTACGACAGCATCAATGGCTGATTCCTGAGTGACATTTAACACCATACCTCTGCCTTGAATGCCTGCAGATTGTAGATAGTCACTGATAGCTGCGGCACCGTTTTCTGAGGTAGCAGTTCCGATTACAGTTGCTCCCTGCTCGCCCAGACTCAACGCAATCGCTCGCCCGATACCACGAGTGGCACCTGTTACCAAAGCAACTTTACCTTGAAGGCTCATTATTATTCTCCTAATGCTTCTTGGGTTTTCTGCAGCGTTACCGAATCAAATATAGGTAAAGCCTGCAAACTTTTATCGATACGTTTACTTAATCCTGCCAATACCTTACCTGGCCCACACTCAACCAGTGTATCTACTCCGTTTGCCGTTAGCCATTCAACTGTTTCAACCCAACGTACCGGGTTATACAACTGTTTTGCCAATAATTGACGAATTTCAACAGGGTTGACTGTAGTCGTTACACTGGCATTATGAATCACTGGGATTTGTGGGGCTTGAATAGTTATTGATTCCAGTTCTTTAGATAGTTCTTCGGCAGCCGGACGCATTAAAGCACAATGAGAAGGCACGCTAACCGGCAATAACAAAGCTCGTTTGGCGCCATTTTCGGTCGCAATTTCAACGGCTTTATCAACAGCAGCTTTGCTACCGGCGATCACCACCTGACCAGGTGAATTAAAATTGACGGCTTCAACAATGCCCTCAACACTGGCCTGCTCACAAACTGCTTTTACTGCATCATCCTCCAATCCCAGGATGGCCGCCATAGCGCCTTCACCTGCTGGAACCGCTTGCTGCATTAATTGACCGCGTTTTTCAACCAGTTTGATAGCGGCTTTAAAATCCAGCGCCTCAGCTGCCACCAACGCTGTATATTCTCCTAAGCTATGACCAGCAAAATAAGCAGGTTTATAGTCACTCATAGCTTGCCAGCATCTCCAGACAGCAATTCCGGCAGCCAGCATGGCTGGTTGGGTTTTGTCTGTCTGATTAAGTTCGCTTTCAGGTCCATTTTGCACTAATGACCATAAATCATACCCAAGCACCTCACTGGCTTCGGCAAATGTTTGTTGTACTTGCGGAAAAGATTCAGATAACTCGGCAAGCATGGACACTGACTGTGAACCTTGGCCGGGGAAAATAAACGCTGAATGCATTGATAAAATACCTCAGATTAAAATTTGACGAGCGCCGAGCCCCAGGTAAATCCTCCACCAAACGCTTCGAACAATAATGTTTCTCCACGTTTGATGCGACCATCACGCACAGCCACATCAAGTGCCAGTGGGATAGATGCCGCAGAGGTATTACCATGATCCTGAACAGTGACGACAACACTGTCCATAGACATACTCAATTTTTTGGCTGTGGCTGCAATAATTCGGATATTAGCCTGATGTGGAATCAGCCAATCAATATCTTGTTTATCTAGTTGGTTTGCATCAAGTGTTTCATCGACAATTTTGCTAAGCGTTTTCACAGCAATTTTGAACACTTCATTTCCCTGCATTTCAATATAAGCAGGATCTTCAGTTATTGCACTGCCAGGTCCTGTTGGGACATGTAGCAGATTATTAAAGCTGCCATCACAGTGAATATGGGTCGATAAAACGCCAGCTTCAGATGAAGCTTGAAGCACGACGGCACCAGCTCCATCACCAAATAATACGCAGGTATTGCGGTCAGTCCAGTCCACGATCCGTGACAAGGTTTCTGCACCGATGACTAATACATTTTTAGCACTACCGGATTTAATAAACTTGTCTGCCACAGTCAATGCGTATACAAAACCCGTACAAACCGCCTGAATATCAAAAGCTGGACAACCATGGATGCCCAGCTTTTGCTGGACCAGCGCTGCTGTACTCGGAAATACACGTGTTGGCGTGGTGGTGGCGACAATAATCATATCAATGTCGCGATGCTTTAAACCTGAAGCGGAAATGGCATCTTTAGCAGCGTAATAAGCTAAATCCGTTGTGGTTTCATCAATGGCGGCAATATGTCTTTTTTTAATACCTGTGCGATCTGTTATCCATTCATCACTGGTTTCAACCATTGATTCTAAATCAATGTTAGTGAGTATTTTTTCCGGTAAGTAGCTGCCCGTCCCGGCAATTCTGGAATAAATCACAACACTTGTTCCTCTAAAAGAGTCTCAAGATGTTTAGTGATATTTTTTGGCACATCTTTCCTGGCTTCAAGCACGGCGATATTAATGGCATTGGCAAAAGCAAATGCATCCGCCCCACCATGACTTTTAATAACAATTCCTTGCAGGCCAATCAGATTAGCTCCATTAAAGGCACGCGGGTCAAGCTCTTTACTGAAATGTTTCAGCACAGGGTAGGCAATGAGCCCGGCAATTTTGGTAAACCAGTTGCGGTTGAAAGCCTGACGCAAATAATGACGAATCATATGCGCGACACCTTCACTGGCTTTTAACGCTACATTGCCGACAAAGCCATCACAAACTAATACGTCCACCTCACCATGATAAAGGCCATCACCTTCAACAAATCCATAATAGTTCAAATCTGTTTTGGCCAATAAACGAGCCGCTTCCTTCACTCGCTCATTACCTTTAATTTCTTCAGCACCAACATTCAGCAGTCCTACTGTTGGATTTGGTTTACCGTCAATTAACTCCGCTAAAACCGAGCCCATTAAAGCAAATTGCACCAAATGCTCAGCAGTTGAGTCCACATTTGCGCCCAGATCGAGTACGTATGTGTGTCCCCGCATAGTCGGTAATGCTGTAATAATTGCTGGACGTTCAATTCCCGGCAGCGTTTTCAACACGAATCGTGCTGTAGCCATTAATGCACCGGTATTTCCGGCACTAATGCACGCAGCAGCCTGGCCCTCTTTTACAAGATTAATGGCCACACGCATTGAAGAATCTTTCTTACCGCGAAGTGCTGATGAAGGAGGTTCATCCATACCTACCGTCTGGGAGGCATGATGAATTTTCATCCGATGTTTGTCGGCAAACTGATGTTTGGCTAACTCAGCTGATACGGTGGCTTCATCACCAACCAAAATCAGCTCAACATCCTTATGCCTTTCCAGTGTTGATATAGCAGCGGGGATCACGACTTGAGGTCCGTGATCCCCGCCCATAGCGTCGATCGAAATTGTTAAAGTCAATTTCTGTTAAGCCTTATTCACTCTTGTCAGCAATAACTTTGCGGCCACGGTAGTAACCGTCAGCTGTAACGTGGTGACGACGGTGTAATTCACCTGACGTTGAGTCAACAGACAATGTTGATTCAGTTAATGCATCATGTGAACGACGCATGCCGCGACGTGAAGGACTCTTTTTACTCTTTTGAACAGCCATGGCTTAAACTCCTAAACCCAATACGATAAATAAATTACTTTTTCGATTTCAATGCAGATAACACTGCAAACGGTGAGACTGGTTTCTCAGGCTCAATTTCCTCTTCTCCTGCCTGCCACAACTGCTCAGGCAAACAGGAATAATCATGTTTTGGCACTATTGGCAAAGCGAGAATTAACTCATCTTCGACGATTTGCGCCGGATCAACTTGTTTTGCATCGTTTAGTATCCAGGGCTCATATTGTTCAGCCAGCCCTTCGATTTTTCCTTCATGCCGAACCAGGGCCAATTTAGTATTGATGCTCATGGTATGCGCCATCGGCTCCATACAACGCTCGCAGAGCAGATTAACTGTTACCGCAAATTGGCCACGCATATAAGGCGTGCCCGTTGTATCAATATCAAACTGCATATCAACAGAAACTATCCCCGAATCGTCATAAAGCATTTCACTCAATCGCGGCATTTTACTGACGGGAATTTCTCCGGCTATCTGTAAACCGCTATGAGCAAAACGAAACGGGTCAATCTCTTTTGGTAATTGCTGATGCATAATCGACGGGATTATATAAGAATTGGTATCAAACAGCAAAAAGCTGTTTGTCCCTGCTGCATTCTGCAGGGATAACTGATTGGAAATGCTCGTGTTTAATGAACTGTTTAGACATCGTTATGCAGCTCAATAGTGACATTACCCTCTTCTGCGCTTTGTTTTGACGTGTCATTGCGTAGCGCATCTATGTAATACAAGTATGTCTCATCTATATCGCCGGTGATGTAATCACCATCGAAACAGGAAGTATCAAAGCGCTCAACATCACTTTTCTTGTTAATGGCTTCAACCAGATCTTTCAGATCCTGATAAATCAACCAATCCACGCCAAGTTCTTCGGCAATTTGATCAACATTACGATTATGCGCAACAAATTCTGAAGGTGATGGCATATCTATGCCATACACATTGGGGAAACGGACCGGCGGCGCAGCCGAAGCCAGATAAACCTTTTTAGCGCCGGCATCACGCGCCATTTGCACAATTTGTTGTGAGGTAGTGCCACGCACGATGGAATCATCCACTAACAGCACATTTTTGTCACGGAACTCCAAATCAATCGCATTCAACTTCTGGCGGACAGATTTTTTACGTTGCTGTTGACCAGGCATAATAAAAGTGCGGCCAATATAACGATTTTTGATAAACCCTTCGCGATACACCACGCCTAAGTCATAAGAGAGCTGCAGCGCGGCACTCCGGCTGGTGTCCGGAATCGGAATAACCACATCGATATCATGATCCGGGAATTCGCGTTTAATTTTTTCCGCCAGTTTTGTCCCCATGCGCATCCGACTTTTATGGACAGAGATGCCATCCATCATGGAATCTGGGCGGGCAAAATAAACGTATTCAAAAATACACGGTGATTTAATCGGGTTTTCAGCACATTGTTGACTATGGAAACCGCCTTCCATATCGATAAAAATGCATTCTCCAGGCTGTACGTCACGCATTAATTCAAAATCAAGCGTGTCTATGGCAACGCTTTCAGATGCAACAACATATTCTGTCCCTAAATCTGTTTCGCGCTTGCCTATTACTGCAGGACGGATGCCATAAGGATCACGGAAAGCCAGCATACCGACCCCGGCAATCATTGCGACAACAGCGTAGGCTCCTTTACAACGTTTATGAACTTGCGCAACTGCTTTAAAAATATCTTCCGGCTGTGGTTTAAGCTTTCCTGATGTTTGTAATTCGTGGGCCAGTATATTCAATAGAACTTCGGAGTCAGAACCCGTATTAAGATGACGACGATCACTTTTGAACAACTGGTCAGATAAAACCTGTGCGTTTGTCAGGTTGCCATTGTGTGCCAGTGCAATACCAAACGGAGAATTGACATAAAACGGTTGTGATTCAGCTGAGTTTGAGCAACCTGCGGTCGGATATCGAATATGTCCAATCCCCATTGAACCTTTGAGACGGATCATATGACGGGTATGAAACACATCTTTTACCAAACCATTATCTTTGCGCAGATAAAAACGTCCGGTTTGATCGCATGTCATGATTCCCGCAGCGTCCTGACCACGATGTTGTTGAACTGTCAGACCATCATAAAGCGCTTGATTAACTTCAGAATGACCTACAATACCAATGATTCCACACATAAAAATTTACCCTGTCAGGATTAGTTGAAGTTAACGTGCTCAGCAACATCTGCTGGTAACAGTTGCTTGACCCAAACGGCTAGGTCTTCGAAGTGTTGTAACAATAACGAGTTTTGCCACCAACTATCCGATGGCATGGGGGTTACACCTGCTGCAAGCACTAATATAGTGACAATTGCGACACCTCGAAGAATACCGAAAATCACCCCAAGCGCGCGATCAGTACCACTGAGCCCTGTTTTTTCTACCAGTTGAGAGATCAAATGATTGACTAGTGCGCCGAGTATTAATGTGACAACAAATAAGACAAAAAAAGCGATAAATAAACGTATGGTTGCAGTATCGATATATGGTGTTAACAGGCTGGCAAAATTGGCAAAGAACATAAAAGCGACCCAAATCGCCACCGCCCAGCTAATTAATGATAAGACTTCTTTTATAAACCCACGAACGATACTGATGCCCGACGAAATCAAAATAATGCCGATTATTAAATAATCTACCCAGTTCATTAAGACTCCGCGTCGAGCTGCGTATTAAAAGGGTAATTTTATCAGAATTACAAAAGCTAACCCAATATATTTACACATATCAGATTGCATGTTGATGACATTGTGATGCATTACGGATATGGAAATATCTGGGTATTTAAATTTAATTTGTTACGAATTGATTCTGCCGTCTTTTCTAAAGTCGCGCGGTCTGAATTGGGCTGTAATCTCACGCGGTAGATCACACTCCCCCCCGAGCGAGTTTGCTCAATCATCGGTTTATACCCCAGCTCCTCTAATTGCTTTTTAAGACTGGTTGCATTGGACTCCACTGAAAAACTGCCCAATTGCAGAATCCATCCCGAAACGACATCTGTCGGAACTTCGGCTTTAGTGGTTGATGAGACATCAGGTTTAGCGGGTGTTGCCGCCGATTTTGGTTCAGGTACTGATTTTGGTTCAGGTTCAGGTACTGGTTTTGGTTCAGGTTTCGGAGTCGGCTCGGGTGCTGGTTTCGGAGCCGGTTCAGGCTCTTTAGGTGCTTCAGCAATAGGTTCTGGTGCAACGGCTTCTGGTTCCACTACTGGTTGTGTAACGCCAGGTTCAGGAACTGGTGATAATTCCTCAGAGTCGTCTTCTACCTTGACCTCAGGATCAATCTCAACAAATGCTTCTTCGGTAAAAGAAGTATCTGAGTCATTCTCATCCTCAGCTGGTTTTTCCTGCATGGGTTCAATCACAGAAGAAAATTGAATCGGGTCTTCTTCTGGGATTTGACGTTCAGATTCGGTCCGACTGACTTTTGATAAAACGATATAAGCGAGCACGGCGATGAAAAAAACCAGCAAAAGCGTCCCGATTAAACGCTGTTGTTGTTTTAGAGTCATCATAAATCTCCGTAGCTCGCTTTAATCAAGTTAGTGTCGGTTTTGTGTGTTGACTTCGTGAAAACTGGCTTGTTCTGGTGGTAGCACAGTCGCCGTATCCGGAGTCGGTAAAACCTTGGTTGGCATATGTTGCAGTGCTTTTTCCAAAACTTCGTTAATCCACCGTACCGGGATAATCTCCAGACCAGATTTTACATTATCAGGAATTTCCCGTAAGTCTTTCACGTTATCTTTTGGAATCAAAACCGTATCTATTCCACCACGATGTGCCGCTAACAACTTCTCTTTCAAGCCACCTATCGCCAGTACTTCGCCGCGTAACGTAATTTCTCCTGTCATCGCCACATTGGATTTTACCGGAATCCCCGTAATCGCAGAGACTAACGCAGTACACATACCAATACCTGCACTTGGTCCATCTTTAGGTGTGGCACCTTCAGGTACATGGATATGCAGATCATGACTTTGCAGATAATCCTCGGCAATACCCCACTCTATCGCCCTGGAGCGAACAACGGTGGTCGCTGCCTGAATGGACTCCTGCATAACATCGCCAAGTTTGCCGGTATAGCTGGCTTTACCTTTACCGGGCATAAACGCTGATTCTATCGTAAGTAATTCACCACCGACTTCTGTCCAGGCAAGACCGGTAACTTGACCAATTCGATCATCCTCTTCTGCCACACCGTATTGATAATGATAAACACCCAGATATTCCTCCAGGTTATCGGCAGTGACGACCACAGTTTCTGTGGGAGTTTCACGCAGAATTTGTTTGACCAGTTTGCGACAAATCTTTGAAATTTCACGCTGTAAATTCCGAACCCCGGCTTCGCGAGTATAACGGCGAATAATTTCCATAACCGCTTGCTCAGTAATTTCGATTTCACCGGGTTTCAACCCATTATCCTTAATCGCTTTTGGCAGTAGGTACTGCAAGGCAATATTCAGTTTTTCATCTTCGGTATAACCAGCTAAGCGAATTATCTCCATCCGGTCACGCAATGCGTCAGGAATATTCAGCGTATTAGCCGTGCAAACAAACATAACATCCGATAAATCGTATTCAACTTCCAGATAATGGTCGGCAAATGTCGAGTTTTGTTCAGGATCCAGCACTTCTAATAAGGCTGAAGCAGGATCGCCTCGAAAATCCTGTGCCATTTTGTCAATTTCATCCAGCAGAAACAGTGGGTTACGCACACCGGTTTTGGAAATATTCTGAATAACTTTGCCAGGCATAGAACCGATATAAGTCCGGCGATGACCACGGATTTCCGCTTCATCACGTACCCCACCAAGTGCCATACGACTGAATTTACGATTCGTTGCACGGGCAATAGATTGCGCGATAGATGTTTTACCCACACCTGGAGGTCCGACTAAACAAAGAATCGGACCTTTTAATTTCTTAACCCGTTTTTGAACCGCGAGATATTCAATAATACGTTCTTTGACTTTTTCCAAGCCATAGTGGTCCTCATCCAGCACTTTTTGCGCATGATCAAGGTCCAGCGTGACACGCGAACGTTTTTTCCAAGGCACCTCGAGTAAATATTCGATGTAGTTTCGCACCACTGTTGCTTCGGCAGACATTGGCGACATCATCTTTAACTTTTTGAGTTCAGATTCAGCTTTCTCCCGGGCTTCTGAGCTCATACCCGCAGTAGCAATTTTTTCAGCCAACTCCTCGACTTCATTACCACTATCATCTAATTCACCCAGCTCTTTCTGAACGGCTTTAAGCTGCTCATTCAGATAATATTCACGCTGGCTTTTTTCCATCTGCTTCTTAACGCGGTTGCGAATGCGCTTTTCGATTTGCTGAATATCGATTTCAGATTCCAGAAATGCCATTAATTTTTCGATGCGATCTTTCACATCAGACATTTCCAGAAGAAGTTGCTTATCTTCAAGCTTCAGTGTCATGTGCGCAGCAACGGTATCTGCCATACGGGCCAGATCTTCAATACTGGATAACGACGCAATCACTTCTGGTGGAATTTTTTTATTGAGCTTAACGTATTGTTCAAACTGACCCAGCAGTGTTCGCATCAATACATCTGCTTCTCGCTGATCAGGATGCTCATCAATAAAGGTAGCGACTTCTGCCTCAAGAAAAGTATTGGAATTATCATACAAAGCGACTTTGGCTCGCTGCGTGCCTTCAACCAAAACCTTTACAGTACCGTCAGGCAACTTCAGTAACTGCAGAATATTTGCTAAGGTTCCTGTTTCATAAAGATTTTCTGGTGCAGGCGAATCTTCGCCAGAATCTTTTTGAGCGACTAATAATACTTGCTTGTTTTCATCGGTAGCATGTTCCAATGCTTTGATGGACTTTTCACGTCCAACAAATAAAGGAATAACCATATGTGGATATACAACGACATCACGCAATGGCAATACAGGGACTTTTTGTAATGTATTGTCATCGGTTGATGCGGATTCAAATTCTTTTTCCATCAATGCAGACCTCTTTAGGGAGTCAACAGACACGGTTATCGTGTTCGTGAAAACAATATGGGGACAGGCATCAATAAATCAAGCGCTCGAATGTAACGAGCGCGTTAATTTCAGCCAAAGCGTTTAAAGATCAATCAGGTATGATTTATTTATCACCTGATGCGAGATCAGCATGTTGATCTTCGTAAATCAAAATCGGCGTGTTTTCACCATTGATAACACTCTCATCGACGACCACTTTGGTCACATTGTCCAAAGATGGCAGATCAAACATGGTATCCAACAGTACGTTTTCGATAATTGAGCGCAAACCGCGAGCGCCCGTTTTACGTTCCATAGCCTTGCGCGCTATTGCACGTAAAGCGTCAGCTCTGAATTCCAATTCACAGTCCTCTAACTCAAACAATTTTTCATATTGCTTGGTTAAGGCATTTTTGGGTTCGGTTAAAATCTGCACCAATGCAGCTTCATTTAATTCTTCAAGCGTCGCGACCACTGGCAAACGGCCAACAAATTCCGGGATTAAACCATACTGAATCAAATCTTCCGGCTCAACCGCTCTTAGTGCTTCACTTGTCGGCGCATTGGCATCAACACTTTTCACATCTGCAGAAAAGCCAATTCCACCTTTATGTGTTCTATTACGGATAACCTTATCTAACCCCGCAAAGGCACCACCACAAATGAAGAGAATTTTGCTGGTATCAACTTGCAGAAACTCCTGTTGAGGATGCTTTCTGCCTCCTTGTGGTGGAACAGAAGCAATGGTGCCTTCAATCAATTTCAATAAAGCTTGTTGTACACCTTCACCTGAAACATCACGAGTAATGGATGGGTTATCAGATTTTTTCGAAATCTTATCGATCTCATCGATGTAAACAATCCCTGTTTCGGCCTTTTCGACATCGTAATCACATTTCTGTAATAACTTCTGAATGATGTTTTCCACATCTTCACCAACGTAACCGGCTTCGGTCAATGTCGTTGCATCAGCCATAGTAAAAGGAACGTTCAACTGCCTCGCCAACGTTTCAGCAAGCAGCGTTTTACCACTTCCCGTAGGTCCAATCAGCAGGATGTTACTTTTCGACAACTCCACATCATCATTCTTGGTGCCATGGCGCAGACGTTTGTAATGGTTATATACCGCTACAGATAAAACGCGCTTAGCTTTGACCTGACCAATAACGTAATTGTTGAGGGCTGCATCAATCTCGTGAGGAGAAGGCAATCTTGAGTCAGCTTTTTCGTCTGTTTTTTCTTGAAGCTCTTCACGAATAATATCGTTGCACAGCTCTACACATTCATCGCAGACAAAGACCGAAGGGCCAGCGATTAATTTTTTTACTTCATGCTGACTTTTACCGCAGAATGAACAGTAAAGTAATTTGTCGTCGTTTTTTTTGTCGTCGCTCATCGCTCTACTTTCCTACCTTTTGTGGATTGCTTAAGACTTTTCTGCAGGTCGGCTACTCATTACAGCATCAATTAAACCATATTCTGCTGCCTGTTCACCATTCATGAAATTGTCACGATCTGTATCACGTTCAATTTTCTCAATATCTTGACCGGTATGATGAGCCATAATTCCATTTAATCTATCACGAATACTCAAAATTTCTTTGGCATGGATATCTATATCCGAAGCTTGCCCTTGGAAACCTCCCAGCGGTTGATGCACCATAATGCGCGAATTAGGCAGTGCAAAACGTTTGCCTTTAGCGCCAGCGGTTAACAATAATGCCCCCATGCTTGCTGCTTGACCAATACATAATGTACTGACTTGAGGTTTGATAAATTGCATTGTGTCATAAATTGCTAAACCAGCAGTCACGGCCCCGCCTGGAGAATTAATATACAGGTGAATATCTTTATCGGGATTTTCTGATTCCAGAAATAACATCTGTGCCACGATCAAATTTGCCATATGGTCTTCCACCTGACCGACAAGAAAAATAATACGTTCTTTCAGCAGGCGGGAATAAATATCGTATGAACGCTCACCACGTGAGGTCTGTTCAACTACGATAGGAACCAATGCATTTTGAACTGGATTCAGATGCTCAGAAAATATTGTGCTCATAGCGGTCCTGTTTTAATGCCAAATAAAAAAATAGCCCATGCCCAAAAGTTTGAGCACGGGCTGTGTTTGTATAAAAACGTGCTAGTGCCTTTAGGCTACAGCATTCATCACTTCAGAAAATGAAGATGCTTTTTCATCCACTTTAACATTATCGTAAATCCATTCAACAACAGTATCTTCGACAACCATCATTTGGATTTCAGATAACTTATCCTGATTGGTCATGTAATAGTTCATTACATCTTCAGGATCTTCATAACTGGCTGCGATAGCTTCAATTGCTTCGCGAACCCTTTTTTCTTCAGGTTGAATTTTGTTGTCGGAAATAATCTTACCGATAAGCAAGCTCAGTTTGACACGTTTTTCAGCATTTTCTTTAAAGTTGCTTAACTCGAAAGGCAAACCTTCAACATTAACACCTTGATTTCGCAGATTATTCTTGGCCTGTTCCATCAGGTAGTTCGCTTCACGTTCAACTGGTGCTTCTGGTAAAGCAATTTCATTATTAGCTGCTACGCTGTCCATTGCTTTGCGTTTATTCACATTTTTCAATGCTGCAGCCAGTTCACGTTCCATATTTGAACGGACTTCTTTTTTCAGTGCTGCTAAACCACCCTCAACACCACAGAGCTCGGCAAACTCTTTATCCAATTTAGGCAGTTTTTTCTTGGCAACTTGTTTGACCGTTACGGCGAAGTCAGCTTTTTTACCACGCAGATGCTCTGCTCGATAATCTTCCGGGAAGGTCATTGAGATGGTTAGCTCCTGGTCTGGCTTCACACCAATGAGCTGTTGCTCAAACTCTGGCAGCATGCTGCCATTACCAATGACCACTAATACGTCCTGACCTTTACCGCCTTGGAACTCTTCTCCATCAATACTGCCAACAAAATCGATAGTGACACCATCTTCTTCTTTAGCTGCGCGCTTGAGAGGTTCCCAGCTCATGCGTTGTTCACGCAGGGTTTCCAGCATTTTATCAACGTCTTCATCAGTGACTTCGGCCACTGTTTTTTCTAATTTGATTCCATCCAATTTGACAGCATCAAGTTCCGGAAAGATTTCATAGTTTAATGTGTAAATTAATGCTGCATCTTCCTCTTTCATACTGTCAATGTGAGGCGGGCTTGCAGGATTAACTTTTTCTTGGGTAAATGCTTCGCGCATGCTTTCTTGAACGATTTGATCAATCACTTCACGACGTGCTGAGGGGCCATGCGTTTTAACCAACATGTTCATAGGAACTTTGCCGGGACGGAAGCCAGCCATTTTAACTGATGGGCGAATTGAAACTAACCGCTTTTGAACGGCCTGTTCGATATTCGCATCTTCCACAGTGATGGTCATTTTACGACCGAGTTCGCTGACATTTTCTACAGTTACTTGCATTCTTTAAACCTCAAACACGGGGATTAAGCGCATTGTTAGCGTCTGCGCGCCGACAATTGTAAATGGTACGAGAGGAGAGACTCGAACTCTCACAGGTTACCCTACTGGAACCTAAATCCAGCGCGTCTACCAATTCCGCCACTCTCGCAATTCGTTATAAATATGCTTACATATCTAATCAAGTCGGCCATTATAGCCAGATAAACCGACCAAAACTAGCCTTGTATTGTCAAAAATGCGAATGCCAGGGCTGCCTGTTGGCAAAACTGACGAAAAGTAATCAGATCCCGCGCGTCCAAACCTCTGTCTGAGGCGTGTCTATCGGCTAAAAACAAACCAAAGGGTTTATTTGATCTTTTTAACGGCATGGCCAGAATGGGTTTATTTTGTAGTGACAGATGGCTTTCTTTTTGGAGTTTATTCAGTTCAGTTTGATGTGACGCATTTAATAATAAGGCGTCATCAGCCAATAAAAGCGCGGTAAACTGGGAATCACTATTGTTCTCAAGGTTGATCTGTAATAACTCACAGAACTGCTCATCTTGATTCCCTATAGCGTATCGACAATTCAGATGTTTTTTGTCAGGCGATAATACGGCAAAAATAACTCTATCCATCCCTGCTCCACGGTAGATGCCTTCCATCACCATTTCAAGAATATGATTGATACTGCGTCGCTCCTGAATGGCTTGAGAAATATCTTGCAGTATACGAAGTTGAATCGATTGGTCCGGCGAGGGATAAACCGCAGCAAGTTCTATAACATTATTCAGCTCGGGCTCGCTATCCATCTGAATTTCATTTGGCAAAGGTATCAACCCGTCAGTCCGTTCGATTCCCGTTAAGTTGAGCAGTTGCTGCGCTGCCAGGGCACTGGAATAGACTGAAGTTTTTAGCCCATCCAAATCACAATGAGTTAAGGTTGCAACATTTTCAAACCATGGTGCTAATTTCGTATTGTTCCAGGTGTGACAGGTTTCTATCGCAAGCTTTCCGGCATAGCGAATAATTTGTACTGCTTCAGATTGAACACTCGGTCGAAAACTCTCTATCAATAAATCATTGAGTGCCCATGCTTCAGCCAGGCCCTGAGTAAGCTGAAGGTGGGTATACCCTAAAATTTCTGTTTCAACCGCGGGTTTAGCACCATTTTCTTCAAACGCTGATACCGTTTTGTCATCGGCAAACGCCCAAAACGTGATATGACCGAGGCGGGATAATAATGCAGCGATAAAAATATCTTCGGAAATTTCAGAGTGACAGAGTAACGCCATGTTTTGAGCCTGAACAGCTGCATGCAATGAAGTCGCCATTTCCTTCAATACTTTGTCATGGCGTTTACTGGCTTTGAGTGAATCAATCAACACCAATGTGAGTGCCAGTACCTTCACCTGCTCAAACCCCAGTAACATAAGCGCACGAGAAACCGTATTGATGTGATGGCCTTGGGGATTGTAATAAACACTATTAGCCATTTTTAATAATCGGCCAGTTAGTGCAGCATCTCGTAAAATCACTTGAGCAACGTCAACTGCCGCACTGTCCTCTTGCTTAAGGATCTGATTGATCTCCAGCATGGTGTTGGGAAATACCGGCATATGCTTATCCGTCAGTTGACGGATAAAACGTTGCGCTGCGACAGGAATGGGCGTCATTCAGAGTGGTCTTTTAATATTTGATTCGCAATGCCATGGGGTACATGTCCCGTAGCCACATGATCTTTTGCAGAAATACAATGACGCTCTTGATCGTCAAAAAAGATATCTGCCCCAAAGGATTTGAGAAAAGGACCTTTTTCCATCCCTCCCAGAAAAATAGCTTCATCGATACGAATGCCCCATTCTCTTAAGGTACGTATGACCCGCTCATGTGCGGGTGCAGAACGTGCTGTTACCAATGCCGTGCGAATGGGGGAACTGTTTTCGGGATATTCGGTTTGAATTTGATTCAAAGCCATTAAAAAGTCTTTGAATGGACCACCTGATAAAGCCTGTCTGGCTGTTTGCTGTTCATTCTGAGTAAATGCCTCCAAACCGCGCTCTTTGAAGATACGTTCCGATTCATCTGAAAATAATACGGCGTCACCATCAAAGGCAATTCTGAGTTGCTCAGATTCAGAGTTATTGCCTAGGTTGGATGGCAATATGGTGGCTGCGGCAATACCTGCTTCCAGGGCCATGCGCACATCTTCGGGGCTGGTCGATAAAAACAGATTCGCACTGAAAGGGGCTACATAACGATAAGGACTGCTGCCAGAAGTAAAGACAGCACGAATAATACCCAGTTTATGGTGTTGAATAGAATTGAAAACTCTTAATCCGGTATCTGCACTGTTTCGCGACAATAAAATGATCTCAACCCGCGGTGTTTTTGGATTATTGTCATTCAAAGCTAATAACTTTTTAACCAGGTTAAAAGCCCCTCCGGGAGATAAAGGCACATCCTCATTTTCGATCTGAAACTGACAATAGGCCTCTGTGCCCTGCTCTTCGTAGATACGGTGACTTTCATCCAAATCAAATAAGGCACGTGATGAAATTGCCACTACCAATGGTTTTGTCGGCGTTTCCACAGTTACTCCCTGATTAAAGATTGTGAGTCTATTCGAGCATGGCGCTTAATTACATCCCACATTTTTTCTCTGGCTTCAGCAGGCAGTTTGGGACTATTAAACAGTCTTTGCATATCTTGCTCAAAACTGGCCAACACCGAAACGGCGGCGGGTTTACCTTTTGGAAAATTACTGTCTGCAGTAAAAACGACATGGCAAAATACCGGCATTTTAGGGATCAGTGAACGAATAGCCTGACGCGCATGTTCAAGATGATGAAGCGGATTGGTGAACTTATAGCTTCGTCCATCCACAATCTGAGTCCATTGTTCAATTTTTTCGGCTCCAAATAAATGACCACTGATTGGATAGTCACGCAGAATCAATATGCCCTGCTCAAGCAAAAAAATCTTTTCAATTTCCAGTAAGCCACCGACACCATCAGGCAGGATAATATTTTTCAATTCATCTTGTTTGTAGGGCTTTAACACTTGCTCGATTTGAATCTGCGAATAACTTCTCCGAAAAAAACGCCAATAGAGTAACCAGATAACAAATATAGCAATTATGCTCAGCCCTGCGGCCAACTCTACAGAAAATTCCTCAAGCAAACGAATACTACTCCCGAAAATTTATATTATACGGCGATTAAGCCGGGCTTTGTTCAATTGGCTCATCGTTTAAAGGGTCCTGATGAATAATTACTTCAGCTTCATCAAATAATCCCAGAATCTCCCGACTCACCTCATTACTGACATCATGGGCTTTCTGCAAACTGAGTTGCGGATCCAGCTCAAGATGTAATTGAATGAAAACCGTCGTTCCAGATCGTCTGGTTCGTAAATCATGTATCCCCTTAGTCAGGGGATGATTTAAAGCCACATCAAATATCTGTTGTCGCTCTGCATCCGTAATTTCGTGGTCCATCAGCAGATCGATAGCATCCTTTAAAATTCTCCAGGCACTGAACAAGACATAAATGGCTATACAAATTGCCATCACCGGATCCAGCCAAATCAACCCATACTGTGTGAGTAACAACGCCGTAATGACACTCAAATTAATCAATAAATCAGAACGGTAATGCAACGAATCAGCCCGGATCGCTGCAGAATTAGTTTTGTGAATAACATAGCGTTGCAGTAACAACAGCCCAATTGTGGCCAGTATGGAAAACAGCATCACCCCGACCCCCAATTGAACACCTGAGGTAAGTGGTTGGGGATGAATGACTCGACCGCTGGCCTGGAACAACAACATGATTGCTGAACCGGTAATAAACATCGATTGTCCTAATGCCGCCAGGGGTTCAGCCTTGCCATGTCCAAAACGATGCTCTTTATCTGCCGGTTGTAATGCATGTCTGATAGCCAGCAAATTAACCAGAGAAGCCAGTAAATCCAGGCTGGAATCAATCAGACTTGCCAGAATACTGAGCGAGTCAGAAATATACCATGCCAATAACTTGGCAATTATAAGCATTAATGCAGTGACAACCGAAGCATAACTTGCGATTCGCATTAACGTGGCATTATTGAAGTATTGAGACCGTAACATGTTCTCAGTATAGTGAGACGCAATCACTGTGCATAGCAGAAATGCATTGTAATGGCCTATCAATCAGAATCGCCTTTATTCAGGAAAAATCATGTCGACCACCATTCACAGTCAGCCGTTTATTGATCAACGCCCGGGTACTTCAGGATTACGCAAAAGAGTCCGTGTGTTTCAACAAAAACACTACCTGGAAAATTTCGTTCAGGCGATGTTTGATGCGATTGGCGACACTGAAAATCAAACTTTGGTCATTGGTGGCGATGGGCGGTTTTATAATGAAACGGCCATCCAGACCATTGTAAAAATGGCCATTGTAAACGGCTTTAAGCGGCTGATTATTGGCCAGCATGGATTATTATCCACTCCCGCAGCATCATGCGTGATACGCAAATATAACGCTTTTGGTGGCGTTATCCTGTCAGCCAGCCACAACCCTGCCGGTCAGGAGGGTGATTTTGGTATAAAGTTCAATATCCGTAACGGCGGACCTGCACCGGAGAGTATTACGGAAGCCATCTATCAACTCAGTCAAAAGATTTCTTCCTACCAAATAATGGATTGTGATGATATTTCCCTATCAGAAACAGGAACACAATATTTGCAGGATATGCAGATCGATATCATCGATCCAGTCGCTGATTATGCTGAGTTGATGGCAGATATTTTTGACTTCCCGGCTATTCGGGCTTTGTTATGTAACGGTCGCTTTCAAATGCGATTTGATGCGATGCATGCTATAACCGGCCCTTACGCTAAAGAAATTCTGGAAAAACGTCTGGGTGCTGAAACCGGCACAGTTATTAATGGCGTTCCGCAAGCCGATTTCGCCGGTGGACATCCTGATCCCAACCTGACCTATGCAGCTGAACTGGTAGAAGAAATGTTTGCTGAAACCGGCCCGGATTTTGGTGCCGCATCAGATGGTGATGGTGATCGAAATATGATCCTGGGGCATGGCATATTTGTAACGCCTTCTGACAGTCTGGCAATTCTGGCGGCGAACGCAGAATTGATTCCGGCCTATCAAAAAGGTCTCAAAGGGATTGCCCGCTCCATGCCTACCAGCCAGGCTGCCGATCGTGTTGCTCAGGCATTGAATATTTCAATGTATGAAACCCCTACTGGTTGGAAATTCTTTGGTAACCTGATGGACGCTGATATGGTCACGTTATGCGGTGAGGAAAGCTTTGGTACCGGCTCAAATCATATACGCGAAAAGGATGGTTTATGGGCGGTGTTATTCTGGCTAAATATTTTGGCTATAAGACAACAGTCTGTCAGTGAAATTGTGCGTCAGCACTGGCAAAAATTTGGTCGCAATTATTACACTCGTCATGACTATGAAGAGATTCCAACTGAATTTGCCAATCAGTTGATAGAACGCCTACAAATCCAATTAGCTGATTTAAAGGGCAAGTCTTTAAACGGTTATATCGTCGATTATGCTGATAACTTCAGTTATCACGATCCGGTCGATAACAGCATTGCCGAAAATCAGGGGATCCGCATTTGTTTTACTGATGGAAGTCGCATTATTTTCCGTCTTTCCGGTACGGGGACTCAGGGAGCGACATTGCGAGTCTACATCGAGGCCATTGAAGATAATCCCGATAAACTGTTTGAAGATACTCAGACACGTTTAAAAGATTTAATTGCCCTGGCTGATGAACTCGCTGGAATCAAATCAATCACTGGGCGAACTGCTCCTACCGTTATTACCTAGGTTATTCATGCAAACACTAATTTTAGGCTCCAGCTCTCCCTTTAGAGCTGAACTACTCGCTAAACTGCATTTGAATTTTCTGACGGCCTCGCCAGATATTGATGAAAGTCCGCTAGCTAATGAAAAGCCAGAACAACTTGTGAAACGTCTGGCAGAAAGTAAAGCGCTTAAAATTGCTGAACAGTATCCTGACAGTTTGATTATCGGTTCCGACCAGGTGGCTGTGCTAAACGGACAGATCATGGGAAAACCGGGGAATCATGCCAAGGCATTTGAGCAGCTTTCTGCGGCATCTGGGAATACCGTTACGTTTATGACAGGATTGGCATTATTCAATGCCGCAACGGGTAAAATGCAATCAGTAGTGGATTATTTTGAAGTGTTGTTCAAAACGTTATCGCCCGCTCAAATCGAATTTTATCTTGCTAAAGAACAACCCTATCAATGTGCAGGGAGTTTTAAATCTGAGGGGTTTGGGATCAGTTTGTTTAAAGGTTTAAGAGGTGAAGATCCAAATAGTTTAATCGGATTGCCCCTGATTCAGTTGATAGAACTGCTGGCCAACGAAAATATTGATGTGTTGGCTCAGCAGCCCGAATGATTTATTGCTGTTTACTTTTTTCTACATTTTCCATCGCTGCAGCTTGAGCAGCCATATTGTTCATAGCCTGTCCCATCAATTGACGGGCGGCTTTTGAACGCAAGCTTCTGGCCATACCCTCAGTAAGCCCGGGGTTGACATTGTTCGCAGTGAGTAATTCTTTCAACTCATCAAGTTTGGGCTCGCAGGATTGCAAAATCTCATCAGCATTTTGAGCTGCATCCTTACGCGTTTTATTGGCATTTAAACGCGATTGCATCATACATTTGTTGTAATCGGTAATATCGCTTGTCATCTCATCAATAGCCTGTTGCGGCATATCCCATGGCGTCAGCAGTGACTCATCCGCAATCGCATTAGTGCTGAATATAGCCATCAAACTGGCAGCCAAATAGTGGTTACTCATTACATCCTCTCCAGATATTTATAGTTTTTGTGCCAAGCTAAGACATGTGCCGCGTCCAAATTATCCCATTCGGTGTGAATACGCTACAATCTGCGATATCAATCTATCAGCCGTCATGCTTATCAGCCTGATTTTCACAATCAATGAACACACATCCTAGATGAACCAGACACAAGATATACGCTTTCAAGAGTTGCAACAATGGTTGCAAAGCTTTGTTAGCGATAAAAACTATTCATTAGTTGCCGCATCGAGTGATGCCAGCTTTCGTCGATATTTTCGACTGAAGCAGAATGCTGAAAGCTATATCATCATGGATTCCCCGCCCGAACATGAAGATAATCAGTCATTTATCAAGGTGGCAACATTATTAGAGCAGTTTGGCCTTAATGTTCCACATATCTATCAACAGGATATACAGCGTGGCTTTTTGATTCTGAGTGATCTGGGGAACACTCCTTACCTCTCGGAGTTATCAGCAGAAACAGCAGATAAATTATATAAAAGTGCGATTAATAGCCTGATAAAACTACAACTCATTCCCAGTAAAGATCAGTTATTACCCCAATATGATGGGGTCTTGTTACAGCGTGAACTGCATCTTTTTGATCAATGGTTTCTGCAAAAACATTTAGGATTGAGCCCTCCCGCATGGTTAGCAGAAATATATGAATATTTGACAGAAAACGCGTTGGCGCAACCTCAGGTGATCGTTCATCGAGATTTTCATTCGCGTAACCTGATGCATCAGGATGGACTTCCTCCCGGAATTATCGACTTCCAGGATGCGGTAGTCGGCGCTATTAGCTACGATTTGGTCTCCTTATTACGTGATGTGTACATTCACTGGTCCCCAGCTGAGCAAAATAGCTGGTTAAATTACTATGTTGAACAAGCACAAAAACATGGTTTGTTATCTTCTGAACATGCAACAAATTTCACTCGTTGGTTTGATCTAATGGGGTTGCAACGTCATCTTAAAATATTAGGAATTTTCTGCCGCCTCAATTATAGAGACAATAAATCCAATTATATGAATGATTTAGCTGTTACTTTAAAATACGTTTATCAGGTATGCGAAATGTATCCGGAGCTACGAAATCTTTATCGATATCTTCTAGATCAACCCAAGATAGCCGCAATTAAATGAAAGTCATGATTCTGGCAGCCGGTCGTGGCGAACGTCTACGCCCATTAACTGATCACACTCCTAAACCTTTACTTCAGGCAGGCCCAAAACGGTTAATTGAACATTTGATTGAAAAACTGGTTGTTGCCGGCTTCAATGATATTGTCATTAATCATGCTTATCTGGGGGAGCAATTTGAACCGGCACTTGGTGATGGCGCACGTTATCAGGCAAATATTCGCTATTCGGCAGAACGTGATGGTGGTTTGGAAACCGCCGGTGGAATTATTCAGGCATTACCGCTACTCGGAAAAGACCCATTTTTAGTGGTTAATGGCGATATATGGACTGAGTTTCCCTTTAAACAAATATCAGATGCCCTTTTGTCAGAAGAACAGTTATGTCATTTGGTTATGGTGGACAACCCGGAGCATAATCCTGCGGGAGACTTTTATCTCGATCAGGATGGACTGTTAAGCATGGATGGTACGCCTAAGCTCACCTTTAGCGGAATTGGCATTTATCGCCCACAGATGTTTGAAAGACATCCTGTTTCGAAATTGCCACTCAAACCTATACTAGTCGATGCGATGCAAAAAAATCAGGTCAGTGGTCAGCATTATCAAGGCCAATGGTCTGATATTGGAACGGTCGAGCGCTTGAATAGTCTGGTCAAGCAGCTCGACGTTTAACACGGAAAATCAAGCGCAAAGAAATTCTAATAATGCCTTTTGCGCATGTAAACGGTTTTCAGCTTCATCCCAAACAACACTTTGCTGACCATCAATGACTTCTGCCGAAACCTCTTCCCCACGATGAGCAGGCAAACAATGCATAAATAAAGCATCCTTCGCAGCTTGTTGCATCACATTTTTATCTACCTGGAATGCTGCAAATGCCAGCTCACGTTTACGTTGCTCTTCTTCCTGTCCCATACTTGCCCAGACATCAGTCACCACCAAATTTGCCTGTTCTGCTGCCTCTAGAGGATCATTAAACAGATTGATCTGCGCATCCGCTGCATGGATTACAGCCGCTTTAGGTTCATATCCTTCCGGCGTAGCAATATTGAGTTTAAAACCAAATTGTTGTGCCGCATTAATGTACGAATGGCACATATTATTACCATCCCCAATCCAGACGACTGTTTTGCCCCGAATATCACCTCGATGTTCCTGATAAGTCTGCATATCTGCCAGTAACTGACATGGATGATAATCATCGGTCAAAGCATTAATAACCGGTACGGATGAGTATCGGGCAAACGTTTCCACTTTGCTATGCTCAAACGTACGAATCATTACGGCATCCACCATACTGGAAATCACTCTGGCAGAGTCTTCGATTGGTTCGCCACGTCCTAATTGGGTATCGTCAGGTGACAAAAAAATTGAACCACCGCCGAACTGCACCATCGCTGATTCGAATGAAACACGAGTGCGAGTCGAGGATTTTTCAAAAATCATCGCCAGGACTTTATTTTTCAATGGCTGATAAATCTCACCGGCTTTATGCATTGCCTTCAAGTCAGAAGCACGTTTAATTAACTGAGTGAGTTCTGCTGGTGATAAATCTTTAAGCGTCAAAAAATGTCTCATATTAAGCTACACTCTCAATGCTGCTTGAAGCCACGAATGTTTTAACTAATTGGCAAACCTTATTGACGATCAACTCAGATTCTTCAGCGCTGATAATCATTGGTGGTAATAGACGAATGACTTTTTCTGAAGTGACATTAATCAAAATATGTTCCTGTAAAGCCAACTTTACCAACTCGGCACATGGCATGGTCAATTCAATACCAAACATAAAGCCTAGATGACGAACTTCTTTAACACCTTCAGTTTTGCTCAATTGTTGCTTAAAGCTTTGATACATTTTTTCACCAAGTCTGTTGACATGGTCCAGTAACTGTTCTTTTTCAATCGTATTCAGGACCGCTAACGCCGCGCTACAGGCTAGTGGATTACCGCCAAATGTAGAACCATGATTTCCGGCTTGTAATACACCTTTGGCTAGGCCTGCAACCAGACATGCGCCCACCGGCATACCGTTACCCAGGCCTTTTGCCAGCGTCATCACATCGGGCAATAAACCGGGCTTATGCTGAAAGGCAAACCATTTACCCGTCCGACCGACACCGGTTTGTACTTCATCCAGCATCATCAGCAACTTACGTTGTGTACATAAATCTCGTATAGCAGACAAATATTCACTGTCAGGGACCTTTATGCCGCCCTCGCCTTGTACCGGCTCAACCAGAACCGCTACAGCTTCCGGCCAGTGACTGACTGCCATGCGAACAGCATCAATATCATTATATGGCACACGCACAAACCCAGGCACTAGAGGCTCAAAGCCTGCTTGTACCTTTGCATTACCTGTGGCCGTTAAGGTAGCCATTGTCCGACCATGAAAACTGCCATCCATAACAATGATGACGGGTTTATCAATGCCCTTATTATGACCGTATTTACGGGCAAGCTTGATCGCCGCTTCATTCGCCTCGGCGCCGGAATTACAGAAAAAAACCTGTTCCATACCCGATAGCTGGGTCAGCTTGTCGGCCAATAGCTGTTGTTTTTCAATATGATAAACATTGGAGGTATGCACTAACGTAGCCGCTTGCTCAGAAATGGCGCGCGTAACTGCAGGGTGACAATGCCCAAGATTACAAACCGCGATACCGCTTAATGCATCAAGATAACGTTCGCCTCGGGTATCGGTCAGCCACGCACCTTCCCCTTTGGTAAAAGTAATATCCAAACGTCCATAAGTAGGCATGACAGATTCGGTCATGGCATTTAACTCCCTGCCTGTTTTTTCAGGCGATATATCAGCAGCTATTTCTGCTGGATTGAAACGAAAAATGGCAGTTTCAAAAGAAAACTGCCATATTCCAAAAACGGTAAATTATATATCGAATCAGTCAGTAGTCATAAGACTACTGACTGGTTTCATATTTATGCTGCGTAGTTTGCCGCAACAAAATCCCAATTCACCAGTGTCCAGAATGATTCCAGATATTTAGGGCGGGCATTGCGGTAGTCAATGTAATAGGCATGTTCCCAAACATCACAGGTTAATAATGGTGTTTGACCTGCGGTAAGTGGGCAGCCGGCATTACTGGTATTGACGATTTCAATACTGCCATCGGCATTTTTAACCAGCCATGTCCAGCCAGAACCGAAGTTAGTGGTAGCAGATTTGGTAAATTGATCTTTGAATTCTGCAAAAGAGCCAAATTTATCATCAATAGCAGCAGCCAGATCACCAGAAACAGCATCTTTACCGTTCGGTGTCAGACAGTTCCAGTAAAAAGTATGGTTCCAAACCTGAGCAGCATTATTGAAAACACCACCACTTGATTTAGTGATAATAGTTTCAAGTGTCTGACCTTCGAATTCGGTTCCAGGAACCAGATTGTTCAGGTTATTTACATAGGTTTGGTGATGCTTACCATAATGATATTCAAGAGTCTCTGCAGAGATGTGCGGTTCCAAAGCATCTTTTGCATAAGGAAGTGGTGGCAATTCAAAAGCCATAATAAATCTCCTTGATTGAAAATAACCAACGTAAACCCGTTAGTCTATGTGAGGGCATGTCTTATAGCAAGTTTTGACCAAGCTGTGACAACATGCCAAGTTCCAGTCCCATCAGTACTCCATCTTCTCTGCCCTGTTCAGCAGGATAATAACCCCGGCGTACTGACATTTCATTAAAACCCATTGATAAATAAAGTTGTTGTGCCCTGAAATTACTTATTCGAACTTCTAATACAACAATTGCCGCTGTTTGCCCGAGGGCGATCTCCAGCACATGATTAAGGATTTGCCTGCCAAAGCCTTGCCCCTGATAGTCAGGCTTGACACATATATTCAGTAAATGGATTTCATCCAGAACTAATTGCACAACGCTGAAGCCAATCAGCTCATGATTAACTGAATAGAGAAAAGTTCGATAGCCACTTTTCAGGCAGTCCTCAAAATTACCTTTTGTCCAAGGAAAACGGTTTGACTGCTTTTCAATCTGCCAGACTTTATCAATATCTGCCAGTTGCATCTGGCTAATGGATAATTCAGTCAAACTGAGGTGCCTTTAAGTTCCGTAATTGAAGGATAGTTTGCCACATTTTAACTTTATTCTGCGGCTGATTCAGTAGTTGTTTCAAACTTGGACTTACCAGCGCCAAAAGACAGTTTTCTAGTTGCTTACAAGGTAATGCGGCATGCGAACGCATGTTGAGCTTCTGCGACAGTGTTTCACCTAAAACCAAAGCAATGGTTTTATCGGCAGAAAAGCCGTCCAATGCTTTTATTTGTTGTTGAGTGATAACCATGACATCATCAAGTTTAATGTCGATACTGCTAAAAATAGCGTTTAGTAAACGATTTTCGGCTGCAGTTAACAGCTCTTCAGTAATCACTAACCACGGTTTTGAATAATCAATATGACCGTTATGTTCTGCTTCATTCTGACTTTCAGCGGGTGTAAGCCTCTCATCCTGCCGAGAGACCCAGACAGGAATTCCCATCAGATCTAATGCAAAATACTGTTCCGGAGATAACTTCATCAGACTTGGGGATGAGCCCGATCAGCGGGTAGCAACATTTTATTTAAGGCATTGATATAGGCTTTGGCAGAAGCAATAACGATATCTGTATCGGTTCCCTGTCCACTGACAATGCGTCCCCCTTTTTCAAGCCTGACACTGACTTCACCCTGCGAGTCAGTACCGCTGGTGATATTACTAACAGAATACAGCTGCAATTCTGTATGGCTTTGCACCATTGATTCAATCGCTTTAAAGGCGGCGTCCACTGGACCACTGCCTTTCATCTCTGTTTTCACTTCATTGTCATCGACTGCCAAGGTAACATTTGCCACCGGGATTTCGCCGGTTTCACTACAAACCCGCATGGAAATCAGACGGATACGTTCGTTATCTTCTGTCAAAGTGTCACTGACAAGTGCTTGAATATCTTCATCAAATACTTCGTGCTTCTTATCAGCCAGTTCTTTGAACCGAGTAAAAGCGCTGTTCAGATCTTCTTCGGATTCGAGTTCGATTCCCAATTCTTTCAGACGTGAACGAAAGGCATTACGCCCTGAATGCTTACCCAGAACCATTCGATTGGTATTCCACCCCACATCCTCAGCACGCATAATTTCGTAAGTTTCACGGTTTTTTAGTACGCCGTCCTGATGGATACCGGACTCATGGGCAAAAGCATTGGCACCAACAATAGCTTTGTTGGGTTGAACAACAAAACCGGTAATTCCTGAAACCAGACGGGAAGCTGTCAATATTTGTGTCGTATCCAGACGGGTATCGCAATCAAACATATCCTGACGGGTACGAACAGCCATAACCACCTCTTCCAATGAGGCGTTACCTGCCCTTTCACCCAGGCCATTGATAGTGCATTCGACCTGCCGGGCACCATTCATCACTGCTGATAATGAATTGGCAACGGCCAATCCCAGATCATTATGGCAATGCACAGAGAAAATGGCTTTATCCGAATTTGGAATACTTTCACGAAGGTTTTTAATTAACTCGCCAAACTGGTGTGGCAGGTTATAACCGACCGTATCTGGAATATTTAATGTTTTGGCACCAGCATCAATAACAGCTTCCAGCACGCGACAGAGAAAATCCAGATCGCTACGACCAGCATCTTCAGGGGAAAACTCGACATCATCAGTATATTGACGTGCACGTTTTACAGCCTTGACGGCATTTTCTACCACCTCGTCCGGCTGCATCCGAAGCTTCATCTGCATATGAATAGGAGACGTGGCAATAAAAGTATGAATGCGAGAAGCGTTGGCTGGTTTAAGCGCTTCACCGGCACGATCGATATCTTTATCCAATGCACGGGCCAGACCACAAATGCGGCTGTCTTTAACTGCCTTGGCTACCGCCTGGACCGATTCAAAATCACCTATACTCGCAATGGGAAAGCCCGCCTCAATAATATCGACACGCATCCGTTCCAAAGACTTGGCGATCCTTACCTTTTCGTCTTTGGTCATTGATGCACCGGGGCTTTGCTCCCCGTCCCGCAAGGTCGTATCAAATATTATCAGTTGATCTTTCATTTTGCCCGCTCCGAACCGTTTACTCATCTCTGAGCAATTTTTATAGTCATTATAATTAGGAAGTACGGGCTACAGAAAGCATTTCAAGTTAAATTAACCGAAATCCTGCCAGAACAGTCCTACTTCACCAATGGTATTATTTGGATTGTGCCCGCTCATTACGGTGCTTACGTAGTTGAACAAGCGTAAACACCGGTCCCGAAATGGCATACAACAGAAATGCCGTGAAAAGCACGATGGGTGGATCAGTAGCGATAAGTGCAAATACCAGTACCAGCACCAGCATCACCATAAACGGGACTTTGCCCCGCAGATTGAGCTCTTTAAAGCTGTGATAACGTACCGTACTGACCATTAAAATAGCGGTAGCAAAAGTTAGCGGAACGCCAATAAAGGCTAAAAAAATCGGGTCAAGTTGATTGTTATGTCCAACCCAGACCCAACCCGCAACGCACGCTGCAGCGGCAGGACTCGGCAGCCCCTGAAAATAACGTTTGTCGGCAATACCTACCTGAGTGTTAAACCTGGCTAATCGCAAAGCGCCACAGGCAGCGTAAATAAACGCCACCATCCAGCCAAATTTCCCCAGGCCACTGAGCGTCCATTCAAACATGACTAACGCTGGAGCCAATCCAAAGGCCACCATATCGGCCAGGCTATCGTATTCAGCACCAAATGCACTTTGAGTATTTGTTAACCGTGCAATACGTCCGTCAAGACCATCCATAATCATGGCAACAAAGATAGCCACTGCTGCAGTGGTAAAGTCACCGCGCGTTGCTGCAACGATGGCGTAAAAACCTGCAAACAAGCAGGCCGTGGTAAATAAATTCGGTAACAGATAAATGCCGCGTTTCTGGTGCTCTTCATGATTAACCATAAAAATCCTGTTTTCAGAGAAGTAGTGGTTTGATTATGACATTCGTACCTGCATAAACAAAACAAGGGCAGATTGCAAAGCAACCTGCCCTTATTCAGGACAACCAAAAAATCTAATTAGTTTTTCGACTTATCAACGATTTTTTGAATCCAGGGCATCATTTCACGCAGTTTTGCACCGGTCTGCTCAATCGGATGCTCAGCATTCAGGCGACGCATCGCTGTCATTTCAGGGTAGCCAGTCTGACCTTCCTGAATAAACTGCTTGGCATATTTACCTTCTTGAATATTTTTCAATGCTTCACGCATCGCCCAGCGACTTTCTTCGTTAATAACTTTCGGGCCTGTCACGTACTCGCCATATTCAGCATTGTTGGAAATTGAATAGTTCATGTTGGCAATACCGCCTTCATACATCAAATCAACAATGAGTTTCAGCTCATGCAAACATTCAAAATATGCCATTTCTGGTGCATAACCGGCTTCAACCAATGTTTCAAAACCGGCTTTAACCAGTTCAACGGCACCTCCACACAAGACCGCTTGTTCGCCAAACAGATCCGTTTCAGTTTCGTCACGGAAAGTCGTTTCAATAATACCGGTACGACCACCACCAATTGCTGAAGCATAAGATAATGCGATAGCTTTGGCTTTACCAGAAGCATCCTGTTCAATAGCAATCAAATCAGGAATACCACCGCCACGGGTAAATTCACTCCGTACCGTATGGCCTGGCGCTTTAGGAGCAATCATAATGACATCCAAATCCTTACGAGGCAGGATTTGGTTGTAAACGATGGCAAAACCATGGGCAAATGCCAATACAGCGCCTTGCTTCAGATTTGGTTCGATTTCGTCTTTGTACAAAGATGATTGGAATTCATCGGGCGTTAACACCATGACCAAATCAGCTTGTTTGACAGCAGAAGCAGTGTCAGCAACTTTCAGACCAGCGCCTTCAGCTTTGGCAATAGACGATGAACCGGCACGCAGTGCAACCGTAACATCCACTCCAGAGTCTTTCAGGTTACAAGCGTGAGCATGGCCTTGTGAACCATAGCCAATGATGGTGACTTTCATGCCACGAATCAGCGACAGATCACAATCTTTGTCGTAATAGATATTCAAACTCATTATCAATTCCTTCGTTTTTAAATCAATTCAATTGCAGGCATTTTTCGCCGCGGGCAATGCCGGAAACTCCACTGCGTACGGTTTCAAGAATCTTGTGCTCGGATAACGCTTCGATAAACGAATCCAGTTTGCTACCTGCACCAGTCAGTTCAATCGTATATGTAGACGCCGTCACATCAATTATTCGTCCCCGGAAAATGTCCGAAAGACGTTTAACGTCATCCCGCTGATCCATGGTGGCCGCTTTAACTTTGATCAGCATCATTTCACGTTCAATATGCGGACCATCGGATAGTTCCATCAGCTTCACAACATCAATCAGTTTATTGAGTTGCTTGGTGATCTGTTCGATAACACGGTCTGTGCCGGTAGTAACGATAGTCATACGTGATAACGAAGCATCTTCGGTAGGTGCAACGGTTAAAGATTCAATGTTGTAACCACGCGCTGAGAATAATCCGGCAACTCGCGATAAAGCCCCTGCTTCGTTTTCAATCAAAATCGAGATGATATGGCGCATTATGACAGCTCCCGCTCAGGATCTTGTGGTAAATCGCAATATGGCGACATGTGCATTTCATTATGGGCTTTACCCTGTGCAATCATCGGATAAACATTTTCAGTCTGATCGGTCACAATATCCAAAAATACCAAACGGTCTTTTAATGCAAAGGCTTCTTCCAGTTTGGGCCGTAAATCTTCTACCCGTTCAATACGGATGCCTACATGACCGTAGCTTTCAGCCAATTTGACGAAATCGGGTAGAGACTCCATATAAGAATGCGAATAGCGGTTCTGATAGAAAAACTCCTGCCACTGACGAACCATCCCTAAATAACGGTTATTAAGAGCAACAATTTTCACTGGCAAACCATACTGCAGACAGGTAGACAGCTCCTGAATACACATCTGAATACTACCTTCACCGGTAATACAGATAACTGTTTCTTCAGGGAAAGCCAGTTGTACGCCCATGGCAGCGGGCAGACCAAAACCCATCGTTCCCAAACCGCCGGAATTAATCCAACGATTTGGCTTGCTGAATCCGTAATACTGAGCAGCCCACATTTGATGTTGTCCAACATCTGACGTCACATAGGCATCACCTTTGGTGATTTCATGGATCATTTCAACAACTGCCTGAGGTTTGATCTGATCGCTATTACGATCATAGGACATGCATTTTTTTGCACGCCAGCCGTTGATAATGCCCCACCATTCTGCCAATGCCTTCTGGTCTGGCTCTGTTTTGCTTACTTCCAGCAAGTGATTCATATCGGCCAATACATCAGCCACATTCCCTACGATAGGCACGTCAACAGAGATAGTTTTGGAAATTGACGAAGGATCAATATCAATGTGAACAATCTTGGCATGAGGACAGAACTCTGCAATTTTGCCGGTTACCCTATCATCAAATCTCGCACCAATCGCAATCAACACATCACAATCATGCATCGCCATATTGGCTTCATAGGTTCCATGCATACCCAGCATGCCAAGAAATTGCTTATCATCCCAAGGAATAGACCCCAAGCCCATTAATGTTGATGTAACCGGGTATCCCAATGTTTTAACAAATTTACGTAATGGTTCAGCCGCATGGCCCAGCACCACACCACCACCGGTATAAACCATCGGTTTTTTAGCGGTCAGTAATAATTCAACCGCACGTTTAATTTGTCCGGGATGTCCTTTTGTAACAGGCTGATAAGAGCGCATTTGCACGCTGTCCGGGTAGACATACGGAACTTTGATGTTGGGATCCGTAATGTCTTTCGGTACGTCAACGACTACAGGACCTGGACGACCCGTTGTCGCTACATAGAATGCTTTTTTAATGGTCTCAGCCAGATCATTGATATCTTTAACTAAAAAGTTATGTTTGACGCAGGGACGAGTAATACCTACGGAGTCAACTTCTTGAAAGGCATCACTGCCAATATTGGCAGTTGCCACTTGGCCGGTAATAACAACCATGGGAATGGAGTCCATATAGGCTGTTGCGATACCGGTAACTGCATTGGTGGCACCAGGCCCGGAGGTGACCAACACCACACCGGGTTTACCTGTAGCACGCGCATAACCATCGGCAGCATGTGTCGCTGCCTGTTCATGGCGCACAAGGATATGTTTGACCTCTTCCTGGTTATACAGCGCATCATAAATATGCAGCACTGCACCACCCGGATAGCCAAACAAATACTCAACCCCTTCGTCTTTCAGACAATGGACCAGAATCTCGGCACCGCTTAATTCCACGTCTTCCTCTCTCGTATCGCTCACGCGATCTGCTTCAAAATATCAAACGGGTAAAGTTACTGTGAATGCCCATCAACGTCAAGAAAAACCGCCTTCTGATGCTGCATCGTCAATTTATCAAAAACAAGTTTTCAACAGTAAAGCTAAACAGCTATGGCATAATTTGTCTTATGAATAAAACAACATCAAATTCCATTACTTTTACCCAACCCGATGATTGGCATCTGCACTTGCGCGATGAAAGTGCCCTGCAACGTACTGTTACAGATACTGCAAGATGTTTCAAACGCGCAATTATTATGCCCAATCTACGTCCGCCAGTGACAAGTGTTGAACAGGCCGCCGCTTACCGACAACGCATCCTTGAGGCCCGTCCAGCACAGTCTGACTTTGAACCATTGATGACGTTATATTTGACTGATAATACAGCTCCGGAAGATATTATTGCGGCCCAAGAAGCCGGATTCATTAAAGCCGTCAAACTGTACCCGGCGGGTGCAACAACAAATTCCGATGCTGGTGTAACAGATATTGCTAACTGCTACAAAACACTGGAAACCATGCAAAAATCCGGTATGCCTCTACTGCTGCATGGTGAAGTCACTCAACATCAGATTGATATTTTCGATCGGGAAAAAGTTTTTATTGATCAAAAGCTGATACCGTTATTAAGGGATTTTCCAGAGCTCAAAGTCGTTTTTGAACATATTACAACCAAAGAAGCGGCTGATTTTGTAGCAGAAGCCAGCAATTTTGTGGCAGCCACAATAACGCCACATCATTTACTGTTAAATCGTAATGACATGCTGGTCGGCGGGATCCGTCCACACCATTTCTGTCTGCCAGTACTCAAGCGTAACACTCATCAACAGGCCTTAATTAAAGCTGCTACCAGCGGCAACCCAAAATTCTTTCTTGGGACAGACAGTGCTCCACATGTCAGACATACTAAAGAAAATGCCTGTGGATGCGCTGGTATTTATAGTGCGCATGCAGCAATTGAACTTTATGCTGAAGTGTTTGACAACCACGAGTGTATGGACAAATTGGAAGGGTTCGCCAGTTTTTATGGTGCTGACTTTTATGGTTTACCCAGAAATACCCGGCAAATCACCTTACAAAAAACGTCTTGGCAGGTTCCTGAAACATTAACTTTTGCAGAAGAAACTTTAGTGCCCATGCGGGCGGGTGACATCATTCACTGGAAACTCCTGTAACGATCTTCCGGCCTGACTTTTCAGGCCGGAAGATTCATTCTTAAACAGCAGAAAAGGCCTGTTCCAGATCTTCAAGAATGTCATTGATATGTTCTATACCAATACATAAGCGAAGCATTTCCGGTGTTACACCTGCAGCCTTGAGTTCTTTTTCTTCTAATTGACGATGCGTGGTTGAAGCGGGATGACAAGCCAGTGATTTTGTATCACCAATATTCACCAGCCGTTTAATCAACTTCAATGCATCATAGAATTTCACCCCATTATCAAATCCCCCTTTAATACCAAAAGTAAGAATTGATGATGGTTTGCCATCAAAATATTTCTGGGCCAGATCGAAATATCTATCCCCTTCCAAACCAGCATAATTCACCCACTCAACCTTGGGGTGCTGCTGCAGGAATTTAGCCACTGCCAAAGCATTTTCACAATGTCTTTCCATACGCAGCGTCAGGGTTTCGATACCTTGCAATAACAAAAAGGCATTCATTGGAGATAAGGCTGACCCGGTGTTACGTAACGGAACTGTCCGAGCTCTGGCAATATAGGCTGCTTCAGCAAACTGCTCGGTATAAACCACTCCATGATAGGCCGGTTCTGGTTGATTTAACACAGGAAATCTTTCTTTATATTCAGCCCAGGGAAACTTGCCGGAATCTACAATAATGCCACCTAATGTTGTGCCATGACCGCCCATGTATTTAGTCAGTGAATGCACAATAATATCCGCGCCATATTCGATTGGATTGAGCAATGCTGGTGTTGCCACGGTATTATCGACTATCACCGGCACACCATGTTTATGTGCCATTGTCGCAATGGGTTCAATATCTACAATATTGCCAGCCGGGTTCCCTATCGATTCACAGAACACTGCTTTGGTTTTGGCATCAATCAGTTTTTCCAGATCAGCAGCCTGATCCGTATCCGCAAACCGAACTTCAATACCAAGTTTGGGAAACATGTGTGCAAATAACGTATAAGTACCACCATATAGCTGCGGCGTTGTTACAATATTGTCACCCGCTTCAGCAATAGTAATGATGGCATAATGAATAGCAGCGCTGCCTGCTGAGGTGGCCAGAGCTGCGAGGCCGCCCTCCAGTGCAGCAACGCGTTTTTCCAATACATCCCAGGTTGGATTCATGATACGGCTATAGATGTTGCCAGGAACATCCAGATTAAATAGATCGGCACCATGCTGGGCATTATCAAACTCAAAGGCAACAGTTTGATAAATGGGCACCGCGCAGGATTTTGTAACCGGATCAGTTTCATATCCCTCATGCAGACAGATAGTTTCTTTTTTCATGTTTTTCTCTCGCTGTTATTATGGTGTTCTGAGTGTACGACGATGTGAATGAAATGCAATATCGCTTGAAACTTTATCGCCGTATCCCCATATCAAATAAGCAGCATCATACCAATTTCTTAAAAACCACAAATTTCAGGAGACTCGATCATGAAAATATTAGTGGTACTGACTTCTCACGATAAGCTCGGCAACACTGGTGAAAAAACTGGCTTCTGGTTAGAAGAACTGGCAGCACCTTATTACGTTATGAAAGATGCGGGGGTGGAAATTGAACTGGCTTCACCCAAGGGCGGACAGCCACCATTAGATCCCAAAAGTAATCAGCCTGATTTTCAAACAGATGATACACGACGCTTTGAAAATGACGCTGAAGCGAAGAATCGGCTCGCAAATACAGTGAAATTAGCTGATATCCATGCCGCGGATTACAATGCGGTGTTTTATCCCGGAGGACATGGTCCTTTATGGGATTTAACCGAAGATAAACATTCAATTGCCTTAATTGAAAGTTTTATTCTGGCCAATAAACCGGTGGCAGCTGTTTGTCATGCACCAGCAGCGTTATTGCATGTTAAAACTATTGGTAATGAGCCATGGATCAAAGGTAAACAGCTCACCGCATTTTCAAATAGCGAGGAAGATGCGGTAGGCTTATCCGATGTTGTACCCTTTCTGCTTGAAGATGCACTCAAACAATGTGGTGCTGATTTCAAGAAAGGAGATGACTGGAGTTCATTCGTGATTACGGATGGCATACTCATTACAGGGCAAAACCCGGCCTCATCAGAAGCTACGGCCAAAGCCCTGTTAAAACAGCTGGCTTAAGCTGGCAAATTACAATTTAATTACGGAACTAATATGGCTAGAGCAACCGCAAGACACATTCTGGTGGACAGTGAAGAAATCTGTCTGGAACTGAAACGTGAAATTGAAGAAGGCGCCGATTTTGCTGCCGTCGCCAAAGAAAATTCATCCTGCCCTTCCAGCCGTCAAGGTGGTGATTTGGGCGAGTTTGGTCCAGGCATGATGGTGCCGGAATTCGATAAAGTCGTCTTCTCCGCTCCCGTCAACACAGTTCAGGGGCCGGTGAAAACTCAGTTTGGTTATCATTTGCTGGAAGTGACCAGTAGAACCGAATAACTTCGCAAAACCTATCTATAAAGCCCGGTTACCCGGGCTTTTTTATTCGGTGATTAATTGATAATCCGGTAAATGTGACAATAGCTGTTTGCCGTAATTTTTGGTTAATAGACGCCGATCCAGTATGGTTATTTGCCCTGAGTCAGTTTCTTTTCGTAATAGACGACCACAGGCTTGAATCAACTTCACGCTGACTGCAGGTAACGACAAACTGATAAACGGCTGACCACCGCGTTTGAGGATCCACTCCTGTCGTGCCTGTTCTATGGGACGGGTAAATACCGGGAAAGGCAATTTGGTAATAATCACATGGGTACACAAATTACCCGGCAAATCGACCCCTTCAGCAAAACGATCCATCCCAAAAATGACACTTCCATGCCCAGCTTCAATCCGCTGAATATGTTTAAGAATCATATTTTTGGGTGATAACTGATCCCCTTGCAAAAGGATCCGGTTCTGTAATGATTGCGGTAATTGCTTATACACCTGCAACATGACCTGTCTCGAGGTAAACAGCACCAGCGTAGCAGCTTGAATATCAATAATTGTGTTGAGCTGGCTGACAACTTCCTGCTGCCATTGAGGCAGATTTTCATTGGGTAAATGCTGCATCATTGGTAGTTTTAGCACCGCCTGTTGCTGATATTTAAACGGTGAAGGCAGTGCCAGAAAGTGTTTTTCATCGTAACGCTGTAAACCACAATCGGCACGAAACCGCTGAAATAGCCCCATACCGCGTAGTGTGGCGGAAGTCATCACTACAGCGTATGCCCGCTGCCACAAACTGCGATCCAGAAAACCAGCCGCAGTCATTGGTCCAGCATGAATCACCAGAGTTAATTGTTTGGCAAAGTGTTCGTGAGCCAACCAGCGGACATTAGGTGGACGCTCGGCCTTATCCTCATCAAGAAACAACGCCATAAAATCAATCAGATACCCAAAAATATTCTGTACTGTTCCTACTTGAGGCAATAACGCTTCTCCCACTTTATTGCTTAACTGCGTTTTCTCCAGCCCTTCTTTAATCCATTTGCCTATCAACGAGAAATGTTTATAGATAGAGTTGGCACGTTGCAATAGATTTTGACAGGGGATAAACAAGGCATTGAGTAATGGACTGCCCCAAAAAATTCGTGGCTCGCTGACATGCCCTTCCATCATCTCATTTACCGTTGCATCACTGCCCAGGATGTCCAGTAATTGTTGTAAGAGACTGACAATCGCAGGTAAATCCTGACGAATTTCCTTAAACATATAACCAAAGTCATGCTGTCTGAAGGCCAGTGCAGTAGGCAATTTTTTCATCAGACTATCGGCAGTTTCTACTGTCTGATACAGCTGGGCAAAGTTTAAGGCTTTGGCGGCATGTCCCAACGCTTTTTGTGGCAAATTATGTGCTTCATCAAATACCAGAATCAGCTCTTCGGGGTTGGGTAAGACAAGCCCCCCACCCAAATCAGCGTCGCTGAGCAATAGATCGTGATTAACCACAACTACCTGAGCTGTCTGCATTTCCTTTCGTAGCAGATAATACGGACAACTGAGAAAGTATCGGCAACTTTTTGCCGCACACCCTTCAGAGTCAGTAGACACTTCATGCCATAAGCCCGGATCAATGGCATCTGTACGGCTATCTCTGTCACCATCCCAACGGTGCTCATCCCAGTCTTGAAACAGATTTTTAGCTTGAGTTTGCATCAATACCTGTTGGTATTTCTGGTCAATATCCAGCGTTAAGTCTTGCTGCTCGGGCGTAGTGGCCATCTGAGCCAGTTTGCTTGGGCAGACATAGCGACGACGGCCTTTGATTTGCATAAACCGAACAGGTTGTGGCAACGCCGCCGAAAATTGTGGAAGATCTTTTTGAATAAGCTGTTGTTGCAGATTAACTGTAGCCGTACTGATGACCAGTAATTTTTTACTTGTCAAAGCCGTTTCGATGGCACCACTCAAATAAGCCAGCGTTTTGCCAACTCCTGTTGGTGCTTCTACCACAGCCATTCGATTGTGTGATTGTTGCAGTCGTTGATGAATAAATCGACTCATTTCAATCTGCTGAGGCCTGGCTTTAAAATCCGGCATCAGCTTATTGATATTGCTGAATATTTCGTCAAACACTCAGCTGTATTCCTCTTGTTGATTGGTGGATAGCGGGCGAAAAATCTTCAGCTTTAATTGCAATGACAACTTTTATCTGATTATTTAAAACTCGTGCCACTGCCATGAATGAATACCATCTTATTAAAAAGTGAAGCCTGCTCATTGAACCTCTTTAGCAATAGAAAACACGTGCTGAATAGAGTTCTTTGACGAAGTCGAATATCAAATTGAATTGCATTTTAACGGAGAAAGCTTTTGATCGTGATTTTAAAAATATATAGGTAGCGGCCAGTCACTGCTAACTAAACGCTTGAAAGCTAACTCGGTAAAAGATTATCCACCAGTAACTGTAACGACTTGGTTTGTCTGTACTCATTAACGTCCAATCGATAATGCAAACCAACTTTTTGACCGATTGTCAGCCACTTTGGTGCTGTTTGACGAAATGCCATAGCCGTCACTTCTCGCCCATCATCCAGTTTGATGGTCAGGCGCAGATGATCAGCTTGCTGGCCCACATGGCGGAAATTCTGTACGACAAACTGGCCATGAAACTGGGGTTCAGGAAACGCTTGCCCCCATGGTGCGAGAACGGGCAATTGCTCAGCAAGTTGCAAATTAAGTTCTTCTGCAGCTAATTCTCCATCCGAATACAGTGCACGTTCAAATACAGCCTTATCGGTGCTTGTTTCTACAGCTTCTCTAAATGCCTGCTCAAATAAGTGCAAATCCGTTTGTCGCAATGTGAGTCCTGCCGCCATAGCATGGCCACCAAAACGTAAAATCAAATCAGGGTATTTAGCGGACACATTCACTAACACATCACGAATATGCACACCGATGATTGAACGGGCAGAACCTTTTATCTCGCCTGGCTCGCCGGGAGCAAACACAATGACAGGTCGATGCAGCTTTTCTTTTATTCGTGACGCCAACAAACCTATAACACCCTGATGCCAGTTTTCGTCATATAAACAATATGCTGCAGCATGACTGGATGCATTTAACTGAACTTGATCCAACATCGCCAACGCTTCAAGCTGCATAGTCTGTTCAACAGCACGTCGTTCAATATTAATTTGATCCAGCAACTGAGCTGCTTGTTGAGCCATACCATGGTTATCAGTCAACAATGTATCAATGCCTAATCCCATATCTTCCATGCGGCCTGCTGCATTTAATCTGGGGGCAATGGCAAAGCCCAAGTCCTGTGCTGACAATCGTTCAAGATCTTTCCCGGCAATGTTCAATAAAGCACGAATACCTGCACACGCCCTTCCCTGGCGCATACGTTTCAGTCCCAGCTCAACAAATGTCCGATTGAGCCGATCTAATGGCACCACATCAGCGACCGTACCCAATGCGACCAAATCCAGTAAGTTGACCAAACGTGGTTCAGCCAAGTGCTGCGATTCAAACCAGTTTAAATCACGTAGTGCCTGTCGCAACCCCAGTAAAACATAAAACGCTACACCCACCCCTGCCAGCATTTTGCTGGGAAAGTTATCGCCTGGTTGATTAGGATTCACTATGGCATCGGCTGTTGGCAATTGTTCTCCGGCAAGGTGATGATCTGTAATTAACACTCGCATACCACGTTGTTTCGCAAGTGCAACACCTTCCAGACAGGCAATACCGTTATCAACAGTAATCAATAAATCTGGTTGGTTTTGAATATCAATTTCACCTAGTAATTCTGTTGTTAAACCATATCCATGGACAAATCGATTCGGCACAATAAAATCGATATTTTGCAGCCCCATCATCCTTAAGCCACGCAGCATTACGGCACAACTGGTTGCTCCATCACTATCAAAGTCCGCCACGATCATCACATGCCATTGCTGCTGTAATGCGTCAATCAACAGCGCCACTGCAGCATCCATACCCAACATTTCCGCGGGTTTGGGTAAGTCAGACAGTTCAAAAGTTAACTCATCTACTGTATTGATTCCGCGTGCGGACAGGATTCGGCGAATACATTCGGGCCAGCTATCAGGCAACAAATGCCAGTTGTCAGCGTTGCGTTGTTGAATTTTCATCCGGTTACCAGGGTTTCCACATATCTAGGCCACGCCATTGGTAGTGGCCATGTTCTGGAATGATGAGCGATATTTGCTGAATTTGAAAACGCCGCAGTTTTTGCAGCAAAGGCATTATTTGTTGCTGGCTGATCAATGCCAAGCGTTGTGGCCAGTTATTCTGAAATTCCAGTTCAGGAAATATCAGTAATTGTTTTCCGGTTCCAGGTTTAGCAGGTCGCCATTCAGAAAACGACTGACAGCTGGCTGTGCTCACTTTGGCAAGCGATCTTAGTAAGTTCGTGTCACCGTAGATCTGATTCCAGCCATTGGTAAGCGGCTGCCAAGCTGCTTTTCCCCAAAACCAGAGACTATTGACCGGTAACTTGCCGGCTGATTGTCTTTGTTGATTGACTGGATGCTCAAATAAAACCATCTGAATTTCATTTCCTAATCGCAACCATTCGTTTTGTTCTACTCCATGAGGCATTGCCGCAGCAACGGTTTTACCCACTAGTGACGGCATTGCTGTCAAAGCAATATCCGGCATCTTTTCCAGGTAAATAGACCAATGATTCAGGTCATTGGGTACCAGCTGGGCATCAAAATCGTTTAACAAAGGTTGCACGCATGCCATAAGCCGGGTGACTTCATTCATAGTTAAATCATTGATTGGAAATAATAAAAGGCGATCCCGATCAGCATGAAGATAGCATGGGTCCGCACACAGACTTAACTGGTCAGGATTTCGTAAAGAGGCCATGGGTAAATCGGCATCTTCCAGAGGACTTGCACTAAATTGCTGAAGTAGAACATGTTCATATGAATGCGGGATAGTGCTGAATGATGCTTTATTAAACAATTTTTTCAATTCTGCAGGCAGTAAAGACTGATTAATTTCTTGCAATGCCGTCGCGAAGCCAGGCCAGATAATGGTTATTGATGGCTTTTCAGCCATGTTGAATGACTTCTCTTACAAAGGGGATCGTCAATCTTCGTTGTGCCCTTAATGAGGCCTTATCCAATCGTTGTAATACCAGCATTAGAGATGGCATATCACGGCTGTAATGACGTAACAGATATTGAGCAACTTCTTCTGGCAGAATTAATCCACGGCTTTGTGCATGGCTTATCAACGCTTGTTGTTTCAACGCATCCGTCATAACGGGCAATTGATAAATAAGGCCAGTGGCAAGTCTTGATCGCAGATCGGGGAGCTTGATAGCTAATTGTGCCGGATTTTGGTTCGCACAAATCAATAATTTGTGTTCGTGTTCACGCAAGCGGTTAAAACAATGAAATAAAGCTTCTTCCCATTCCCTGTCACCACAAATTACCTGCAGATCATCCAGGCAGACAATATCTGTTTGAACTAATGAAGCCAATACTTCGGCTTTAGCCGTGTCACGTAGTTCCTGTAGATTGATATAGCTCACTGCATGTCCGCGCTGCTGGAGTTGCTCCGCTACAGCCAGATTTAAATGGGTTTTCCCTACCCCCGCTTCACCCCAAAGATACAGAAAATCAGGTTTAAGCTCAGTACAAAAAGCCTCAACTACAGATTCCAACTCCTCGTTTTCAAATATAAAATTATCAATTCTGAAAATTTCGGGCGGGGTTAGACGCAGGGTTAACTGTGTTTCTTGCTGGCTCATTCCAATTCGACTTAAGAGTACAGGTGACTATTCAAATAACGATCATGAGCATGTCGTAATAATACCATCACCACGGCCGCAACCGGCAAAGCCAGCAACACACCTACAAATCCAAACAAAGTACCACCGGCCATAACGGCAAAAATGACAGCGACAGGATGTAAACCAATCCGCTCGCCAACAAAACGAGGGGTTAAGAACATGCCCTCAATGGCTTGAGCAAAACCAAATACCAAAACCACCAATAATACCGGTAACCACTCCTGAAACTGTAAATAGGCTGCTAAACCCGCCAGGACGATTCCCACGACCAGTCCTAAATACGGTACAAAACTCACAATACCAGCCACCACGCCTAATAATAAGGCGAGATCCAGACCGATAAATGTTAACCCGATGCTGTAGATGATGGCTAATGCCAGCATGACCATTAATTGCCCCCGTAAGAAACCGGCCAGCATATCGTCACATTCAATAGCGATTTGTGTGATCTTGTCTTCTTTATCCCGAGGTAATAATTCGCGGAATTTGACCACGATATCATCCCAATCTCTTAAGAGATAAAAAGTGAGAACGGGAATCAGGACAAGATTTGTTAGCCATTGCAATATCGCCAGGCCGGAACGCGACATATAACCCACTAGATTTGTCGCAATTTTACCTGCCTCTGACCAGTAGTCCTGTAAGGCTGTTTTTATGGTATTGAAATTGAGGATATCGGAAGACAAACCAACGCGTTGTAACAACAGCTCCATTGAAGTTTGCAGGCGATCCAGATAATTAGGCAGCTTTTCAAACAATGAAACCAGCTGAGCACTTAACATAGGGATAAAAATCAGCAGTAATATCAGAGCTGTAAGCAAAAACATGCCAAACACAGCACATACCGCAACCGTGCGGGACATACGGTATTTTTCGAGCTTATCGACTAACGGATCGCCCAGATAAGCAAATAAAGCCGCAATGAAAAATGGCGTTAAGACCGAAGATAACTCCATAACCAGCCAACCACATACAACCAATACACCCAAAAGCAAAAATTTATTGGTATCACTCATGAGTTTTTTTTCATCTGACGCCACGCGTTTTTCCCCCAAACCACGATATATTCACTGCCACTGATAATGACGCTCGCCACTACCAGCCAGATTAAGGTTGTGCTCCATACCGCTGCTTGCGGAAGCCACTCTTGTTGTAGGATAACAAGCAAAACTAAAGCAATTTGAAAAACTGTATTGATTTTACTGCTCCAGAGCGGAGACAGCTCATATTCACCGAACTTGAAATGATAGATCAAAGCCCCACAAATGATGAGCAAGTCACGGCCAAACACCAACAATAATAGCCACAATGGCAATAGCTGCATATAGGTTAATGTTGCGAATGTCGCGACCAGAAGCAGTTTATCGGCTAAGGGATCGAGGATGGTTCCAAGACGGCTTTGCCAGGCAAAATGTCTTGCCAAAAATCCATCCACACCATCAGATAGACCGGCAATCGCCACCAGTATTAATGCCATGGAAAATTTTTCTTCGAGCATTAGCCAGACGATAGGTCCAACCAATAAGATTCGAAATACGCAAATGAGATTGGGAATATCCCTTCTATTCAAGGTAATAACCGATATTGCGAGCCACTATTATCAGCATTATTCGGCTGTATTACTCGTCCCATTGACAGCAATTGTCGGAATTTTTCAGGCTCAGCTTGAATACGTAAAACCAAATCAAGTTTTTCACTGCCTAAACTGCCAACTTTAATATCCGATACAGCCTGTAAACTCCCCAGGTAATCCATCAGTCGACTGTAGCCGGCATAATCGTGCACATCGCTGACTTGAATGACCAGCGCTGATTCACCAGTCTCACTTAGGGCCATATTGAGTCGTCGCCCCAGTCGATCGGCAAGTTCGCTGATACCATTTTCAATAGCCGTTTGAACCG
>NZ_JAJAEO010000127.1 GCF_020447225.1 Methylophaga pinxianii | reverse complement strand
CCCCCCCCATCAACTCGACCAGCTCTTTGGCGATAGTCGTGCCTAGACCGGTTCCACCTTTGTTCAGTGTATCAGGTGAAATCTGGGTAAAGTCATCAAAGATGCGTTGTAGTGCTTCTTCTGGAATCCCGATACCGGTATCACTCACTTCAAAACGGATCCATTGCTTTTGATTTGATTTATGTTGAATGGAAAGCGCAGAGAGTTTAACGGCACCGTTGTCGGTAAATTTAATGCTGTTACCAATGAGATTGATCAGAACTTGTCGCAAATGTTGCAAATCACCATTGACCGAGAAGGGAAGCGCTGGGTCGATGTAGCAATTTATATGTAAACCTTTACTGTTAGCCATCGGTTTTTGCATGGCAATGACGCTGTTTAATAACTGATGCAAATCAAACGTTTTATCACTGATTAATATTTTGCCAGCTTCAATTTTGGCGATATCCAATACATTTTCGATCAGGCTTAACAAGGTATGAGCTGAGGTTTTCATGATGTTCACAAAATCATGCTGCTGCTTGTTAAGTTGGGTTTCGGCCATTAAGTCAGCAATGCCTATAACACCATTTAATGGTGTCCGCAGCTCATGTGACATGTTGGCGAGAAAACGGCTTTTCGCCTCATTTGCCTGCTTCGATAAAGCAATGGCAACGTGTAGTTTTTTTATAAGAAATGCCGAATACAGAGGGATAATGAGTAATAGAAACAACAGACTGAAACCAAAAGGCTCGTGTTGTGGGTGTGACCAGTATTCGCCATTTAAGATGGCAATGGTAAAGCCAATTAAGCCCACAGCCAGAGAAATATACAGATAATTAACCCCATAGCGAAATCCATTTCCCAGGATTACCCAGAGGTATAAAACAAACAAAAAGACACTCTGTTCACCGGCAATCAACATGACAATTGAAAGTGCCGTGAGATCGAGCAAGATGCCACATACGCGTCTTATCGGAGAAGGTCTGGGATTAATAACCAACGCTACTGTAATAACGACGGCTAACAAGTAATAGGTGAGTGCAATAAGACTTGGAAAACTGATGATATTTTCGACAAAACTGCGATCAACCCCCCAGGGCAGACAAAAATAAATTAATAAACCAATACCGAGAGTCAGTCTGATCAGTATGGCTTGTTCGGGCTCGCTATCACCCGTTTTGGGAATTTTGGCAAAAAAGTGTGAAAGCCACTTTTCGTTCTGCAGTTTTACATAGCTATTATTCATATTAACGAAATAGCATTAATCAGCATATTCGGCCTGAATTTGCTGGATAGCATCAATCCGGTCAAAAAAGGCCTGTACGCAGCGGGGATCAAGCTGTGTTCCGGCATTTTGTTCAATATAGCGGCAAGCATCTTCGCTGGACCAAGCGTGTTTATATGGTCTTTCAGTAACCAACGCATCGTAAATATCAGCCACCGACACCACCCGTGCAATTAAGGGGATTTCTTCGCCTTTCAGTTGGTTAGGGTAGCCTTTACCGTCGTAGCGTTCGTGGTGATGTAAAGCAATTACGGCACCTATATGCATATACTTTGACTGGCTGTCTGAGAGAATTTCATGACCAATCGTGGTATGGGTTTTCATGATCTCCCATTCATCGGGATTCAGTTTTCCGGGCTTTAATAGGATGCTGTCAGGGATACCAATCTTACCAATATCATGCATTGGGGCGGCATATTCGAGGTCTTCACATTGCTGTTCATCAAAGACTCCCAGAGATTCAGCTATAAACCGAGAATATTTCGCCATGCGAATAACGTGATTCCCTGTACCTTCATCCCGATATTCACCGGCTTTGGCGAGTCGAATAATGGTTTCTTTCTCTCGTAAAATAATCTGCTCAGTAGCAATTTCAACTTGTCTGGCAAGCCAATTGGCACGATCTTCAATGATTAAATGCTGTTCATGCATTTGCAACAGATTTCGACAACTGGTGCGGCATTCTATTTGGTCAATAGGACGTGTCAGAAATGCTGTGGCTCCAGCATCCAGCGCTTCATAGCGCACGGCTTTCTCGCTGACCACGGTTATCATCATGATTGGGATGCTTTGGAGAGCAGGCATTTGACGTGCCAGACGGATAAATTCGATGCCATCAATTTCAGGCATGCGATAATCCGTGATGATCAAGTCCGCTTCATTTTGCTGGAGCCATTCCAATGCTTCAGAAGATTTACTCATCGCCGTGACATGAATATTTTCGCCAATCTGCTGGACTATTTTTTCCAATATAGTTCTGCCAGTGGACTGATCATCGATGATCAACACCTCTTTGGTCTTCTTAAGAATACTCAGTCTCCTTGCTGATTCATAAGGTTGTAAATTGTCAGGACGCCCATATTGGTTTGCCAAGACACATTCCTCATCAAGCTTGCCTTTCCGTCACATCCCTGCTTTGGCTGTTATATTAACAGAGGTCTTTTCCTTGAATCCGTGTCTGTTATTTTGTTTAAATACAAATATTTCTTATCTCCGCATTATGCTGTCACAGTTCGATACTGTCCATTCTATTTATCTGGCAATCATTCGCCATCCATTGCTTATCATGATGGTGGTGTGAGGAAAAAGAACTCTGTGCGTGGCAAAAAATAATTTTGCTGCAAAGCCTTATTAGACTGTTCACACACAATTCACATTGCAAATAGGATTATATTTAGTATGAAAGCATTATTACTTGTGGCCCATGGAAGTCGTCGCCAGCGTTCAAATGACGAAGTCATTGAGTTGGCCCAAAAACTCAAAGCAGAATGTGCAGATCATTACGCTATCGTACAAGCCGCCTTCTTAGAGCTTGCCGATACCTTAATCCCGGACGGTATTAAGAATTGCGTGAATGCCGGTGCCAGCCAAATTACAGTGCTGCCTTACTTTTTGAATTCGGGGCGGCATGTGACAGAAGATATTCCTCAGGATGTCGAGAACACCCGGCCAAACTTCCCTGAAGTTGAAATCCATATTGCTGAGCATATCGGTGCATCAGCAGCGATGATCGCTTTGTTAAAGGCCGCCGCTATAAATCATTCATAATGGTGATAAACCCACAGACTATCTGAATTGAGTTAAAAATTTTTTAAGCCTGAGATTGGGTAAGAAATCCATTAATAAGGTAAATCATTACAGCCAGCGAGATGGTCTCAGTCACTTTGTATCAAGGCTTTAAGAACCGAGACTGGATAATCATCGAATCTGCGGGTCTTTCCCGTTGCACCTGCCAGCCTTGGGTCAAGATATAATCCAAAGCTTGCTGATGATTTTCGAATGTTTTATCAACCGTCTGCTGTATTCCATCAGTCTCCTGATGAATAATAAATTCTGTGCTGCCTGTCTGCTCAATACGGCACTGCGGAATAGATGACATCGTGGCTCTCCAATGATCATGCAATTGATCGATCTAGTTCTTAATACCGTCCAGTATAATCGTTCTGGAAAAACATATATTTACAAAAAAGCCCCTGTAAAGGGGCTTTTCTGGCCAAGCAATTTCGATTAACGGTTACAGATGTACATAGTAACTTCAAAGCCGAAACGCATGTCTGAATATTCAGGTTTAGTCCACATAATCATAACTCCTAAGATGAGAAAAAATGCTTTTTGGTACGATTCATATGATAGCCATCACACTTAAGAACCCGTAGCGGATATTGCTCGGTAAGCATGAGTATTTTCCTGATCGTGAACATCAAGCCAGAAATTCATATTAAATTAGTTGATCATTACAGCATAAAGTCATCATGGTTCATCGTCGACTGCCCGGCTGTTATAATTGCCAGCATTGTCCCTGTAGCTCAGATGGATAGAGCGTCCCCCTCCTAAGGGGAAGGCCACAGGTTCGACTCCTGTCAGGGACACCATTGATGAGGTAAACCTCTTTTATTCAAGAATGATTTTGGATTGATGAGAGTCTGTTTCGCTATCAGATAATCCTGCTGTCAAAATCCAGCGCATGGTGTCTTCGTTGGACATTTCCAATGATCTCACCTGTTCTCGTGGAATGCAGACGGTATAGCCACCAACTTGATAACTCATCGGTAGGTATACGGCTACCAAATCAATTTCTTCATCTTCCATACCCAGCACATGACGAACGTCATCTTTCACCAGAAAGCCAATCAATTGAACTCCACCAATGGAAACTGCAACTGCATTGCTAAGGCTTTCCTGTTGTTTTTCACGCGAGAAAAAACGCGTAAAATCGCGCAATGCACCATGAATGGATTTAACTAGAGGTATTCGGTCCAAAATTGACTCGCCAATATCAAACAGTCGCTTGAACAACCAAGCATTTACCGCAATACCGATAACAAAGATCAAACCAATGGCAGCTAATAAGCCCAGTCCAGGCCAGTAAAAATCATATGGCAAAATAGCAATCATTATTGGACGTAATGACTGTTCCGCTGTAACTGCTAACCAATAAATCAAATATAGTGTCAGGGTAACGGGTAATGCCGTTGCCAAACCTTTGAGAAAAGTTTTCCAGACAAATTGCATAAAGCTGCTTCCCGTTCGTAATTAAAGAATGATGGAGTTATATATAAAGTGTGATATCAGCTTCACTGGCAAATTCCAGAAATGTCGCGGCACCACCATGGCTGATTCCGTCAATAAACTCCGAGTTTTTAAAATCGAATAAATCAACTGTCATTTGGCAGGCGATTAATTCAACGTCTGACTCCAGACAAATTTCTCTTAATTCTGCAACGCTGGCGACGCCTTTCTTCTTGAGTTTTCGTTGCATCATCCATGTGGCAAAGGCTTCGAGTCCGGGAATAATCTGCACAATGCTGGGCACCGGAACCGGCATAGGCATGGCCGGGTTACCCAAAGGCGAGACTTTTAATGACAAGTCTTTTTTGAGCAGTTGTAAACCATAGAAGGTAAAAAATATTTTAGCCTCAAAACCTAATGCTGCTGCGGTTGAGGCGAGTAAAAATGGTGGGTAAGCCCCATCAAGCGTGCCTTTACTGGCAATAATGGCAAGTTTTTTGGCCATTTGGTCATGCTCCTTTTTCAATAATGAAATAGAGTTTCCCATCAATTTCTTCGCTACTTAGCAGTGGATTACCGGTCATTTTGCAAAAAGCGGGGATATCTTTTAGCGCACCGCTATCAGTACAGATAAGTCTTAGTCGTTGAGCAGTATTCATTTCATTGAGCATTTTACGGGCTTTGAGAACTGGTAGCGGACAGTTTAAGCCTGAGGTATCAATTTCTGTATCAAAATCTGACATACTGATTTCCTTTGAAATGTGCGCTTACATAATAAACGTAAGCGCTGTTTTTGTCTTTGCGGAACCGGTCTTAATGAGCCAAGGTCTATAGGCGTTATGAAATATCTGATCGCTACATTTATTCTTCTTTTTAGCAGTGCAACACCTGCACAGGCTAATTTGGAAATAGCGTTGCCAGAAATGGGAGACAGTGCCGGTGCATTAGTTTCGCCATTGGAAGAGTATCAGGTTGGCCAGTCTTTTTATTGGCAGTTACAACAATCTGTGACGTTAGTAGAAGATCCGGAGGTGAACAGCTATATCAGTTCATTAGGCTACCGGCTCGTCGCGAACAGCGATGATCCCGGACGTACCTTTACATTTTTTGTGGTGCCAGATTCCTCAGTCAACGCCTTTGCTGCCCCAGGCGGGTTTATTGGGATTCATACTGGTTTAATGCTGACCAGCGAATCAGAAAGCGAATTAGCGTCGGTCATGTCACATGAGATAGCTCACGTCACCCAACGACATATTCTACGCAGCTTTGAAAGATCCAAACGGATGAGTGTACCGATGACCGCGGCGATGGTTGCCGCCGCCTTATTAGGCATTGCCGATCCGAGTGCGGGCTCTGCGGCCATTATGGCGGTCCAGGCCGGTAATGTTCAAATGCAGTTGGATTACAGTCGAGCCCATGAGGCTGAGGCAGACAATCTGGGGATGCAGACACTGGTCAATGCCGGTTTTGATCCGCAGGCAATGCCTCGTTTTTTTGAAAGGTTACAAATTGCCGGTCGTTTTTATGGTGGCAGCCAGGTTCCTGAATTCCTCCGAACTCACCCGATCACCGGTTCTCGTATTGCCGATGCGCGTGGTCGTGCTGCAAAACTTGAATCTCCAACTCAGGTTAGAAATTCTGAGCAATTTTTTCTGATGCGTGAAAAACTACGGGTGATGGCTTCCACCAACATGCGTGAGCTGATTAAAACTTATGAAGACCAGCTAAAAGAAGACTCCTCAAATCAAGCAGCTACCCGTTACGGTTATGCTTTGGCTTTGCTGAAAAATGGAAATTTCACTCAGGCTCGGGACGAAATTAATGCCCTGATTGACTCGGATGACAATCAATTAAGCTATCATCTGGCGCTGGCTGATGTGGAAATTGCACTGGGCAGAATGAATGCTGCGCTCGCTATTTATGAGGATTTTCAACAGGTTTACCCAGATGATTGGGCGTTGTCGATTAAGCAGGTTCAAGCTTTATTAAGATCCAATCAACCGCGTGAAGCAGTGAATCTATTGCAACGCCAACTGGATATTGGGGGATCTTCTGCGATCCTCTATCGTTTATTAGCGCAAGCTTACGGTGATATGGGCCAGAAAAGTAAATCGCATACCTGGTTGGCCGAACATTATCATAGTTCGGGTCAGCTCATGCAGGCGGCTGATCAACTCCGTATAGCGGCAGATTATGCTCGGGGGGATGAGTTTGAATTGGCTAAAATCAGTTCTCGTTTACGTCAGATCGAAACAGATATTGCAATGATGGAAGAAGTTCGATGAGTGATAGCTTTGACGAATATCGTCGAAAAATAATTAAACAATCTATCTCTGCATCAACATTGGCTTTAGTGGCAGCCAGTGGTTTGATTACCCCGAGGGTTCTGTTGGCGCACTGGCCCCAGGATGCATTTAACGCTGAGACATTGGAAGATGCCATTTTAACGTTCCTCGGAGAAGCTGAAGAAGTTGATGAAGAGGCCATTCAATTTACTATCGGTTCACCGCCGACTTATGCCGTAAATGGGGCGAGTGTGCCTGTTGAAATTAGTAGCAGTCTGCAAAATATTCAGCGAGTGGCTTTGTTAGTAGAAAAAAATCCATTTCCTCTGGCTATGGCACTTGAGCCAACTCCTGCGATGCGCTTTCCATTTAAAACAATGCTTAAGGTGGCGGAAGACTCAGAAATCATTGCCATGGTAAGAGCTGACGATAAACTTTATCGAACCAGCCGTTATGTGGAAATTGATATTGGTGGGTGTGCTTAATGGCAATTAAAACGAGAGACCGGATTCGGGCTAAACTGCAAGATGATCATACGGTGGTCAGAATCTTACTTTCCCATCCGATGCATACCGGGCGAGGCAAAAACGATCAGGATGAACTGATTCCGGCTGAGTTTATTCAGGATATTCGCTGTTGGCGTAACGACGAAGAAGTACTAACGGTAAAATGTGGTACGGCGACATCGCGTAACCCTTACTTTGCATTTCAGCTTAACGGTGGCGAAATAGGGGATGTGATTCGTTTACGCTGGGTGGATAATCTGGGCGCCAAAGGTACTGCGGAAACAAAAGTCGTATGAGCCTGAAACTTCGCGCTAATTTATTTTTTGCATTATTGTTACTGTTGTCGATGCTTGGCAGTGGGGCGATTCTGATCACCAATGCCAAACGCTCAGTTGAAGCTGAAGTCATGTCAACGATGGATGCAACGGCACATATTATTACAGTCACTTTGGCCGGTGGTTCACTAGCTCGTAATACCACTGTAAGTGAGCATATGCATGAATTGGTCAGAGCGTTAAGTGAAATCCGCAGCCTGCATATTTTATTGTTTGACAGACAAGGTCTGCTGTTTGAGGGGACACCCGAAAAAGCATTAGAAGTTCAGCCACCAGCCTGGTTTGTTAAATTACTTTTTCCTGATGTCTCCCCACTTTCTAAACGTTTTGGCACCGGCCACATGGTGATTTATCCTGCTCCGATGCAGGAAATCAGCGAGCGTTGGCAAGATATCCGCGCCATTATGGCGCTGGGCATGATTATCTTTGTGGTCGTCGCTTTCTTAATCTATTGGGGCGTTGGCTGGGTGATCAGACCGCTTCAACGCTTATTGGATGCATTAGCCGGTTTTGAGCGTGGAGACCTGCATATGCGTTTGCCACGCTTTTCTCTTAAAGAGATGGATCAAATCAGCCAGAATTTTAATCGGGTTGGTGATGCCTTGGAGCAAAGCACAACCGAAAATCGCCGTTTAGCGATGCTGGTTAAACAATCAGGTGATGCCATTCTTTCCCTGGATCATGCGGGTTACATCACCTTTTGTAACGCTGCGGCAGAACGATTATTTTCTGATATACCCAATTTGCAGGGTGAATCATTGACCTCAATGGCCTTTCAGGGAGATCGTAATAGCATTATTGCTGTACTGAATGGATTCCAGTCTGTAGAAAATATGGAAACCACTTTAAAGCGTAACGATGGGGAGGTGCTCTCATTGTTGATATCTACAGTGCCGCTGACTGAGGTTGATGGATGTGTGGCAGGAATGATTTGTACACTGCGGGATATCACTGAGCATAAGCAGGCTGAAAAAGCGCGGGCTCAACTTTATGAAACGCGACTGTTAACTAAACATATGGATCAAGTGCAGGAAGCAGAGCGCAGACATCTGGCGCGTGAATTACATGATGAACTTGGTCAATGCCTGACGGCCATTAAAACAGATGCGGTACTGATACGTAATCGTTCGGAAGACACCGACAAGAAAATTTATCAAAGCGCTCAAGCCATTATCGATACTGCAAGCCATATCTATGATGTGGTCCATAATATGATTACCCGCTTACGGCCAAGTCCATTGGATGATTTGGGTTTAATGGCGACATTGGAAGAAAGTATCAGTAAATGGCAACAACGTCAGCCCGATATCAATTTTAATTTGATCACTGAAGGATCTCTTAGTGGTTTTGATGAGTCCACCAATATGACAGTGTTTCGGGTGGTACAGGAGGCGTTGACGAATGCGGTTCGACACGCTGATGCAGAAAATATTATGGTGTCGGTAATCCGTGATGAAAATGAACAAACTGATCAATTAAAGATTAATATCCGAGATGATGGCAAAGGCATGGTCGTGAATGACTTTCACTCCGATGTGGATTTTGGCTTGCTAGGCATGCGAGAGAGAGCGCAAAGTCTGGGGGGCAGTTTTGATTTACAAAGTCAGTTAGGCGCGGGTGTCAACTTGACCATCACCATTCCATTGGGGGTAAATGTACACCATGAGTCTGAATAAGATAACGGTTTTATTGGTCGACGACCACGAGTTGGTTCGTGCGGGATTTCGACGATTACTGGAAGATGGAGACAAATTCCAGGTAGTGGCGGAAGCAGGCTCTGGAGAACAAGCTGTTCAGGATTTTGCCAAATATCATCCTAATGTGGTGGTGATGGATATTTCTATGCCGGGCATTGGCGGTGTCGGCGCTATTGAACGGATTATTGCCCGTGAGCCCACAGCCAAAATTCTGGTGTTAAGTGTCCATGAAGACAGTGTCTTTACCACCCGGGCGATGCAGGCGGGTGCGCTGGGTTTTATTCCTAAAAGAAGTGCCCCAGAGGCGATGTTAAAAGCTGTTGAAATGGTGTCACAAGGCAGAACCTGCATTGCTCCAGAGATTGCACAACAGCTGGCTATGCAGAAATTAACCGGATCGGAAAATCCCCTCGATGTGCTGAGTCAGCGCGAGTTTGAGGTCTTCCGTTTGCTGGCAGAAGGGAAAACGGTTAACGAAATTGCCGATATTCTGAACCTAAGCCCCAAGACCGTTGGCACACATCACACGAATATTAAACAAAAGCTCAACGTATCCAACTCTGCGGAGCTGGCTCGGTTAGCCATTCGTAGTGGGTTGCTTGAAGCCTGATAGCCGCATTTCTGTCATTTTTTATTGATAAAGTCGTGGTTGGATAAAAAACGTCAGGTGTGTATTAACCCTGTGAACACAAAGTTTTTGAGAGAAAAAACACACATTTATTAAGTGTTTAAAGCTACAGCCTATAAATCACATACTATAATCTTAGCCATTTTGTGATGTTGGCAATACGCTACTGTAAGGATTTTTAGGCTTGTGAATCTCATTCTCCAAGTGAATCTCATCATCGCGATGGTGTTCATGATCATGTGCGGTCTTGGTGTCAAAAGTACACTCGACGACATTCGCCTGAGAGTTGATCATGAATTACATGTTTCACTCGAGCTTGCAAATTATGCGATTGAAGCTCAGATCGCTCGGTTGGAATCAGAGCTTTCCCAACAAAATGTCCCGCTAGAACAATGGTCTTCACGTTTTCATTTGAAAGATCTCCATGAATTATTGCACGTTGACATTGAGCTAATAGGTGACAATGGGCAGCTGCTTGACTCGAATCATCCTGAGTCTCGCGATATTCCCAGCCATCTGCCTGTTTGGTTGGAAAATTTGCTGAAAGCGTATCTGGGACATACCGAAATAATGACCACACCCATTGATATTGCTGGCCAGCACCTGGGTGATATTGTCATCCGCCCCAGCTTAACGGCTGAGTGGAATGAAATTCATAGTTACATTCGAAAATCCCTGGCACCGCTAATCTTGACCTTTTTTATCGGTAGTCTGCTTATCGCTGTTATTGCGTCATTGATTTTATGGCCGATATCACAAATGTTACCGAAGAAAAATACGCAGCCTCCCCTCTCTTCGCGCTCACCCTTTGCTTTGTTGCGGTTTAATCGGTTAATGGCCGTCAACAATCAACTCAAGTCATTAAAGCAACGTTATTTAAATACCGATCAGCAAATTGATTTATTGAATCAACAGCTTATCAGTATTCAGGAGTCAGAACGAAAGCGCTTATCAGCCGAACTACATGATGAGATAGGCCAGCATTTAACCGCTATACAATTTGATTTAAACGCTATAAAACACTCAGCTTCTCTTGATGAGGCTAAAACCAGCGCTGCAGCAATTGATTCAGTACACAACCGCATGACAAGTATTGTTCGGTCGATGTTACAGCGGTTGCGACCACCCGAATTAACTGAATTGGGCTTGCAGGGTGCGGTGACTGAATTGTTTAATGATTGGATGCTGCGTCATCCGCAGCATCACGCCACGCTCGCTCTCGAAGGTGATTTCAGTCAGCTTGATGAAACCAGACAATTGACTTTGTATCGCATTGTCCAGGAATGTTTAACCAATGTGAGTCGCCATGCAGGTGTGAAAAATATTCAGGTAAAAGTAAATTTGTTGTGCAATGACGAGTCTGTATATATAAGTGTAAGTGATAACGGAAACGGTTATCATCTGAACCAATCTAATAAAGGTTATGGTTTAACTGGAATGCGGGAGCGAGTAGAAGCGCTATCAGGCAGTTTTAATATAGTAACTGCACCTGGTAAGGGATTTGCGTTTTCTGCCAGCTTTCCAACCCAAGGTAATATTGAATGAAGAATATGATTCGAATTTTACTGGCTGACGACCACGAAGTGGTCAGATCGGGGCTAGCCAGGATGCTTGAACGAAATGAAGATATGCAAATCGTAGGCGAAGCGATTAGTGGTGAGCAGGCATATCAGATGTATACAGAACTAGACCCGGATCTGCTGATCATGGACATGAGCATGCCAGGTATTGGCGGGTTGGAAGCATTGAGACGTATTTTAGTCCGCTATAGCAAAGCGCGGGTCATTATGTTTTCCATGCATGAAAATGTAACACTTGCTGTACAGTCGATGAGTGCTGGTGCTGCTGCTTACCTGGCGAAGTCAGGTGATTCTGAGGATATTGTTAAGGCCATCCGCCAGGTTATGGATGGAAAAAGTTACCTGAGTTCGGAAATGGCACAACGTATCGCACTGCAAAGTGTTTCCGGCTCAGAAGATCCCATTCAACGTCTTACTGTAAGAGAATTCGAAGTTTTCAGATTGTTGGCAGAAGGTCATTCGTTAGAATATATCGCTGAAACATTAAATTTGGGTCAGAAAACTGTCGCGAATTATCAAACCATGCTGAAACAAAAGCTTGGTTTTCACTCATCTGTAGAGTTAGTGCGGCTTGCAATCAAATACAACGTCATAAAAAGTCATTAATTTTTCAGTCTTTTATAGGCACGAAACTGAGTAATAATGGGAATTTCTTCCCATATCGGGAAAAACTCCCGATATCAGAGTGATTGGTTCCTAATGATTCTCAGGCAAAATCGGAATAAAGTCACAACCTCATGAAAGAACAGCGACGCTGACGTCATGAACGATAAAAACTATAGAGGACAACTTTATGAAGCTGAAAACATTATCAATCGCAATGATGGGTTTAGTAGCACCAGGTCTGGTCGCTGCTGATGAACTCATCGATATGCAAAAAAATGCGAATAACTGGGTTATGCCTGCAGGTAACTATGCTAACCAACGTTATAG
>NZ_JAJAEO010000125.1 GCF_020447225.1 Methylophaga pinxianii | reverse complement strand
ATGGATCATTCTGAGATGCAAAAAGATGACATGGAAGGTATGGATCATTCTGAGATGCAAAAAGATGATATGGAAGGTATGGATCATTCTGAGATGCAAAAAGATGATATGGAAGAGATCAATCATTCGGAAATGAATATGGGTGGTAATCAACCACCATCAGACGCAAGGGATCCACATGCCTATTCAGATGGTTTTACACTGACTAAGGGTCCTTATGCATTCTCAGAGAAACGCGTTCTGAAATTAATGGATGAACATTATTTCGGATCTTTTTTAGCTGATCGACTGGAATATGATGCAGATAATGATGCTGTCATATTTGACCTTCAGGGCTGGTATGGCAGCACCTACAATCGATTTACGGCCAAGCTTGAAGGTGACGTGGTCGATGGCAAGTTAGATGAAAGCCAATCGGATTTATTGTGGACGCATGCTATCAGTGCTTTTTTTGATACTCAGTTGGGCGTGAGATTTGATCAGTACGACGAAGGCAAAAATCGTCAATGGCTGGCTTTTGGTGTTCAAGGACTCGCTCCCTACTGGTTCGAATTGGATATGACTGCCTATCTTGGAGAGAGTGGTCGATCTGCAATATCAGTAGAAGCTGAATATGAACTGCTGCTTACGCAACGCCTGATTTTACAGCCCCGTGCAGAGCTGACTGCCTATGGTAAAAAAGATGAAGTTAATGGTATAGGCAGTGGCCTGTCTGATGTTGCGATCGGTATGAGACTTCGTTACGAATTCTCACGTCAATTCGCACCCTACATCGGTATTGAGTGGACCGAGAAGTTTGGAGAAACTGCAGATTTGGCCCAACTAAATGGTAATGATGACAGCGACACTATCTATGTTGCTGGTATTAGGTTCTGGTTTTAATCTCTCTATATAGTTTTACCTCGACTAAGGAGTCGCCGTATGAAACGTCATTTATTGTTATATTTAATTGCTTTACCAGCTCTGGTGCTGACTTTAACTGCGCAGGCACATGATCCAAAAGAGCATATGAATGAGAAGCAGACACCGGACTGTGCTGCGATGAAAGAGATGGATCATTCAAAAATGAATATGAATGATCCCGTTATGCAGGCCATGATGCAAAAATGTATGGGTAAAGATACGAAAATGTCATCAGACGGACATGATGAGGCAGAGGTAAAAGAGCCAGCTAAACACAAACACAAGTAGTAATGGATGACTAAAATTAAGGAATAAACATGGTGTCTTTTGGTTTTGTGCGATGTATCAAGTGTCTTTCTGTTGCAGCTGGGTTGATGGTGCTGACAGGGATAGCGTTTATCTACTCAGGTCTCTACCCGATGGGTGCAGATAATCAGCATACCAAGCTTACTTTTTGGGTGCTGGAAACTTTACGCGAGCGTTCAATTAGTCGGGCGGCTCAAGACATTGAAGTACCCTTAGATCTGGATACGCCAGCACGTTTACTGCGAGGCGGTTCAGATTATGCCGCAATGTGTGCGAGTTGCCATCTTGCGCCAGACAAAAACGAGACAGATTTTACCAAAGGGCTTTATCCGAAGCCTCCTAATTTAACAATGACACATTTAGATCATGGTGACCCTAAAGATCAAGACAAACAATATTTTTGGATTATCAAACACGGTATTAAGGGTTCAGGCATGCCGGCTTGGGGACCTGGGCATACTGATGAACAAATATGGAATCTAGTTGCTTTCCTAAAGCGATTACCTGAATTGACACCTGCCCAATATCAAATATTAACAGCAAACGTTCCTGAGTAATTTTCCATAATTAATACTTTAATGGGCATTGATTTCCTGAGCAATATTAGCTCCGAATTGAATTTAAGTTTATTGTTAGACATATAGTGGGCAATGGACCGGAGGATTCATGAATAACCAGGGAGATAGAACCACACAGTACAGGGAAGGCAGCTTAACGTTGGCTGGAACGGTTATGCTGGGAACCGGTGTTATGATTGGTGCTGGCATATTTGCACTCACCGGCCAAATGGCGCAGATGACCGGAGCACTGTTCCCGCTTGCTTTTCTTGCTGCAGCCGTCATAGTCAGCTTTAGTGCCTATTCCTACATCAAAATCTCCAACGCTTACCCCTCCGCCGGCGGTATTGGTATGTATCTGCATAAAGCTTATGGCGACCGGTTGCCAACTGCTTTTAATGCTTTACTAATGTACTTCTCAATGGTGATCGCACAAAGCTTTTTGGCGCGAACATTTGGTTCTTATACCATGCAACTTTTTGGTGGTGATGATAGCGGTATCATGGTGTCTATTCTCGGCGTTTCACTGATATTGGCTGCCTTTGTCATTAATCTTTCAGGCAATCGTCTGATTCAAGGTGTGGCCTCTTTTATTGGTGTTTTAAAAATCGTCGGCATTCTGATTTTTGGACTGGTGGGCGTTTGGATCGCCAACAGTATCTCAGTCGACTTTTCAAGCCCAGGAGAAGCGGGAACCTTCGGCAACTTCCTCGGTGCAACTGCACTGGGAATACTGGCCTTTAAAGGATTCACCACTATTACCAACAGCGGTTCTGAGGTAAAAGATCCTAAACGCAACGTGGGGCGTGCCATTGTTATTTCTATCGCGGCCTGTGTGGTGATTTATAGCTTGGTCGGTTTTGCTGTAGCGAGTAATTTGTCGTTGTCAGAAATCATAAAAACACAGGACTATTCTCTTGCAGCAGCAGCAAGGCCTGCCTTGGGTGAATATGGTGTGTGGTTTACGGTTGCTATTGCCATGATGGCGACTGCCGGTGGTATTTTGGCCAGCATATTTGCCGTTTCCAGAATGCTGGCAATGCTGACGGAAATGAAACTGGTTCCGCATCGGCATTTCGGTATGCCGGGTAGTATTCAAAAACATACGCTGGTCTACACGGTCGTTTTAGGACTTATTCTGACGGCATTTTTTGATCTGTCTCGAATTGCTGCACTGGGTATTGTGTTTTACCTCATTATGGACATTGCCATTCATTGGGGCGTGCTACGTTATTTGCGTGATGATATAAAATCCAATAGATGGGTGCCAACGACAGCGATTATTTTAGATTTGCTCGCGTTAGGGGGCTTTGTCTGGGTAAAACTGAATACAGATCCGTTTGTGATTGGGGTGGCAGTTGCTACGATGATTGTTATCGCTGTGGCTGAGCATATTTTCCTGAAAAAAATGGCTAAGCGTGGATCATTAAGTCAGAATAAATCGCATCCGCATCGTCACTAAAATCTGAAATTTTCCTAAAGGATAGAACGACTATGTCTGACCACAAGCATGCTCATCATCAAGATCAACCGGCACATGACGCTCATTCTGAAAATGATCCGGTCTGTGGCATGAGTGTGGAGCCACAAACTGCGCAGCACAAAAGTCAATATGATGCTAAGAATTGGTACTTTTGCTCTTCAGGTTGCAAATCCAAGTTTGACGACAACCCAAATCGATATTCAGGTGATCAGCAAAAGTCGGTACAGCCGACAATGCCAGGCACGATTTACACCTGCCCAATGCATCCTGAAATCCGCCAGCCAAAGCCTGGCGATTGCCCCATTTGTGGTATGGCTCTAGAACCTGAGCAAGTCAGTTTGAATGATGGGCCTTCTGAAGAGCTAAGGGATATGACTCGCCGGTTTTGGATCGGTTTGATACTGGCATTACCGGTATTGGTGCTTGAAATGGGCGGACACCTGACCGGACTCGATCATATTGTGCCGCCGCAGCTATCCAACTGGATTCAGCTGGTACTGGCAACGCCTGTAGTTCTCTGGTGTGGCTGGCCTTTTTTTGTCAGGGGCTGGAAATCTGTTATTAGTCGTAATCTGAATATGTTTACCTTGATTGCCATTGGTACTGGCATGGCGCTGCTCTACAGTCTGGTAGCAACTCTGATGCCGCAAATTTTCCCCGATGCCTTTCGTCAGGCGGATGGTTCTGTCGCTGTCTATTTCGAAGCGGCTGCAGTGATCGTTGTATTGGTATTGCTTGGGCAGGTATTGGAATTGCGAGCGCGGGAAAAGACTTCCGGCGCGATTAAGGCCTTACTGGATCTGGCGCCAGCAACTGCCAGAAAGCTGGAAGATGATGGTGGTGAATCTGATGTGCCGCTGGACGAAGTTAAGGTTGGTGATCGCCTGCGGGTACGTCCGGGCGACAAGGTACCATTAGATGGTCAGGTGCTTGAGGGTAACTCCAATATCGATGAATCACTGGTGACCGGTGAGCCGTTGGCGGTCAGGAAGACCGCTGGCGATCAAGTTATCGGTGGCAGTATTAATCAGCAAGGCAGCTTTATTATGCGCGCCGACAAGGTTGGCCGGGATACGATGCTGTCTCAGATTGTACAGATGGTAGCTAATGCCCAGCGCAGCCGTGCACCCATTCAGGGATTAGCAGACAAAGTGGCGGGTTGGTTTGTCCCGGTCGTTATCGTTATAGCCGTTATCGCTTTTATCGTTTGGTCATTTTTCGGCCCGGCGCCACCAATGGCTTTTGGTCTGATTGCAGCGGTTAGCGTCTTAATTATTGCCTGCCCGTGTGCGTTAGGTCTGGCAACCCCTATGTCCATTATGGTTGGTGTCGGCCGGGGTGCGCAAAGTGGTGTGCTGATCCGCGATGCAGAAGCGCTGGAGCGTATGGAAAAGGTCGATACGGTTGTCATCGATAAAACCGGTACCCTGACTGAGGGCAAACCGCAGGTCACGAAGCTAGTTACAGCGAATGGACTCAGCGAAGCTGAGCTGATGCGTTATGCAGGTGGCCTTGAAAAAGGCAGTGAACATCCATTGGCCCACGCTATTTTAGAAAAGGCCAGGGCAATGGATCTTAAGCTGCCCGATGCTGAAGATTTCGATTCCCCTAATGGTAAAGGGGTCACAGGTTCGATTGATGGCCAGCGGGTTTTATTGGGAAATCGTCTGCTTATGGAAGCAGGAGCTGTGGATACCGCAGACTTTGACAATGAAGCTGATACGCTTCGCAGGGATGGGGCTACCGTGATTTTTGCCGCAGTCGCTGGCAAAGTTGCTGGCTTACTGGCTATTGCCGATCCGGTTAAAGAAACTACTCAAGCGGCCATTTCGGCGCTGCAAAAAGAGGGTATCCGGATCGTTATGCTGACTGGTGATAATCGTACCTCGGCCGAAGCCGTTGCCCGCAAGCTGAATATTGATGAAGTAGAAGCAGAAGTCTTGCCGGAAGACAAAGGCAAAATTATTCAGCGCCTTAAAGATGAAGGCCGGATTGTGGTAATGGCTGGTGATGGGGTAAATGATGCGCCTGCGCTGGCAACGGCGGATGTTGGCATTGCTATGGGCACGGGCACTGACGTGGCGATTGAAAGTGCCGGTATTACTTTGTTGCGAGGTGACCTGATGGGTATTGTTGAGGCCCGACACTTATCGTTAGCAACTATGCGCAATATCAGACAAAACCTGTTTTTTGCTTTCATTTACAACGCTGCCGGGGTACCGATTGCCGCTGGGATTTTATATCCGTTTTTCGGCATATTGCTGTCGCCCATCTTTGCAGCGGCGGCCATGTCACTCTCCTCGGTGAGCGTTATCATGAATGCACTGAGGTTGCGGCTTGTTAAATTATAAAAACTTAGCTCAGATGGGTTTTATGACCTGTCATTGCTGGAAACTTAAATTAAAATATTCAGGTCATACTTGCTTTTAAAATCTATAAAAGTATTATTACAACAATGCGCATAGTACATCTATTACTGCTTTGTCTTTCGTTGGCTTTTGCCAATGTTAGCTATGCGCATAGCTCTGAGACAAATTGTCCTATGGAGCAAGGCGGCAGCATGGCCATGATGAACCATGCCGATATGCCAGACTGCTGTAATGATGCCATGACGGTCGCTAAAACAGGCGAATACTGTAAGGCAGATCAAGATTGCAGCATCTCTAATGTGGTTATCCTTTTTTCTGTTCCATCATGGAACTTCGTTTTCACTGATAGGCGTTTGGCACGAGCGGGTATACCGTTTGTGCCTACCTTGGCGCCTACTGACCTTTGGCGTCCGCCAACCTTAAGCTGATCCCATTTTTCCGTAGCGTTTCAAGCTGCGACTTATCTCCATGCTTGAAACATTTGCGTTGCATTTGCTGCAATGCCTCTGAATTCATCGGATCCAGCTTATGTCAAACTTATTTACCAGAGCCGTTGTGCTCAAAAGTTATTCGCCACCAATCTGGCGAATTCACTGGCTAAGCTTTATTGCATTATTGACTGCCAGTTTTGCAACTGCCGTCATGGCGCAACCACAAGTTTCATCTGAGCCACTAAGCCTTGAGAATGCATTGCAACTTGCTGAGCATCGCTCTCAGGCCTTGTCAGCGCAAGATGCTGCAGCGCAAGCCTCCCAAGAGCTGGCCATTGAAGCCGGTCAACTTCCCGATCCCATGCTGGAGTTATCTGTAAATAACCTGCCAGTCAATGGTCCCATGGCTTATAGCCTTACGGAAGATTTTATGACCTCTCGCAATATTGGCATTTCTCAGACATATACCCGTGAAGCCAAGCGCCATGCCCGTGCCAACGTGTTTGAACGTAAAGCAGATAAGGCGCAGATAACTAAAAAACTGACACTTACTGAAATTCGCCAAAACACTGCATTGGCCTGGTTTGATGTTTATTACCAGCAGCAAATGTTGGAACTATTAACACGCCAGCAGCAAGAGGCAAGCTTACAAGTTCAGGCTGCTGAAGCTGCCTATCGTGGTAGCACCGGTCCACAATCCGATATTTTTCTAGCCAGATCGACTGTCGCAGAAATCCAGGATCGTATTTATCAAGCTCAAGCGCGCCTTGATAATGCCAAAACAACGCTATCGCGTTGGGTCGGGGATATTAACAATATCTCTTTACACGCTGCGCCTGACATTACTCAGTCTTCGCTCAACACACAGCATTTATATCATCAGGTAACTGAACATCCAGATATTGCTGTATTGAAGGCTGAGGAGGCGGTTGCAATGGCTGAAGCTAAGGCCGCACGTCAAGAGAAGCAAGCTGATTGGACTTGGTCAGTAATGTATGGCGAACGAAGTTCAGGTTTTTCGGACATGATTTCGATTGGTGTCAGCGTGCCGCTGCAATGGAATCAGGAGAACCGCCAGGATCGGGTGGTGGCTGCCAAATTGGCCCAAGCGGACCAGGTGCGAGCTGAACGTGAGGAAATGACCCGGGAACATATCGCTGAGACAGCGCGCTGGCTTGATACCTGGAAAAGTAATTTAGTCCGGCTCAGTGACTATGAAGCCGCTTTGATTCCCCTTGCCAGCCAGCGCACTAATGCTGTACTGGCCGAATATCGTGGCGGGAAAGGCAAGTTAGTGGCAGTGCTTGATGCCCGAAAAATGGAAATTGCTACGCGTATAGAAAAACTGCGGATCGAAATGGAAACCGCAGCGCTTTGGGCCACATTGGAATATCTGATATTGCCCGATAGTGCCGTCATTCCTTCATCCCGCACCATGGAGTTCAAATAATGAATCGCAAATACATTTTTTTATTTTTAGTCATGGCTCTGATGACGCTTATTGCTGGTTATGCTGCTTATCAATGGGGAATGCAGCAAGGGATGGACATGTCTTCATCGAGTTCAGAGAGCATGGCGGGTAATGCCAAGACCACTGAAGATCCTTCAAGTTGGGGGATTGCCGAAGGCGAAAAAGCGACCCGCCGTCATATCGACGCTGGAATTAAAGCCGGTGATATTGATCCGGTCACGGGTCAAAAGATTCTTTTTTACCAAGATCCGATGGTCCCCGGCAATAAATTCGAGACGCCCGGTAAATCACCTTATATGGATATGATGCTGGTGCCAGTTTATAAGGGTAGCGCTGGTGGTGAGAGTGCAACCGATGAGCCCGGCGTTAGCATTAACTCCCGCCTACAACAAAATATTGGCATACGGACGGCTTTGGTAACCAAACAGGACATAGCGACACAGGTGACGGCGGTAGGTGCTATTGCATGGAACGAGCGCGAGGAAGTGAATGTTCAAGCCCGTGCGCTGGGTTATGTGGAAAAGCTTTACGTAAAGGCCACCCTGGAGCAGGTCAATAAAGACCAGCCGCTTTTGGCTATCTACGTACCTAACTGGGTGGCCGTACAAGAAGAATTTCTGGCTCTTAACAATATGCAAGGTGAAGGATTAGATGAACTGATAGCAGCCTCAATTGCCCGCATGCGCCAAGTGGGGATGAACGAAGCACAAATCCGTCAGGTAAAAAGCACCGGCAGACTTCAAACGCAGCTGATTATTACCGCCCCCATTGATGGCGTCATCACAGAATTAGTTGCCCGCGAAGGCATGACCATATCAACCGGTTCCACATTGATGCGTATTAATGGATTAGACCCCGTCTGGGCGAATGCTGAGGTACCGGAGAGTCAGATTGCATTACTCAATCCTGGTGATCCCATCACCGCCAGCAGCCCGGCTTTTCCCGGCAAACAATTTAAAGGTCAAATACAAAGATTATTACCGGAAGTGAACCCTATAACACGCACCCTTAAGGCGCGTGTGGTGTTGGACAATCCACAGGGTGAATTGGCGCCGGGAATGTTCGTCAATATGCAGTTGGCAGGCAAACAAATTAACGATGCGCTGATGGTGCCAACCGAAGCGCTTATCCGAACGGGCAAACGCACCTTAATCATGCTGGCACTCGATAACGGCAGTTTTCGCCCGGTTGAAGTCATAACCGGACGCGTAACTGATGATAAAACCCAAATCCAGCAAGGACTGCAGGAAGGTGAACGGGTTGTGGTATCAGGTCAGTTTTTGGTGGATTCAGAAGCCAGCCTGAGAGGTGTTGAAGCGCGACTAAGTGACGATAACACGTCGAAAGTCGATGACCATTCAATGTCTGAGATGACAATGGAAACTCATCAGACCGAGGCACAAATCGAAGCCATAAACGGGCAGATATTGACTTTGACCCATCCGGATATTCCCACCCTGGAGTGGCCGGGTATGACCATGGACTTTGAACTTTCGTCATCACTCAATCCAGATGAACTGACGGTGGGTGAGCAAATTGAAATTGCCTTTCGTTTAGAAAAAGGCGCGGCGCCATTGATTGTTGAGTTTCAACCGCTCTCAAAAGCTCCTGAAATGGCAATGGAGAGTCATGAGACGCAGGCAAAAATCGAAGCTATAGACAGGCAGATTTTGACGCTGACCCATCCAGATATTCCCAGCTTAAATTGGCCGGGCATGACCATGGACTTTGAATTGTCATCCTCGCTGGATCCTGATGGGCTAACAGTGGGCGAGCAAATAGCAATTGAGTTTCGCTTAGAAAAAGGCTCGGCACCTAAAATTATCGACCTGCAGCCTTTGTCAGCCGAGACTGAAATGGAAGGTGCAAAATGATTGCTAGACTCATACGTTGGTCGATCGACAACCGTTTTCTGGTGTTATTGGCGACGCTGATGATGCTTGCCTGGAGCTTGGTATCTTTATCACGCACGCCGCTGGATGCGCTGCCTGATCTCTCGGATGTTCAGGTGATAATTAAAACGAGCTGGCCGGGACAAGCACCACAATTGGTCGAGGATCAGGTGACTTATCCATTAACCACGACCATGTTATCGGTGCCCGGTGCCAAAGTGGTTCGTGGTTTATCATTCTTCGGCGATAGCTATGTCTATGTCTTGTTCGAAGAGGGTACCGATCTGTATTGGGCCCGCAGTCGGGTGCTGGAATACCTTAATCAGGCGCAGTCAAGGCTGCCGGATACGGCAAGTTCCTCAATCGGTCCGGATGCCACCGGTGTGGGTTGGATCTATCAGTATGCTTTGGTAGATAAATCCGGTACTCAGGATATTTCGCGGCTGCGCGCTTTGCAGGATTGGTTTCTTAAATTCGAACTGAAAACCGTCGCCAATGTAGCAGAGGTCGCAACTGTCGGCGGCATGGTCAAGCAGTACCAGGTGGTTGTCGATCCCGACAAATTAGCCACTTATCGCATACCGCTTTCCCGTGTTATTGAGGCTATCAATAATGGTAATCAAGAGACCGGCGGTGCGGTGCTGGAAATGGGTGAAGCGGAATATATGGTTCGCGCCTCGGGCTACTTGCAAAGCTTGGAAGATTTTCAATCCATTCCCTTACTAACCACTGATGCTGGTATATCAGTGACATTGGGCGATGTCGCGCATATTCAAATCGGCCCTGAAATCCGGCGGGCTATCAGCGAGCTCGACGGTGTCGGTGAAGCTGTGGGAGGTATCATCGTGATGCGCTCTGGAAAAAACGCTCTGACCACCATTGCTGCTGTGAAAGACAAATTGAAAATGCTGCAAAAGAGTTTGCCCGAGGGCGTTGAGATTGTGACGGTTTATGATCGCTCTGGGCTAATAGAACGCGCTGTCGATAATCTCACAGAAAAGCTTATTGAAGAATTCATTGTGGTGGCATTAGTGTGCCTTATTTTCTTATTCCATCTTCGTTCAGCCTTGGTGGCGATTGTTTCACTGCCGCTGGGGATCTTGATGGCTTTTATTGTGATGCACTGGCAGGGGATCAACGCTAATATCATGTCACTTGGTGGTATTGCCATCGCTGTCGGTGCCATGGTCGATGCAGCGGTGGTGATGATTGAAAATGCTCATAAACATTTAGAACGCTGGTATGAAAAACATCCCGGATCAAAGCTAGAGGGCGACAGTCGCTGGAAGGTGATAGGTGATTCTGCCGTTGAGGTGGGCCCCGCGCTGTTTTTCTCGTTGTTGATTATTACGCTGTCTTTTATCCCAATTTTCACCTTGGAAGCTCAGGAAGGCCGGCTATTCTCTCCATTGGCATTTACCAAGACTTATGCAATGGCCGCAGCAGCAGGCCTTGCTGTAACGCTTATTCCGGTACTAATGGGCTACCTTATTCGGGGCAAAATTCCTGCTGAACAGGCTAATCCACTTAACCGGTTTTTAATTGCATTGTATCGACCTATATTGGCAGGCGTACTGAAGTTTCCAAAGATGACCTTAGTGGTCGCCAGCGCATTGTTACTGACAAGTTTATGGCCTTTACAACATATCGGCAGTGAGTTTATGCCGCCTCTGGACGAAGGGGATCTGCTTTACATGCCCAGTGCTTTACCCAGTCTATCTGCCGGTAAAGTAGCCGAATTGTTACAGCAGACTAATCGAATGATCAAAAGCGTGCCGGAGGTAAAAACCGTCTATGGCAAAGCCGGACGTGCGGATACGGCAACTGATCCTGCGCCACTGGTTATGTTTGAAACTACCATTCAGTTCAAACCCCGTGAAGAGTGGCGGCCGGGTATGACCAAAGAAAAATTGATCGCCGAATTAGATCGGACAGTGAAGGTGCCTGGCCTGACCAATATCTGGGTACCACCGATTCGTAACAGACTTGATATGCTGGCTACCGGTATCAAGAGTCCTGTGGGCGTAAAAGTTTTGGGGGAAGACTTAAACGTTATTGATGGCATTGCTGGCGACATTGAAAAAGTCCTCAAAGATGTACCTGGGGTCACCAGTGTTTTTGCTGAGCGCCTCACCGGTGGTCGTTACGTCGATGTTGATATTAAACGTGATGCCGCGGCGCGTTATGGCCTTAATATTAATGATGTGCAGTTGATTATCAGTTCGGCTGTGGGAGGCATGAATATTGGCGAAACGGTGGAGGGACTGCAGCGCTTTCCCATTAATGTTCGCTACCCCCGGGAGATCCGGGATTCACTGGCCTCGTTACGGACCTTGCCTATCGTGACTATTCGCGGCCAGCAATTGTTACTGTCTGATGTTGCGAACATTAGCATCAGTGACGGTCCGCCCATGGTGCGCAGTGAAAACTCGCGGTTAGCGGGGTTTGTGTATGTTGATATTCGGGATCGGGATTTGGGTTCGGCGGTAACCGATATGCAGCAAATCGTCGCGGAGCAAGTCGATTTGCCGACCGGCTATTCAATCACCTGGTCCGGACAATTTGAGTATCTTGAGCGCGCCACTGCCAAGCTCAAGCTGGTGGTGCCTTTCACTTTGCTTATCATCTTTGTTTTGTTCTACCTCACGTTTAAGAATTTTGGCGAAGCATTGCTGCTAATGGTGACTTTGCCATTTTCTTTAGTTGGCGGCATCTGGCTGCTATATCTGCTGGGACACAACTTGTCGGTGGCGAGTGTGGTCGGCTTTATCGCTTTAGCCGGGGTAGCAGCCGAGTTTGGCGT
>NZ_JAJAEO010000168.1 GCF_020447225.1 Methylophaga pinxianii | reverse complement strand
AAAAAAGCAGTAAACGGGATTTAGCATTGCTCCCAACGATATCGGGCCAGTTTGATTCTCTGGCCATCAAACCCTATCCCCTCCTTTTGCAGTAACTTTTTTTGCCGTTGATAGCCAACACTGCCCAATGGAAAAGCGATTTCACCTTTGGCGTTGATCACTCGATGCCATGGTAATTCAGACTCTTCTGGAAGCTGCTTTAATATCGTCCCAACATAGCGGGCATGGCGGGGATAACCACAGACTCGGGCAATTTGTCCGTAAGTCGCCACTTTCCCCTTAGGAATCATTGCCACCACCTGCCAGATAATTTCGTTTAGTTTTAGCTGATTCAAGATCGCTTACCACTTTTCATTGTTTATTTGCCTTCCTCGCTATTTTTCCGTCTTCTAGTTGCCGGTTGAACTCGATGATAAGGTTCATCTCACTGACGAATAGCCCGGTCAGGCACCAGGGAATTATCCATGCAACTCTTTTTCACTCATCGCTGCTTTTGACCAGTATTTTGTTAGTGAGCACCTCTGCTTTGGCTGAAACACCTAATTTGCAACCCGGTCTTTGGACATACACCAGCAACGCTTCGGTTGAAGGTCCAATGAATATGCCTGCCCAAACCAATAGTAATCAAGAATACCTGACACAGGAAAAACTGTAGAAGCGTTGATGTGCTGAATATTCCTGAAAGTTGCAATGTCACACAAACCGATATTAAACATGACAGTGTGATGATTTGTTATTGATTTACTAATTGATTCGACCCGTTGAACTTCAACTACATAATGCCTTCGTGATAGCTATCTGGGTACCAGCTTTCCGGTCATCTCAAAGCCCGAAAGGATAGGTGTCAGGCATGCCTTGCATCGCTTCAAAATCCAATGATTTAACGGCCTTGGTCTGGTCAAACCAGATATATTCGTCAAACTGTTTTCTGAGACGTGCTTGAAAATAATGGCTGGTTAATTCGCTTTCTGGGCGGTAAATCACCCCGATAGCCCGCTCTGGCCGCTCTTCAAGCAGGTGTTTTCTCAATTCCTTGGATTCAGGTTTACGCAGACCGAGCATAAAGGCTGGAATGTTGGTGTCATGACATACACGTTCCCAACTGCCTTCCATTGATGGACGAATGGTTTTAATCTGCATTGATTCACCCCAGTTATCCGCAGCCGCCACAGTGCCTCCGTGCGTACCAAAACCGATCAGATAAGCATCGTCTCCAAATTTACTGCGGCATAACTGCCCCACATTATGCTCGCCCCTCGCCGACATCGAGGTAGCACGGGCATCACCAATATGGGAATTATGTTCCCAGATCACTATTTTTGCCGGCTTCCCATCATGTTGCTGTTTGAAATCCAACAGGGAGCAGATGGTGTCGAACATGTGGCTGTCACGCATATTCCAGGAAGAGGTATATTCTTTATATACGCTTCGATAATATGCTTCCGCATTGGCTATCAATCGGGCATTTTGCATCGCATCCAGAAAGCTTTCCCCATCGCTTGCCACATACTCGGCCTGTTTTTCCATTATGCTCACCAGCATATCAACGACGGAATCTTCACACCTGTCATATTCTCCCGAAGCGGCCGCCCGACCATAAGTAGCTGGATCCGATTGCCATGGTGTTAAACAACCATAGCGTTCACGAGCAATTTCTGCAGCCTCGGGATCCACTGCTTCAAGATATCTAATCACCTCATCAATTGAGGAAAACATGCTGTACAGATCGAGCCCGTAAAAGCCAACTTTTAGATTTGGTTTAGCCTGCATGGCATTATGCCGACGCAGCCATTCGACAAACTCCTGCATATCCGTATTACGCCACATCCAGGTTGGAAAACGGGCAAATGCCCGCCATTCTGAAGGAGGGGTCGTATGTTCACGAACATAATGGTCAATGCGGGCGGCATCTGGCCAATCGGCCTCGACTGCCACCATATTAAAGCCTTTTTGTTCTATCAACTGTTGGGTAAGGCGGGCACGAAACCGATAGAATTCAGATGTCCCATGAGTGGCTTCACCTAATAACACCAGACGAGACTCACCAATTCGTTCGAGTAGCGGACTGAGATCCACTGTTTCAATTGCATCGATTGGTTGTGCTGCCTCAGCAATTAAGGCTTCAATTGTTTGCGATTTATGACGAACAGTATTTTCTGACTGTTCCGTGTCAAAAGGCAAACTATTGCTGGATTTTTGCTTTGTTGAGGAAGTGTTCGAATCTTCACTCCAGCCTTCACGGCCGATCAGCGGCACAAAGTGAACCTGACTAATCAGCTCTTCGTCAAACTGATTTTCATCAATACGTGTCACTCGCAATAACCGCTGATACAGACGGTTTCCAATCGGAATGACCAGCCGACCGCCAATTTTTAATTGTTTTTTTAATGTCGTCGGGATTTCCGGCCCACCAGCAGAAACCAGGATCGCATCATAAGGAGCTGCTTCGGCATAGCCAATAGTGCCGTTCGCATTGATAATTTTAATATTGTTATAACCCAGCTTACTAAGCACTGTTCTAGCCTGATCCGACAAGGATGGTATTCGCTCAATGGCGATAACCTGATCGGCGATTTCAGCGAGGACTGCCGAGGCATAGCCACTGCCCAGGCCTATTTCCAGCACCCGTTCACCACCGTGCAAATTAAGCGCGTCTATCATGAGCGCAACGATATACGGTTGGGAAATAGTCTGGCCTTCAGCAATAGGTAAAGGCGAATCCTCGTAGGCAAACTCCCGCATTTCCAGTGGTAAGAATTGCTCGCGGGGTACAGATCTCATCGCTTCAAGTACTTTTGCAGAACTTATATTTCGATTAATTAATTGCTTGCGGACCATTTCATCACGTAAATGTTGAAAATCGGTTAAAACATATTTCGAAGACATACAAATTATCTCCTTTCTGTGTTTTATTTAGGTCATCATGCAATCATGCGAGAACACATCCTGAGCAATAAAATCGAATCGATTTTAGCGGCGCTTGTTTTTAGCTTTAGTCATCATCAAGCTGGATGACTTATTTTCAATAAAATCAACTTATTCGAAAGTATAAAAGAGCTTATACACATAATTAAAAAATACACCAGCACCACTTTTCAGTAAAACGCATAATTTTCACTCTAGCTGCATTATTCTACTGATCAAAATAGACGAATAAGTATCTGGATCCTGTTAAGACTATTGCGCTCTACCTCTCACACAGGCAAGATTCTTTACTATCGGCATAGCTTATGACGACCAACATAGCAAAACATTAGGGGAACACCACTGTGCGTTATTTCATTTATTTTTCAACTTTATGTGCCACTGCAGTCCTGGCTTTGCCCGCTTTGGCAGAAACCCCAAATTTAAAACCCGGTTTATGGTCATACACAAGTACTTCGACTATGGAAGGACCAATGAATGTCCCACCTCAAACCAGTAATAATCAGGAGTGTTTAACCCAATCACAGCTGGATAAAGGTATTGATGTACTGAATATTCCGAAGAGCTGTGATGTGACGCAGACGGATATCACCCGGGAGAGAGTAGATTTCGCCGCAAATTGTAATGTTGAAGGCATGACGACCGTATTTAAAGGTTACGCTACGTTTCATGGCACCAACCTGGAAGGTAAGATGACCAGTGAAATGAATACACCGATAGGTCCGATGATCATGAAAACAGTTTATAAAGCGGAACGGGTCGGCGATTGTCAGGGGAAATAATTCCATCTGAAGCCGATAACATCAAAACCAACTTACGAGGCTAAGAATGACTATGGGAATAATTTACTATCTGTCGTTTCTGGGTCTGTTTATCATTTTACTTACCTTACTGGTGCAGTGGTTTGTCGCCAGTAAAACCAAGGCTTCACAAGAAGGAGCCATACCTGGCAAGCTTCCAGAAAATCTCAGCCATGATTCCTTTGTATTCAGAGCGCATCGTACGTTTATGAATTCATTGGAAAACATGCCGCTTATGCTAGGCACTTTTTTTATGGCCGTATTGATTGGGGCGGATGCTTTTTGGACAGGTATATTCGTCTGGATATTTGCCATTGCCCGAATCCTGCACATGGCGCTTTATTACGCAATTGCCACAGAGCAAAACCCCAGTCCCAGAACATGGTTTTTCATGATTGGGCTGTTGGCTAATGTCGCATTACTGGTGTTATGCGGTATAACACTGCTGAGTTAGTCTGATGGTCATCAAAGCGTTTCGAGGTAACAGTCCCAAATTTGGTCAACGGGTCTGGATTGATGATACTGCCTCACTGATTGGCGATATTGAAATTGGTGATGACAGCTCAGTCTGGCCGCTGGTATCCATTCGTGGCGATATGCATCAAATACGCATTGGTGCCCGCACCAGCATTCAGGATAATTCGTGTTTACATATAACCCATGCCAGTGAATTTAATCCGCAAGGTCATCCTTTAATTATCGGTAATGATGTTACGATCGGTCATATGGTGATGTTGCATGGCTGCACGATTGGTAATCAGGTGTTGGTCGGTATGTCTTCGACCATTCTGGATGGTGTGGTGGTGGAAGATAACGTGGTTATCGGTGCTGGCTCATTGGTGCCACCCGGCAAAAAACTCGTATCCGGTTATCTCTATCTCGGCTCACCAGTGAAACAAGTTCGCCCGTTGACTGAAGGTGAACTGAATTATTTTCATTATGCCTGCCAGAATTATGTGAAATTGAAAAACGAATATCTGAATAACGCTGATTAGGCTGTCAGCTGTATCAGTCGTTCGCTGATCTGATCTTTCCTGGTTAATAACTTCTCGGTATCAGCTGATTCAAAATCAATAATTTCGATGCATGAGTGAGGAAAATCATCTGCCAACTCATCATTCAGCATCGCCTCAGCAGCATATCTAGCCATATTTACGACTGCAGCCAATTGACCAGCCGCCTTATCAGATGAAGGTGTTTCTAAATGCTGAATAGTTTCAATGACAAGAGTCGGCATACGCCAACGAATAACGATCATCTGCGAAACAGCCAGCCAATATTTTTCCTCCAGTTGATGAACAATGACGTCATCTAACGGCAAGGTTTGCTGACCGGCAATATCAATCAGCGTCTGGAGAACCGCAGGACGGCCAATTGAATGAATCAATCCTGCCAGAAAAGCCACTTCGACATTTACGTTACAATGGCTGGCGATTTCCTTAGCCCACAATGAGGTTGCCAATGCTTGGCGCCAAACTGCTTCGGCATAGTCTTCATAGCCAGGAATATTAAATAATTTCGCATTGAGTACGGCACTAATAGCGATTTCACTGATAGTGGTCATCCCCAGGCGAGCGATGGCCTGTTGCAGCGAGTTCAGATTCGCCATCGGCGTATATGCCGCCGAGTTGGCAATTCGCATCACGTGCCCGGCGAGTGACGGATCAGTTTCAATCAACTTGGCCATTTTACTCGCATCAGACTCCCTATCATTCGCCAGCATAAAGGCTTTATTTGCTATTTCTGGCAGAACGGGAACCTCTACAAATCCCTCTGCAATTGCCTGATTTAATAAATCTTCCAGTTCTGATTGTTGTGGTTCCATCGCTTCATCGTCGTGCATTTCGCCATCCATTTATGATTATTGCAAGAAGTTTTCATGCCATCATTACGAGGCTGTTTCTAACCAAGATGATTCACTCAATTTATGCGTTTTTATTACTACTCTGCCAAAAAATTTAATGACTTGCATTGCTTTTAAATATAATTCCACAATTTTTATAATGTAAATACATTTATTTCACATTCTGTCAGCTAATATCCGGCATAGATAAAATAAATCATGTCTCATTAAGGACAATCACATTGGCAAGATGCATTTCTTCAAAGGATCTCCGGCTAGGTATGTTTATCCAAAAACTTGGCGGCTCATGGATAACTCATCCCTTTTTACGGAGCAGCTTTCTCTTAAAAGATCCACAGGACATTAAACGGATCATCGAAGCCGGTATCAAAGAAGTATGGATTGATGAGGAAAAAGGTGAACCATTAGTAACAGAATCACGTCCGACGGAACCAACATCAACGTTACCTGAAAAAGTATCCGAAACGACCATCAATTCCTCACCAAAAGAAGAGAAAAAAAACACTGCCGGGAGCTTGATGGAAATCGACATTATTCGTGCCCGTAAACTTTTCAAGGATGCAAAGCCCCAAGTGATGGCAATGTACAAAGATGCCAGACTGGGAAAAGCGATTGATCCACAAACGACATTAGCGTTAGTGAATGAAATTGATCTCTTAGTGCAAAGAAATTCCGCAGCGATGCTCAGTGTAGCCAGATTAAAAAACCATGATGACTATACATATATGCATTCAGTCGCTGTCAGCGCGCTGATGATTTCACTTGCCCGACAACTTAATCTGAGTGAAGAGCAGGTTAAACTCGCCGGTATGGGTGGGCTGATGCACGATCTTGGGAAAGCGCTTATGCCTCTGGAAGTGTTAAACAAACCCGGAAAGCTCTCCGACGCTGAATATAACATTATGAAAAAGCATCCTGCGGCAGGGGCTAAATTATTAGAACGCTCTGGAGCACCGACAGAAGTGGTGGATATTGCACTGCACCATCACGAAAAAATAAATGGCTTCGGCTACCCCAATCAACTAAAGGGAGATGATATTTCGATATTGTCGCGTATGGCCGCAATTTGTGATGTTTACGATGCTGTTACTTCTGAACGCGCCTACAAAAAAGCCTGGGATCCTGCAGGAACGATTCGCGAAATGTCTAAATGGGAAGGCCATTTTGATAAACAAATATTTAACGCCTTTGTAAAATTAGTCGGCATTTATCCTGTTGGCTCTCTGGTACGTTTAGCATCACAACGTCTGGCGGCAGTCATTGAGCCAGGTACGACCTCGCTGATAAAACCGAAAGTTAAAGTGTTTTTTTCACTGCGTTCAAAAGAACAGATCCCTATGCAAGTTATCGACCTTGCCCTTTCAGGTTGCAAAGAAACGATTGAGGGACCGGAAGATCCCTCCACATGGCACTTCAAACATTTGGAGACGCTCTGGCAGTAAACGATTTACTCTGCTGCATTTATATACAGCAGAGTAATCGAGTATGGTGAATCAGACTTTCACTTTATAACCGGTTTTAAATATCCACCAGATAAACAGCAAAAAGATCAGCAGAAATGTTGAGATCATCACTAAACTGAATGTCAGACTTACATCAGCAGTTCCATAAAAGCTCCAGCGAAATCCACTCACCAGATAAACCACCGGATTAAATAACGTCACTTTTTGCCAGAACTCCGGCAACATACTGATGGAGTAAAACGTACCACCCAGAAAGGCCAGCGGAGTGACCACCATCAGTGGAATAACTTGTAATTTTTCAAAGCCATCGGCTACCACACCCAGAATAAAGCCCAACATGCTAAAAGTAATACAGGTCAGCACTAGAAACAGCATCATCCATAGGGGATGCAAAATCGAGTAGTCCACAAATAACCGGGCAGTCAGCAAAATCAGCATAGCCAGAATAATGGATTTGGTTGCCGCTGCTCCGACATAGCCCACCACAATTTCAAATGCGGAAACCGGAGCGGATAATACTTCATAAATAGCTCCAGACCATTTGGGCATGTAAATACCAAATGAGGCATTGGAAGTGGTCTCGGTCAACACCATCAACATGATCAAACCGGGAATAATAAATGCACCATAACTCACCCCGCCAATGCTGGTCATGGCTGAACCAATGGCCGAACCAAATACGATGAAATATAACGAGGTCGATAGTACCGGTGATGCAATGCTTTGCAGAGGTGTCCGCCAGCTGCGATGCAGTTCAGATAAATAAATAGCTTTAATGGCATACCAATTCATTTCGACTCCTCCAGCAAACCAACAAAAATCTGCTCCAATGTACTTTGTTTGGTTTGCACATCACTGAGTTCTATCCCCGAACGATGAATTGCCGCCAGCACTTCCGTGACATTATTGTTCGACTGATTATCATCATAATCATAGGTCAGCTTTTTGCCATCCTCATCAATATCAAACACAAACTTCTGCAATTCCTTCGGTAACTGGCTAATCGGCTGCTGTAACTGCAGGATAAGTTGCTTACGTCCCAACTTTTTCATCAGATCCCGTTTGTTATCAACCAACAGAATCTCGCCATTGTTAATAATGCCAATCCGATCAGCAATTTCTTCAGCTTCTTCAATGTAGTGGGTGGTCAGAATAATCGTGGTACCACGTTGACGTAACTTTTCCACCAGTCGCCACATATCACGACGTAATTCCACATCGACACCGGCCGTCGGTTCATCCAGAAAAAGTATTTCCGGCTCATGCGCCAAAGCTTTGGCAATCAGCACACGCCGCTTCATGCCACCGGAAAGGAATTGAATCTTGGCGTGGCGTTTATCCCAGAGGGATAATGCCTTTAAAATTTCCTCCAGATAGGCATCATCGCGAGGTTTACCAAATACGCCTCGGCTGAACACCATGGTATTCCAGACAAAAGCAAAGACATCAATCGCCAATTCTTGCGGAACCAAACCAATTTGCTGGCGAGCCTGGCGATATTGCTTGACCACATCATAGCCACCGACCAGGACTTCGCCCTCTCCAACATTCACCAAACCACAGATAATGCTTATCAAAGTCGTTTTACCCGCCCCATTAGGGCCCAGTAAGGCAAATATTTCGCCACGTTTGATTTGCAGATTGACCTGTTTTAATGCCTGAAAACCGGAGGGATATTGTTTGCTGAGATTACGCACATCAATGATGTGATCTTCCATCACTTGTGTTTCCTTTACTGCATTATTTAAAAGCTTAGTCGATTTAGAGTGTCAATATTCGACAAGTTTAAAATCGACAGCATTTAAACATAAATGACTCTGAATCAGGAAAATGCCTTCAAAGGTAAATAACTGTTCATTTTGCCATTTCAAAGTTAAAAAAGCGTTATAAAACTGGAGAAAGCCTCCCATCACCGTGAAAACAGCCGATAGGATGATTTAACGCTGGAGATTTTGCGATGACAAAGCTGTAGCAGCTTTTGGTGTAAACGCCTTTTTGTCCAGCGGTTCGCCAATGACAAACTGGTTAGTCATAATAGTATCGACGCTATTATCCGCAGAGGTTTGTTTTAAAATAATCGATCTGAATAATTGATATTGCGGTGCGGTTAAAACAGATTCAATGGCCTGGGAGCGTGGTTCAAAACCCCATTCTACGCCACCTGACCAGGTACAGGTTTTCACCTCATCCTGACTGGCGATACTGCTATTCACACAGGGCTGGCCTGCCACCATCGTCATTTTATCGCTTGAACGAACATCCTCACGGGCTGGCGAGCGTAACAATAAACTGGCATCAATATTGGATAAAGGCTTTAGCTGATAAGGCTGATTATCATTCAGATGTATTCCGGTTACCCCATCGGCTTCAATCAGAACATGCCGTCCACGACTGATGAGCTCAAAATAACAATGAGGCGTTTCCTGTGGCTCGGCCAACTGATAATCCCAGGACTCCAGGCGATAGGCGGTTATATTCCCATCTATCCAGCGTTGTAACCGCATTGTTCCCAGTTGACTTCGCTGTTTTGCTGTCAGTTGTTTTAACGGCACCTGTTCTTCCTGACAAACTTTGAGCAAATCGTCATAGAGTTCTCGACGGTTTTTGGCTGAGGTCGGGGTAATAGTTTGATCAATATAAATACCCGGCATAACATCGGGGGGCTCAATCACTTTTATCGAATCCACCTCGGTATCACTTATTTTAGAATCGGACAGCTCATGCTCTATCACGAATACAAGAGCCAATAATCCGATAAAAGCCAGCAGCCAAAGTAAGGAAGTGAATTTCAATCCATTATCCAGCTAGTTCACATTCAACCGTTTCATAGCCCGTCCCCTGTTGCTTATTAACCAGTTCAGAAGCTTTTTGAAAGCCAGCTTGTTGTGCAGCAGGCATATCTTTTTCTGCTATTTCGTGAACCACAATCGCGCCATTGCCCATTCCGCAAGCAGCAGGATAAGCCACCCCGGTTTTATGACCACAATACGTTTTGTTAACCGTGATTCCCGCATTGAAAAGTTTGGCGGCACTTTCAGCGGGATCGATACCGGTGGTTTCACACTGCAAAGCCTGTCGGCTTTCAAACACCAGCACCCTTTCCGACAGTGAATGCTCATTCGTGCAACCGCTGAGAAGGATCATTGTGATAAAGATTAAGGTACATATTTTCATAATCACTACTTTACCATCCGCCACCTGTTTTTTTATGCTTTTCAGCTCATCATTGAGCAAAGCGTTCCTACGATGCATTATTATCCTGCTCGAAAAATAACGCTATCTCACTCAATCAATGTGCAAGACGATTGGCTAATAAGTGGGTTCGATCAACGTTAAAGTTGAAAAAGTGGTGAAAGCCCCAGGAGCAACTGGAATAAATAGCGGCGTGTCGGTTTCCGGGTGATCGGAAAACGCTAAAACCAAAAAAGGGTAAGCGATGCTTACCCTTTGTTTTGCAATTGTTCAGAGGCCTGAACGTAATTGTCGAAATTCTGAATATAATCATCCATATTCAACTCCAACATCCGCCGGTATTCATTGACAAAAAAATCGACGGTTTCATCCCGTGCATCCGCCATATCCCTGGCAGTGGTCCAGCCAGATGCACTAAACCACGCACTATATCTTGCTAATCCATACATAAACGATGCACTTACTTCACCGGCCTCTACGCTTTTTTCCAGCTGATTATTAGCCAGTTTGATAAACGCATCCGCTCTATCAAAAAAGGCTTTATCTCTCTCACTCATAAAGGTTTCGCTTTTTTATTTTCAAAGTTGGCTATCAGCCAGTAAAGAACGTGCAGAATAAACCCTGACCACAGAAGATGAATACGGAATAAAGCACAATACAACACAGGAAAAAGCCATGGATTGATTTTACGGCAGTTGGCTCACTCGTTTTACACATGATAGGTTAGGAAAAAGCCTAAAAAGTCTTTGCCCATCATCATTCGTTGCAACGCCGAATCAAACATTCTCTTTCGAAGATAAAGTCATGAATAAATCTAATGATGCAGAACTAAAACGATCTGTCCCAGCCCCTCTTCTGGCTTTATATGGTCTGGGAACCATATTGGGCGCGGGCATTTACGTATTGATTGGCGAAATTGCCGGTAAAGCCGGAATCTATGCCCCACTCACTTTTTTACTCGCGTCCATTGTGGCGGCGTTTACTGCTTTTTCCTTTGCGGAACTGGCTGTGCGGTTACCCAGAAGTGGTGGTCCGGTTGCCTATATCAGCGAAGCTTTCGGCTCCAGGTGGCTTTCAATTATCACCGGATGGATGATTGCCGCTACCGGCATTGTTTCGGCTGCCACTATCACCACAGGGTTTGCGGGATATTTCCAGATTTTTCTGTCCTGGCCGGAGCTTCCATTAATGATAGGTCTGGTTTTGTTACTCGGCGGTATAGCGGCTGTTGGCATGAAAGGAACAGCATGGTTTATGGCGGTCACCACTTTGGCAGGTGTCTCGGGGTTAATTATCATACTGGTGGTAACGGCCGGTAATTTCTCTGAATTACCTGGCCGACTTTCTGAAGCCCCCACGTTAACCAGCTCTTCTGCCTTGAATGGCATTTTGCTCGGCGCTTTTCTGGCGTTTTATGCCTTTATCGGGTTTGAGGATATTGTTCACGTCTCTGAAGAAACCAAAAACGTCAGAAAAGCCATGCCGTTGGCCATTTTGTTTGCCTTGATTGTTTCTTTGTTCTTTTATATTAGCGTTTCGATGGGGACAGTATTGACCTTATCCGCTGAAGCACTTGCTGATTCTAAAGCTCCGCTGGTTGATGTAATGAAAGCCCAAGGTTATTCGGGGAATATTTTGGGAGCACTTTCGTTATTCATTATCGTGAATGGTGCCCTGGCTCAGATTGTGATGGCTTCAAGAGTCTTACATGATATGGGCAAGCATCTTAATGGGGTACCCAGCTGGTTATCTCGCATAAGCCGGCGTACACATACACCGTTAATGGCTACCTTACTTATTGTTTTAATTATTATTTTATTAGTGTCACTTTTTCCAACCGAAAAATTAGCACAAGCCACTTCATTCATTGTGCTAATGGTATTTGCCTTATCTAACCTGGCTCTTATTCATCTTAAAAATCGCTCTCCAACGCCTGTCGGCTTCAGCGTTCCGATAATCGTTCCTTATGCTGGAGCCATACTTTGTATTTTAATGATTGCAGGACAGTTTTTTGTTTCTTTTTCAGCGCATTAGTGGAGGGCACTTCCTGAGCGTGATTACGTAATTAGCACCTATTCATCCAGCCAAATGACAGTGAATATGCGAAATAAGTGATGAATATGGTACCTTTCAGCCATCAATAATGAGTACCAATTCATGTCACGAAAAAAAGCCGCCCGCCACAAATCGATAATTGATGAACTGACCATTCGTCCATCAATGCGTGTCAATGAGCTGGCCTCGGCATTAAATGTGACCACAGAAACCATTCGACGTGATCTGGAAGAACTGGCAGAACAAAACCTGATCAGCCGAACCTATGGTGGTGCATTATTACGTCAAGCTGTTGAACCGGTGCTTAATGAACGTCATAAAGCCAATCTGGCGGAACGGGTCGCCATCGCTAAAAAAGCCGCTCCACTATTAAAAGATGCAAAAGTTCTAATGATAGGTTCTGGGGTGACAACGGTCGAAGTCGCCAAGCGTATTGCCTATGAAATGAATCATATTACGGTGATTACACATTCTTTTGGGGTGGCCACGGTGTTGTCCTTTAATCCGACAATCAAAGTTATTATGGCGCCGGGTATTTACCATGCTGAAGAAGGCGCTACTCACGGTTCGGTGACATGTCAGTTTCTGGCAAATTACACTGCTGACTGGGCGATTCTGGGTGCCAGTGGATTAGCGCCTACCGGACCGACGGATGCACTCGTTGATGCGGCGGATGTCTATCAACAGATGATTCGGCAAAGCTCACACAATATGGTTGTGGCTGATCACAGTAAATTCGATCGCATGGCTACGGCGCGTTATGCGAAGTGGAATGAAATTGACCATTTAATTACCGATCAAAAACCCAGCGGGCCACTTAAAAAAGCTTTATCCAGCGAACAGGTTAAAATTATTGAGGCGTCGCTCCAATAATGGCTGTTCCCGATGCATATTAAACCTGCTGAGAAAACGCCTCTAAAAAGAATTCCGCTTCAGATTGCGTCAGTGTTAACAACGGCCTTAATTTTAAGGTGGCGCCAAACCGACCTGCAGCGCCGATCAACACTCCAGCCACTTTTAAATTATTAATCACCTGTTTGGTTTTGAGCGGATCCGGGATGTGTTTATTATCTCGTTTGCCGATATCAATTCCCAGAAATAAACCCTGCCCCCTCACCTCGGCCACGTAAGCTGACTGCTTAGCGATGGATTGCAATTGATTTTTTAAATATTGCCCCATTTTCAGAGCATTATCCTGCAGGTTTTCCTGCCTGATAGTGTCAAGGACTGCCTGACCCGCTGCAGCGGCAACCGGATTACCGCCAAATGTATTGAAATAACCTACATCAGCACAAAAACTTTCCAGATAGTCTGATTTTGTGGCGACGGCCGCCATCGGAAAACCATTGCCCATCGGCTTTCCCATCGTCACAATATCCGGTATTACTCCATGGAAATCAAAGCCCCAGAAGCTTTCCCCCATTCGGGCAAAACCCGGCTGTACTTCATCGGCGATAAATACACCGCCTGCGTTATGCACTACATCCACTGCTTTTTTTAGAAAACCTCTGGGCTCGGTGTAAATGCCATCAGAGGAAAAAATGGTATCCACTAATAATGCCGCGAGGTTAAACCCTCTTTCCTGCAACAGCGTAATCGCCTCAGATACACGTGCAGCAAAGCCTGTTTCAATATCCTGCCCATAAACAGCAGAGTTTGGTGCTGGTATGGCCACAACATGATCCCGCAACTGGCCCTGTTTGATAATCGATGGCGATACCTCGGTGACCAGACTGGTATTACCGTGATAGGCATCCTCCGTCACAATAAACCCTTGCCCACCAGAAGCCTGTTTGGCCAGTCGCATCGCTAAATCATTGGCCTCACTCCCTGAGCAGGTCATTACAATATTATCTATGGACTCAGGTAACGTGGCTTTTAAGGATTCAAGATAATCATCGACTACCGAAACCAGATAACGGGTATGTACATTCAATGTGGCGATTTGCTTTGACACAGCCTTAACAACATTTGGGTGGCAATGTCCCAGACAAGGCACATTATTGTAAAAATCAAGATAACGTTTACCATCGGCAGCCTGCATCCAGGCACCTTGTGCCGACACCATTTCAATAGGATCCTGATAGAACAGGACCGAGGCAGCGCCCAGGTTATTCAAGCGTCGCGTTACATTTTGTGAATGTCCACCCTTATCGGCCTCAAAGGCATTCATATCCAGAATTCGTTTTTCAGTTAAGTCATTACTCTGTTTGGCCTGTTGTTGCAGATATTTTTTTGCCAGTTCAATGGTGCCGAAGGTGAAATGTTCAAATCCTGCCTCCGCAGCAGTTTCTGTTTCCGGATGACTTGCCACCCAGGCAGTCAGCAACAACCTGCGAAACATCACAAATGTTGAGATCATCGCTTCATCATCGATAGATAAAGGCGCTATGGATTTATAGCCACGCACCCAGGCACGTTCCAGTTCCGGCAATAAGGGAGACGTTTCCAGAAAGGACACGGCAGAGGCAAAATCATAGATAAACCAGCTAAACCCGCAGTCATCAAAATCAATCACACTTAACTGCTTGCCATCGATTAATAAATTTGCCAATCGCAAATCTGCATGTACCAATCCGAAGCGATCAGGTCCTTCACCATAGTGGTGTAATTTTTCTTCCAACACGTCGCACAATTGTTCTAATATCGCCTGGCCTTGTTGATCCAGCCCAGGAGCTTCACGCCAATCTCCCCATAAGGGCTCAGCCCCAAAAGCACTGTCAAAATTCCACTTTTTTCGAACAAACCCTTCCGGCAAGGTCCATTGTTTTGCCTGTTGATGCAATCTGGCAGAGGTCGCCCCTAGTACTTCAAATCCTTCTATCAGCGACTTGTCTTCATCTGGTTGTTTACCCGGCATAAACTCAAATGCCACCACATAACGTTCCATCCCATCATCACTAAAGGAAGCCACCATCGAACCGTCCCGACGGACTAACGGTTCCGGTGTGTTAAGCAACGCTTGTTCCCGAAGCGATTGAATCCAGCGTAATTCGGAAAGAATTTCATTTTTGGAGTGATACTCAGGCCGATGCACACGAATAATAAAGCGTTGATTATTTTCTTCATCAGTCACCATAAACGTGGCATTTTCAGAAACCGTCAATAACGCAATATCGGCATTTTCCTTGATATTCCAATGCCCCAGTAATTTTTTGACCTCTTCAGCCAATCGCTGCAGATAATGGTTGTTATATAACCCGGTCATAACGCAACCCCAGATAAACAGTGATGAAATAGTTATAACGTCAAAATGTCCGACTTGCAATATTTTTGTTGCAAAGAAAAAGATTTATGCTAAAAATACCTTTAACTGATTAACTCAACTTCTGGAGGTATTTCATGCTCACATCCATTCAAGATAAAACCGTTATCGTGACCGGAGGCTCAAAAGGAATTGGTAAAGGTATTGCCAGCGTCTTTGCCAGGCAGGGAGCCAATGTGATGATTGCTGCACGCGGCGAAACCGCAGCGAAGGAAACCGTGGACGAGATTAATGCAGCAGGCGGCACCGCCAAATACTATCTATGTGACGTTGCCGATTGGGAACAGGTTCAAGCGCTGGTTGAGCATACCGAAAACACATTTGGCCCGGTTGATATTCTTTGCGCCAATGCCGGCACCTTCCCACAAAAGAAAATTGTCGATCTCTCACCGAAAGAGTGGGATGACATCATGTCGACCAATCTGAAAAGCACCTTTCTATGTGTCAAAGCCTGTATTCCCCACTTTGAAAAGCTCGGTAAAGGTCGCGTCGTGATCACCTCATCAATCACCGGCCCCATTACCGGCTACCCGGGATGGGCACATTATGGGGCGACCAAAGCGGGACAACTTGGTTTTATGAAAACCGCGGCGATGGAACTGGCACGTTATAACACCACTATTAATGCCGTTATGCCCGGCAATATTGTCACTGAAGGTTTAGCCAGCCTGGGAGAAGATTATCTCAACAGCATGGCTGCAGCGATCCCGTTGAAAAGACTTGGCGCAGTTGAAGATATTGCTAATGCGGCCTTGTTTTTTGCCTCCGATGAAGCAGCTTATATCACCGGTCAGCAGATGGTTATTGATGGCGGACAGACCTTACCAGAGTGCGCCGAAGCCGTAGACGAAATATAGAATGTCTAAAGCAAGATGCGATGTCAGCGGAAAAGCTGGCTGTGCGTTTTACGAACGTCAGTACAAAAGGCTGCCTTATAAACACAAAGGATTATTGCTCCGTCAGTTGCCACTGAATTGAGCGATAATCTCTGCTTCTGTGAGGTTTCTGGTATTTTCGGCAAATGAGTAATAAGCGGGTTTATTATCGATAAATACCTGTTCAGCCAATTGCCACTGTTGCTTTTCATCAAACAGTCCTACCGGTATGGCATAAAACCCACCCTGCTTGAAGCGATAAAACAGATGTGTACCACATTGCTGACAAAAGCCCCGCTCTGCCCAATCGGATGAGCTGTAAACACCAATATTCCGGTCGCTTTCAAAATGTACATCGTCTTCACATTCCACCACTAAAAGTGGACCACCGCCCCACTTCCGGCACATATCACAATGACAAGCTCCCACATGATTACTTTTGGGTTTTGCGGTGATTGTTACAGCACCACAAAGGCAACTGCCGCTTTGTTCAGTGGTAATATTCATGCTTTTCTCCTTGAAATCAGTCTAGGTATGAGATTAATAACGCCAGATTTTGCTGAATGCAGGTTTGCAAAAAATTTCGTTAATTTATATCAACACAACCCACTAATTTGTGACTGACTTTTCTAACGCATAAGCAACCCATTGAAATATTAAGCCTTCACTTCATTGTCAGCATTAAACATCAGTTGGAACATTAACTCCGGCTCAATTCTATGAGCTGATAGCCACTTTAATAATTAATTTCCAAAATAACTTTTTTCTCACTCGTAAGAATTTCTCTATTCAATGGTCACTTTGATGGAGAGGTTGCTTTTGCCCAGTTGTCACTTAACTTTAGCAAGATATCAAACATAGCTTAAGAAGCTGAACCTTTGTCTTGCATATCGAATGCCTGATGAAAATGTATATGATTAGAACCGGATTTTTTGGCTTTATACATAGCATGATCGGCGGCTTCCAGCATCGCAATCGAAGAAATCGTCGTATTATTAAAAAGTGAGATTCCTATGCTGGCAGAAATATGAACAGGCATTTGCACAAGATGGAATGGCACCGCTATCGCGTCAATTATCGATTGCGCCACCAGCTCAACATCTTTTTGCTGCTGAGCACCAGTGAGGATAATAGTAAATTCATCTCCGCCAAGCCGGGCCACAGTATCTTCATCACGGACACATTTAATCAGCCGTTCTGACACAAGCTGTAATACGCGGTCCCCAGCTTCGTGACCAAGTGTGTCGTTTACCTCTTTAAACCCATCCAGATCCATAAACAGTACTGCAAGTGGAATATTGCTACGCTTGGCATGTTTGACCTCCTGTTCCAGGCGATCCAGAAAAAGACGTCGATTGGGCAGCCCGGTTAGCAAGTCATGATGTGCGTTGTGCCATATTTTTTCTTCTGCCAGCGCTTGTTCGGTGATATCCCGGGAAATGCATACAGTGGCTTCGATGTTTTGCTGCTCATCCAGGACGGGTGCCAGCAGATACTCAAATCTTTCGCCCTGACCAGAGCTGAAGGTATGTACAAACTTTCCACGATAGGTCGTCTGGTCCGCTATCACCTTTTCCAGATTGTGCTGAAAATCAGATGCAAACGGAAATCCAAGATCAAAAGTAGATTTTCCAATGATCTCCAGAGGTTCCAGAGCGAAAAGATCGGCTGTGGCTTTGTTTGCATAAATAAATTTGCCTTCAAGATCCAGCACATAAATTGGATCAGGCGAGGCTAAAAGAATGGCACCAAACAACCGTGTTTCCATTTCTTTTGCTGTTGCATACTGCTCCAGGGACTCGGCGACAGCCTGGTCAATCGCTTCATGAAACCGGGTAAGATCTTCAAGATCATGGTTCTGATTTGTTTTGTATGCTTTAGTCCACTGTGAGACTACGCTGGCCCGAAGCGCCCTGAACTCGGAAACGGTCTCCATGACGCTGAAACCACTTATATGTCGAGCACCGCCGTGTACTTCTGCCCAAGATTCATTGTCATCCGCTGGTTCATGCCCTTTCGATTTGGCGACCTGTTCTGTTTCGCTTTGAGGCGTATCAAGATCATCTGCAATCGCCAACAGCATATCTCTGGCATGATCACGCAGTCCTGATTTACTCATATGTTTTCCACTCAGGAGTGTTTTGGCAAACGCTTCCCAATCCTGCAGAATCAGCTCTATTTGTGCTCGGATAAAATCAGCTAATCGCATTACTCATCTGCATTTTTGACTCACATTGAGGGTAGGGAAAATTAAGATGGAGGTGGTCAGCAATTCGATTGCAGACAGAGAAAACAGTTTCGCACATTTTAATTTATTGCATCAAAAAATTAGCTTCATACCCATTAAAAGCCATCATTTCAAGTATTCACATCAGCATGATTGCACGGAATAGCTAAACATTTCATAACTCAGAATGACACTAAAAGCCGAGCCGGCTAAATATACAGCCCAATTACTGGATGTTTTAACAAAGGAAGTAATTTTAGAGACTTATCAAAATAAAAGCCGATCGACTAAAGCGATCAGCTTTTATTTTTATTTATATATCATCCGTTTTAATGATATTAGATGCTTCCTAGAACTGGTAAGCAACACCTACTGAAAGGATCTGGGTTTTAAGATCGACAGAACTTTTCAAATCATTTGCAAGCGTTGGTGAAGCTGGATTGGTTACCAATGCTGTTGTGTCAGCTTTTCCATAATCCGCATACAGATACTCTGCTCGGATGGTCCAACTCTCGGTTAATGCATATTCCCCGCCCAGACCTATTACCCAGCCTAGCTTGGTGTCATTATCTGAATCGCTACCAAAAGCGCCGCCAGCCCCGGAAAAATCATCCGAAAATGTTGCATCCATTCGGATTCGAGTAGCAGCGACACCACCGGTAAGATACGCCAACCAGCGTTTTTCAGCCCAACCTACACGAGCACGTAATGAAGCTTGCCAGTCAGCTTTCACGGAAATTTCATTAGTAAAGCTTGAAGTTGGACTTGACTCGTAGATTTCACCTGATGAAGCGGATTCATCAAAGCTTAAACTGTTCACACCAGCTTCAACCCCGACATATAAATTATCAAACTGCTTGCCATAACCACCAAATAACCCTGCACTCAATCGTGATTGTGAAGCACTCTTATCCGCCGCTTCAGCAATTTGCTCAGGATCTGGCGGTGTGAAATAAGACCCCACAAAACCGTCAGAGGTTGACGCATCAAATGATCCACGACTATGAGCCGCGCCAAGACTTCCGCCGATGTATGATCCAGACCAATCATAATCCTGAAGTGTCTGGGCTTGAACATTTGTCATTAAACTTAAAGTCGCCAAAAGCCCTAAAACAGGCAAAGTTTGATGGGAATGAATTGCCAATGTCATTTTGCTGTTCGACATTTTTTGTTTCCTTACTTGTAACGTAAATCTAACCTTATTGATGGTGATGCTGCTTCCTCATTTTATAGAAGCTATTCGCTAAATAGGGTGTACTTGTTGTCAACAATACTGAAACTATCTTCTATTGTCGACGATACCACTGCCAGCCAATACTGAAGACAAGCAAGGTCCACAGGCTGGCAACCACATCATCCAACACGATTCCCACGCCTCCAGGTAAGGATTCAGCCGCACGGGCTGGGGGTGGTTTAGTCCAGTCAATAATGCGGTTTGTCATAAAAATACCCGCCAGCATGACAGGATGTTGATGAACGGGAAGACCAATCGTTGCCAGGGGAAAGGTAAGCAACTCATCCGCCACGATTGATGGTGCATCTTTAGTCGCGAAATAGTTTTCGCCGTATTCGCTTATCGGAATTGCGACAATAATCAGTAAAGCAACAGCAATCACCTGTTTTGTAATACTCAGTCGGCTGATCAATAGACTAAGCAGGATGCCGCCGAGGGCGCCCGCGGTGCCAGGAATTAACGGTACACACCCTAACCCCAAACCAATCGAAAGCATCACCATAGCGTTATCTGAACTGACACCACATAAGGTTTGATTTGATAAAGCTAAATACAAACCGATGCATACTGCAGTAATACAGAGTATGACCAGCGAAATGATCACTTTTTTACCAGGTTGTCGATTCATGCTTCACCCGAAATGTAGGTAGTGTTAACATCAGACTACAACACCTTACCCCATTTAAGTTTCTGGGATAGCGCCGTTTTTATCCAGAATACTCAAAATCACTATCCCTGTTACATCCCACCAAGCGAACCATTCCCAACCGGAGGCGAAGCATGGAAAGACGAGATTTTCTGACAGCAGTCGCAGGTACTGGCCTGGCATTATCCCCCTTATTATCAGCAGCAGCGACATCAGGCTCAGTAAGAGCACCCGAAGCATTGCCTGTCAATAGTGATCAATCCAAACGGTATCGTCCCACACATCGAATAGGCCTCGGCGGCGCGATCGGGCTGGGGAATATGCGAAGGGTATTAACAGAAAAAGAGGCTTTTGAGTTATTGCAAACCGCCTGGGAGGAAGGTATTCGTTACTATGACACCTCACCGTGGTATGGCTTGGGCATCAGCGAACGTCGTCATGCCATGTTACTGGCAGCCAAGGAATTAGGCTCTTATGAAATCTCTTCCAAGATTGGTCGACTTCTGGAACCCGATCCTGGTTATGACCATGATGGCTGGGAAGGCGTTAATAATTTTAATTACACATACGACTACAGCGCCTCCGGCACCCGCCGCTCTATTGAAGACAGTTTGCAACGTATGGGCGTGCCCAGTCTGGATATGGTGTTTATTCATGATTTATCTCCCGATAACGTGGACATGGGAGAGAACTGGAGAGACTATTTTCAGACAGCGTTGAATGGTGCCATGCCGGAACTGATCAAAATGCGCGAGGAAGGTCTGATTAAAGGCTGGGGAATGGGGGTGAATACAATTCCACCCGCTCAAGCAGCCATTGAGCAATCCGATCCAGATGTGATCCTTCTCGCGACACAATATTCGTTACTTAAACATGATGATGCGCTTAACCGTTTATTCCCCTTGGCCGAACAACGTGAGGTGTCATTTGTACTGGGCGCACCGCTCAACTCTGGCTATTTAGCCGGTAATAATTATTACAACTACAAGAAAGGCGCACCCGAACACATCCATCAAAGACGTGAGCAATATCGTAAGCTGGCAAAAGAAATGAATATAGACTTACGCACAGCAGCCTTACAGTTTTGTAATACACCTAATGTCGTTAGTGCGATTTTGCCCGGTGCCAGCAAACCCGAGCATATTCGCGAAAATATGGCTTCGCTTTCCGCCAGCATACCAAGTGAATTTTGGGAAGCAGCCAAACGAAAGGGCTTGATCGAGGAGAATGCGCCGGTGCCGGTTTAATCCGCCCCTCCCTTCTCTCTATCTTGGTTTACGATTTTACTGCCAGTTTTGGCAAACCATGCATGGATTAAACCTGCTTGAAAAAACGGCACGGGTGCGTCAAAACCTGCTGCCTGGATGAGCGAGGCAACACTATCAGGCGGCAGAATCGCAACATCTTTGGCATAAGCTTCTTTGATACGATTCTGCTTTTCGATTGAAATGTCCGCGCCCGCCATCATGTTCATCCAAGCCTGAAGTAACGCTTCAAAAGATCCTGGCTCTGCTGACAGATCGGCACTGGCCAATAACCCATCTGGTTTTAGTCTGCCGGCAATCTCAGCAAATAATTCTGTGCGAATTTGTTTATCCAGAATAAATTGAGACACCAGAAAACACGTTGCCGCGTCATAAGATTCTTGTCCGGGTAGTGAGTCAAGATAACCTTCATGGAAATCGCAACGATTGGTCATGCCCTCTTCATCAACGCGTTGTCGACAAACAGTTAACATGGCGCCTGATGGTTCAACCGCTGTAAAGTGCCAATGCGGAAATTTCCTGCCAAGATAAATCAGCTCTTTCCCTGTTCCAGCACCCACACAAAGAATACGAGCCGTCTCGGGAAGTGGCGCAAATACCGATTCCAGAAGAAAATATAATCCATTATTAATAGGCGCCATCTTTGCCCATTGCTGATCATAGCTTTCTGCTTGTTGATCAAAAATTTCTTTAAGTTCTTCTGGCTGCATTTATCTGTTTTACCTTTTTAAGTTTAAGGATTGATGAAATGAGTGCTCCAGAGAATCAGCATTGCTAAACACGCTCTTCATCGCGCAGCGTCAGCACTTCATAACCGTTCGATGTGACCGCGATGGTGTGCTCGCATTGGGCAGATAATTTTTTATCACTGGTCACGACCGTCCAGCCATCTTTTTTTACTTTCACTTTGGCTTTTCCCTGATTAATCATTGGCTCAATGGTAAAGGTCATGCCTTCCTGCAAAACCATTCCCGTAGCCGGCCTTCCATAATGCAAAACAGCAGGCTCTTCATGCATTTCCCGCCCGATCCCGTGACCACAATATTCCCGAACAACGGAATATCCATGCTTCTCGGCAAAGTGCTGAATCGCATAGCCGATATCACCTAATGTCGCCCCAGGTTTGACGACACGAATTCCTTGCCACATTGCTTCATAAGTTTTAGCCACCAAACGCTTCGCTAGCGGCGAAACATCACCGATCTGGTACATTTTGCTGGAGTCCGCAATAAAGCCATCCTTCTCCAAGGTGATATCCACATTGATAATATCGCCCGATTTCAGCTGCTGATTGTCTGATGGGACGCCATGGCACACCACATGATTAATGGAGGTGTTCAGCACATATTGGTAACCATACTGACCTTTACTTGCCGGGCGAGCTTTCAATTGATCAACAATATAGCGCTCTGCCAAGTTGTTAATATCCATTGTCGAGATGCCCGCTTTTACATGATTATCGAGATAACTGAAAACCATAGCGAGTAGACGCCCGGCTGTTCGCATTAACGCTAATTCGGCAGATGTTTTAAGCGTGACCTTAGCCACCGACAATCTTCTTTATATCCACATCGGCATGCTGCATTTGCGCCCTGACAATCTCCGAAAACGTCAGACCGGGATTCGCCTCCGCCAACATTCCTATTTTTATCCAATATTCTGCTTGAGCATTGATGGAGCGGACCATAACCGAGCTGGACTTACGAATCTCTTCGTGTAACTCATCGCTTATTTTCACGATACCCATGGAAACCCTTAATATATGAAACGTATACGGATCATATATATTGACTAGCAGACTGTAAATCAAATTTGTTTTTCTCTTATTACCTCTTAGCTCTGCATCATCACGATACCCGTCAGTGCAGCAGCTACCCCGATTATTTGAACCCATGTAGCTCGCTCTTTAAGTATTAAGAAAGCGAGAATGGCCGTTGGAATCGGAGATAAAGCCCCGGCAACGCCTGCCACTGAAAGCATCCCTAAATTAGCAGCAATGACGAATGTGAGTGTACCCAAAGTTTGGAACAGGCCAACCACCATAACGATTGGCAAATTGCTTCTATCAAAAAATAAATTCGGTTTTAATACCGGGATCAAAACAGCAACGGTTAATGCTGATGCCACAGTAGCGGCTGCCGCCGGCCATAACGGAGAACTGGATTGGGCCTGCCCAAGAAAAACAAAGAAAAGCCCAAACCATAAACCGGCGCCAGTCGCTTGCACTATGCTGCGATCGTAAGCCAAAAATCCGCGTTGCAAAGCATAAAAGGAAACTGATTTGATCTTTTTTTCAGAATTTTTTAGGACACTTTCATCTGGAGATTTTTCGCCACTGCTGACCAGGGCAATGGCGACAACTACCAGCATTATGCCAAGTATTGCCATCGTAGAAGGGCGCTCACCCAGCCAATAACCGATCACGAAAGGAATAATGGCTGTCCACACTCCAGTAACAGCTGCCACCACACCCATCCTTCCATTGGATAGAGCACGATAATAGAGAATAAATCCTGATCCGAGCATGGCGCCTGCGGCAGCTCCCCAGGCAAGATCGAAAATATCTGGCGTCCCGCCAAAAAACACTGCCGATACGCCAATGACCACCGATCCAATAGATTGTGAATAGAGGGTCAATGTCAGTGGCGACATTTTTCGCCCTACTAAACCACCAAGAAAATCGGCAATACCAAAACTTAAGGCGGTTAACAGACCGAAAAACAGCATCATAAACTCTACTCCAAATAGTTCAAAAGCAGTGAAGCGTTTAACCATCATTGGATAAAGCTATGGATGTGGTTGAAACGGTAGGTTACCGCATCGGTCTAAAGACCTATATAAGATTTAATGAGTACTACTTTCGCGTAGTTGTTTAAAGGCCGATCTTATTTCCCTTAGATACTAAGTGCACCAGCTTATTAAGCTTAGTATCCATGATAATTATTCATTCACCACAACCCTATTTCGGCCTGAATCTTTGGCGCTGTATAGCATGCGATCTACGCTTTGCAGCAGGCTTTCCTGATTCTGATCTAACTCAAATTCGGTGACACCAATACTGCATGTCAGAGAAATCTTGAATCCATCTTTTTTACAAAAATGATGCTGCTCAATATCCAGCCTGATGCGTTCTGCAAGTCTTTTTGCATCTTCAAGATCGGTCTCGGGTAACAATAAGAGAAATTCTTCACCACCATAGCGTCCCAACACATCAGTACTTCTGCACGCATCCGACAAAATTGTCGCCACTTCAATTAAAACAGTATCGCCATAGAGATGACCATATTGATCGTTTACATGTTTAAAGTGATCAAGATCGACCATCAATAAACTTAATTTATGTTGATAGCGAACTGCCCTGTCCACTTCTATGGTCAAGCGATCCATTAACCCACCACGATTCAATACACTGGTCAAAGAGTCGGTTCGAGCCAGGTGTTGAAGCTCTTTGGTGCGGTCTAAAACACGCTGCTCAAGCAATTGATTGGCTTCAAGCAACTCATGTTTCGCCTGAAGTAACGCTTCATTTTTCGTGCGAAATTCATCATTACTGGGAATCACCAGCGCCTTTGGGATCAATCGCCAAATCAGCATGGCTGTCAAAATAGATACCAATCCAGTAGCGAACTTGGCTATGCCCTCAATGTAATAATAGCCCTGCCAAATATTGACTAGAGAAATTAAGTGGGTGACCCCGCAAAGAAAAATGAAAGCGGCAAACATGATAAAGATCCAGTTAAAAGCGAGATCAGTTCGTTTTTTAACTAAATATATAAGTGCTAAAGGAATAACAAAATAAGCAAAGACAGTTAGAACATCGCCCGTTACATGAAGAAACAAGAGATCGGGTAACCATTGCAGACAATGTCCATGAGGCATGAAGCTGCCATTAAATAATTTATTGACTAAATCCATCCAAATCTCCGATGAGAAAGTGCTGTGAATAGCTCAAAACTTGACTGAGTCATAAACAACAGTTAATCCACCGAGCAGAATGAATGCCATAACAAACATTAAACAAAATAGAAATTCATGACACTTGCAACTGATTTGTATGATTATCCGAAGGAAATGAAAGCGCGTAACAACTAAAGAGACAGACCCTACGACAGAATTTGTAAGCCGTGTTTTTGATCTGGCGCAATATAACTATATTTCTCCGGCGTATACTAGATTTTCACAGTAAACAGGAAGTTAACTGTCATAGATATTTCATCTTTATGAGGTACGAAGTCATGAAAAAATTCATTTTAATCCTATCCCTGATGACCTTAACCGCTTTTTCCACAACTAACTTTGCCGGTGGACAAGGCCAGGGTGACGGTAAAGGCAAAAAGCAGCAAGAACAGATGCAGCAATATGACGGCGAAGGCGAACAAATACGTGAACGTCAGCAGGAACACGATCCGCAAGACATGGATCAGCAACGAACAATGGAACAAGAACGCAAGGAGCTAGGCAAAGGTTCAGATCAGGGCGAAGCCAGAGAAGAGCATCGGAGAAAGTGGTGGAAATTTTGGGGAAATGACGAATAGCCATCTTCAACAATCTGATATTGATTTCACCATTACAGGTTTCGGATGATGTGGAATAAAGCAGTCGTTTGCTAAAGCAAGCGACTGCTTTTTTCTGTGTTTTTGCAAAGAAGACAACCAACATTCAGAAGCTGGCTAATAGAATCCATCGGCAATTCTTGCTATGCAGTTATTCCTAACAATAAGATTGGTTGATTCTGTAGATGTGAAATCAAATTAAATCAAGCTGTCGACGTTCATGCTCCAGCAACCAATGTTTGCGTTCCAAGCCACCACCATACCCCGTTAACATTCCGTTTTTCCCAATCACCCGATGACAAGGAAGCATAATGGCGACACGGTTACAACCATTGGCAGATGCAACTGCCCTTACTGCTTTTGGGTTTCCGATACGCTCAGCCTGCGCCTGGTAACTGGTGGTTTCTCCGTAAGGAATCTGTTTTAACACTTCCCAAACCTGTGTTTGAAATGCTGTGCCCGGGGTTTGCAAAGCAACAGTAAAGTGTTGCCGAGTGCCTGCAAAATACTCTTCCAGCTGTTGTTTTGCTTGTCTGGTATGCTCATTTTCTCCAGTCACAATCACAGCGTTTAGCAACCTCTGAAGATCTTTGAATTCAGTTTCGAGCATACGCCGATCCACAAATTCCAGTAAACAGACTCCATGCTCTGTCGCACCAACAAACATAGGTCCCAATGGCGTGGTAAATCGATTTATCGTTATTATGTTGTTCTCCAGGCAGTTTGCTGGTGACCGCCCCATTAATTTCTTGAAGGTATAGCCAAAGCCACTGAGTGATTCATAACTGGTATTAAAAGCAGTATCTGTCGCGGTTCTCCCCTCTTTCAATTCCTGAAATGCCGTATTAATGCGATACATCCGCTGGAACGCTTGAAAAGTCATACCGTAGTTCTGTTTAAACCAGCGACGAATCTGCTCTGGGCTCATCCCGAGTTGCTGCAACTGGTAATCCGAAATTTTTTCCTTCGGATGACTTCGAACCAATTCAATCGCAGCGGCCACCTGCTGGGGAGCCTCATTGGCATTCTCGGTCGGACGACAAATTTTGCACGGCCGATAACCAGCATTTAGCGCATCTTTAAATGTACTATAGAACTCGACATTCTCAGGTTTGGGTTTTCGGGCACGGCAGGATGAAATACAAAAAATGCCGGTAGTGATCACACCGGCATAGAAAATCCCCACATAGGCTTCATCGCGATTGAGCAATGCTTGATAGTAGTTTTTCACCTTGCCCGGGTTTTGAATACGCATAAGGTCGTCCGTCGTTACCAGTACTCGGCAACATACTCCCCGGCTAGTGGCTCTGCCAACCGAAAAATCGACAAGTATTTTTATAGCAAGCTGCAATTAACATTTTAATAACAAAGCCTTAACCAACAGTCAGCTCGAAATATTGACGGTTATTGCCTCGTTGCATGATGTCGTGAGGCAGATTGATAGAACCAATCATGGAAGAATAGCTTACCCATCATTTTCACGCTGGCATGTCTGTCGAGTCGGGTTATCATATAGGATGAATCTCGTTACCGGGAGAAAACAGAATGGCTGACTCTGTCCACATCGTGTGTCCACATTGCGTGTCTGTGAACCGCATCCCATCATTGCGTCTTAAAGATAAACCGCTCTGCGGACACTGCAAGAAAAACCTGTTTACCAAAAAACCGGTCGATCTCGACCAGCGCAGCTTCGAGCGCCATATAAAGCGTAGCGATATCCCGCTGCTGGTCGACTTCTGGGCCGATTGGTGTGGTCCGTGCAAGATGATGGCGCCTGCTTTCGCCCAGGCAGCTGAGCAACTTGAGCCTCGTGCTCGCCTGGCCAAGGTTGACACCGAAGCACAGCAGAATCTGGCAGGACAGTTCAATATCCGCAGTATTCCTACAATGATTCTGTTCAAGGGTGGTAAAGAAGTGGCCCGTCAGTCAGGCGCAATGGGGACGGCCGATATCCTGCGCTGGGTCGCTCCCCATCTGGCTGGCTGACCATATGCGGTAATACTTAGGAAATTTTAAATAGATGCGGGTTGTTTCGAATGAATTTTCGAATCAGCCTCTAAGCAAATGCATTAGAACTTCCTCACAGAGTATCTGGCCTTACACTGACCCCGGTCATTATTCATTGACCGGCTTGTTTGAGATATCATCTGTCCACTTTCTGGTTAGATATTTTGGTCATCTGCTGGGAGTACATCGGAAAAAAACATTAAGGCTGCTCATGTAATCTCCTGTTAACAGAGGTTGATAGCACCCATACAACCCGTATGGGGGGGAAAGAGTGTCGCCTTTGACGCGTTTATTAGCATTCATTCTGATGGCTCTGTCAGTGCCCAATCCCCAGGAATAAAGCAGAGTAAACAATAAATGAAGTTAATAAAGAAGGAATACGATAAAAACCGATCAGCGGCAGCCAACTTGTTTTTTTATAAAATTAATATGACTTAACCTTTAATCATCCTTATCACGTAACCACAGTTGTCTTTCTTGTTCTTCAGCCAGGATCGCTTTGATTTCAAGCATCACCCCATCCACATCCGCGGCTTGGGTGTCTTCTTCAAATAGGCCAGTAAGTTCTGTATCAGGCAGTAAGTCACCATTTTCGAAGAGCGACCAGATTTCTTTTTCGAAATGCGTATGGTGTAATTGGGGGGCGAACTGAGCATAGTAACGTGTCATATTTTGCACATCACGCGTTAACATGGCTTGGGCATTATTATTTGCCACGGCATTCACAGCCTGGGGCAGATCGATAATCACCGGGCCGTGCGCATCAACCAGCACATTAAACTCTGACAAATCGCCATGAACTAAACCTGCACAGAGCATTTTCTTCACCGAATGCATCACCATCATGTGGTCTTCAATGGCTTGCTCGGCAGACATGGATACGTCATTGAGGCGCGGTGCAACATCGCCCTCCTCATCCGTAATCAACTCCATCAATAACACGCCGTTCATGCAATCATAGGGTTGAGGCACTCTCACACCAGCACTGGCAAGCAAATACAGCGCATCGACTTCGGCATTTTGCCAGGTTTCTTCTTGCTGCTGACGACCAAATTTAGAGCCTTTCTCCATCGCCCGGCCGCGGCGACTATTGCGGACTTTTCGCCCTTCCTGGTATTGAACGGCTTTTTTAAAGCTACGCTTGGCGGCGTCTTTATAGACTTTGGCACAGCGTATTTCCTCACCACATCTCACGACATAGACATCGGCTTCTTTGCCGCTCATTAAGCGACTGATTACCTCGTCCACTAAGCCGTCATCAACGAGTGGCTGAATTTGTTTTGGTATTTTCATTATTCGGTTTTTATCGCTCAAACGTAATCGAGAAGAGTATAAACTACAGCCGCTTGTTTAAATCAGTTGCTGACTAATGCTAGCTTACTTGTGGATGTATGAAGTCTTGTTCTGAGCTGGTTACTCTTGGTTAACCCAATCTTAGCGCCCAATTTCCATTGTGCTGTCGAAGACAATCCTCTTCGGTATCGTAAGAGATATGCTCAACAAGGCGTTTGAGTTTGATATGCATCGTCCTAAATTCAGAACTAATAAGTGATATCAACGCTTGGCTATCATCTGATCGAAGATAACTGTTCAAATTTTCGTTTGTATCAAATACGCAAACCACCATTAAGCTATTTGGAAAATCATCATAGTTCACCAAGTGCGTTAGCCACTGAAAACCGGCAATATCTTTTAATGCCTGTTCACATACATCGGTCAATCTTAGCCGAAGTTCGTTATCAATTTTTTTATCTGTTTTACGCATAGTTCATATTTTAACTGGCTTTGCTAAAGCTGAATGGCTCAGGTTTTTCTATCTGATATGATGTTTGCGTTAAATCGGCTGATATAGCGAGTAAAGCCTCATCACGACGGCTATCAAATTTCAAATCAATAACATTAATGAGAGAGAAAGAATGAGTGAAAATGCATCAACAAAAACATTTCAACAACGTGTCGATGAATTCATTGCCCTTGCTAATCAACAAGCAGCAGACAGCAGTGTTGATGATGCCAATACCGCAGTTTTATTTTCAGCGGCCCGATTTAATGCTTTCAGTGTCGCCCGTTCTGTTGAAAGCGCAGAAAATCTGCAAGCCGAAAAACAAGCCGCAATTGAATACTTCACCCAACGTTACGCAGAAATGCTAAATCAAAACCTGGAAGAACATATTGCCCGTTTTGACAGCTTTAGACAGAAATAATCAATCGATAAAATGCTGTGACACAAAGCCCTGTTCACTTTAAACAGGGCTTTATGTTGATTGAAGGGCCTCAGAATTACCTTTGCAAAAGTGCAACGCTCTAATAGAAAAACCAAATGACCTGGCTGACGCTTTAATCTCTGGTCATTACCCCCCCAACCGCATAGCAGCTGGAGATGTCCGGCCATTTATCCTCCTTTATGGTTGTGTAATGCCTCCAGAACTCATAGTCGATGGCCTTCAATTGAGCGGGGGTATCTTCGCGACGGTATCGTGCCAATTGTCCCGGGCCGCCGTTGTAAGCAGCATAAGTTGCCTTTACCAAATTGTCCTCACCGCCGGGCTGCTCGTGCTCGCCTTTGCGGATCGCATAATCAACCATGTAATGGGTCAAAATGTCGATGCCGGCGTTCACATTGTAGTCGACCTCATCAACGAGACGGTCAAGATCATAGACCTTGCGCCAGACACGACCATTGATCTGCATCATGCCCACTGCACCTCCAGCTGAACGCAACACTTTAGGTTCACCACCCGCATCTACGAGCTGGCGCCAGCAGGATTCTTTCCATGCTGTGGCACGAACCAGGGGATCGAGTCGCTCTGCCATCATATCCGGAACGCCATCATTGTTAGTCAGCCAGGCACTGGATTGCTCTTGCAGCAAGCTGTCGACCAGTTCCAGATAGTCATTAAGATTATCCTGTCGCGGGACTAACCCTTTTAAAGCCTCAGCCGGGGAGATGCTCTCGGCATGAGCGGCCGGAAAAAGCCAGGACCCTACCCGGCCAAAACCACTGGAGATTTGTTCCGTTAATTCTGGTGTAAATACGGTCTCGTCTTTAGCATTAAATCCAAACAAATCGCGAAACTCAGGATCGACCTCCAAGGGTAACGGTGTAAAACTTGGCGGCGCTGCTTCGGCCAGCAGTAAACGGGCAAGTCTTCGCAGTCCATCACGGTTGATTTCAAAACCGTACTCAGGCCCGAGAGCGTCAAGTGCCCGTAACGCGTCACCACCCGCGATAAACGCGGCAAGCTTGAAATCCACTTCCAGTCCCGGAGTCTCCATACCTTCAAGTTCACTCATCAGTGGCCGTAACCGATCCCATGTTGTCAGGAACAGTTCTCGAACCGGATCATACTCAGGATCATCGACCGTCAATGCCTCGGCAATCGCGTGTCGTGCATCCAGCAGCACGGCGAGTAATTCAAGACGTAAGGCACGTGACTCCGTCGAGTAGGCCAGCGCCGAAATGATGGTGGTCAGAAAACCGTCTAACTCATCTTCAAGCGTTTGCCATTGAGCAAACTCGCTCTTGTCCAAAGTTGGCTCGGGCGCTTGATCAGTCGTTTCAGACGCACGAACCTGGAAAGCCAGCCAAGCCCTGAGGCCTGTTTCTTCTATCTGAAGACGGGTAATGTGGGTTCGCTGAATCAGGGACAGCTCACCACCCTGATCATTCCCCGGTCCGATCATTTGCTCGATCAATCCATCAAGGCTGTTCAGTGGCCCGGCCAGGTCAATTTGTACCCTTTTCATGCGCGGCAGCACCAGCGCATCGGCAATCAGCTGAACAGGTTTACTCAAGAGACCGGGCGTGCTATCCGGGCGGGATAACTCGATCGCAGCCGGCACAAACTCTATGCCCAGTCCCGATGCCATCACCTGTGGAGTCAGTTTCAAGGCAAGCCGGCCCTGCCACGGTTTCGGTCCCCGGCATGCACCAAGCACGTAGGCGCCGGTCGTGGCGGTCAATGCCATACCAACTGATAATTGGGCATCCTCGGTCATCACAACCATATCGGACAACTCAACCCGGTTGCATGGGTCATTGCTGATTGTGCTCTGGCCATTCTCATCGAATTCAAGGGCTCGACTGATCGCAGTCTGCAGATGAGCGGTTTCAGCCAGCAAAGGGATTTCAACTTCGCCCGCAGACAGCGCGTTCGGACTGTACAAAACGAAAAGCAGCCATCCAATATGTTTCATTCGATGTTCCAATGGTTAAAGCGTGATGATTTATGGGGCAGAGCCCGGCCCAGATACTGGTGTGTAATATTATGCCGCGCTTTTTAGAGAAGTGTTATGAAATACAACGTTCGAACATATTAAGGCTGATTGCCTTGTCATAGTAGTGGTCACCCATCAAATTTGAAATCAAACTCTTCGCCATCTCGCGGTGCTTTCAATTTGGTTACCAGGCGCCTTTATGATCAGTCCTAATCTTTGCATAGCATGTTCACACGCATATTTATCAGCGATGAAAGGACTCAATATGCGACATAATTTGCGGAATTGAGCCCTCTTACCCGATTATTATTGAACCAGTGTTAACCACAACAACTGACAAGCAAGGATGCATTTATGTCAAAACGGATTCTTTTATGTTTAGCGGTTTTGTATCTCACCGTTCACGTTTTCGCCGTTCAGGCAGAGACACCACCACAGGTACAACTGGCAAACCTTTATGACCAGGATAATGTCAGTGACATTAGCAACTATTTGGTCAGTGAAAAATACGATGGAGTGCGTGCCATCTGGACAGGCGAAAAACTGCTCACCAGGCAAGGTAACCCCATATCAGCGCCGGAATGGTTTACGGCTCCCCTTCCTGCGGTTTGGCTTGATGGTGAGCTATGGACACGGCGACAGGATTTCGACACGTTAAGCGGTATTGTACGAACCCAAACGCCAGACGATGACCTTTGGCGTGAAGTTAAATACATGGTGTTTGATATGCCTGATGCGGACCTTCCTTTTGAACAGCGCTATAACAACTATTCAAGCCTGGTCGAACAGATAAATGCTGACCATATTCAGGCCGTCAAGCAACAACGTTTTGACTCCAACCATGCGTTAAGTGAACACTTGCAAACGCTGGTTGAAAATGGTGCAGAAGGTCTGATGCTGCATTTAGCAACAGCAAAGCATCGCGCCAGCAGAAGCAATGCTGTATTGAAGTTAAAACCTTACTTTGATGACGAAGCTGAAGTCCTTGCGCATTTACCCGGTCAGGGTAAATACACGGGCATGCTTGGCGCGCTGCGAGTAAAGAATCAACAAGACATTGAGTTTTCTATTGGCACTGGGTTCACAGACGCGGATCGCGCGAACCCTCCACCTATCGGCAGTATCATCACTTATAAATACCATGGTTTCACAAAAAATGGCGTGCCCCGTTTTGCCAGCTTTTTACGAATCAGGGAGTAAAGAGAATTAAGGGGTCAGTCGCTTTGGTTGATTTTAGAGAATAATTGACGAACCTCGTCAGAACGTAACGGCCTCACGAGGCGAGCTACTTCATTCCCCTCGTGCAACCATATTAACGTCGGCCAAAGCTTTACCTTGAACATACGCCCCAGTCGTTTGCCTTTTCCATCATAGATTCTGTGATGTCGCAGTTCGGAATGTTCATTTACGACTTCGTTTATCGCCGAACTTGCCGCCAGACAGTGTCCACACCAAGGGGCACCAAACTCTAGTAAAACGTCACCGGACGATTCGCTAATTTGTTGAAAAGTAAATGCTTCTTCTGTGTACTCAGCGTTAGAAACAATATCATTCATCACATATACTCCCCACTATAAATAACAAGAATATTCAAAAGAGTCAGAACTTGGCCCATTTGATTTGAACAGGATACGGAAGCTTTGCTCGTTATTTATTTAGAACGACTACAAAACGCCAAAAGTGTTCGCAAGTCCTGATAGGCTGATATACAGCGCTGTCTATCACAAACTGTATTCCTCACGCCTTGATTGCTGTATTTTCAGTGACAACAACGGCGGCTATGGAAAAGATCAACAAACCCTGGTTTCCATATTCTGTATTAATAGGTAGAGAGTTTCGCATGCTGAGATTTAATGGCAGGTTGGGGATAGTATTGTTGGCTACTGCGAGCTATGCAATAGCAGATGAGCAGGCCTATAAAGGTCAGAATTTGTTACAGAGCGAAGTTGATGTGTTGGGCCAGCCGCTGGTCTACCCAAGCGGAACACCTCGGGTTACCTCAGATATCATTACTCTGGCACCGGGTGAAGCTGGCAAACCGCATATTCATCAGATCCCGATGTTCGCCTACGTGTTGTCCGGGGTAATTTCAGTGGATTATGGCGATCACGGCGTGCGCACTTATAAGCAGGGCGAGGCTTTAATGGAGGCTCAGAATATGGTGCATTTTGGTTTTAACAACAGCAGCGACCCCGTAAGCCTGCTGGTGGTCTATATTGGCAGTGCCGAATTGTCTAATGCTGAATTACCATGAAGCTGGTTTGGCTTGAGGAATCAAAAAGGAATTAAATCAAATTGGCTGCCCCATGATTTCTCTTTTGATTACATCTCGCCAAATAGCCCGTAAAAACCAAGTAGAACTTACTCGTTTTGGAAGGTACAAGTTAACTGATGTTATTGCTCACTATTTGAGAAGCATGCAAGTATGAATTGATAGTGAGCCAGAAGAAATCGGTTCACATCCATTGAAAACAACAAGGAGAAATTATCATGTTTAAATTCTTGGGCAGTGTAGTAGGTATTATTTTTATTATCGGATTGCTTGTCGTGATCGGCCTTTTTGCGTTGATTTTTTAACTCTGTTTTATTCTCGGCTTTCAAGATATCAAGGGGTAAAGTATCTCAAAACCAAATACTCTGCCCCTTTTGGTTTCGCCCCCTGCCAATAGCTATTTCCAACCCTGAATCCATTTTTCCTGGTTTTAAAGGAGTAAGTGTAATCAGACTAAATCAATTTGGATGCCTCCTTGATTCTCACCTTGATTTAAATTTTAATTAATTTGAGTTTTGTGAAGTATAGATTAAACTCTACCGAACCAACTTGGAATCACTGTATATAACTTAAGCTATTGAACTAATTAATTAAAATTGGCAGGGTTGTTTTGAATAAACGAGATAATATAAATAGTGAATTCGGCATTGTTGTATTGATGGATGCACTAGGTGTAAAAAATAATTCGGTGGAAGAGGCCAAAAAATTCATTTCTTTTATTAAAAATACACTTGGTTTACCTAATGTAGCTTTAAGTTCAATCGTTATAAGTTGTGAAGAATTAAAAGAATACTACGAGGAAAACCCACCTATCATTAGAACTTTTGGAGACACAATTTTAATTGCTTGGGAGATACTAGGTAAGGAAAACCCTAATCAAATACTTAAACTCTTGTCAGTTATAAGTCACTTAATCAATGGAATGATTGTAAATGGTATACACAAAGGTTTTTTACTTAGGGGAGCTATTTCTGTTGGTGACTTTCTTCATGATGAAAATACATTAATTGGGCCCGCGATAACTGATTCAGCTGAGTGGTTTGAAGAAGCAGACTGGTTTGGTTGTATTACTACCCCAAGTTGTACATTAAAAATTAACTCCGTAATAAATGGTATGTCAGTGTTTGGTATGCCCATATCACATGATTATATCGATTATGAAGTTCCATTAAAATCAGGGAAAACCATTAGGGTTTTGTCTACAAATTGGCCGGCATTGTTTTCACAGGTGACTCTAATCACTAATAGTAAGAGTAATGATGCTGGAAACATAGAAAATGTGGAGGTGTTTCTTCGGGCTTCTATTAGGTATCATCTTTCATGCTTGAGAATCCCAAAAGGTACTGAATCAAAATATAAACACTCCTTAGACTTCTTCGATTATTCCATTCAAAGCGATTTTATTAAAATGATATTAAGTGGTCAGCCACTGACCGATCCCCACGAAAATAATAAAGCTTAAACAACAAGATGTCCCGCCTCTGCATTGTTTGATAAGCCGTTTCCCACTTGATTTGTTTAAGCCTTAGTGTTGAACGAAATCAAGGGGTCAGCCACTGACCAATCCCCACGAAAAAATGAATCTAAACAATAAAGTAAGCAAGCTTTGAAAGGAACTCGCACGACACTAACTGATCTGATCTATCACCACAACAAAACAGGTCAGAAATGCCATGCGAGTTCAATCTATTGTGAATACATTCCTAAACGATGTCACGCCCACCATGCACAAAGTAAGACGAGCCAGTCTTCAGGCGTCGTTGACCAGCTTGCTTCAGGGAAGTCCATTATCTATCACTGGTATTGGTCGCAATATCACCAGCCAAACCAGCGAAAAACATCAAATAAAACGCAGTATGCGTTTATGTCGTAATCCTCACTTACAGGCTGAAATCCAGGCCATTTATTCGAGGATGGCGTTACGTATCATCCATCAACAAACACAGCCAATCATCCTGGTTGACTGGTCCGACTTAGATCCACGAAAGCACGAATCAAGGGGTCAGCCACTGACCACCTCTTAATGCATAACGCGAAGCACAGCGGTGGCCATCAGAGACGCCTAGCAGCTGCAAGCTGCGTACTTCTGCGAATTGTTATGGTTAAAAGGTAGCGTCCGCAACAGCATACATTTTCCAGCCATCATCTGTTTTTGTAAAAGCATAGAACCCATGCACACTCTCAATTTTTGAGCCATCTGCTCTGCATCTGACAGCAGAAGCAACTGCATGGGCTTCAATATTATTTGCAGCTGTTACCTCAAACTTCCAATCGACAGAGTGATCCCATCCCTTTTCCTCCTTTAGACTTTTCGGATCAATAGGGTACGAATCACACATGGTCACCGAACCATTTTTAATGTAGGCGATAGGATACTGGACCATTTTGTCGATCAGAGAAACATCGTTTCCTTTAAATCCTGCAACGTAGTATTTCATGTATGTTTCATGGACTTCAGATCGCAAATCTTCGAATGTCATATCATCTCCAGTCTATGGCCATAACGCCGGCTCACGCGCCGGCTTGGAGCCGCGAAGCGGCGGAAAATCGGTCACTGTGCAGCCTATTGTTACAGGGCGCTGCCCGATAGCTCATATTTTTTTGTTCCAAGGTCAGAATCTGAAAGATGAAGGAAATAGCTAATATAGCCTAGGTATCTCCTCGCCTCTACTCCAATTTTTCCTATCGTATAGAGCCTGGCGAGCGCTCTCGCAAACCTTTCAAGTCGAGAAACAACCTCGTTATTAATTTTTATATGGACTCGATTGCTTACAGAGTTATTTGTAATTTCATCCATTAGGTCCTTGCGAGCCAAAAGTATCTCAGTCTCTAGCCGTTGCCACGCAGCGTCCGGATCCTCCGTTTGCACATTCCGGCCAACGGCCACATCCAAATTGTAATACCGCGCCGCTTGCCCAAAGTCGCTAAGCACAGAAATAAATGACAGAAGCTCCTTTGAATTTAAGTATTCGACGTCTGCCTTTGCTCCAGGAATATTGTCTACGTAATCATCTAAAAAGCATTCAGTACGAATTCTCTCGAGCAGGCATTTGAGGTCATGTTCGTTTCGCCCGGATGGAAAAGCTTTGCTGGTCGGAAAACTGCCATGCGCCTCAAGCCAACGGAAGCAAAACGTAACCTTCATGAACCGCTCGAACCCACTTGCCAAAGTTAATAACGGTAAATGATAGAAATCATTGCCCGCATCGAGCGTCTGAAGCTGTCCAAGACCTGCTTTGATAAGCCTCACCGCATTAAAAAGCTCTTGGTCTAAGGCTAGTTTTTTTTGAAATTCCGTGGTCATGATCTAGCCCTGTAACGATTAAGCTAACGGGCAGACAAAAGCGCAGCTTTTGGCTGTCCAGCGAACGAAGTGAGCGCCAGTTGAGCGCATTGTTATGTGTGGGCACATAGGCTGCTAATGCTCGCTGTTTGCCTTTTTATGTCTGCTACCGGATTAAAAACGTGTGCCGCCAATTGCTGCTCGATGATTTCACGATTTTGTTGGAATAGCTCGCGCGCAAATTCAGGTACAAAAGGACTGTTCATGTATCGTTCAATGTACTTTATTTTGTTTACATTGCTTTGGGTCGGAATACTTTGACCGTATTCATCAGCGATTCTCTCGACCTCAAGTACCAGGTCAGTAGAAAACTCTAGGCACAGAGTGAGAATATCCTGCTTCGGAGCTTCAAGGCTGATGAGTCTTCCTTTGTTATCTATTCTCTCTATGTTGTTCGCGATGTAGTACTTCCCATCCGTGTAGGCATTGATGATTTGCATGCCGTCATGAGTTATGGCATTCCTGCATTCCTTGAAAAAGGTAGAGTGCCTTACATCTGCGAAGTACGACCATGCGATTTTTTGACTTGTAGCTGTTTCCAGAGAGTCTTTAAGTGATTGGAAGGTATTGACGAAAGCGTTGAAGTTGAAGTTTATATCTTCATCGCTTGTATTGACAGGATTGATGCCGGCCAAGAAATTTTTATCAATTAGATCGCATAGTTTTATGATTTTTCTTAGGAAGTACTCATATTCTTCCAGCTTGTTTTTTATGAAGCTGCCGACGACCATCTTGTGGTGTATTTCTTGTTCAGTCATACGTTGAGACTCTGCACATAACGTTTGGTTAAGGGGCGGGCTTTAGCCCGTCCCAGTGAGTGCAGCGAACGGTTTGAACCACTTGTTTGGCCTTACTTTGACGGACGCTAAGCTCTTTGGACAACTGATTTAGTGAGCTTGTGGCGACAGCTAGCTGAGCAGAACGACCGAGATACCAATCGCTGATGAGGCTGAGGCAGCTGACTGCTTCTTCAAGGGCTTCGATATTTGCTGGACCAGTAACAATTTTTAGCTTGCCTCCGTTACGAAGATTAGCTTTTGCACGCATCCATTGACGTTGCTCACCTCCAAAAAACCAAAGCGAATGCACAACTGAGTTTCTGAATGTCTCAGCTGACATTAGTGCATTACGCACGCTCTCAAGATCGATTGATGGCCATTCTGGACTCTTCCTGTCGTCATAAAGATCGCACATCAGATTCAGTTTCTGTGCATAACTCATTGCGGCAGTAACGCGATGGATGTCTTCAGATCCACGCATTTTCAGTAATGAGGCTAAAACTTCTGCGATTACATTTTCTATTAACTGAAATTTAACGACGATCTTCCCAATACAAATGTGAAGACGATCTGCATCTATTAAGATTTCTGAAGTCATTAAATTTGCCTAACGCCGCAATGTATGGGGCTGCCGGAACAAAGCGAAGTGGCGTGTAGGCAGTCCCGCACTATAGCCTTGTTATATGCCACTATTGAATACCGTATTTTGCTTTTAGCTCAGCAAGACGCGTTCTATCACGATCTTTGAAGTCCGTTGTTGAAGAGAGAGTTTTTCCATCCGCCCCATCAATTTTTTCAACAGTTACCGTGAAGACCGCATCAGCAGGAGCTTCTACTTTTCCCCAGTCTGAGAACAAGTTTGGAGCTAAACGCCAACTCTGTTCTTCTCCGGGTTCTAAACCACCAGATATGCTGTAGTTAAATGAGTCTTTGTGCCACGGGACACTGCGACCCGGGCTAGCGAGAACCCCCTCAAAATATGCTCGGGAGACAGCCGTATCAGTTCCGTTCTTTACTGTTATTTCGATAATTGGCTGCTTTCCAGTGTAACGTTGCTCTTCCTGATAAAAGCGTGACCGAAGAACCTCAAATTTCTTAAGCTGTTCTCTAGCAGTCTCGGCATTAGCGCGCGCCATCTCAAGTTCCTTTATTTCATCCAGCGCTTGTTGTCTTTGCCTAGCTTCCCGCTCAAGTTTTATGCGCTCCGCCTCAGCGATTACTTGTGAGGCTGTTTTGCCGCTCAAAGATTCTTTCATTTTATTTTCTAAATTACCAACACCCGCTGCCCCTTCGGCTAAGAGAACTTTCAGATCTAATTGGTTAAAGGCTAAAAGTTGGAGCGCTTCATCAAATTTTTCTTTTTCACCTTCTGGTAGCGATTCACGAACCTTTTGAGATGACTGCTTCATATTTTCATCTGATGATGTGTCAATTGTCGGTTCGGGCAATATCTGATCGCATCCAACGAGAGCAACAAAAATAAGAATAATTCCTATGACCTTTGAAACTTTCATTCATTTCTCCATAGTTCGAATGGCTTATAACGCCCACCACACAGGCGAGCAACTTGTTGCGAGTCCAGCGACCGCAGGGAGTGAATGTGCTGGTGTTTGTTAGGATTCAACAACCTCTTCAAGCTCTGATGTTCCTGTCGTTTGATCCCCAGTAAACCATTGCCAGCTTTCTTTGAGAACCAGCTTTCCATCTGGGCTCTGATGAGGCGTTGAACGGCATTTACCAGCCATCAGCTCACCGTGGATGTTTTCGTGATGGTACATAAACTCAAGGCTGCCATCGGCAAATACCTTCCCTTGAAGATGTCCACTTACAATCTCACCGCCAGAATAATCAGCCCAAACTTGATCTGCGTTTTGATAGTAATAAAAACGTGTTGATTCGCTGACCTCACCGTTAGCTGAATTGGATTTTCCAAAAAATATGCGATTATTATAGTTCACGAGTACTCCTAACGCCTCAATCAGCCGCCGCTTCAACGGTCGGAAGCATTGACTTGTTAGAGCCTCCCGATTGCGTAACTGAAACAGTCAATGAGACAGCTGAAACAACCAGTGCAAGAATAGCGATTGCGGTTCCTATCCAAAACTTCCTTTTCTCTTGGCGCAAGCCAGCCAAAACTGAGGTCATAAGTGGAAAGTTTATGCACCTTGGGTCATTTCCAACTTTGCGAGCAAAGAAATGAACATTACTCCCATCATCTTGTTTGTAACCGTACTGCTTCTCTAAGTGGTAGTACAAGCGACCAAAGACAATGTCAGGATCCACTTTAAGCTCGCCAGCAATTTTCTTGCAGTCAATCGGAACATAGATTCTCGAATCCCGCGCCCCATCACCTCTTTCAAAAGCAACAAAGTCAGAATGATATATGCGGTAAATCGTATTTAATATTTCCAGATCCGTGGGAATTCTCATATCTATACTTAAGCTCTAACAGTCTGTTAATGAGGTCTGCGACCTCATAATAATTATTAACGTGAATGGATCATAAATATAATGAACCAAACTTGCTCGAAATAAAGCATTGAAAAAAAATCAATAGGGCCAGAGTGTTTGATTTTTAGCTTGCTCATGATATCTCCACGATTTCCTGTCCCCTCCACGAGACTGACCCCACAAGAGTGGTCAGTTTATTATTCAAACTGTCGCTAGCAAGAACAAAAAGATAAGAGTCTATTGATATAAGCAATTTGATAATTTGAAAGCTTACTTATTGATACCGTGAACCATAGTCGCATTTGAAATGTGTAGCAAGGATTTAAGCGACTTGGAATAGTTCTTATTTATTATCTAAATGCTCAATTTATATAGAGCATAAAAAACGGACCAATGGCCCGTTTCTTATTTTAAATATATATATCATCTTACTCAGGCCGCATATGCGGAAACAGTAAAACATCTCTAATCGAAGGTGAATCCGTCAACAACATCACCAGTCGATCAATACCAATCCCCTCTCCCGCTGTTGGTGGCATACCGTATTCCAGAGCTCGGATATAGTCAGCGTCGTAATGCATGGCTTCGATATCACCGGCATCTTTTTCGGCGACTTGGGCTTTGAATCGTTCGGCCTGGTCTTCTGCGTCATTTAATTCCGAGAAACCATTGGCGATTTCACGGCCGCCGACGAAGAATTCAAATCGGTCGGTAACAAACGGGTCGTTATCACTGCGTCTTGCCAATGGCGAGACTTCGGTTGGGTAGGCGGTGATAAAGGTCGGTTGCATCAGTTGATGTTCGACGGTTTTTTCGAAGATTTCGATTTGCACTTTGCCAAGACCATAGCTGTCTTTGAGTGGAATACCCAAGCCCTGGGCGACTTCTCTGGCGGCTTCAATGCTGTCGAGTTGTTCGGCTTTCAGATTCGGGTTGAAATGCAGAATGGAATCTTTAACGGTCATGCGATCAAATGGCTTAGCAAAATCAATATCCAGACCTTGATAATGCACCTGACTGCTGCCGAGTACATTCTGAGTCACAGTACGCAGCATATCTTCGGTGAGATCCATCAGATCATTGAAATCGGCATAGGCCTGATAAAACTCGACCATAGTGAATTCAGGATTATGACGGGTAGACAGACCTTCGTTACGGAAATTACGGTTGATTTCAAACACCCGTTCAAAGCCACCGACAATCAGTCGTTTCAGATACAGTTCCGGTGCGATACGCAGGAACAGATCCATATCTAACGCATTGTGATAAGTGGTGAACGGTCTGGCTGTGGCACCGCCGGGAATCGCCTGCATCATTGGCGTTTCGACTTCAAGGTAGTCTTTATCCATCAGGTAACGACGCACGCCATCAATGACTTTGGTACGAATCCGGAAGGTTTCGCGGCTGGCTTCGTTCATGATCAAGTCGACATAGCGCTGGCGATAGCGTGTTTCCATATCGGACAGACCGTGGAATTTTTCCGGTAATGGCCGCAGTGATTTGGTCAGTAATTTGATGGTTTCAACATGGACTGACAACTCGCCCTTTTGGGTACGGAATAAGGTACCTTCGGCAGCGATGATGTCGCCGTTATCCCAGGTTTTGAATTGGGGATAGACGCCTTCGGGTAATTCATCACGCGCGACATAAAGCTGGATATCACCAGACATATCACGCACGGTGGCAAAGCTGGCTTTACCCATGACCCGTTTGGTCATCATCCGACCGGCAATCGCTACACGACGTGGTGTGGCTTTGAGTTGATCGCCATCCCATTCGGCATATTCGGTTTGCAACTCGCCGTTCATCACATTGCGACGGAAGTCGTTGGGGAAGGCATTGCCTTGCTCACGAATGGCGGCCAGTTTTTCACGACGTTGGGCAATCAGTCGGTTTTCGTCAAATTCTGTTTCTTGGGTCATGTTGGATTCGCTTATAAACCTGATTTGAGTGAGGCTTCAATGAATTGATCCAGATCGCCATCCAGAACAGCCTGCGTGTTTCCGGTTTCGACACCGGTACGTAAATCTTTGATGCGTGATTGATCGAGTACATAGGAGCGGATTTGACTGCCCCAGCCGATATCCGATTTGGATTCTTCGGCAGCCTGTTTTACTTCGTTTTGTTTTTGTAATTCCAGCTCATACAGTTTGGCGCGTAACTGGCTCATCGCCTGGTCACGGTTTTTATGCTGTGAACGTTCCATCTGACATTGCACCACGGTATTAGTGGGTACGTGAGTAATACGTACCGCTGAATCGGTGGTGTTAACGTGCTGACCACCAGCACCGCTTGAGCGGTAGGTATCAATACGTAAATCAGATGGATTAATGTCGATTTCGATGGTGTCATCCACTTCCGGATAAACAAACACCGAGGCAAATGAGGTATGACGACGGGCACCGGAATCAAACGGTGATTTACGTACCAGACGATGTACACCTGTTTCGGTACGCAACATGCCAAAGGCATATTCACCTTCAAAACGAACGGTGGCGCTCTTGATACCGGCTACCTCACCTTCGGAGACTTCCATCAGCGTGACTTTATAGCCCTGCGCTTCGCCCCAACGCAGATACATACGCAGAATAATGTTGGCCCAGTCCTGTGCTTCGGTACCGCCAGAGCCGGATTGAATATCCAGATAGGCGCTGTTGGCGTCGAGCTTGCCGGAGAACATGCGCTGGAATTCAAGTTTTTCCAGACCTTTTTCCAGCTCGTCCAGATCATTGTTAACGGCATTAAAAGTGTCTTCGTCGTTTTCTTCTACAGCGAGTTCGAGCAGGTCTTTGGCATCATCAAGCACTTCGCGGTGCGATGACAGGGTTTTGACGATACGCTCCAGTGTAGAGCGTTCCTGCCCGAGTTTCTGGGCATTTTCAGGATTGTTCCAGACGGCTGGATCTTCCAGCTCGCGGGTGACTTCAATCAGGCGTTCTGCCTTGGTATCGAAGTCAAAGATACCCCCTAAGATCGTCACTGCGATCGCGGAGAGTTTTAATTCGTTGCATCGTCGCGCCGAGTTCCACGCTAGTACCTCATTGAAATAGATTGATAATGTTGCCGCAGCAAACCCGTTATTGTAACGGATAATGCGGCTTATTGTTTAGGCAGAAAGCGTAACGGATCGACCGGTTTACCGTTACGGCGAATTTCAAAATGCAATTGATCCGTCTGCGTTCCGGATCGGCCAAGTGTGGCAATACGCTGACCGCTTTTTACCGAATCACCCTCTTTCACCAGCAGGGTATCATTGTGAGCATAAGCACTTAAATACGTATCGTTGTGTTTGATGATCAATAGATTACCGTAACGTGGTAACCCGTTACCGCTGTATACCACTTTGCCTTCAGCAGCGGCTATAACCGGTTGTCCCTGTTTACCGGTGATATTAATCCCTTTACGACCTGCTGCGGATTCAGAAAATGTCGACACCACTCGGCCTTCGGTCGGCCAGCGCCAGATTAAGCTTTCATTACCTGCTGTGACGGCTGTTGCAGCAGATGGTGCAGGTGTTGATGGTTTCACTTGTGGCGTTTGCGTGGCGGTAGATGGCCGTGATGGTTGAGATGATGACGAAGGCCGCGTTATCGAGGGGGAAGACGGTTGAGTCGTTATTGTCCGGCTTGATGAGGGACGCGTGGTACTGGCGACAACCGGCGCGCCTTTAAACTTGAGTTTTTGACCGACATAGATGGTATACGGTGAACGGATACCGTTGATACGCGCTACGTCACGATAATCCATGCCGTAACGGAAACTGATCGAATACAGTGTATCGCCTCGTTTGACGGTGTAACTGTTCGGTGCTGTAGTCGGTTCGGGTCTTGGCTGTGCTCTTCCCGTATCTTCCCGACCAATCGGCGCTAATGCATAGTTACCGCTACAGGCGGTTAATAAAAACATTAACGAAATCAGTAACAGTTTCATGGTTAGATAAATATCAGATAAGCCACAACCAGCAGACCAACTGTCAGCCAGCCAAGTCGATCGACCCATAGATGTAATTTTTCTTCAAATGCGGGACCGCCCCATTTCATCAGACCCGCAACGAGAAAAAATCGCATGCCCCGACCAATCAGGGACCCTAGAATAAACGGCAGTAACAACATGCCGATCGCACCGGCGGCAATGGTAAAAATTTTGTATGGGATGGGGGTAAATCCGGCTAAAAAGATGGCCCAAAAACCATAATTATTAAACCATTGCTGTGCCGTTTCATATGCTTCGATATAGCCGAACTGGATGATCCAGGGCTCTACCAGCTGTAAGGCAAATACCCCGATCAAGTAGCCTAATAAGCCTCCTAACACCGACGTTATTGTTGTTAAGCCTGCATAAAACCAGGCTTTATCAGGTCTGGCCAACGACATGGGTGCCAGCATGACATCGGGGGGAATGAGAAAAAAGGAAGATTCACTGAAGCTGACTAATGCCAACCAATAGGTGGCATGTTTATGCCTGGCCCATTGCATCACTTTGAGGTAAAGCCCCGAAAATAATTTCATCCAATTTGTCCGCTGAGTAGTGGGACAAAACTCACGGCGTCCCATTCCGTTTCTTCAAACTTACCACCAATCCTGTCAATGACTTTGAGGATTTGGCCTTTACTACCACCGACTGGAATCACCAATCGCCCGCCCGGTGCCAATTGCTCCAGCAATGTCGGGGGAATCTGTTCTGCACCACAAGTGACGATAATGCCATCATAAGGGCCGTTTTCCGGCCAGCCCCAATTGCCATCGCTGTGCTTGAGTCGAATATTGTTGAGCTTTAAATGATAGAAACGTTCTCTGGCCTGTTTTAATAAAGGCGCAATCCGTTCCACACTGAACACTCTGGGCACCAGCTCAGATAACACGGCGGTTTGATAACCGGAGCCCGTACCGACTTCCAACACTTTATTTCTGGGGCCACCCTGCAGCAGGATTTCAGTCATTCTCGCCACAATATAGGGTTGTGAAATGGTCTGTCCCAACCCGATAGGCAATGCAGTGTCTTCATAGGCTCTGCTGGCTAAGGCTTCATCAACAAATAAATGCCTCGGACACTGGCGCATCACTGAGAGTAATTGAATATTCTTGATACCCCGCTCTTGCAGACGCTGGATCAAACGATCCCGTGTCCGCTGCGAAGTCATTCCTATTCCGCGTGGATCGGCGATCATGACAAAGTGCTTTCCAACCATCTTGATACGCCATCAATCGCATCGTATCGAGTCAAATCAATCTGCAATGGTGTCACTGAAACCGCACCACGCCGAATGGCATCAAAGTCAGTGCCAGGACCAGCATCCTGTTCCTGGCCGGCCGGACCAATCCAGTACATTGGTCTGCCACGAGGATCAAATTCTTTGATCACCGGTTCGGCTTTATGCCGATGGCCCAGGCGGGTACTTTCAAAGCCGATAATTTCTTCTATGGGTAAATCAGGTACGTTCACATTAAGAATAGTATCAGCGGGTAATGCTACAGATTTAAGTCTTTCGACTAACTGTTGCGCCACCCAGCCGGCGGTTTCATAGTGTTTACCTTCAAAGCTTGCCAGCGAAATGGCAATGGCTGGCAAACCGAGAAAACGTCCTTCCATCGCGGCAGCTACGGTGCCCGAATACAATACATCATCACCCAGATTAGCGCCGGCATTGATGCCTGAAACCACCATATCGGGTTCTTCTTCCAGTAAACCGGTAATTGCAAGATGCACACAATCCGTTGGGGTGCCTTCGACTCGGTAAACACCGTCTTCCATGCGGTCCAGTCTTAGTGGATTTTCCAGAGTGAGCGAGTTACTGGCACCACTACGATTACGATCGGGAGCGACGACAGTAATTTCCCCCAGACCGGCAAGCGAGCGTGCCAGTGTACGGATACCTTTTGCCATGTAGCCGTCATCGTTACTTATGAGGATTTTCATTATGTTTTTTGACCCGTTGCGTCAATAGTTTATTCGCCGCTATCTTAGCAAGAATGCGCGGTTCTGACATAAAAAAGGGCATGAAAACATGCCCTTTTGTGATAGCGGTGGCTGTTTATCTTTTATCGCTACCATCATCCGGATGGAATAGCCTCATTGCTCGTTCCATCTTTCACTTAACAGCATCCTGTTTGAGCTTCGGTTTTTTACCGTCAGCTCAACCGTGAACACCTATTGACCGAGTTATTCGGCGACTTCGACTGCACTGACTTTTTGCAGTCCTCTCGGTAACTTATGTCCGCGTTTGCCGCGCTCTCCGGCGTAGTGTTGCAAATCAGTCGTTTTCAGCGTCAGATGACGGCGGCCGGCGTGCAACGTCAGGCTGTGATTTTCGGGAACCAGCGTGACCGATTGCAGCCATTCCTGGCCACTGCTGAAACGGGCCTGTGGAATATTGATCAAACGAACGCCTTTACCTTTGTTCAGTTCAGGTACTTCACTGATCGGGAAAACCAATAAACGCCCATCACCGGCGGCAACAGCGAGTTGTTGCGGTGTTTCGGTATCTATTACCAGCGGTGGTAATAAAGCCGCCTTTTCCGGCAAATTGAATAAGGCTTTACCTGCTTTGTTTTTTGCCAGTAAATTATCAAAGCGGGTAACAAAACCATACCCGGCGGTATTGGATAACAATATCATTTGCTCATTTTCAGCGGCGATAACGGCAATAAACCGTACTTCGGCGGCAGATTGCAGACGACCACTTAACGGTTCGCCCTGGCCTCTTGCCGATGGCAGTGTATGGGCAGGCAATGAATAACTGCGGCCACTTTCATCCAGAAATACGACTTGTTGATTGCTTCGGGTTTTTACTGAAGCCAGATAGCGATCGCCGGTCCGGTAATTTAATGATGCCGGATCCACATCATGACCTTTGGCGGCTCGCACCCAGCCACTGGCAGACAGCACAATAGTCAGCGGTTCTGTAGGTAATAATTCGGTTTCACTGAGCGCTTTGGCGGCATCACGTTGTTTGATTTCACTGCGGCGATCGTCACCATATTTTTCAGCATCCGCAGTCAATTCTTTACGGATAAGTGATTTCAAACGTGTGTCCGAGCTCAGCAGTAATTCCAGCGATTTACGTTCTTTGCTGAGCTCGTCCATTTCGCCTTTGAGCTTCATTTCTTCCAGTTTGGCCAAATGCCGTAAACGTAACTCGAGAATGGATTCGGCCTGACGGTCACTCAGATTAAAGCGCGCCATTAACTCGGCTTTGGGATCATCTTCTTCACGAATAATCGCAATCACTTCGTCAATATTCAGATACGCAATCAGCAAACCTTCAAGCACATGCATGCGATCCAGCACTTTATCCAGACGATATTGCAAGCGACGACGTACGGTTTGAATTCGGTAGGTTAACCATTCGCTGAGCATCTGCAGCAGGTTTTTTACCTGTGGCCGGCCATCCAGGCCAATCATGTTCATATTGACGCGGTAGCTGCGTTCCAAATCGGTTGTGGCAAACAAGTGTGACATCAGACTTTCGATATCCACCCGGTTGGAGCGCGGCACAATTACCAGACGCACCGCCTGCTCGTGATCGGATTCATCACGTAAATCAGCCACCATCGGCAGTTTTTTATTATTCATCTGTGCCGCGATCTGTTCCAGCACTTTGGCGCCGGAAGTCTGATAGGGCAATGCATGAATAATCACTTCATGTTCTTCGACTTTATACGCCGCACGCTGACGAATCGAACCATGACCGGTTTCATATATACGACGAATTTCGGCCTGAGGTGAAACAATTTCACCGCCCGTCGGGAAATCCGGTCCCTGAATTTCGGTTAACAAATCATCCAGTGTACTTTTGGGTGACTTGAGTAATAACAGGCAGGCATTGACCACTTCACGCAAATTGTGCGGCAGGATATCGGTTGCCATACCGACCGCAATCCCGGTTGCACCATTGAGCAGCACATTGGGAAGTCTGGCTGGCAGTAATTGTGGCTCATCCATGGTGCCATCAAAGTTGGGCATCCATTCGACTGTACCCTGCCCCAATTCACTCAATAGGGTTTGGGCGTAAGGTGCCAGACGCGCTTCGGTATAACGCATGGCCGCAAAGGATTTGGGATCATCCATCGATCCCCAGTTGCCCTGCCCATCAATCAAGGTATATCGGTAGGAGAAAGGCTGGGCCATCAACACCATGGCTTCATAACAGGCGGAATCACCATGAGGATGATATTTACCTAAGACGTCACCGACGGTACGAGCGGACTTTTTATGTTTGGACACGGCGCTGAGGCCGAGCTCGGACATCGCATAGACAATACGACGTTGTACTGGTTTGAGGCCATCTGCCAAATGTGGCAAGGCCCGATCCAGAATGACATACATGGAATAGCCCAGATACGCTTTTTCGGTAAATTCACGAAGCGGTTGCTGTTCTAAATCGTCAACTAATGCACTCATTTAAAATTCTCAGTTCAGATTAGACTGTCAGCCAAATCGCCATGCTGTTCCAGCCAGATTTTGCGATCGCCTGCCCGCTTTTTGGCCAGTAGCTTATCAAGCATCATAAAAGTATCGTCTTCCGCATCAATGGTCAGACGAATCAGCCGACGGGTATCAGGGGCCATGGTGGTTTCACGTAATTGCAACGGATTCATTTCACCCAGACCTTTAAATCGCTGTGTGCTGACCTTGCCTTTTATATTGTCACGCTGGATACGATCCAGAATGATTTTGCGTTCTTCATCATCCAGTGCATAGAAAACCTGCTTACCCACATCAATTCGGTAGAGCGGCGGCATCGCCACACAGATATGACCGGCTTCAACCAACGGCCGGAAATGCCGGACAAATAATGCACATAACAAGGTGGCAATGTGGGCGCCATCCGAATCCGCATCCGCCAGAATACAGATTTTGCCGTAACGCAGACCCGTCAGATCATCCGAGCCGGGGTCCACGCCTACCGCGACCGCAATATCATGGACCTCTTGTGAAGCCAGTACTTGGGTGGCTTCAACCTCCCAGGTATTGAGGATTTTACCGCGCAGCGGCATGATGGCCTGGAATACCCGATCACGTCCCTGTTTGGCACTACCGCCAGCAGAGTCACCTTCCACCAGGAACAACTCGGTACGCGAGGGATCCTGAGAAGTACAATCGGCCAGTTTGCCAGGTAAGGCAGGACCAGACTGGACGCGTTTACGCACGACTTTTTTGGCTTGTTTTAAACGGGATTGGGCATTATTAATGGCCAGCTCGGCAATTTTTTCACCATCTTCAATATGATGATTCAGCCATAAACTGAAGGAATCTTTGACTGCGCCGGCAACAAATCCTGCGCATTGTCTTGAGGAAAGGCGTTCCTTGGTTTGTCCGGAAAACTGAGGGTCCTGCAACTTAACTGATAAGACGTAACTGCAGCGTTCCCAAATATCCTCTGCGGAGAGTTTGACCCCGCGTGGCAGCAGGCTGCGGAATTCACAAAATTCCCGTAAGGCATCCAGCAAACCAGAACGCAGACCATTTACGTGAGTACCGCCCTGTGCCGTCGGAATCAGATTGACATAACTTTCGGCAATTACCTCTGCCGGTTCGAGTTGCCACATTAAAGCCCAGTCGACTTCCTGGCTTTCATCTGCAAAATGACCCACAAATGGTTTAGCCGGGACGCATGGCACATCGGTCATTGCGTTGGCAAGGTAACTGTTTAAACCATCTTCATAACACCAGCGATCGTTTTGTTTTTCGGCACCGCTTAAGTCTTCAAACGTCACCACCAGACCGGGACACAACACCGCTTTGGCACGTAAGACGTGTCGCAGGCGTGAGACTAAAAACTTCGGCGCATCAAAAAAACTGGTATCCGGCCAGAAACGGACGCTGGTACCTGTATTTTTTTT
>NZ_JAJAEO010000177.1 GCF_020447225.1 Methylophaga pinxianii | reverse complement strand
TACCATCCATCCAGTTATAAAAGGTTTTATCCCAGTTGGCCGGAACAAATTTGATTTTGCCACTCTTTACCGCTTCAACCGCTGGCGCTGCAAGCACATCGGCTTTGACATACCACTGATCAGTCAATAACGGTTCGATAACGGCATTGGAACGGTCACCACGTGGCACCATCAGTTTGTGATCCTGAATTTTTTCCAGTAGGCCCAATGCTTCAAAGTCAGCTACGATTTGCTTGCGGGCGTCATAGCGATCCAGGCCGCGATATTTTTCCGGTGCATTGTCATTGATGGCGGCATCGATGGTCAGAATATTGATTTGTTCAAGATTATGTCGGTTACCAACTTCCGCATCGTTAAAGTCATGCGCAGGGGTGATTTTGACACAACCACTACCAAATTCCGGATCGACATAATCATCGCCGATGATGGGAATTTCGCGTCCAACCAATGGCAGAGTGATGGTTTTGCCAATCAGGTGTTTATAGCGTTCATCTTCCGGATGTACTGCAACGGCGGTATCACCGAGCATGGTTTCCGGACGGGTTGTGGCCACCACTAGATGACCGCTGCCATCGGTTAATGGATAACGGAAATGCCATAAATGGCCAGCTTCTTCTTCGGATAAGACTTCCAGATCAGATACGGCGGTATGTAAAACCGGATCCCAGTTCACCAGGCGTTTGCCGCGGTAAATCAAACCTTCTTCATGCAGTTTGATAAACACATGTTTCACGGCTTCTGACAAATTGTCATCCATAGTGAAACGATCGCGAGACCAGTCCAATGAAGAGCCAAGACGGCGTAACTGACGGGTAATATTGCCACCGGATTCGGCTTTCCAGTCCCAGATGCGATCAATAAACGCTTCACGGCCCAGATCATGGCGGGTTTTACCTTCAGCATTTAATTGACGTTCAACCACCATTTGTGTGGCGATACCGGCATGATCAGTCCCCGGTTGCCATAGCGTGTTATCACCTTTCATGCGGTGGTAACGGGTCAGCAGATCCATGATGGTGTTATTAAACCCATGGCCCATATGCAAACTGCCGGTGACATTAGGTGGCGGCAACATAATGGCGTAAGGCGTGCCTTCACCAGAAGGTTTGAATTCGCCGTTTTGTTCCCACTGTTGATACCAGCGTTGTTCTATTGCATCGGGATTATAGGTTTTGTCCATGCGTCTCTGCGTTTATCTGTTCGGAAAAAGAAAAGCGGGCATTATACCCGCTTAATGTGTGCCCGGTCATGACTGAGCCGGAAAGCATTAACTGTTTATCTGGTGTGTCTCCAGATGATAGCCGCGATCCTTGTAAAACTGATAACGGACGCGGCCCTGTTTTTTGATGTCTTCATCACCATCAATAATTTCTGCCAGACGTTCAAACTGACTGAAAAATAATGGCTGAACCGGGTTGAGATTGATTAATACATCCATTAATTTAGGCGGCGCTGAAGTTTCATGACTAATCAATACCGGCGCTTCGATTTTACTATCTGTCGCTAAGATCTGATGCGGGACAAAACTGTCTGGCCGAAAAGCCCATAGCGCCTGGTCCATGGCTTCAGTCTGAGCCTGATTTTCTGTATGAACAAAAACCTGGTGACCTTGTAGATAGGCTTTTTCCGCCAACCGGCAGGCAAATTGTTGCCGGTCGAGCGGATCCGTCGTATTCAGAATGTAAAAACTGACTTTGGTCATGAACGGACTATCAGCCTTCCAGACGGTTCAGAATATATTGCATTAATAAGGGCACTGGGCGACCAGTTGCGCCTTTTTCCTTACCGCCGTTCCAGGCAGTACCGGCGATATCCAGATGCGCCCATTTGAATTTCTCGGTGAAACGAGACAGGAAACATGCAGCGGTAACACTACCAGCCTCTTTACCACCCACATTGGCGATATCAGCAAAGTTGCTGTCGAGTTGTTTCTGATAGTCATCCCATAACGGTAATTGCCAAGCTCTGTCAAAACTGTCGTTACCGGCTTTTAGCAGGTCATCCGCCAGATCCTGGTTGTTAGCCATCAAACCTGAAGCATTGTTGCCAAGGGCGACAATAATAGCACCGGTTAAAGTGGCAATATCGATAACGGTATCGGGATTAAAACGTTCGCTGTAGGTCAGGGCATCGCAAAGAATTAAACGGCCCTCGGCGTCAGTGTTCAGTATTTCAATGGTCTGACCAGACATACTGGTTACTACGTCGCCGGGCTTGTTTGCTTCACCATCAGGCAGGTTTTCTGAGCTTGGAATAACGCCGATAACATTGATAGGTAACTGTAATTCAGCAACGGCTTGTATAGTTCCCATAACGCTGGCGGAACCACACATATCGTATTTCATTTCATCCATACCTTGTGCCGGTTTAAGCGAAATACCGCCCGCATCAAAGGTTAACCCTTTACCGACCAGAACGATGGGTTTGCTGCTACCACCGCCGCCATAATTCAGAGTAATTAATTTAGCAGGTTGTCGACTCCCACGGGAAACAGAGAGGAATGACCCCATTCCCAGCTCGGCCATATCACTTTCTTCCAAAACATCGACTGCCAGATTGGCATAATTCTGACCCAGTTTAATGGCTTGTTCCGCCAGATAGGTTGGGGTACAGATATTGCCTGGCAGGTTACCCAGTTCACGTGCCAAATTCATACCTTTACCGATAGCTGCACCTGTTTCACAGGCTTTTTCCAATGCATCGATATCCGCTTCGCTGGCCATAAAGCCAAGTCGAACAAGCGGTTTTTCAACCGGTTTGAACTGGCTTTTGGTCTGGCTGTAGCGATACAAAGCCGTTTCTGTATTGATAATGGTTTGGCGAATTTTCCATGCCGTACTACGATCCTTCACAGGAGCTTCAGCCAAACAGCTGACCGCTTGTGTTGCGGCACTGTCATTTAACCACTTAGCCATTGCAATGCATGCGGCATTAAAATCATTTTCGCTGGTTTTTTCAAACTGACCACAGCCGACTAACAGTACGCGTGGACTGGAAACGCCTTCAATATCCTGCAGCAGCATGGTTTGACCCGCTTTACCGGTGATGTCGCCACGTTCAATAACGCGCTGAATCAAGCCATTGCTTGCCGTGTTTAATGTCGCCGCTGCAGGACTGAGCTGGTTACCTTCAAATACGGCCACGGCAATACAGTCGATCGACTGTGTTGGTAAAACATCTTTGGTCACAAAATACTGCATGGATTTCTCCTGTTGATGTAGATGGTTTAGACTGCGCTTTTTACTGCAGTGAACTGACTGCCTATTCTAACGAAGACCACTGAATAATGCCCGCCCTAAGACGATTATTTATTGAGCGTTTCAGCCTGATAGACCGATATATGTTGCGAGAGTTTTTAATTTCGTTGACAGCGGTTATCGGCGTGTTGTGGCTGATTTATGTCGCAACCCGTTTCGCTCGCTATCTGGCCCAGGCTGCGGTAGGTAATATACCCGCAGAAGTCATCTTCAATTTGCTTTGGCTCAACTCGCTGGGCGCTTTATCTATTTTGTTGCCAATTGGCACTTTTCTCGCTGTATTACTTAGTTTGTCACGAATGAGTTCAGATAACGAACTGACGGTCATTGCTGCCTGCGGCATTGATGGTAATCGTATTTTGCGTAATGTGGTGATTTTTAGCGGCGCGATGGCAATTATTACTGGTGTGTTAGCTTTGCTGATTGTGCCTGATGTGTTGTCCGGGCGATACGAAATTGAACAAAAAGCCAAAATCGCTGCGAATACCACAGGGCTGGTGGCGGGTAGTTTTAAGGAAAGTCAAAACGGTGACTGGACGTTTTACTCCCAGCAGCTCAGTGAAGATAAAACCCATATGGAAAATGTTTTTATTGAAATTCATCGTGACGAAAAGCCTCTAATTTTCAGGGCTGAGCGCGGACGTTTTGATATTGAGTCAGAAAGCGGTGATAAATATCTGGTTTTAGAAGATGGTTATCGTTATGAAGGGAATCCGGGGGATTTGGATTTTCGTATTGCTGAATACAAAACCCATAGCATGCTGATCGAACGCGGTGAGTCTGTTCAGGTTCGCGAAAAACATAAGTCTTTACCAACGGCAGTACTATGGGATCGAGGTGAACCACGCGATCTCGCGGAAATACAGTGGCGTGTATCCAGTGCTGTGATGACCATAATCCTGAGTGTGATAGCGATTACTTTGGCCCACACTGGACCAAGACAGGGCCGGTATGCCGGATTTTTTCCTGCTGTGCTGGTCTATGTGATTTACAGCAATTTATTGGGTGTGACCCGAGCCTGGGTGGAGAAAGGTGATCTGGCGCCCTGGATTGGGGCAGTTTGGGTACATCTTCTGATGATTGGCATTATGCTGATGTTACAAAACCGTCTAAAACTCAAACGATTCTGGCAACAACGTAAACGGCTTAAAACAGCATGATTCTGCAACGCTATATCAGTAAAACCATACTAGCCAGCACCGCGTTAGTTCTGGTGGTGTTGATGTCGCTTTATACCTTTATGGATTTTATTACTGAATTAGACGATTTGGGCAAAGGTGATTATCAATTACTGGATGTACTGGCCTATCTCGCGTTATCGATGCCCAAGCGGATATATGAATTATTACCTGTAGCTGCTTTGTTGGGCAGTGTTATAGGGTTGGGGACACTAGCATCACAAAGTGAACTGGTGGCGATGCGAGCCGCTGGTGTATCGGTCAAAGAGATTAATAAAGCGGTGTTGATTGTTGCCGGTATATTAATGATCGTTGCTGTTGTGATTGGTGAGTTCATCAGGCCAATGACTGAACAAAAAGCCTTGCAGATCCAGACATCTGCTCAAACGGGGACCGAAGGTAGCCAATCAGAATTTGGTTTCTGGACCCGTGATGGCAATCATTTCAATCATATTCAACGTATCCATCGCGATGGCAGATTTGAAGGCATCAAGGTTTACGAGTTTGATGATAAACATCGATTACGTATCGTGACCAAAGCGAGAGAAGCCCGATACGAAAACAACGAGTGGCTGATGTTTGATGTGGTGCAAAGTACCATTGATGAGAATGGGGTAGAGGTCAGAGCTATTGAACGGGCCAAGTGGCGGTCTAAACTAAATCCCGGCATGCTCAATGTGGTAGTAGTGCCACCAGAATTCTTACCGGTCTGGAACCTGATTGAATACGTTTCTTATCTCAAATCCAACCATCAGTCAGTCAGCCAGTATCAATTGGCATTCTGGAGCAAAATCATGATGCCGCTCAGCTCCGCTGTGATGGTGTTCTTAGCCGTACCCTTTATCTTTGGTCCGTTACGTTCAGCGCCGATTGGTGGGCGGATTCTGGTGGGGGTTTTAGTGGGTATTGGCTTTCATCTATTCAACCAGAGCTTTCAGCATATGGGCTTGGTATTTGGCGTTCTGCCCTGGCTGGCGGCATCCTTGCCGACCTTTATCTTTGCTGGCATAGGCATATTTATGTTGCGAAGGGTGCGCTAGTCCAGCGAGACTTGTCGCACTTCATGGTTCAGGTTATGTGCTTTGAGCAAGCTTTCAAGTTGTGCACTGTGGCTTTGCACTTGAGTTTTTGCCAGTTTAAACGCTTGTGGATCATTATCACGAAATGCCACCATCAGATTAACCGAAACATCTTTAAGCCCAGCAAAAATGCTGCTTAATGCTTTCTCAGGACGCTCTGCCAAAAAGGCTTCGTTCAGCATAGCCACCTGCTGGTTTTCTGCATTTAACGTATTGAAGTTTGGCGAAAAGCCTTTAAGGTGCCAAACATTAAAGCCGCGGGGATCACGTCTTTGTTGATATAGCTGAAAATACTTCCCCAGCAATTCCACCTGTTCGTAATAACGCTGTGCCATTCTACTCACGTAGTGGGGCAGGTTGTCCTCAGTCAGCACCGAAAACTCAGCTGCAAATGCGTCATTGGGTTCCACTTCAGCTTGTGCTGTTGATAGGGACACGAGTGAAAAAAGCAGCAACAAACATAGAATTTGTCTGAAGAGGTTTCTGGCTTGAAATGTGTTCACGGAGAAAAAATGGACTGTCATGTTGCTCACCATTGAAAAACGTTGTGCTGATTATCTGTGAGCGAAATGGCTAAGTAAAGAAAATGCATTATGGCTAAAACAAAAAAGGCGGTGAGAAATCTCACCGCCTTTTTATTAACGCCCAGTAAATCTTGTTACTGGTTGCCTTATATGGCGTCCCCAAGGGGATTCGAACCCCTGTTACCGCCGTGAAAGGGCAGTGTCCTAGGCCTCTAGACGATGGGGACCTAAAACTGTTTTCTTTCGTTTCTTGGTGGAGCTAGGCGGGATCGAACCGCCGACCTCTTGCATGCCATGCAAGCGCTCTCCCAGCTGAGCTATAGCCCCCGAAAGGAAGCGCATACTATAGGGATTGAGTTTTTCTCTGTCAACAGAATATTTGAAAATATTTACATTATTGTCTCAAGCTTATACGGAGAATGGGTTGGCTGTGAATCAAGCTGGAACGCCATAGTAAAGCTAAGTTATTGATGAATGGTAAATATATTGTTTTGGGCCTACTTAATTAGATAGGGGATTTGATGAAAGCACATTTCTGTGCGATAAATTGGCAGTTATTTATTGAATGGAGATGGCCGATTTTTCGGTCATCAAGGCTGATCGGGGATGTTGATGCGCAAACTGATAATTCTATCTGCAGGCTTTATTTCCTGTTTTGCTCCTCTTGTTTCCGCAGAGCCATACCATGTGCCCAGTCACTGTCCAAGACCAGACGCTGATTTTTTTCTCCCTGAAGATGCTCTTACTGAAGAGAGTGAAGTTGACGTTCAAGCCGATACAGCACAATTGGTTGATTTAGGAACCTCGGTTTTCACCGGCAAAGTAGATGTTCGTCGTGGAGGGCAGCAGCTCAATGCCAATCGGGCCACCTACAATCAAACGACCGGTCAAGTGACAGCACAAGGTGATGTGCGTTTGCGTGACAGCCAGATGTCGATATTTGGTGATCAGGCGGAGTGGAGTCTCAATGAAGATCGGGGCACATTAATTGATGCCACCTATCAAATGAAACAGATGAACGCGCGTGGTGAAGCGAGTCATGTGAATCGTCAGGGTGTGCAGTCGACGCAATTAAAAAATGCCACTTACACAACGTGTATGGAAAACGATGATTTCTGGAAGCTAAAAGCCGGAGAAGTCAATCTAGATCATGAGGAAGGCGTCGGCCGAGCCTATGATGTTGTCTTGCGTATGAAGGATTTTCCGGTTTTTTATACGCCGTACATTAGTTTTCCGTTGAGCGATGAACGTAAGTCAGGCTTTTTGATTCCGTCGATTGGTAGCTCAAATGAAACCGGTTTTGATGTCAGTACACCGTATTACTGGAACATCGCACCGCAGATGGATGCGACAGTGACACCTCGTTACATGTCTGATCGCGGCTTGATGTTGAATGGTGAGTTTCGTTATCTCACCAGCCAATCAGAAGGTTTAATCGATGCAGGCTTTTTAGGTAGTGACAGTTTGCGTCAAAATGGTGATGAACTGAATCCCAACTATAATGAGGATCGCAAGCACTTCGCATTCCAACAAAATGGTCGTTATGGTAATCGCTGGCGTACGTTAGTCGATTACAACTACGTATCAGACCGGGATTATCTGGAAGATTTCAGTGGTAATTTGAGCCTAAGCAGTACAACTCATTTAAATCGCTTGCTCAATGTAAATTATTACGGTGATATTTGGAATTTTGGTGCAAGAGTTCAGGGCTACCAAAATCTTTTAGAGGATGTTGAAGATCCCTATCAACGTCTGCCTCAATTGACCCTTCGTGGATTATTGCCTGACCAGGCTTACGGGTTAAGCTATGAATTTAATTCTGAATTTACAGCTTTTGATCATGATGAGCGTGTCACTGGCCAACGTCTGGATTTGGAACCTGCTGTCAGTTTACCCATGGGTACAGCAGGCTTTTTTGTTACCCCCAGAGTCGCAATAAAGCAAACCAACTATTCGCTGGATAACCTCAGCGAAGAAAGTCAGTTTGACGAAAGTTCGATTAACCGTACCTTACCGGTAGTAAGTCTTGATAGTGGTCTGGTATTTGAAAAGCCGTTGAATTTTGCCGGTAACAAAATGATTCAGACTCTAGAGCCCAGAGCCTTTTACCTATATATCCCTTACCGTAATCAGGATGACATTCCACTTTTTGACACCAATTTACGAACCTTTGGTATGGGTAGCATGTTCAGCCATGATCGCTTTACCGGACCTGACAGAATCGGCGATGCCAATCAAGTTACTGTGGGCTTAACCAGCCGGTTTATTAATGAAGAGACTGGCCGCGAAAAACTAAGAATGACATTGGGTCAAATTCAGTACTTTTCTGATCGTAAGGTAAATCTGAATCAGGACGCTAGAGAGACTACATCTGATTCGGATTATATTGCTGAGGCGGTGGCCAGTATTACTAAAGAATGGGCTTTGGCAGGACAGATTCAGTGGGATCCGGATAGCACCACATCGAATATGTCATCGCTACAGTTACGCTACCGGAGTGATAATGGTGGTGTGTTCAATATTGCGCATCGGTATCGTCGTGATGATGGTGTAAACCAGTTCCCGTTAGAACAAGCAGACGTCTCTGGCAGCCTGCCGATAAACGATCAATGGAGTGTCATCGGACGCTATTATCGATCTTTAATGGATAATACAACGTTAGAGGCATTAGCCGGGGTTGAATATCATAGTTGTTGTTGGGCAACGCGTATGGTTTTCAGGGATTACATCAACGACATCAATGCGGACAGCCGTAATAAAGCTATTTATTTTGAAATTGAGCTGAAAGGGTTGGGACGCTTTGGTAAAAAATCAGAAAGTTTGCTTGAAGAAAGTATACGAGGATATGAATAAACATCCACCGACCAATTCAACTTTCTAACCCATCCATTTGTCAGTATTTCAGATACCTATATTTGTGCTTTAGGTCGAAGCCACCTTGAAACGTTATAATAATGACCATCAATTTACGGAGTTTGCATAGTTCATGATTAAATATTTGCTTGTCGGCTTATTGCTTGCTAACAGCGTATGGGCAGCGCCACTTGACCGTATCGTCGCTGTCGTTAATAACGAAGTCATCCTGGACAGTGAGCTGGTAGAAATGGAACAGACAGTTCGCCAACAACTTCGTCAACGTGAAGCGGCTATTCCATCCTCGGAAATTTTACGTCGCCAGGTATTAGAACGACTCATCATGCAAAAGCTGCAGCTTCAACGCGCTGATATGTCTGGAATTCGAGTAGGTGATGATGCATTAAATGCTTCCATCAGACAAATTGCCGAAAACAACAATCTCACTTTACGTCAGTTCCGTGACGCTCTGGAAAGTGATGGCTATGATTTTGCTGAATTCAGAGAAACCATTCGAGAAGAAATGGTAATCAGTCGTTTACGTAAGAGTGAGGTAGAAGACGCCATCGTTGTTTCAGAACGTGAAGTGGATAATTTTCTGGCCACCCAGAATCTTCAGGGTGACTCTGAACAAGCATTTCGATTACTACATATTTTAGTCGGTATTCCAGATGCGCCGACACCAGAACAGGTACAGGCCGCAGAAGAAAAACTAGCTGAGATTCAAGGTTTATTGGAGCAAGGAGCAGATTTTTCTGAAGTTGCTGCGGGATATTCTGATGGTCAAAATGCGTTAGAAGGTGGTGAATTAGGCTGGCGTAAACAAGCCGAGTTACCAACTTTATTTGCTGGCGTAGTGCCAAACTTATCTGTTGGCGAAGTCAGTGAAGTGATCCGAAGTGGCAGCGGCTTTCATTTGGTCAAACTTGCTGAAAAACGCAGTGAGGAAACGCACTTGGTCAAACAGACCAAAGCAAGACATATTCTAATTAAAACCAATGAACTGGTAACGGATGAAGCCGCTGAAAGCAGACTTAATCAATTACGCGAGCGCATATTGAACGGTGAAGATTTTGCTGAACTGGCAAGGGCACATTCAGAGGATACAGGCTCAGCCATCGAAGGGGGAAGCCTCGGTTGGGCAAGCCCTGGTGTTATGGTTCCAGAATTTGAAGAAGTAATGAACTCGTTAGCTGAAGGTGAAATGAGTGAAGTTTTTAAAAGCCGCTTTGGTTGGCACTTGCTTCAGGTAGAAGAACGTCGTGAACAGAATATGGCCGATGAGTTCAATCGAAATAAAGCTCGTGAACAACTGAAACAACGCAAGATCGAAGAAGAGCTGGAAAGTTGGTTAAGAGCGATGCGTGATGAAGCCTATATTGAGTATCGTGACCTTTGAGTGATATTCAACGAATTGCCCTTACGGCAGGTGAGCCAGCGGGAATAGGCCCTGATCTATGTGTTCAGCTGGCTCAGTCTTCTCAACGAAATCAAATAATCGTTGTGGCGGATCCTGAGCTCTTACAACAGCGAGCAGATCTACTTAAGTTACCCATAAAGTTAATTGAGTTTGATCCCACATCTGCTGCCCAACCATCGGCGGAGGGTAGTCTGGTTTATATACCCTGCAAGCTTGCTGATAAGGTAGTCGCTGGTCAACTCAATCCTGCCAATTCGGCTTATGTCTTAAAAACTTTGCAAATCGCGTTGGATGGTTGCTTGAATGGGACCTTTGATGCGGTGGTAACCGCACCTGTGCATAAAGGTGTGATTAATGATGCTCACGTAGCTTTCAGTGGCCATACCGAGTTTTTTGCTGACGGGGCCGGGGTGAATAAAGTAGTCATGATGTTGGCAACGCCTGAGCTTCGTGTTGCCTTGGCTACAACGCATTTACCTCTCCGCGATGTCAGCGATGCCATAAGCCAGGACAGTCTACTTAAAATCATGCATATTCTGGGGGAAAGTCTGCAGCAACGTTTTGCTTTAAAGCAGCCTCGAATAGCCGTATGCGGTTTAAATCCTCACGCAGGAGAGGGCGGACATCTTGGTACAGAAGAGAAAACTATTATCGAGCCTGCGATTAAATTTATGCAGCGTAAAGGTTATGACTTCACCGGCCCATGGCCTGCAGATACGATTTTCGTAAAATCCCGCTTAGCAGATTATGATGCGGTGTTGGCGATGTATCATGATCAAGGTTTACCCGTTCTGAAACATCAAGGCTTTGGTGATGCCGTCAATATCACGCTCGGTCTTCCCTTTATTCGCACTTCGGTAGATCACGGGACAGCGCTGGATCTTGCCGGTTCAGGTAAAGCCAGTGCGACGAGTCTCCAGGCAGCAATCAATATGGCTGAAACAATGTCGCAAAATAAAACACCCCATGAGTGAGCAACGAATTTATCCCAAAGCACGTAAACGGTTTGGTCAAAACTTTTTACATGACGAAGCCGTTATTGCCGATATTATCGCCGCGATATCCCCTCAACCGGATCAGCATCTCGTCGAGATTGGACCTGGTCGTGGTGCATTAACCGAATGGTTATTGGAAGATGCGGGACGATTGGATGTGATTGAACTGGATCGTGATTTGGTGCCGATTCTTCAAAATCAGTTCAATGCCGCCCCTAACTTGTATATTCATCAAGCTGATGCATTGGAATTTGATTTCAAATTATTGCAGCAAAAAGATGAAAAATTAAGAGTCATCGGCAACCTTCCATACAACATCACCACGCCGTTATTATTTCACTTACTGGATCAGGCAACACTCATTGAAGATATGTGTTTTATGCTGCAACGTGAGGTTGTAGAGCGCATTTGTGCCGCACCTGGCAGTAAAAGCTACGGACGTTTAAGCATAATGATTCAATATCAGTGTCAGGCTGAACAATTATTTATTGTGCCACCCACTGCTTTTGATCCCCCTCCTAAAGTCGAGTCAGCAATCATTTATTTACAACCGAGGAAGTCGTTTTTAGGAGGTAATGTTTGTATTAAAACCTTAGGCAGTTTGGTGACACAGGCATTTAGTCAACGTCGAAAAACCATCGCTAACACATTGAAAAATAGTGTTTCCCTGTCTGCACTGGAGGTACTGGGTATCGATCCAAAACAAAGACCGGAAACCTTGTCTGTTGAACAATATGTTGCTTTGGCTCAATCTATCAGTGCTTAAAATAAGTACTGGCTATATAAGTAAACGCTTAATCTCTGATTTGGCAAGAGTTTAGAGGTCGTTCACAAAAAAACGTTCATGCCAGATGAGACTCATGTTTTACTGTCTTGACACACTGTTTTTGCTGTAGTTAGATACACACAACCAATGAGACGCGCCGAGGTGTTGTGTGTCCTTTGGGACTTGAACACATAATATAAAACGACACGAGGAATAAAGCTGTGAATAAATCTGAATTAATCGATGCAGTTGCTGCGGCCGCAGACATTTCAAAAGCAAAAGCGGCTCTGGCTGTAGACGGCGTGACATCTGCAGTTACAAAAGCTTTGAGCAAAGGCGATCAAGTTACTCTGGTAGGTTTCGGTACTTTTTCTGTTCGTGAGCGTGCTGCTCGTACTGGTCGTAACCCACGCACCGGTGAAGAAATCAAAATTGCAGCTGCAAAAATTCCTGCATTTAAAGCTGGTAAAGCTCTTAAGGATGCTGTAAACTAGTTTCTTTTTTCTGGGGTGCTTAGCTCAGCTGGGAGAGCATCGCCCTTACAAGGCGAGGGTCGGGGGTTCGAACCCCTCAGCACCCACCAGGAATATCAGGAGCGGTAGTTCAGCTGGTTAGAATGCTGGCCTGTCACGCCGGAGGTCGCGGGTTCGAGTCCCGTCCGCTCCGCCAATACAAAAGAAGGGCGCATTCTATGCGCCTTTTTTTTTGCTTAAATTAACCCACATTCGTGAAGAAGGTTCACTGCTATGTTGCATTTCATACGTGATCGCGCCCAAGGTTGGATTGCCTGGTTTATTGTTGGTTTAATCTGTATTCCATTTGCACTTTGGGGAGTGAACTCATACGTCACTGGCCCAACGGATACCGTCGTTGCCGAAGTTAATGGGGATGACATTACCAGCACTCAATTGACACAAGCTGTGCAACGTTACCGTGAACAAATGCGTCAAATGATGGGGGATGAATTTAACCCGGAAATGTTTGATAACGCTGAAATTCGCCTTGCTGTTATAGACGACCTTATTGAACAGCAATTGATTCGTTCAGCAACGGAAGAGCTTGGTCAACGTATCAGTGACCGGCAAATTGCCCAATTCATTCATCAAACACCGGCATTTCAACGTGATGGTAAATTTGATAGTGAGCAATATCAGATGGTATTGGCACGTGCTGGATTTAGTCCTGCATCTTATGAGGCCACCTTACGAAACGATCTGCTTAGCCAACAATTAATTCAAAATATTGAAGGCAGTACCCTTGTTTCACAGGTTGAAATTGAACGTTTATTAAAATTAGAAAATCAGCAACGTGAAATTGCCTATGGCGTGATTAAGTTGGAAGATTTTCTGGAAGAAGTCGAACTTGATGAAAGTGAGGTGCGTGACTTCTACAACGCCAACGAATCAAGCTTCACATCACCAGAGCAAGTTTCTCTGAATTATCTTGAATTATCACTTGATACCATCTCATCTCAAATTGAGGTCAGTGAAGACCAGTTACAACAGTACTTTGTTGATAACAAAACACAGTTTGTTGGTCCAGAGCAACGTCGAGCCAGCCATATCCTAATTGAAGATAATGATAGCGCTGAAAAGGTTCTCGCTGAAATCCAGGCAAAGATTGAAGAAAGCAAGAGTTTTGCTGAGTTAGCCCAGACCTATTCAACGGATGTTGGTTCAGCAGCTTCAGGCGGGGACTTAGGGCCCATTCAGCGTGATGTGATGGAGCCGGCCTTTGAAGAAGCGGTATTTGCATTAGAAAATGTTGGTGATATTTCTGAACCCGTTAAAACGGAGTTTGGTTACCATATCATTCAATTAACCGCTATAGATCAATCCACTAATATCGAGTTTGCTGATGTGAAAGACGAAGTGGAATTGCAGTATCGTCGTCAGCAGGCTGAAAAACAGTTTTATGATAAAGCTGAGGAATTAGCCAATCTTACATATGAAAATCCCGAAACTCTTGATGTGGCTGCTGAAACATTATCATTAGATATTCAAACGACTGGTTCTTTTACCCGTAACGGCGGCAGTGGTATTGCAGAAAACAAGGCGGTAGTGGAAGCGGCATTTTCTGATGATGTGTTAAATCAGGATCTCAATAGTCAAGTCATTGAGTTATCGGATACCAAACTGGTAGTGGTTCGTAAAAACAGCCATGTAGCGGCAACGTTGTTACCTTTTGATTCTGTTGCCCCAGCGATTAAAGAACAAATTCGCTATCAACGGGCAAGTGATTTGGCTTATATCCAGGGCGAATCCAGATTACAGGATTTAAAATCTGGGACACCTGCAACGGAAGTGTTTCCTGAGACATGGCAAGAAGCGGCATATTATGGTCGAGATAGTCAGGAAATTAGTGCACAAATTCTGAATCAGGCCTTCACTTTGCCTAATGCAGACAGCACTCAATATGCCGGCTTTACTGCAGAAAATGGCAATTATATTGTGGTCGCGGTCAGTGATGTAAAACAGGGCACAACAGATGACATAGAGCCTGAAATCCGTGATGGATTAGTTTCAAACTTGACCCGTTTGAATGGTCGAGCGGAAATGGCGGCATTTATCAGTGCATTACGAAGTGAAGCAAAAATCGAGATTTATGAATCGCGTATTACTTCGACAGAGCAAGAATAATTAATTCGTTGTATTGCTTAACCATCATGAAATAAAAAAGGCGCTTTAAAGCGCCTTTTTTATAACTAACGTATCAATAACTTTTGCACCGACACTATCCCCCCAGATGTTTATCACCGTCCGGAATCGGTCCAGAAACCAATCTACAGCCAGCAAAAGGGCAATACCATCCAAGGGTAACCCAACGGCACTTAGTACAATAACCATCGTGACCAGTCCCGCTTCAGGGATACCTGCCGCCCCAATAGCAGCAAGCGTGGCTGTTATAAATACAATGGCTTGTTGGGTCATGGTTAAATCTATTCCATAGGCTTGTGCAATAAATAACACTGCAGCAGCCTCATATAATGCCGTGCCATCCATGTTGACCGTACTGCCAAGTGGTAAAACAAATTTGATAGCTTTATCACTGACGTTATTTTCACGAGCATTTTCCATGGTTAAAGGCAAAGTAGCTGTCGAACTTGCGGTGCCAAATCCAGTGAACAAAGCACGACTCATCCCGAGCAGATAGCTAAAGCTTTTACCTGCGATCAGTTGTAACAATAAAAATAAAAAACAAAAATGGATAAATAGCCCAGTAAGTACCGTAACAACATGCCAGCCAACAGCCTGAATTTCACGAAGTAGTTCTTCACCACCACCTGCGATACCAATTCGTGCAGCGATTAAGGCAAAAATACCAATTGGTGCAAAATACATAATCCAAATCACCAACTTCATCATGGCTTCATTAATGCCATCAAAAACCGCAAATACGGGTTTTGAACGTTCACCAATGGTGGTCAATGCCATTGCAAATAATATGGCAAAAACAATCAAGGGCAGTAATTGCATTTGTGTTGCAGAAGCAAATAGGTTTGGTGAGATCAATGACATAACGATATCGGCTGCGCCAGTGCCCTGTTTTTCCAATATTCGCTCCGGAACAGTGGCATCACCGAGATCTATTCCTGCGCCTGGCTGAATAATGTTCACCACAATAAGACCAATGAATACAGCCGTAGCCGTTGTCAGAGCATAATAGAGAAGTGTGGAGCCGCCTAAACGACCCAGTTTACGAATATCACCTAGTGCACCTATACCACTTATTACCGATGCCACAATCAATGGGATTATGACCATTTTCAGGGCATTGAGAAACAAATCACCAAGCCAGCCGATTTGTACTGATAATTCACCGAAAAACCAGCCAAGTAGAACGCCGCCGATAGCACTCAGAACAATTGATATTAATAATAGAACGGCATGAGAGTGAGGCATGGGGTTTCCTTCTAATACAAAAACAGGGCTTTAAGCCCTGTTTTTATTAACTATATCAACATCGGTTTAATGCTACTTATCGCCAATACCAACGATGTTGTAACCACCATCAACATAGGTTATTTCACCGGTAACACCAGATGCCAGATCTGAACACAAGAATGCAGCTACATTGCCAACTTCTTCAATAGTGACATTACGACGCAGTGGCGCGTTACGCTCACCGTAGGCCAACATCTTGCCAAAATCACCAATACCTGCGGCAGCAAGGGTTTTAATAGGCCCGGCCGAAACCGCATTGACCCGAATACCCTCTGGACCAAGTGAATAAGCCATATATCTGACAGTGGCTTCCAAAGCTGCTTTGGCAACACCCATAACATTGTAATTATCAATAGCACGTTCGGCACCCAGATAGCTCAATGTTAATAATGAACCATTACGGCCAGCCATTAATTCTTTACCCGCTTTTGCCAATGCAGCAAAGCTGTATGCACTGATATCATGCGCAGCGGCAAAACCCTCACGCGTCACACTGTCAACAAAACTGCCTTGTAGTTGTTCACGAGGTGCAAACGCGACTGAGTGAATAATACTGTCAAGCCCATCCCATTGTTGGGCCAAAGCATCGAAAACAGCAGTAATCTGTTCGTCACTGCTAACATCACATGGGAAAATTAACGCTGGATTGGAGCCACATTCTTCAGCAATTTTTTCAACGCGTGATTTGAGTTTGTCATTTTGATAGGTAAAAGCTAATTCTGCGCCTTCACGCGCCATCGCATGCGCAATACCGGCAGCGATAGAACGCGAGCTGGCCACGCCAACAATCAATACCCGTTTACCTTGTAGGAAACCCATGAAGCACTCCAGAAATTTTAAAACCGATAAACTTACCTGATTTTAGCAGGTACTGGAAGAGGCGAGCTGTATGCATTCCCGTTATACTCACCGTTTGAACGGTCTCGGCTATGGAATGTTATGTCCCGATTAAGTGTGTCACTGCATGGCCTGCTACTTTTATTGCTGGCAGGATGTGATCTATCTGCGATTAACTCACCTTACCCTGAAGCACAAAGTGACATATCGGTAAGTTACAGTTCATTTATGTTACGACCCAAACATCTGGATCCTGCCCGATCCTACTCAGCAAATGAAAGTCTGATCACGGCACAAATTTATGAGCCGCCACTTCAATATCATTATCTAAAACGACCCTATACCTTAGAACCTTTAACTGCTGCGATGATGCCTCAAGTTGAGTTATTGGATAAACAGGGTAAGCCGCTGCCCGCAGCACTACAAACTTCAGAAAATGTCGCCTTTTCACGCTATACGATAACCATTCGTCCCGGGATTGCCTATCAACCGCATCCGGCATTTGCACAAGACAAAAATGGACGTTGGCTTTATCACGAACTGAATGAACAGACTTCAAGCCACATCAAGACAATTATGGATTTTCCACAACAGTCGACAAGAGAATTGAAAGCGGCTGATTATGTATATCAAATAAAACGACTGGCACATCCAGAAGTCCATTCCCCAATTCTCGGATTAATGAGCGAACACATTGTGGGGTTGGGTGACTTTGCCGTTATGCTCGGAAAGATGCAGCTACAAGAACAAGCTATTGATCTCCGGAATTTGCAGATTAGCGGAGTCAAACTGCTCGACGATTATCGATATCAGATAACAGTCTATGGCCAGTATCCTCAGCTGAAATATTGGCTGGCCATGCCTTTTTTTGCTCCCATCCCATGGGAAGCTGATGCGTTTTATCAGCAGAGCGTTTTAATTGATAAAAATATCACTTTGGATTGGTATCCTGTGGGCACAGGTGCTTATTACATGACTGAGAATGATCCCAACCGGCGAATGGTGATGCTCAAGAATCCCAACTATCACGGTGAGGTTTATCCCGTGGAAGGTCTCCCGGGTGATGCAGCAGCAGGATTGCTGGATGATGCCGGCAAACCCATGCCATTTATCGATAAAATTGTTTATACCCTGGAAAAAGAGAGCACATCCTATTGGGGAAAATTTATTCAAGGCTATTACGATATTAGTGGATTAACTTCAGATAGTTTTGAGCAAGCAATTCAGGTCTCTTCAGCAGGTTCCTTCGGTTTGAGCGATGACATGATGAAAAAAGGCATAGATTTACAAACGGCGGTTGGCACTACAACACATTATATTGGCTTTAACATGCTTGACTCGGTCGTTGGCGGATACAGCGAAAGAGCACGAAAATTACGACAAGCCATTGCGATTGCAATCGATCAAGAAGAATTTGTTTCTATCTTTTTTAACGGTCGAGGCATACCCGCACAAGGCCCGATACCTCCCGGCATTTTTGGATATCGCGAAGGCAAAGAAGGATTGGATCCTTATGTATATGAGTGGCGTGACAACGCGGTGCGAACCAGATCAATTGAATATGCAAGAAATCTGCTGGTTGAGGCTGGATACCCTAAAGGGAGAGACGCTGAAACCGGACAACCATTAACATTATATTTTGATATTTCAGCCGTCGGACCTGATGCCAAGTCCCAATTAGACTGGATGCGCAAACAGTTCCAGAAACTTAATATTCAGCTGGTGATTCGTTCAACTGACTACAATCGCTTTCAAGATAAGATGCGTCGTGGGCAAACGCAGATATTTAAAGTCGGCTGGAGTGCCGATTACCCGGATCCTGAGAATTTCCTGTTTTTGTTATACGGGCCGAATGCTAAAGCGATTCACAATGGTGAAAATAGTGCGAATTATCAAAACCCGGAATTCGATTCATTATTTGAGCAAATGCGGGTGATGCCAGATAATGCTGAACGCCAAAAAATTATTGACAAAATGGTTGATATTGTCAGGTATGATGCGCCCTGGGTGTGGGGATTTCATCCCAAGGAGTTAACCTTGTTCCATGCCTGGAATAAAAATATCAAACCTAATTTGATGGCGAACAATACATTAAAGTATCACCGGATCGATCCGCTACTACGTGAGCAGCTACGAGCAAAATGGAATCAGCCTACGATCTGGCCATTAGTATTACTGTTAATTTTAATTGCCCTGGCAATGACGCCAGCGATAATTATTTATCGTCGAAAAAGACATCAACATGCTGTGAATACTTGAAACAGTTGATTTTGAATATCATCCGGTACAATTATGTGCCAGAATTATTAAGTAACTTCAGGCATTATTCAATCAGGGAGAAAAGCACGTGGATTTGGCTACCTTACTGGGTTTTTTGATTTCCTGGGGTTTAATCATCGCCACCATTGCCCTCGGTGCTGCGGCAAGTACTTTTCTCAATACACCTTCTTTCATGATTGTTATCGGCGGGACCTTTGCCGTCGTCATGATGCGCTTTACCATGAAACAGTTTATCGGCTCAATGAAAACGGCCACCAAAGCTTTCCTGCATAAATCCGAAAATCCCACAGAAATTATCAGTAGAGTTGTTCAGCTGGCCAGTATCGCCCGCAAAGAAGGCTTGTTAGCCCTGGAAAGACAAGAAGTTAAAAATCCGGCGCTCGCATTAGGTATCCGTATGCTCGTTGATGGTCATGAGCCTGCCGTAGTTAGAAAAGCCCTGAACACGGAAATGAATGAAACCGTTAACCGGCATACGATTGGCCAGCAAATTTTTCAGCAAATTGGTGACGCTGGTCCTGCGATGGGAATGATCGGTACCTTGGTAGGTTTGGTTCAGATGCTATCAAATATGTCAGATCCTAAATCTATCGGCCCAGCCATGGCTGTTGCCTTGTTAACGACGCTTTACGGAGCAATGTTGGCCAATATGTTTGCCTTACCTATTGCCGATAAACTGGCATTGCGCAGTAATGAAGAGCTGATGAATAAAAGCATTATTATTGAGAGTGTCATGGGTATTCAGGAAGGACAAAATCCAAAAGTATTGGAAGAGTTATTGAAAAATTATCTGCCTTCTTCCCAGCGGGATGTTGAAGCTGTTGCACCGGCTGAAGCTTAGTCTGCTGAAAGAAGGCATAAATCATGAGTGAATCCGAAACGCAAGGTTTCAAAAAACAGCAGAAAAAAGGATTACCTGCCTATATGGCGACATTCGCTGATTTAATGTCGTTATTGATGTGCTTCTTTGTTTTACTACTTTCCTTTGCTGAAATTGATGCGATCAAATATAAAATGGTTGTCATGTCCCTGGAAAAGGCATTTGGGGTGCAAAGGGAAGTGGTTGATGAAGCGATCCCAAAAGGAACCAGTATCATTGCCCAGGAATTCAGTCCTGGCGAACCCAAGCCTACTCCATTGAATATTGTCAGACAGGAAACCACAGACGATACCAGAGATGTTCTAAAAGTTACGATGGACGCAGAAGCTGTTGCTGAAGCCCAGGCAAAGCAGGTAGCAGAAGAAGTGGAAGAGTTCAAAGAAGCACTAGAGTCAGAAATCGAGAGAGGTCTGATCGTGGTGGAAAATCAATTGAACCGTATTGTTATCCGCATCCGTGAGCGTGGTTCATTCCCTTCTGGAGATGCGACGTTAAACCAGGACTTTGTCCCGATCCTGAAAAAAATTAATGAAGTGTTAACTCAAACTGATGGCTTAATTGCGGTAGCCGGGCATACCGATAATGTGCCAATTAATACCTCACGCTATCGTTCCAATTGGGAGTTATCTACTTCTCGGGCAACCTCCGTTGTACATGAACTGCTTGATTACAATACGATTCCACCAGAGCGGTTTGTGCTTGAAGGTTATGCAGATACCCGCCCGTTAGCGCCTAATGACTCCGTCGAAAACAGAGCAGTCAACCGTCGTGTCGAAATCGTTGTCTTAAAAGGCTCAATAGATAGTGACTTAACCAAGTCGATTGACGAGTTGATTCAACAGCACGACGCTATTGATAGCGAAATACAACAAGTCCGTTAGGCTTCAAGATATGGTTACCAACAAAATATGCCATGGCAAACAATGGTATTATTTTGCAGGTTTTTGATATGTCTTATGCCTTTGGTTGTATCTTTAGAAGCATAAGACTCAAAAGATTTACTCGTCTTGAGTTGAAAAGCAGCTGATACAGCAAATAGCGCATTTAGTCGCTTAAAGACGCTGCGATAAGAATTAAGAGGTTAATATGCAAAAAATTTCCGTGGAAACCGGCATAGTCATTCCACTGGATCGACCTAATGTTGATACAGACGCCATTATTCCAAAACAGTTTTTGAAATCGATAAAGCGTAGCGGTTTTGGCCCGAACCTGTTTGATGAATGGCGCTATCTTGATCATGGTGAGCCTGGGCAGGATAGTAGCAATCGACCATTGAATCCTGATTTTGAGTTAAATCAACCGCGTTATCAGGGGGGCACTATCTTGCTGGCCCGGGAAAATTTTGGTTGCGGATCCAGTCGAGAGCATGCGGTGTGGGCACTGGAGGACTTTGGTATTCGAGTCATTATTGCGCCAAGTTTTGCTGATATCTTTTTTAGTAACAGCAGTAAGAATGGCATCTTGACCATCAAACTCGATGAAAAACAGGTTGATACGTTATTTGAACAAGTAGAGGCCACGCCGGGCTACCAGCTTACAGTTGATTTACCCGAGCAAACTATTCTGTTACCGAATGGTGAAAAATTTCCTTTTGAAATTGACAGCTTTAAGAAGCATTGTTTGCTTGAGGGCTTAGATGATATCGGTCTGACCTTGCAACATACGGATGATATTAAAGCCTATGAGGCCCGACGTCGCGAAGAGGCGCCGTGGCTGTTTTCCTGATTTTTTATCTAAATTTATAAGTAAGAATATTCATGACAAAAAAAATTGCAGTATTGGCCGGTGATGGTATCGGACCTGAAATTGTGGCTGAAGCCGTTAAAGTGTTAAAAGCCTTTAAACAGGATGGTTTGGATATTGAGCTGGAACATGGGTTGATTGGTGGTGCCGCCTATGATGAGACTGGCAGCCCGCTACCCGAAGCAACCTTAGAGATGGCAAAGCAGGCTGATGCCATATTATTAGGTGCTGTAGGGGGCTATAAGTGGGAGTCACTGGATATCAGTGTGCGTCCAGAAAAAGGTTTATTGGGTATTCGTTCACAATTAAATCTATTTGCCAATTTACGTCCGGCCTTGTTATATCCACAATTAGCCGATGCTTCTACCTTGAAACCGGAAGTGGTTGCTGGTTTGGATTTAATGATCGTGCGTGAATTAACCGGTGGCATTTATTTCGGTCAGCCTCGGGGAATACGTACCTTGGAAAATGGCGAGAAAGAGGGCTACAACACCTTGGTCTATCGCGAAAGTGAAATCAATCGCATTGGCCGTGTGGCGTTTGATATTGCTCGTAAGCGACAAAGCCGTGTGTGTTCTGTGGATAAAGCCAATGTGCTTGAATGCACAGAGTTATGGCGTGAAACGATGACGACATTATCCAAAGAGTATGCTGATGTTGAATTGAGTCACATGTATGTTGATAACGCTGCAATGCAGTTAGTACGCGCACCAAAACAGTTTGATGTCATGGTGACGACCAATATGTTTGGCGATATATTATCGGATTGCGCTTCAATGCTGACGGGGTCGATTGGAATGTTGCCATCGGCCTCATTGGACGAAAATGGTAAGGGAATGTATGAACCGATTCATGGTTCAGCTCCTGATATTGCTGGACAAAACATTGCGAATCCACTGGCAACGATATTGTCAGCTGCTATGATGTTACGTTACACGCTTGACCAGCCGGATTTCGCTGATCGTATAGAAAGTGCGGTGAGCAAGGTGTTGGATCAAGGTTTACGAACAGCAGATATTTTCTCTGCGGGCATGACTCGCGTGAGCACTGCTGAAATGGGCGATGCCGTCGTGGCAGCGCTGTAACAAAAGAATTTAGGTGAATTGTGACTAAACAAATTGATGTTGCTGTTGTAGGGGCTACTGGCGCGGTAGGTGAAGCGATGCTGGATATCCTGCATCAACGTAAATTTCCTGTCGGTAAAGTTTATGCATTAGCCAGCGAACGTTCTGCTGGTTCAACCGTACAATTTGGTAATAAATCGTTAGTGGTGGAAGACCTGGCTACTTTTGATTTTTCCAAAGTACAAATTGGTCTGTTTTCACCGGGCGCCAGTGTGTCAGAAATCTATGCACCAAAAGCAGCGGCTGCTGGTTGTATCGTTATCGATAATACTTCTCAGTTCCGTTATGACGATGATGTGCCGCTTATCGTACCGGAAGTGAATCCAGATGCTGTTGCGGGATACAAAAAACGTGGCATTATCGCTAACCCGAATTGCTCAACCATTCAAATGCTGGTGGCCTTAAAACCTATCTATGATGCGGTTGGAATTAAACGTATCAATGTTTGCACCTATCAGGCGGTCTCTGGAAGCGGTAAACCAGCGATGGATGAGTTGGCCAAGCAAACAGCTGCTTTGTTGAATGGACGGCCGGTTGAAGCAGAAGTTTATCCAAAACAAATAGCTTTTAATGTGATCCCGCAAATTGATGTTTTCATGGATAACGGCTACACCAAAGAAGAAATGAAAATGGTGTGGGAAACCCGCAAAATCATGGGCGACAATGATATTCAGGTAAATCCTACAGCGGTGAGAGTGCCGGTGTTTTTTGGTCACTCAGAAGCGATCCATATTGAAACGCGTGACAAAATTACGGCAGAAAAAGCCAAAGCCTTACTCGCGGCATTTGATGGCATTGTGGTGCTGGATGAGCACAAAGATGGCGGTTATCCAACCGCGGTCACAGATTCATCTGGTCAGGATCCTGTATATGTAGGCCGTATCCGTGAAGATATTTCTCATCCCAACGGATTGAATTTATGGGTTGTCTCAGACAATGTCCGTAAAGGGGCAGCACTGAACAGCGTGCAAATCGCCGAGCTTTTGGTCGAGAAATACCTCTAGGCATAGCTGAGAGTGTCAAGGAAGGGGAGTTAAATGAAACAAAAAACGTTGACCCGTTTGTCGGTAGCTACGGCACTAGGTTTCTTAACTCCCTTACCGGGTTATGCTTTTGGGCTTGGACAGATAACACTTTATTCAGCGCTGAACGAGCCTTTTAAAGCCGAAATATCGGTGAATGCCCTACGAGATGATGAGCGAGGTAATCTCGAAGTCAAACTGGCTTCAATTGAGGATTTTGAACGCGCGGGCTTGGAGCGTAGTTTCTTGCTCACCCAACTGACATTTGAAGTTGTTGAAGAAGCTAATTCAACGCGAATCATGGTCAGTTCTGACGTGCCAATTAAAGAGCCATTTCTTGGGTTTTTGTTAGCGGCAACCACGGGACAGGGGAAATTATTACGTGAATATACGGTGCTTTTGGATCCACCAAAAGAGCTGTATGGTAACCGTGTAGCGTCGCGTCCATCTACAAATGATTCCACAATGCCGGCGCCATCACAGTCCCGTTCTCAGACAACTTCAACGGCATCATCAAGACAAAACCTGACAGAATATAAAGTTCACTCACGAGATACATTATGGAGTATTGCTGAGAGAACTCGTCCGAATAGCAATATTTCAATGCAACAAATGATGATTGGGTTGCTCAACGCCAATCCGCAGGCTTTTCAGCAAAATAATGTAAATAGCCTGTATGCAGACAGTACGCTTCGTATTCCAACAACCGATGAAATAACCCGTTTATCTGCTAGCGAAGCAAAATCTGAAGTAGATCGACAAAACGCGGCATGGAAGAATCGAAACGCTCCTCAGATAACACCCGTTGTACAAACGACTACTGACGATACAGACGCAACAAATAATTCTACCGTTACTGACAGTGGAACCGAGGCTCCCGGTGTGAGTGATGGTGAAGTACCATCAACAGAAAATGATATTGCAGCTTCTGATGAAGAAAGTGCTCGGTTAAAGTTAATTGCTGCAACTGAGAACAGTTTGCTTGAAGCGGATCCTGATGTTACAGGCGATCCTGATTTACAACGTATCAGCGAACAGTTAACCCTGGCACAGGAAACGATTGAAGCTCAATCGCAGGAAAATATTGATTTTAAAAATCGAATGGATGCAATGGAGCGTCAGCTGGATACGATGCGGCGGCTTATTTCCTTGAAAGATGCCGATATGGCACGCCTTCAAAGTTTGTTGGAGCAAGACGAAACCCAGATTGATCTGGCGACACTGGTTGATGAAGCAAATGCGATATTAGAGGGAAGTGAAGCAGATAGCAAAGCCGTCGATGCGACTTTGGAGACTGAAGCTGCTGAAGTTGCTGATACAACGGATGAGTCTGAAGCTTGGGAACCCGTTCCAATTGACAGTACGGATTCAGCAGAAGCTGATGAAGAGAATGATGAGACAATCATTTCAGACGAATTTTCAGCTCAGCAGGCTGATAATGAAACACTTTCTGAAACCACTTTAGCGGAACAAACCGAGCTGTCAGATACAGAAAATCCTGATAATGCTGAATTGGAGTCTGTTACAGCAGAGGTTAATGCCGCTATTGATGACGCTGCCCAAGTGCTTGATATTGATCAACAGCAAATGGATTCACTCTATCAGCGCGTACAGGCCTTTGTAATAGCACATAAAATTGAATCATTACTTGCTGTACTGTTATTGCTGCTCATTCTGTGGATGATCATTCGTCGTAATCAGCGTGAAGTAAGCTGGGATGATGCTGTCAGTAAAATCAACCATAAGAAATCGGCCAAAACTACGCCGGAAGTCGGCAGTGTCAACGTCATTACACCGGTGGTAGAGGACAGCAATGCTCCAGCAGAAAGCAATACCAAACCTACTAAAACAAAATCAGTGGATGAGTTAGTTGAACAAGCTGACATGTTTGTTGGTTATGCGGATTATGTGCAGGCAGGAAGTGCACTTGAACAGGCTCACCAACAAGCTCCTGAAGATAAAGATATCGCGGCTAAGTTAATGTTTGTCTATTACAAACAACAGAAATCTGCTGATTTCATCGCCGTACTCAATACTTCAGGTATTGATGAAACAGATCCACAATGGCCTGAAATCAGAGCTTGGGGCAGTCAGTTGCTGCCACATAATCCGTTGTTTGCTGAACAAATAGAATCAGTCGAAGAAACTGATTTGACGGAAACTGAGGAAGTCGATTTCAATGAAGAAGATGAGTCGGCCTTAGAAAATAATGATGAATCATCAGCGCAAGCAGAACAACCTGATCATATTGAATTCAATCTCGATGATTATCAAGTGGATTCAACCAAGACCCGACAGGCTGAAGAAGTTTATCAACGTGATGACGAAGATTTATTGCAGTTTGATACCAATTATCAATCTGAAGAAAAAGATATTGAAAGTATTGAAACCCAGTTGGAAACAGAGAATTTTGCTGAGGATGACGACTTAAGAATCGACCTGGAAGAAGATAATGTTCTGCAACCGGATTCCTCTGCACCGGAAGTTCTGGATTTGGATATTGATGAATCGGAAGATGACAGTGTTAGTTTTACCTCCACTAGCGATGATAAATCTCCCACAATCGATTCTTTGTCGGCTGATGAATTAGACATAAGTGGATTTGATGTTGAATCTGATAGTCTAGAAAAAACCGATGATGTTTTTGAAGATTATCTGAACCTCGATAGCAGTATGGATGATGATGAGCTGGATTTTGATCTCAGCGACTTTGATTCTATTGATGAGGCCGAGACAAAACTGGATCTGGCTGCAGCGTATTCAGATATGGGTGATCCGGAAGGTGCCAGAGGTATTCTGGAAGAAGTACTTGAGCAAGGTACTGATGATCAGAAGAGGCGAGCACAAGAATTACTCGACTCTCTGTCGTAACGAGTTATCTTGTGAGATTAGCATTAGGTGTCGAATATGACGGCAGTCAATTTCACGGATGGCAATTTCAACCGGGACAGCGCACCGTTCAAGGCGAATTGCAAAAAGCCGTTTCACTGATTGCCAATTCCCCAACAGAAGTGTTTGCTGCAGGTCGCACGGATACCGGTGTTCATGCATTAAATCAGGTAGTACATTTTGATACTGATGCCATACGCGAGCAGCGCAACTGGTTATTGGGATTGAACTCCAACCTTCCACATGATGTATGTGTGAAATGGGTCAGATCTGTTCCAGAAGAGTTCAATGCGCGCTTTAGTGCGGTCAAGCGCCGTTATCGTTACCTAATTCTCAATCGAGACAGTCGTTCCAGTGTCCATCATCAACGCATGTGGTGGGTCTACAAATCACTCGATGAAAACAAGATGCAACTTGCCGCTAACTTGTTGCTTGGCCAGCATGATTTTTCAGCCTTTAGAGCGCAGGAATGTCAGGCGAAAAGTCCGATAAAAACGCTTGATAAATTAATTGTTACACGCCGGGATGATTGCATAGCAGTTGATGTTGAAGCCAGATCATTTTTACATCACATGGTACGAAACTTATTAGGCGTTCTGGTGCCGGTAGGCGAGGGCAAACAACCCGTTGATTGGGCGAAACAAGTTTTGCTTAGTCAGGATCGCAACTTGGCGGGCGTAACGGCACCACCACAGGGTCTTTATCTCACGGACGTTATTTATCCCGATGAATTTTTCCTGCCAGCAGTGTCAGGTTTTCCAGTGCTCTGGTAAAGTATCAGGCTAACTTTTAGAAAGCTGATAATCTCAAAATGAGAACCCGCGTTAAAATATGTGGCATTACGCGTCGCCAAGATGCTGAATTTGCTGTAAAAAGTGGGGCTGATGCGATAGGTTTGGTTTTTTATGAACCAAGTCCCCGAGCAGTAACCGTGTCTCAAGCAATGGCAATTACTGCGCAGCTGCCCCCGTTTGTCTCGACTGTAGGCTTATTTGTGAATGCGTCTGTAGAGACGGTACGACATATTCTCGAACAGGTTCCATTAAGTTTATTGCAATTTCATGGCGATGAATCAGCAGATTTTTGTACTCAATTCAACGTACCGTTTATAAAAGCGATACGCATGCAGTCAGCAGCCGATTTAATACAGGCTGCAGAAGATTTTTCTGAAGCATCAGCTTTATTGCTGGATAGCTACCAACAAGGCGTGCCGGGGGGAACCGGTCAGACTTTTGATTGGTCAATGATTACTGCGGTTAACAAGCCGTTAATACTCGCGGGTGGTCTGACAACTGAAAATGTTGCCGAAGCTATTCGCCAGGTATCGCCTTATGCAGTTGATGTGAGTGGCGGTGTAGAAGAGTCGAAAGGACTTAAAAGTAATAATAAAATAAGCGCATTCATGCGAGAGGTGGCAAATGCCTGAGATACAGATTGATGATTACTTTAAACATTACCCCGATGAGTTAGGTCATTTTGGTCCTTATGGTGGGCGTTTTGTTGGTGAAACCCTCATGGGTGCTATTTATGAGCTGGAAGAAGCTTATAAACAGTATAAAAATGACCCGGTCTTTCAAGCCGAGATGGATAAAGATCTTGCTGATTTTGTTGGTCGTCCTTCTCCTATTTATCATGCTGATAACTGGACCCGCAAGCTCGGTGGTGCGCAGATTTATTTAAAACGTGAAGATCTCAATCATACTGGCGCTCACAAAGTAAATAACACTATTGGTCAGGCGCTGCTGGCCAAACGTATGGGCAAAACCCGTATCATTGCTGAAACGGGAGCCGGCCAACATGGCGTCGCGACGGCAACAGTAGCCGCTCGTTTGGGAATGGAATGCGTCGTCTATATGGGAGCCGAAGATGTTGCCCGTCAGGCGCAGAATGTTTACCGGATGAAGCTGTTAGGTGCTGAAGTGGTGCCTGTACAATCCGGTTCTAAAACACTGAAAGATGCATTGAATGAAGCCCTACGTGATTGGGTCACCAATGTAGATGATACTTTTTATATTATCGGTACGGTAGCTGGTCCTCATCCCTATCCGGCGATGGTACGTGACTTTCAATCCGTTATTGGTCGTGAAGCCCGCCAGCAAATGCTGAACACCACCGGGAAACTCCCTGATGCGCTGGTGGCCTGCATAGGTGGTGGTTCTAATGCCATTGGACTGTTCTATCCGTTTATTGAAGATAAATCCGTTGCGATGATTGGTGTTGAAGGGGCGGGCCATGGCCTGCAAACCGGTCAGCATTCAGCTCCATTATCAGCAGGCACCCCTGGCGTATTACACGGCAATCGTACTTATCTGATTCAGGATACTGCTGGGCAAATTACCGAAACACATTCTATTTCGGCTGGTTTGGATTACCCTGGTGTGGGACCTGAACATGCCTGGTTAAAAGATATTGGACGTGCACAATATGTGACGGTGACAGATACTGAAGCTTTAGAGGCCTTTCATGAGCTGACGCGTACTGAAGGTATTATTCCGGCGTTAGAAACCAGCCATGCTTTGGCCTATGCTTCAAAATTAGCGCCAACAATGTCAGCCGATCAAAGTATCCTTATAAATGTATCAGGACGTGGCGATAAAGATATGCACACCGTCGCCGCCATGGCGGGTCTGAATTTTTGAGGAATATACAATGAGTCGTATTAAAGAATGTTTTAAAAATCTTCAGGCAGATGGGCAAACCGCACTTATTCCGTATGTAACGGCAGGTGATCCGGAACCATGGGTAACAGTGCCGCTGCTACATGCCTTGGTTGAGGCCGGTGCTGATATTATCGAGCTTGGTGTGCCATTCTCTGATCCAATGTCAGATGGACCTGTCATTCAAAAGGCCTGCGAACGTGCATTAAAAAATGATGTCACCTTGAACTCCATTCTGGACATGGTGAAACAGTTCAGAGAAAAAAATACTGAGACACCCATTGTGCTTATGGGATATGCCAATCCCTTGGAAGCCATGGGCTACGAAAACTTTGCCAGGAAAGCTAAAGCGGTTGGCGTCGATGGTGTGTTAACGGTTGATATGCCACCAGAAGAATCTGAAGAATTCCTGCAGTTGATGAATTCACATGACATCGATACGATTTTCCTCGTTGCTCCTACCACCTCAGCAGAGCGAATGCAGAAAATTGCCCAACATGCCAAAGGCTTTATTTATTACGTATCGATAAAAGGTGTGACCGGGGCCGCTGCGCTGGAAATTAATGAAGTGACTGCCAAACTGGAAGAGATTCGCAAATATACTTCTTTACCGCTTGGTGTCGGCTTTGGTATCAGAGATGGCAAGTCAGCTGCTGCTGTTGCTCAGGTTGCTGATGCCGTGGTCGTGGGCAGTACATTGGTTCGTTGCATTGAAGAACATGCCAATCGTCCACAGGATTTACCTGCCGCAGTGGCAAGTTTATTAGCTGAAATGCGTCACGCAATTAATGCGCGTGACTTAGCCAGCGTCTCGGCATAAATAGAGTGAAGGTGACACAATGAGTTGGTTTGAAAGATTATTACCGTCGAAAATCCGCACCAGTGGCCGTAGCCGCTCGGTACCAGAAGGTGTCTGGTGTAAATGCCCTGCATGTGACAACGTTCTCTACCGAGCAGAGTTGGAACGTAATCAAATGGTGTGTCCAAAATGCGATCATCATCAGCGTATTAATGCCCGCGTTCGATTGGGAAACTTCCTGGATGAAAACAATCGGCAGGAAATCGGAACTGAAGTAAAACCTGTCGATACACTTAAATTCAAAGATAGCAAACGTTATAAAGATCGTATTACCCAAGCACAAAAAACCACGGGTGAAAATGATGCTTTATTAGCGATGCAGGGCACATTGAAAGGTCTGCCCGTTGTCGTCGTTGCATTCGATTTTGGGTTTATGGGCGGTTCCATGGGCTCAGTAGTCGGTGAAAAATTTGTTCGTGCAGCGAAAGTGGCATTAGCCAAAAAATTACCATTAATCTGTTTTGCTGCCAGTGGCGGTGCGCGGATGCAGGAGGGGTTATTTTCCCTAATGCAAATGGCTAAAACCAGCGCTGTTCTGTCGCAACTGGAAGAAGCTGGCATTCCTTTTATATCTGTGATGACTGATCCGACTATGGGTGGCGTCTCTGCAAGTTTAGCTATGCTTGGTGATGTAAATGTGGCAGAGCCAAAAGCATTAATCGGTTTTGCAGGACCACGTGTTATTGAACAGACTGTTCGTGAAAAGTTACCTGAGGGCTTTCAGCGCAGTGAGTTCTTGTTGGAACATGGTGCTATTGACATGATTATTGACCGTCGCGAAATGCGTGATCGTCTCAATAATTTGTTGACCATGATGCAAAATCGTATCGCTGTTTAACATCCAGTTTATGCGATTTAATAGCTTGCCGCAGTGGCTGGCATGGCAGGAAAAGCTTCATTTCACTGAGATAGATCCCGGCTTGGATCGGATTCGAGCAGTTTGGCAGCAAATGTATGCTGACAAAAAATTGCCTTTTCGCGTGGTGACAGTCGCCGGAACCAATGGTAAAGGATCGTCTGTTGCCTTATTAGCTTCTATTCTATCGGCTGCCGGTTATCGTACGGCCTGTTATACGTCGCCGCATTTATTACGCTATAACGAACGTATTGTGGTCGATGGACAACCGGCAACAGATCTACAGATTTGTGAAGCCTTTGACCGTATTGATACAGCTCGTGGTGATGTCTCACTGAGTTATTTTGAATTCGCTACTTTGGCTGCGGCGGATATCTTCTGTCGTCAGGATATCGATATCGCCATACTTGAAGTCGGTATGGGAGGACGCCTGGATGCGGTAAATCTGTTTGATGCGGATATTGCATTAATCACCCCGATTGGCTTGGATCATACGGTCTGGTTAGGCGATACCCGTGAGCTTATCGGTATTGAAAAAGCGGGCATAATGCGAGCGCAACATCCGGTCGTCTGCAGCGAAAGCTCTCCACCGTCTACCGTGATTGAAATTGCCCATCAACTCGCTGCGCCAGCGTATATTGCAGCTAAAGATTTCACTTATCAAAGTCAGAGTGATGTCTGGCATTGGCAAAATAAACAGTACCAATTTGATGCTCTACCTCACCCCGCACTGTTGGGGTGTTACCAGTTTCAAAATAGTGCTGCCGTATTACAGGTCATTAGCTTGTTGAAAGACAGTGGCATGACAAAAATTACAGAAACGGCCATCCGCAATGGTTTGCAACAAGTCAGACTGGCAGGGCGTTTTCAAAAGATTGACGGACCAGTTACACACATTTTTGATGTTACGCATAATCAGCAAGGTGCTGAAAATCTGGCAAAACTGTTACGAGAAATCTCCTGTGAAGGTAAAACCCATGCTGTTATTGCCATGTTACGAGACAAAGACAGTCGGGCCGTTTTTGATGCCTTGCTTCCTGTTATCGATAACTGGTTTATCGGAGGGCTGACAGGAGATCGGGGGCAGTCTGCTGAGGATCTAGCTGCAGGTTTACAAGGAAAAATTGCTAATGACAGGGTTCATCTTCAAGACACAGTAGAACAGGCCTATAACACCGCTGCAGAATACGCAGTCACAGGTGACCGTATTCTGATTTTTGGATCATTTCATACCGTTGAAGCCATTATGCGGCATATTCCAGAATTTATTAATGAGCCTTTATCCGTATCAGCCTGATGCGTCGCTATAAAGTGCCTGGATTTGCCTATCAAATTTTTCCAGTACCAAAGCTCGCTTAACCTTTAATGTGGGAGTGAGCAAACCGTTTTCGAGCGTCCATGGTTGCAATGTCAGATACACCCGCCGAATTCGGGCATAGGCCGGAAATTCAAATAACCATTGTCTTAATAACTTAATAAAATAGTGCTGAAGTACTTTGCTATCTAAGCTATCCATTAACAAAGGATCCAAACCAAGTTGTTGCGCAATCTGCGGCCATTTTTCGCCATTTATAACTAATAATGCCGCAAGATAGGGCCGCCCCTCACCTAACACCAAAGCCTGCTCAATCAGACCATTGCTGATAATTGCTGCTTCTATGTCACCCGGCGGGACTTTCTCACCGTTATTAAGCACCAGAATATCTTTAATGCGGCCCACAATATAAATATGCCCGCTTTCACTGATTCGAGCTTTATCTCCGGTATGCAACCAACCATCTGCATCAATGACCTGGGACGTGGCTTTATGATTATTCCAATAGCCCAGCATATTGCCTGGGCCTTTAACTTCGAGTTCGTCTTGTTGACCGATACGAACTTCCACGCCTTTGATTGGACGACCCACACTTGCTGGATCATTGCTTGATGGGTCGTTCACACTGATAACCGGACTGGTTTCAGTAAGCCCGTAGCCTTGGAGTAGGGTTAGGTTCAAGCCGATAAACATCTTAGCAGCGTAGGAAGGCAGGGCGGCACCTCCAGTAACGGCTAAGCGCAGGTTCCCGCCAAGCCGTTGATGAAACCTGCGCACCACCAGTTTATTTAATAATGGCCACAACAAGATGGAAGGAAACCAGTATTTTCGACCTTGCTGGTACTGAAAACGCTTCCAGCCGACATTTACTGCAGCTTTAAAAATTAAACGTCTGATCCAGCTGCTTTCTGAGAGTTGTTTGTGGACTCGATCATAAATCCGTTCAAAAATCCTGGGCACGGCAATCATGATGGTGGGTTTTACTTGCCGCATATCATCGGCCAGCAGAGGGATGCTGCGAGAAAACACTACTTTCGAGCCGGCCATCATTGGCAGATAGTATCCACCAGTACGTTCCAGAGTATGTGACAAAGGCAGAAAGGATAAGAAAATGTCGTTCGGTAAAATTTCAAAAAATTGTAGTGAACCATAGGCGACAGAAAGCATATTTTGATGACTGAGCATCACACCTTTGGATCGTCCAGTAGTGCCTGAGGTATAAATAATGGAGGCTAACTGATCCGGTGCAGCAGGAGAGAGAGCAATATCATTATCAGTTTGTGTAAGCCAGTCAGCTAAGGTGGTCAAAGGCAACTCGTTCTCGGCAGACTCGTCATGGAGGATAATAATACGATTAAGACTATGCTCCTCTGGCAATACGGCTTTAATCGCTTGCCACTGTTTGAGGTTATTTAATAACAACAAACGGACATCAGCATCCTGCAGAATATAAGCAACATTATCGGGACGATCATCAGGATAAAGAGGGACTACCACTAACCCCAGACTCAAGGCAGCCAAGTCAAAAAATATCCACTCTTTGCTATTTCGTAAATTCAGTGCAACCCGATCCCCTTTACGCAGATTTTCCTGTTGCAAAGCCTGTTGCCATAAATAAACCTGATCTGCCACATTCTGCCAACTCAGTGTTTGCCACTGTTTGCTCTCATTATCAAAATAGCCATAAGCCTCGTTGTCAGGGCTGCGCTTCACCCGTTCACAAAATAATCCATAGAGCGTCTGCGCTTTGTCAGGTGAAATATAATCCTGTGAGGTCATGATTAATCAAAAAACCAGCGTAACTGAACACCAACGATATCGACCGAATTTTTATAACGACCCAGCAATTGATTGCCATTGGCATCCGTATCATCAATATTGGTATCTTTCATAAAGATATGGCTATAAGCAGCATCGAGGATAATGTTATCGCTATAGTAATAACTTGCTCCAAAAGCCAGCCATGTGCGGTCACTGTCTGGGATGCGGGGAGTTCGACGTTGCGCGTTAGGGATGGGTGTTTCATCGTAAGCAATGCCTGCCCGCCATGACCAACGGTCATTCGCCCGATATTCCAGACCCAGCCCATATCGCATGGAGTTTTCCCAGTCTTCTTCTTTAACAGAATTAAGTCTCTGTACGTCTGAGTTGATCCGTAATTCTTCAAAGCGATTCCAACGGGTCCAACTGGCATCTGCCATGACAGCCCATTTTGGATTGAGTTGATGATGTAAAGCGATTGAGGCGGATTCAGGTAAAGTCACCCGACCATTAATATCACCATCCCTAAAGCCCAGTGCAGTAGCGCTAGCACTAACGTTTGGTGGAGTGCGAAACTCACCCTCACCAGTTAAGTCATGGGTGATTTTAGAACGATAACTTAATCCCATGCGTGTGGTTTCGGTGAACTGATAGGTCATACCAAGGTTATAGCCCCAGCTCCAGTCATCTGCCGTTAACCTTACCCGACCATCATTTTGTTGGGGGGTACCAGATAAGACACCAAAGTTTGCTGCCTGAGTGAGTTCCAGATCAATATATTGCAGGTTCACCCCAAAGCCCAATGACAGTTTTTCTGTCGGTTTAAACGCTATGCTGGGGTTGATATTGACCGTTAATAAGTCAGATCGAATCGCATGGTAACGCCCTTGCCAGCTATCACCGTAGTCGGTGACCAGGCCATAAGGTGCCCCTACGCCGATACCCACGACTGTTTTCTCATTTAATGGCTGTGCATAGTAAAAATTAGGAACCGCGGCCATTTCGCCCGCATTACTGCCATCACCACCGGTTAATGGTATGCCATTGGCATTCGAACCCCTATCAGAGAATTCGGCTCGTGGCGCGATCAGATTTAACCCCATGTTCATTTCTTTACGGGTTAAGTTGGTCAAGCCTGCCGGATTGAAAAAGATAGTGCTTGCATCATCTGCTACAGCGGCACTTCCTGAAAAAGCACGACCCAGGCCGGTGATACTCTGTTCAATCAGGGCATAGCCAGCTGCCATAACAGAATTGCTAACTGCCCCGAACATAAAATAAAAACCGAATTGCGTTGCACGAGACATGGGCATGGCTGCGTCACCTGTTAAAAGTCAGAGATATAAGGCGCAAAACTAGCTCAAGCGTGCAAATGAAGCAAGTTTGTAATAATTAATTTCGTTGAAACAGTAAATCCCACACGCCGTGGCCAAGGCGATGACCCCGTTGTTCAAACTTGGTGAGGGGTCTGAAGTCCGGACGAGGGATAAAATCACCTGATGCACTGGTGTTTATAAAAGTGTCACTGGCGGATAAGTCCTGCAGCATTTGCTCCGCATAATCCTGCCAATCGGTAGCCATATGTAAAAAGCCACCTGAAACGATCTTTTGTGCCAGTACCGTGACAAAGGCAGGCTGAATGATACGACGTTTGTGATGACGTTTTTTATGCCAGGGGTCCGGGAAATAAAGCTGAACACGCTGCAGGGCATTATCTGAAATTTGTTTCTTCAGCAGTTCCACCGCATCCGTGCAGGCCACGCGCACATTCGTCAGCCGGTTCTCTTCGATGGCTTTTAATAGCTGACCAACCCCTGGACGATGTACTTCGACACCAATAAAATCGCTCTCGGGTTGTTGTATGGCCATTTCAATAAGCGAAGCCCCATTGCCAAAGCCAATTTCAAAGACAACAGGCGCCTGGCGACCAAACAAATTTTGCATATCAATCAACTTGCCATCAGCTTCAATACCGAATTTTGGCCACAACAAATCTAATGCTTTTTGTTGGCCGGGCGTTAAGCGTCCTTCGCGTTTGACAAAGCTTTTTACCTGACGGAGGCGTTTAACTTCAGTCATTTTTATCACCTAATAATTGAGCAACAAGACATCGAAATATCGATGAAAAATAGCGTGACATCATACCGAAGGTACGTTGGAAAATCCTGTTATTGTACTGTTTTATTGCCGCACAATTTACCTCCTCGGCAAGCAAATTATTGTTATGCTTGATAACCTGGCTGGGAAGTTGTCCCTGCACAGACCAGATATTCATTCTGCCAAACTCAGGCATTCCGCGATTTGCAGGATAGTGAATGAAGATTTTGTAAACCATGAATTTGATTACTGGCAGACGCATGCCCAGAAACAGTGCGAAAAAGAGTGATAAGGAATATAATGCTCTGTCTGAATATTAGTTCTGATGGATTAACGCTGCTGCAATCACGCGGCCTCGAATCCCGCTACTTCGACATTACAAGTAAACGAAAGAGAGACTTATTTTATGGTTCATCCGGTTTTAGACTCGCTCACCAACGAAGTGATCGAACGAAGTAAAAAATCTCGCACGGCATATCTTGCTCGTATTGACGAAGCTGCAGGCCAAGGTCCTCATCGTCTCACATTAGGTTGTGGCAATTTGGCTCATGGTTTTGCTGCTTGTGCCGCGACGGAAAAAAGCGATTTGGCTGGTGACAAAAAAGCCAACATCGGCATTATCTCTGCCTACAATGACATGTTGTCTGCGCACGAACCTTACAAAGATTTTCCGCCATTAATTAAACAAGCGGCGAAAGAAGCAGGTGGTGTTGCACAGTTTGCGGGTGGTGTACCGGCAATGTGTGATGGGATTACCCAAGGCTTCCCAGGCATGGATTTGTCACTTTTCAGTCGTGACGTTATTGCTATGTCCACTGCAGTAGGTCTCAGCCATAACATGTTTGATGCGGCTTTGATGTTGGGCGTTTGCGATAAGATCGTTCCAGGTTTGTTAATTGGTGCGCTGAGCTTTGGACATTTGCCGACTATTTTCGTCCCGGCTGGCCCAATGCCGAGCGGTTTACCTAACAAAGAGAAAGTCCGCATCCGCCAACTGTTTGCCGAAGGCAAAGTCGGTCGCGAAGAATTATTAAAAGCGGAATCAGAGTCATACCACAGTCCCGGCACCTGTACTTTTTACGGTACAGCGAACAGCAACCAGATGATGGTCGAAATCATGGGGCTGCATTTGCCGGGTGGTACGTTTATTAATCCAAATACGCCATTGCGAGATGAATTAACCAAAGAAGCAGCACGTCAGGTATTGAAGTTTACTGCAATGGGTGATGATTACCGTCCTATCGGTCATATGATCGATGAAAAAGCGATTCTTAATGCCATTATCGGTCTGCTGGCAACCGGTGGTTCAACTAACCACACCATGCATATTGTAGCCGTTGCTCGTGCTGCCGGTATCTTAATTAACTGGGATGATTTTGATCGCCTATCACATATCGTTCCATTATTAAGCAGGGTCTATCCAAACGGCAGCGCGGATGTAAATCACTTCCAGGCTGCTGGTGGGATGGGCGTATTGATTCAGGAATTGATCTCTCACGGCTTATTGCACGAAGACATTATTACGGTCGGTAATGAAAAAGGTTTGAAACAGTACAGTCAAGAGCCAAAAATCATTGATGGCAAACTTATCTGGCAGGAAGGACCGAAATCTTCACTGGATAAAGAGGTTATCGGTACAGTTGATGAGCCATTTGCAAAATCCGGTGGTGTTCATCTTATCCAGGGTAATTTGGGTCGTGGTGTATCTAAAGTATCAGCAGTTGATCCACAACATCGTGTTGTTGAAGCACCGGCCATGGTTTTTGATGACCAGGATGATGCGGTAGCTGCATTCAAAAATGGTGAATTGGAAAGAGACGTGATCGTCGTATTACGCTTCCAGGGACCAAAATCTAACGGCATGCCTGAACTGCACAAACTGAGCTCACCGCTTGGTGTATTACAAGATCGTGGTTTCAAAGTTGCTTTGGTTACTGATGGTCGTATGTCTGGTGCGTCAGGTAAAGTCCCATCTGCTATTCAGATGTGTCCGGAATCAGCTGATGGTGGTCCTCTGACCAGAATCAAAGATGGCGACATTATTCATCTTGATACCGAAAATGGCATTATGAATGTGCTGGTTGATGATGAAGAGTTTAATGCTCGCTTGTCTTGCATGATGGCCAATACCGAACATCATTATGGTAGTGGCCGTGAACTGTTTGACAGTTTCCGGGCCGGCGTTTCTTCAGCAGAAGAAGGCGCTATCAATATGTTCAACGTTGAATAACTGTCCAACAGAAAATTTAGGATATTTTTTATATGAGCAAAACGATTCACGAAATTATGCAAGTGTCACCGATTGTCCCGGTGATGGTGATCAACAATGTTGAACATGCTGTACCGTTAGCCAATGCATTGGTTAAAGGTGGCCTGAAAGTTCTGGAAATCACCTTGCGTACTGATGCAGCATTGGAGTCAATTCGGCGCATTAAAGCTGAAGTGCCCGATGCGATTGTTGGGGCAGGCACCATTATTAACATTGAAACGTTGAATGCAGCAATTGATGCCGGCGCAGAATTTATTGTCAGCCCTGGTACAACAGACACATTGATTGAAGCAGCATTAAAAACAGGCGTGCCATTATTACCGGGCGTTGCTAATCCAAGTGAAGCGATGCGATTGCTGGAACGTGGTATTACGGCGATGAAATTCTTTCCGGCTGAAGCGGCAGGTGGTGTTCCAATGCTGAAATCCATTGGTGCGCCGATTCCACAAATTTTATTCTGCCCAACTGGTGGTGTCAGCCAGAAGAATGTTAAAAATTATTACAGTCTGCCGAACGTAGGTTGTGTTGGTGGTTCATGGATGTGTGCCGCGAATCTGGTCGAAGCTGAAAACTGGGATGAAATTACCCGTTTGGCTGCTGAAGCGATTGAATTAGCGACCAACTAATAGCATCGTAGCAATCAAAAAAACCGGGCTAGTTTACTAGCCCGGTTTTTTTATGCCTCTAGATCACAATACCGCGTTGTAACCAATCTTCAATTAATTGTTTTGCGCCTTGCAGGACAATATCTGGTTGAGGGTGCTGTAATGCTTCGGCAATCGCTTGCGCGGCTTGCTGACCCGTCTGTCCCGCCTCGAGCAAATCCAATAGACGCGCACTCACAGCATTTAATTCAATAAACTTCACCTGATCTTCATCATTACGATAAAGCAAAAGAAAATAGGGTGTTTCTGCTGGTTTGTCAGGCAAATTGTCTGCAGAGATTTGGTGCACTGGATAGTTATAGGCATAACTCCAGCTCAGTGGAGAGCGTTGCAGATTGAGTTGCAGGATATCCTGATGTTCATCCAGCTCGCGTTTTACAAAGTCTGCACTGGCAATACCTAACGCTAATTCAACCCATTCATAATGTGCCAACTCCGCAATAAATGGCATTGGCAGATCTTGCTGAGGTTGTTCTTCAAGGTAACTGACAAATTCACGGGCAATATCACTGAATAACGGGGAAGCACAACGATGCTGACGAATGAAATCCCTTACTAAATCATGCCATGCAGTATCGCCAAGGATCTGTTTGGATATCGGGCAGGCGCTGCTTAAAAAACTTTCTATATTGTTATATACCAAGCGTCTGTATATCGCCATACGGCGTGATTCCACATCTGCCGGTTCAGGCGCTGTCTCAGGATCCCGAAGGTGCGCAGTAAACTGTTGCTGAGTAGTTATAAAGTCAGGCGCTTGCGACATGATCAGATCGATATTGCGACTGGATATGACGGATCTGCCCAACTTCATCAAACAGTGTGTTGAGCGATGGAATATTAAAGTCACGTTCGAGCAGGGTGGGAATAACGCCATGTTGCTGATAGGTGTAATGTAACAATTGCCATACCGGATCAATCACATCAGCCCCGTGGGTATCGATGATCAAATCTTCAGCTTCATTAAAATGACCGGCGATATGCAGGTAAGCGATGCGCTTGCTATTGACCGCTTTAATATAACTCTTGGCGTCATAGCCATGATTAATGCTGTTTACATAGACGTTATTCACATCCAGTAACAACTCACAATCTGCGCGTTGCAAGATGGCATTAATAAAGTCAATTTCTTCAACCTGTTGTCCGGGAGCGGCGTAATACGAAACATTTTCTATCACCAGTTTACGCTGCAAAATATCCTGCACCCGACTGATGCGATCCGCCACATAGCTAACAGCTTGATCAGTAAAGGGAATGGGCATTAAATCATACAGGTGACCATCATCACTGCAATAGCTCAAATGTTCGCTATACAGCCGAACCCGGTGCTCATCCAGAAATTGTCTAATACGTTTTACAAAAGCCTCATCCAGCGGTGCAGGACTGCCAATAGACAATGAGAGACCATGACATAACATCGGAAACCGTTCACTGAAGGCACGCAGTTTTTTGCCCAGTCGGCCACCCATTTCCATCCAGTTTTCAGGAGCCACTTCGATAAAGTCGATAGGTGGTTGCTCCAATTGCATGATCTCATCAATAAAGCTGCGTCTTAAGCCAAGTCCGGCTCCTTCAACGGCATAATTTTGTATTCTCATGCTGCTACTCTTTTAATGGCATTTGTGTAAAGAGACGCATTGCCAGGCAGTTTGTTACAACTCAACGGGATGATTCACGGCGCTTTGGGAATTTCAAACATTGCTCGGTCCACGCCAACATTGCCGGTTTTCGCATCAAACAAATAAATAACGGCTTTATAGTGTCCCGGCTCAGTAATCGTGGTTTTGCCACTAAACATGCCGGCTGGCCCGGTAAAGTCGAGTGTGACTTCATCAATATTTTTTTCATCCTGCATGATAATGGCTTTGGCTTCGTAATTATCTGCCTTCCAGAGCCCATCTTTGGTGATAGGGCAGCCACAGAGCAAGGAGGCTTTGGTATAAATATCGACCTGACCACCTTCCAGTACACGAGTCCATGCATCAACGATAAAGCCTGTCATAGTAATCATGATGCCATCACCCAGTATGTCTTTACCCGGGATGACCCAACTGGTCACACTGGCTTCCTGATAGGCTTGTTGATAGCCGTAGGGTCCAATCAGTTTGAATCTTAATAAGCGGGGTGCATCAATATCCACTGTGGCCAAAAAACCTGCGGTATTTTCATCAGTCAGTGGTTCTCCACGTTTTATCGGATTTTCCATTAAAACCGCGGTATCGCCAGTGCCACCATTGATCCAGCCTTCATCGAGTATTTCGCCGGTCTCAGCATCTTCCACTATGGTGCGAATACCTCCGACACTGGTCCCAATAAATTTCGAATCAACTGCTTTAGCCCGAACCATAATCTGGGTTTCGGCAGCGATAGCTGACAGGCTGATCATCATCAAAGCGACAATTATCCAAAAGCGTGTAAACATGTCTTTCCCCCTCCAGACTGATGCTCTTTATTAGTAGTTATATTAATTGTCTGCTAATGCGGCACTCCACGCATCATAGCCTCCAATTAACGAATATACATTGGTATAACCAAGCTGTTGTAATGTTGCCGTAGCCAATGCACTTCGTCCCCCTGATTTGCAATACACCACAATAGGCCGTGTCTTATCCTTAAAATCCGGGTGGCTTTCAATAGTAAATTCGAGAATCCCACGTGGAATATGTCTGGCGTCAGCAATCTGTCCGGTGCCCAGTTCTTCAGATTCGCGGACATCCAGAGCGATACTGTCTTCTTCCAGCATCTGTTGTGCCTGAGAGACACTGATTTGCTGAATAGCGGCTTTAGCTGCCTGAACAAGATCCATTGCTGTTTTTGCCATCTTTTACTCCCGGTGGATTACGTAAGATTGTGACCATAGTAATCATTAATAGTTGTCGAATAAACCTACAATATTAGTAATTGCTTGATAACCAAACCTAGAGCTGCACTGTTACAATGTTTTACTTTAATTCCTGTAAACCCAACTGATCCATAACATCCACCTCAATGAGTTGACACTCCTGGCTCGAAGCAGAATGTAATGGCAGTTTCTGAGACGACTATGCTGGCTTATATTATCCGCCGTATTTTGTATGCTTTTCCCATTTTATTGGGCGTAAATGCGCTGACATTTGCCTTGTTTTTTATGGTGAATACACCGGATGATATGGCAAGAATGCAGTTGGGGGAGCGCTATATTACCGAGCAGGCGATTACAACATGGAAGCAGGAGCGGGGATATGACCGTGATTTATTATGGAATGAATCCGCGGAAGGTTTTGCCAAGCTCAGTGATACGATTTTTTTTGACAAAACGATAGCATTATTCAGTTTTCAATTTGGTCAGGCAGATGATGGTCGTGATATTGGTCAGGATATCAAAACCCGTATGTGGCCCAGTCTGGCCATTGCAATTCCGGTTTTTATTGTCGGGTTGCTGGTCAATATTACCTTTGCCTTGATGATGGTGTTTTTTAGGGCAACCTATGTCGATCTGGGTGGTGTCGTGTTATGCGTTATTTTGATGTCGGTCTCCAGTTTGTTTTATATCATTGCCGGACAGTTTTTAATCGGTAAAATCATGCTGTTAGTACCGATATCCGGTTTTGGCGAAGGGATCCATACACTCAAGTTTTTGTTATTACCGGTTGCTATTGGTATTGTCTCGGGCATCGGATCGGGGTCGCGCTGGTACCGCACTTTATTTTTAGAAGAAATCTCCAAGGATTATGTGCGTACGGCCAGAGCAAAGGGTTTATCCGAAATTCGCGTGTTGTTTCAACATGTGTTGAAAAACGCGATGATTCCAATATTGACCGGCGCGGTCGTGGTAATTCCCACCTTATTTATGGGCAGTCTGATTCTGGAATCATTTTTTGGTATTCCGGGACTGGGCAGTTATACCATCGACGCCATTCATGCCCAGGATTTTGCCATTGTTCGAGCCATGGTTTTTCTCGGCTCTGTTTTATATATTCTCGGCCTGCTGCTGACAGATATTTCTTACACCTTTGTTGATCCTAGAGTACGAATGGATGGTTGATTCCAAAATAGATTTACGTCAGCAGGCTTTACAATGTCTACTGGTGAGCAATGCGGCTGAAAAAGCGCTGAGAACCCGGCAACTCGCCGCCGAATGTTATCAACATGGCTATCTGGTTCAACATCAACCGTTGAATGTACCTGCCATTCCCGGCAGACCTGCGAAGCCAGAACTTGTGTCTCCCCGGGATTTACCGCGACGTCGAAACAATCAAAAGACCGGGCATACCACTCTCATCCATGCTATCTGTCATATTGAGTTTAACGCGATTAATTTAGCGCTTGATGCGATTGCACGATTTATCAATATGCCTGACGATTATTATCGTGACTGGTTACAAGTGGCAGATGAAGAGGCGAAACATTTTTCCATGCTGTCGGCACATTTACAACAAGCCGGTTATGCATATGGCGATTTTCCCGCCCATGACGGTTTATGGGAAATGGCGCAAAAAACTCATCATGATCCTTTGATTCGCATGGCACTGGTGCCGAGGGTATTAGAGGCGAGGGGACTGGATGTGACGCCGGGTATGATGAATAAATTGCGGGCCAGTGGTGATTTGGCTGCAGTAGAAATTCTCGAAGTGATTTTGCGCGAAGAGGTAGGTCATGTATCAATCGGCACACGCTGGTTTAATTATCTATGCGAGCAACGTGATCTGGAACCTACTTCCACCTTCACCACATTATTAAAAACTTATTTTAATGGTGAGATCCGTGGGCCATTTCATATTGAAGCCCGCAAAAAGGCGGGCTTTACTGATGCAGAGTTGGAGTGGTTAGAGTCTGCTGAGCAGAATTAATCGTTAGCAGCTTCCGCGGCTTTATGTTTCTTTTCCATCTCGGCTTTTTGACGACGTGACTCTTTGGGATCGGCAATTAAAGGCCGATAAATTTCAATCCGATCTTTGTGGTTGAGCGTGGCATCGAGCTTACAAATCTTGCCAAAAATACCGACTTTATCGCTGTCCATATTGATTTGTGGATAACGCTCTAAAATGCCTGAGCGTTTGATGGCTTGTTCAACCGGGGTATTTTCAGGCACCTCCAATGACAAAATTACCTGTTCATCAGGCAGCGCGTAGGCGACTTCAACAGTAATCAATTTTGTATTAGCGGCTTCCATAAATTTCCTTGGCACGGACACAAAATGCTTCGACTAATGAACCGGAGATTTGGGTAAATACAGGTCCTAAAGCTAAATCCAACAATCGAGTAGAAAACTCAAAATCCATATCCAGCTGAACTCGGCAACCCTCGTTGTCACCAATCGGACTGAATTGCCAAAAACCTTCTAAATGTCGGAATGGACCATCAATCAACTCAATACGAATAGATTCACCATGCTGCAGGGTATTTCGTGTAGAAAACTCATGATGGATCCCTCCTTTGGCTATATCCAAAGTGGCACATATAACCCTATCATTCTTACTGATAATTTTACTGCCGCGGCACCAGGGGAGAAAACTGGGATAAGCTTCAACATCGTTCACCAGATCAAACATCTGATCCGGCGTATACATCACCAGTGAACTGCGTGTAATAGTCGTCATTTAGTGTTTCTATTGACCTCTAATGAAAATAATCAAAAGATGAAATCCAATACACCTGTCAAACTCACAAATACAACAAAAATCGCTATTGGCGTAACATAGCGAACTAAAAAGCGCCATTCGTGATAAATCAGGTTGGATTTTATCCCCAGCTCTTCCTGAGTACTGCGTTGCGACATGATCCATCCGGCAAAGATGGCAATTAACATACCACCCAAAGGCAACATAATATTGGCAGTGAGAAAATCCAGCAACTCAAAGGCCGTCATATCAAGCCAAGTCCAGTCTTTTAGCACATTGAAAGAGAACAAACTCAACAGGCCAAGTAACCATACCAAGATACCGACCCAAATGCAGGCATTAAGCCGCTTTATCTCAAAATTTTCGACTAACCAGGTCACCACAGGCTCAACCAAAGCAATCGCCGAACTCAAGGCAGCAAAAACCAACAGCAAAAAGAACAGCCCACCAAAAATTGCGCCATTTTCCATATGGCCAAAGGCAATCGGCAGCGTTTCAAAAATTAAACTCGGTCCCGCGCCCGGTTCCATATTATTGGCAAAGACCAATGGGAAAATAGCCAGTCCAGCCAGAATGGCTACCGCTGTATCCATAAAAGAAATGGCGAGCGAAACTTTAAAAATAGAGGTACGTTTAGGTAAATAGGAGCCGTATACCATTATGGCGCCCATTCCCAGACTCAGCGTGAAAAATGCATGCCCCATGGCCGCCAATACACCTTCTGTGGTCAACCGGGAGAAATCCGGCTTAAACAGAAAATTTACAGCCTGATCAAAATACACACCTGTCTGATAAGCATAAGCCACCAATGCCAGCAAAATCAGAAATAATGCTGGCATTAAAAACCGCACAGATTTTTCCAGCCCTCTTTGAACCCCACGGCTCACAATCAACATGGTCAGCATCATAAAAATGGTATGCCAGGCCAGCAGTTTCTCAGGGTCTTTAATGAAAGCCAGATGCAAGTTTCGCGCACCATCGGGTGTCACCCCTTCAAATACATTGAATAACAAACGGGGAACATACGCCATTGCCTGACCGGCAATCACACTGTAATACGACAGGATTAAAAAACCGGCTAATACTCCAGCAAAACCAAGGTATTTCCAAAGTGAAGAGGCTTTTTCTTCTTCCGCCAGGCTAGCAAGACTGTTAAAAGGATTTTGTCGGCCGCGCCGACCAATGAGAATTTCCGCCATCATGATGGGAATACCGATGGCAAAGATACAAGCCAGGTAAATTAATACAAAAGCCCCACCGCCATATTCACCAGTGATATAGGGGAATTTCCAGATATTTCCCAGGCCAACCGCCGCACCAGTAGCAGCAAGAATAAAGGCCCAACGAGAAGTCCACTCACCATGAACCGACTTTAACGGTCTATCCATATCGCACTCATAAGAGATAAATAGCCTCGATTCTGGGCGAAATTCCTAAAATGCTCAAGCCAAGCAGCAATATGCACATGTATAATGCCGCCATGGCCACAAAGAATAAACCTCAACAAACAGATAATACTATCGCCCGTAACCGGAAAGCGCGCCACGAATTTTTTATAGAAGAAAAATTCGAAGCGGGCTTAGTGCTGGAAGGCTGGGAAGTCAAAAGCTTACGCGAAGGCAAAGCACAGCTGAGTGACAGCTATGTGCTGATCCGTCATGGCGAAGCCTGGTTAGCCAATGCCTTAATCACGGCATTAAAAACGGCTTCCACCCACGTGGTCCCCGAACCACAACGCGACCGTAAACTGCTGCTTAATCGTAACGAGTTAAATAAGCTGATTGGCGCTGTTGAGCGCAAAGGTTACACCTTAATCCCGCTTAATATGTATTGGAAGCGAGGCAAAGCCAAGATCGAAATTGCCTTGGCTAAAGGTAAGCAAATGCATGATAAGCGGGCCACCATGAAAGAGCGTGATTGGCAACGTGATAAAGAACGACTGTTTAAAAATATTTAAAGATCGTCACGGAACTTTAAAATCCGTATAATGACTAACGTACTACAAACCTTTGGGGGCGACCTGGCTTCGACGTGGGTTACGAAACCTAAGGTGCATGCCGAGTACTCCAGTTCTTCTCGTAAAAAAGATTGGAAAAATATAGTTGCTAACGATAACAACTACGCACTAGCTGCTTAATAACCAGTGAATGCCGTCCGACCAGATCCGTGCTTGTGCGTCTGGTATCGGGCGTCGACTCTCACAAGATCGTCTTGACGTATGCTTGGTACTGATAGACTAAAACCTAACAAGATCGCTTCATGTTTTCCCTGTTCATCGGGTAGCTTGAAGTTAAATTAATAGATGAAATAAGCATGTAGAGCTGAAGGCAGAGGATTCGCGGACGCGGGTTCGATTCCCGCCGCCTCCACCAAAACAAAAATAAACCACCTTTGGGTGGTTTTTTTGTGCCTGAAATTTACTCAAATTAAATGTTCACTTGAACACTGAGAGTTGAAATCTCGTTCCGATGTCGACGCTTATGAATGTCGCTTGGTAGATTTCCACGGAGGACCGTGGGAACCAGGATAGCGGATGAGCATTTCCTAGTTCCCACGCTCCCGCGTGGGAACGCCTGTGTGCTATGCTTTAACTTAAGCAATGCTACGTAAAGGATTATAAGGCATGGGCCGAAGCCGCTATATATTTACTGATCCAACCCAACCACACTTTATGACCTTAACGGTATTAAATTGGATACCCGTTTTCACCCGGCCAGACACCGTCAATATTTTATTCGACTCTTTTCGATTCATGATGAATGAGGGGATGAATATATATGCCTACGTAATTCTTGAAAATCACCTGCATCTTATTGCCCAAAGCGAGCAACTGGATAAAGATATTGCTCGATTTAAATCTTTTACTGCGCGTCGCCTAATTAGCTACCTTCAGCTAATCGGATTCATACTATTCTGAAAGAGTTGGATTCTCATAAAAAAAGCCCACAAATATGATCGGCTACATCAATTCTGGCAGGAAGGTGTTCATCCAGAACTGATACAGGGTGAGACAATGATGTGTCAAAAAATTGATTATATTCATCATAACCCAGTCAAAGGTGGCTACGTGGACGAAGCTATTCATTGGCGCTATTCCAGTGCAAGAAATTATGCAGGAATGGATGGTCTATTGGAGATTTGTTATGAATGGTAAAATTGAGATAACTGGCTGAGGTTCCCACGGAGGACCGTGGGAACTAGAATGGTGGAGATGCAATCTCGTTTCCACGCTCCTGCGTGGGAATGTGACTCAGCTTTTCGGCAATTTCCAACCCGGCCGAATGTAATGACAGGTGTAGCCGGTTGGATAATGTTGCAGATAATCCTGATGTTCGGGTTCGGCTTCCCAGAAATCACCGACGGGTTCCACTTCTGTGACGACTTTGCCGGGCCATAACCCTGATTGATTGATCTCTTCAATAGTCTGTTTAGCAATCTCAGCCTGTTCATCGCTGGTGTAATAAATCGCAGAGCGATAACTCATGCCTCGATCGTTACCTTGTTGATTTGGTGTGGTCGGGTCGTGGATCTGAAAGAAGGATTCGAGTAACTGTCGGAAGCTAATCTGTTCGGGATCAAAGATAATTTCAATTGCTTCGGCATGTGTACCGTGGTTTGGATAAGTGGCATTTGGAATATCGCCACCGGTATAGCCGACCCGCGACGAGATAACGCCTGGTAATTTACGAAGTAAATCCTGCATACCCCAGAAGCAGCCACCAGCCAGTACGGCACGTTCGGTTTTTGTCTCGCTCATTTTGCCTCTCCAGATGTTTCTGAAAAAAGGTTTCTAAATTCGCCATAGCCTTCAGTTTCAAGCTCTTCAACGGGAATAAATCGTAGAGAGGCAGAGTTGATGCAATAACGCATGCCTCCGGCTTCTTCCGGGCCATCAGGGAACACATGACCTAAGTGACTGTCGCCATGAACAGAACGCACTTCAACACGGCGCATGCCCAGGCTGTCGTCAAAGTTTTCATTAATGTTCTCAGTTTGAACAGGACGGGTAAAACTTGGCCAGCCAGTTCCGCTATCAAACTTATCAACTGATGCAAACAATGGCTCACCGGAGACGACATCCACATAAAGTCCGGCTTCGTGATTGTCCCAATAGGCATTGTCAAACGGCGGCTCAGTGCCACATTGCTGGGTGACGTAATGTTGTTCAGGGGTCAGTTTTTCAACTACTTCTGCTGCTTTTTTGTATTTAGACATGACCATCAAATCCTTAAGAAAGATTAAGAGCGATAATGCACATGATTAAACATTAATAGCTATCAGTAATTATGAAAATTACGCTTTATTAATCACATACTGACTCATCAACAAGACAGTCGTTCCACACATGATCATAGGAACTCTCGTATCGGGAAATAAACTTCATTATTAGCTTATGGAAGAGCTAGCAGTCTGCCGACACCACTTCAATACGGCCCACATCCTGACCATTCTTATCGGAATACACGTAAACCAGTCTGGCACCAGCTTCTAACACGGGCTGCATATCCGGGTTGCTGCACAGGCTCGCAAGCAATTTGGGTTTGATATCTTCCAGTACCTCCGTCGGATTTACATTGTTCACAGTGACATTGGTCAATGAATAAAAATACGTCATCAAATCACCCGGGCCCGCCAAGGCTTTATTCAGACGAGTTTCATCATCAATTTTGATGGGAGCACGAGAGTTAATTAATTTTTCAGCTTCCAAAAAGCCTTCTTCAATAGACACTTCATCCAATGGTTGCTGTTGTTCGGTCGCTAAAGAGGGTGTTGATGGATCACTGATTAAATTTGCTGCCAGCACAATAACGCCGATGAGCAAAACCAATCCAATTGCTAAAACTAACTTGTTATTCATTATATTGCCCGATGATGCGAATTAAGAACGTAGTATCGGGTAGCTTACCGTTCACATGGGGAAAAACAAAATAATCTCGCCACCTACATCGAAAACACGTAGCTACACCCTACTGGTGAGCTACTGAGAAAAATCGAAAACGCGATACTGATTGACTCCATGTCCTTTCCTTATCCGAAACAATGTTTGCAGACTTTACCCGAAATATACGAGAAGCAGGGAGAGCTGGACCACTTTTTTAGGTTTGTTCCCATGGCAATTCCGTGTGAAAGTTGATTCCCACGGAGGACCGTGGGAACCAGTAAGCCGACCAGAAGAGCAGAGTTTAGTGCGACTGCATCCGCTCAATCGTGGTGGTCAGTACACGTTTCATTTTATCTATCGCACCGGTAAACGCTTGTTTGATGGTCGCGGCGTCATGGGTGACCACATTGGGTTGGTGGCCTTCTATTCGGGCTTCGATCAGGCAGCGGATATCATCGGCACCGCCTCGGTTTTCACTGTTTTGATCACTTAAATGTACTTCTATACGAGTGACGTGGTCATCGAATCGTTTGAGAGAATGCTGTAGTTCCTCACGAATAGATTCAGTCAGCGTATCGTCGCCAGGAATATGACGATCAGTATTCACCTGAATTTGCATGCAACCTCCATTGAGTGAAATAAAACGTTCTTGATGCTGTGACAACATCGTTAATGAAATATTCCGCTGTCACATCATGAACGCTGAAATCACTATAAAGAGAATAACTTTAATCGCCTTTAACTCAGAGCAAGCCGAACTTTCTATGAAGCTTGTTAGACTCAGGTATTAATCCCGGTCAGAAAAAGCTTGGTTACAATTTAATTCAGGAGTAACAATATGCAGCATCCTTATCTGTTCAGCGCCGCTATTGGCGTCTTGACTGTTAGTCTACATGGCTGTGGTGATACCGCTAAAATTCCTCCGCAATCGGATTTTGGTCCGGACCCGGTATTGACCGCACCCGCCAAAACCTTAATCCCAACATTGAATATCGCCCCTGCAGTGGGCTGGCCTATTGATGGTAAACCGCTGGCAGCCGAAGGGCTTAGCGTGAATCGGTTTGCCATGGATTTGGATCATCCTCGTTGGTTATATGTTTTACCCAACGGTGATGTGCTGGTGGCTGAAAGCAATGGCCCGAAAAGCGAGAAACCTGACACGGGCATTAAAGATTGGATCAAAGGCCTGGTAATGAAAAAAGCAGGGGCTGCGGTACCCAGTGCAGATCGCATTACCTTGTTACGCGATGAAGACGGAGATGGCGTTGCCGAGACCCGCCATGTGTTCCTTGAAGATTTATATTCACCGTTTGGTATGGAGCTGATTGGTAATGATTTCTATGTTGCCAATGCCGATGCCATCGTACGTTTTCCCTATGAAGAAGGGCAGACTCAAATTACTGCCGAACCCGAGCATGTAACGGATTTACCTGGCGGGCCAATCAATCATCATTGGACCAAAAATATTATTGCCAATGAAGATGGCACTTTGCTTTATGCCACAGTTGGTTCAAATAGTAATGTCGCTGAGTACGGCATGGAAGTTGAAGAAAACCGTGCCGCAATTTTGGAGGTTAATCCGGAAACCGGTGAAAAACGTCTGTATGCCTCGGGGTTACGCAATCCCAATGGCTTGGCCTGGCATCCCGATAGTGGTGAACTGTGGACCACGGTAAATGAACGCGATGAAATAGGTAGTGACTTGGTGCCGGATTATATGACCTCGGTACAGGAAGGCGGATTTTATGGCTGGCCTTACAGTTATTATGGTCAACATGTTGATGAGCGTGTTGAACCGCAACGCCCTGATTTAGTGGAAAAAGCCATTAAACCGGATTATGCGCTTGGTGCGCATACTGCCTCACTTGGTCTGGCATTTTATGAAGCGGATTTACTGGCTGAGAAATATCAACATGGTGCTTTTATAGGTCAGCATGGTTCATGGAATAGAAAGCCATTAAGCGGTTACAAAGTGATTTTTGTGCCTTTCTCTAATGGCGAACCGTCTGGTAAACCACAGGATGTTTTAACTGGGTTCGTTGATGGCAAGGGTGACGCCATGGGACGTCCAGTGGGAGTTGTTGTCGATAACCAGGGTGGTTTATTGGTTGCAGATGATGTGGGTAATACGATTTGGCGTGTCACACCAAACACTGAATAATAAGGTGGGATAGCATTCCCATGCAGCTGCATGGGAATGCCACACTGGTTGATGATGATGATCATCAATAATTAAACCGTTAACTTCTTAAGTTTGTTCAGCCAAAGTTCAGTTTGCCAGGTCTATAACTGAAACTGTGATTTTGAGCTAAAGGAGTTACCCGATGAACAGATTAAATACATTTCTCTCAATCAGTGCCTTGAGTCTGGCCAGTTCGGTGAGTGTCGCTGTGGCTGAAACGAAAGAGTTTGAACACAAAAAAGCAGACCATTTGGCTACCAGCTTTGTTGATAGTCAGCAAACAGATCTCAAACAAAATGATTTGGTATTAAGCAAGCAGACGCCAAAAAAATAAGCTGATTTTTTAGTTATCTAATCCCAGTAATATCCGTTCCCACGCTCCGGCGTGGGAACGTTATTTTATCTGTACGTGATAGAAATTTTTAATCACACCTGTTAGCGATTAAGCTCCTGCATGGGGTTATTCAACCCAGTTTGATATGATGTGTCAGCTCTAACTATTGATAGTCCACCTATGTCACACATTTTGCTCGACAAAACCCATCCTCCCATTATCCAGGCCGCCATCCAGTTGGGAGATTGGCTGCTTAGTCTGGAAAACCTTACCGAGCAAGACAAAACCGCGATTAAAGCCGTGCAGCAGGCATTGCAAAAATTGCCGGAAGTCGAGGAGGATATTCTGGCAATGTACGGTTTCAGTTTTGAGCGTGGTGATGCTGAGAATGGATTGGTGCGTGGCTGGGATATCTCACTGGAATATAACGCTGGTGATCCTGAACAGCAGGGCGGTTTAGAAATTTTCAGTTCGTATATTCCATTACCCGATACCAATGATCCAGACGTGTTAGCTGAAAAACAACAACGCGAAGTATATTTTCACTGGCCAATTGGCGATATATGCAGCTTTATTAAAGCCGAACAGGCACAGCAATGGATTGAGGATGTCAGTCAGCCATTACAGTTTATCGAGGCGGGTGATAGGCTGCGGATTGAAATTGTCTATCAGCAATTTTATGCCGAACACGAATATCCATTGAATTAATCAGAAAAGAGGAACGCTGCGACTTAAAAAAACAGCAGCGTTCCTGATTTTCTGCACACGATTAATGTCGGTAAATAGCTGCCACGCCGGTTTTGCCGGGCATTTGTTCCGGAGGCATGATCCAGACTTCACCCCCCATTTTTTCTACCAGTTCACCCAAATCATCCAACACATCATCAACTTCGGGATGACTGAGCTCGGCGGTTTCTACTATACCTGTCTCAGGGTTCAGTCTACCTTCAATATGATGGCCTTCTTCAATGATCAAGGTATCAACTCGTCCACAAGCGGCGGCGGCCGCCACTTGTTTTAGATCATCTTCACCCAGCTGATGTGCTTTGGCCTCAGCAAAAGCTTCTGCCAGCTCTGATTGACGCTGTTGATGTTGCGTTTCGACAATTTCCCAGATGCGTTTGCGTAATTCATCCAGCTTGAATCCTTCCGGATTCGCAGTCAGACCATGTTCCATCAACAAAGAGTTGTGGCTGATCTTATGAAACAAATGATGATGCTCTTTGACTGACGCCAGAATCAGTGGCAACCGCGATTTTTTAGAAAAGTGTTCGTAAACTTGACGATCAACGAAGCGGAAAAAACGTTCGTCATCCACATCCAGAGCTTCTTTGCGGCCACCGTGACCGTGGTGCATTGCGCCTACACCACCGTATGAAGAAACCGAATGACGGGATTCGGTTAAATCGTTGCCCAGCGCTTCATCAATGGTGTGCGGAATAGATTTCGGCAGAAAGATTTCGTCCAGCGTGTCGCGATTACCTTCAAACAGTCGGAATTTGTCACGACTTAATGCTAATACCTGATAACGATCGATGGCCTGTAAAAAGCGGCGTAACGGTTTGATATGAAAACTATCGGCAGCAATTGCTAACTCTGGCATGGTTTGCTGCAGTCGATAGACGCGGAAAAAATGGGGTGCAGCAAAGACAGCCAAGCCATCCTGGCTGTAATTCCAAAACAGGGGATCACGAGCTAATTTTTCAAAGGGTTCGAGCAGCTGTTTAATTTCTGTTGAGGAATAACGTTGTTGCAAGGATTTATCCAGTTGCTTGAGTAAATTTCGAAACCGGATGGGATCTTGCTGGTTGTCCGGTGTGGAGCGATGGGTGGGTTGATAAAGAGATAAACAGGGCGCATCGTGTGATGCTGTTAACTCTGATAAGGATTCTACAGTGAGTCTATCGGTCATGACTTCTCCTAATACTGAGTGATATAGGTGTAGGTCTGAAACGCAGAGATTGCACAACTTAGAAACTTGGCGAAAGCCAGTAAGTTGAGTCCATCCTAACAAGAGCGGACAGGCTCAGCAACAGAAAAAAATACGTCTAATAGAACAAATAGTCAGTTAAAAATTATTCGAGATAAGTTATTTAATGAGTTGTTATTTAAGTAAGTTTTCTTCTGTTGATGTGTTTATCTCCTGTGCAAGCTGTTTGGATAGCGTAGGATCGGTGGCGATATCCACCGGGGTTGCGCTGGCTGGGTCAGACTGTTGATAAACCGGTTTTTCAGCGCGATGAATCGGGACAGTTTCTGTCGTTTGTTTGCTATATGGCTTAGTTAACTGAATACGCTGAACAGGAGGCAACATTGTAATGTTGGCTTCACTGAATCCGTTTTTTACCAGGCGAATGGCTTCACTACGTGCCTTGGCAAAATCGCTTTCATGCTGATTAATCCACGCCATAAAATCCAGCTCGACCATGTTATTGTTTAAATCACTGATTAACACTTGGGGCGCCGGTTCTGCCAATAAGCCGGGCATTTGTTGCAGAATGCTCAAACCCAATTGACGTGTTTGGGTGAGATCAACATCGGCGGAGATAGTCAGCTTAAACTCAAAACGACGCAGTGGATTACGTGAATAATTGGTCATCACCGAGGTGATCATCGTACTGTTGGGGATGCGTAAATGATTGCCATCTCCTGTCATCAATACGGTATCGCGTGATGTGAGACGAACGACATTGCCGGTAAATTCACCAATCTGAATCGCATCGCCGATATTGAAAGGATTACGGGCACTGAGTAAAACACCAGCCAGATAATTTTCCACGATATTGCGAAAAGCGAAACCGACAGCCAGCCCGAAAACACCCGCGACACCAAGCAGAGCACCCACCAATGCGGTAGCATCCAGGATCTGTAACGCCAGCAAAATACCGATACCGGTGATCAGGATACGAATAATCCGTTCACCCAAATCTGCTGCCAGTTCGGTAAGACCAAGCCGATGCAGCCAGGCACCGCGGTTGCCGGCCCAGCGACCAATCAGCCAAAAAATAATAATAGTGATGATGGCGACCAATACGATTGGCAGGCTGCGGATGAGTGAGGAAATCATTTCCTGGACTTTTTGCGTAGTGGGTTGCACGCGAGTGGCGATATCCATTTGCTCGTTGAGTCGATTCTGCACATAAATAACGCCTTCGACCCGACTCGCCAGTGCAACCAGATCACGTCCGGCGCGGGCACTGGCGACACTACCGCTAAGACTGACCACGCCAGCCTCTACCGTAATTTCAACATCTTGATAACTTTCTATAACATTGAGAATCTCGCTTAACCGGTTTTTGATTGCTTGATCCGCGGGTGCATCGGTGACCTGTATTGCAGCGCCGGCTTCAACTAATGTTTCGCTGTACACTGCGGGCAGCCATAGCAGGGTGGTTATCAATAACATCAAGTGGTAATTCATTTATCTCTCCTGCCTGGATTTTGAGTTACAGCGAGGTAGTAGCAAAAAGTCATCGTTATTTACAGACGCACCAATTTCAATGAGGATAAGCGGAATTTTTCATGTCGGCTATGGCGTGTCCAGTGTGTTTTATATTGAGCATACTGACCTTGAATAAGGAAAGAAATCAGTTTGAACAGATTCAAACAGTTGGGTGCTCGATTGGTGAATTCAAAGCACATGCTTTGGGGCGTCGCATTTGCTTCTTTTATGGAGTCACTGATTGTGCCCATACCGCTGGAAGCGATTCTTATCCCCTTGATGCAGGCGCGCCGGGAAAAGCTGTGGGCGATTAGTGCAATGGCATTACTCGGCTGCGGAATCGGTGCCGCGCTGGGATATGGGCTGGGATTTTTTGTGTTTGATCTGTTGGGTGATCAATTAATCGCCATGCTCTCTACACCAGAACAGTTTGAATCGATTCGCCAGCAAATCCACTTGCATGGTTTCTGGTATGTATTAAGCGTCGGTATTACGCCGATTCCATTCCAGATTGCCATGTTAGCGGCAGGCGCGACGGGATATGCATTTTTGTTGTATATGCTGGCAACCATTATCTCTCGGGGAATACGTTATTTTGGACTGGGATTGCTGGTCTGTCTTTTTGGCAATCAGGCGCAAAACATATTTGAAGAACACAAAATCGGCGCATCGATTTTTATCACTGTGTTGATAGGGCTTATCTGGAGTGTGTTGCTGTTTAGCTAGTGAATTTTTCCTTGCCTGTTAGGGAAGTGATTCGTACACTTGATTAACTGTTTCAATTAATCAAGTAATCTATGACAACCCGTTCAAATTCTCATGGTGGCCGCCGCCCCGGTGCCGGGCGTAAAAAAGGCACGGTGATCAAAGAACCCACCACGGTCATGCGCATTCCTGAAAGTCAGAAACCGGTGATTGCCGACTTTTTGGCAGCCTATCGCCGTGGTCAATCTATTCCACAGCAGGAGCAGCCCAGCGTTTTTGAGCGACCTGCTGTTGTGCCTGCCAAACGCGATTGGCCCCTGTTCGGTACTAAAGTCGCGGCTGGCTTTCCTTCACCTGCCGATGAACATGTCGAAAGAAGGTTGGACCCCAATGAGTTTCTGATTGATGATGAAGAGGCCACGTTTTTTGTCACCATTCAAGGTTATTCAATGATTGATAGTGGGTTACTACCTGGTGACAAAGCGGTGGTGGATCGTTCCAAAAATGCCCATGTGGGTGATATTGTGCTGGCGGTCGTTGATGGTGAGTTTACGATTAAGCTATTGGCTAAAACGCCGCAGGGTAGGCCACGATTATTGCCCGCCAATCAGTCAGGTGAATATCGGCCGATTGAAATCAAGGAGGAAATGCAGTTTGAAATATGGGGTGTGGTCACAGGTTCTTTTCGGCGGTTCAAATAATGTCACGCAGTATCGCCCTAATTGACGTCAATAACTTCTATGTGTCCTGCGAGCGGGTATTTAATCCGAAATTAGTTGGTAAGCCAGTGGTGGTGCTCAGTAATAATGATGGCTGTGTGATTTCCAGAAGCAACGAAGCCAAAGATGATATTCCAATGGGCGCATCATGGTTTAAGTATAAAGACTTTGCCAAACAGCATGATATTACTGCTCTGTCGTCCAATTATGCTTTATATGCGGATATGAGTAATCGGGTGATGCGGATTCTGAATCAGTTTTCACTGGAGCAGGAAATCTATTCGATCGACGAATGTTTTCTAGATCTCAGTAGTTTTAAACGGATAGATTTACTGGATTACGGCCAACAAATCCGCCTGCGGATCGGAAAGTCAACTGGACTGCCCGTCAGTGTGGGGATTGGTGCCAGTAAAACGCTCGCTAAACTTGCCAATCACTGTGCCAAGAAAAATGCTGAGTTTGCCGGTGTATGCAACTTTAACCAGCTCAATTCGACGCAATTAAACCGTTTGTTATCCAGCTTAGAGGTTCAGAATGTATGGGGTATTGGTCGTAAACTGGCCGCTAAACTAAAGAATGATCGCAACATTCACACTGCGCTGGATTTAAAACAGGCCAATCCTGATACGTTGCGTCGTGTTTACAGTGTCGTAATTGAAAAAACTATTCGAGAACTGAACGGTATTGCCTGTATTGAGCTGGAAGAACCGGGCCTCGCCAAAAAACAGATCATTAACTCTCGAAGTTTTGGTATTCCAGTGACGGATATTCATAGCCTCACTGAAGCTGTCAGTTTTTATATTAGCCGGGCAGCCGTCAAGCTGCGTCAACAGCAATCGGTAGCTGGGATGGTGCATGTTTATATCCAAACCAGCCGTTATCGCACCGGCAAGAACTTTTACAGCAACAGCTATACCGTGCCTTTGCCCAATGCAACGGATGACACTCGAGTGCTGACAAAGAGCGCATTGATGGCGTTGCAGCAGATATATCGTCCTGGTTTTTACTATGCCAAAGCAGGCGTGATGCTCACAGCTATTCAACCTAAAAATGGATATCAACCGGATATGTTTGCTGCGCAAGAGGATAGTGTTAAGTCCGATCAGTTAATGATTGTGATGGATGTCATTAATGGCAGCATGGGAAGAGAGACGTTAAGGCTGGCTAGACAGGGATTTAAACGCCCCTGGGCCATGAAGCAGGACAGCAAAAGCCCGAGTTATACGACCAATTGGAAAGAAGTGTTATCGGTCAACTAAGCAGGCGAACGACTTTTATCACAATTCATTGAAACAAAAATGATGGCGATAAATAATAAGCTTGCCAGGCGAACGACATAATGTGTGGATGCTGGCTGCATAAGGCTCGAAGGAAGCAAAATGCCATTAATAGAGATTGTGGTGTTAACCGTTTTTTTAATCGTTTATTACGTGATGGCGGTTGGCAAATTACCGGGCCTGAGTGCCGACCGCACGGGTATTGCCATGGCCGGGGCATTCGCATTGGTGGCTGTGGGGGTCGTAAAAGTAAACGCATTAGCGGAAATCATTGAGTTTCCAACCTTATTAATGCTGTTTGTTTTAATGTTATTAGCGGCCCATTTTGCTGCAGCCAATAGCTTTAATGTGTTGAGCCAATGGTTAAGTTACCGCGCTGATCGACCCAAACTCTTATTAGCCGGGGTGGTGCTCAGTAGCGGTGTGCTGTCGATGGTTCTGGTGAATGATATCGTGGTGTTCGCGTTTACTCCGGTATTGTGTCTGGCCTTAACACGCCAGGGGTTGGATCCACGACCATATTTGCTCGGGTTGGCCGGAGCTGCCAATGCCGGTTCGGCCGTCAGTCTGATCGGTAACCCACAAAATATTCTCATCGGAAGTGTGGGAGAGCTTTCTATTCATACCTATTTTCTGCTGACTATCATCCCGGTGCTGATTGCTCTTGGTGTGGTTTATATGGTGGTTTACCGGGTATGGCAACATCAGTTACAACAAGCCACCAACGTTCACTACTGGCAAGAAACGCATTCAGCAGACCGCTGGTTATTGATTAAAAGCCTGCTGGCTACATTGGGGCTCATTGGCTTGCTGATTTTATTTTCTGACTATCGTTATCAGATAGCGTTAGGTGTGGTGTTGTTTTTATTACTCGGCCGGGTGATTAAAACCGAGAGATTACTGAGCGAGGTCGATTTGCCGTTATTGGTATTAATTGCGTCGTTATTTGTGGTGACAGCCGCTTTTAGCGCTTTACCGATGACAGGCTCAGCGGTGAGTTATCTGGAAACGCTGGGCTGGTTGCCGGATAGGTTGGCCGTATTAATTCCATTTTCACTAATTGCCAGCAATACGATTGGCAATGTACCAGCTGTCATGTTGCTGCTGGGCGTGACCGAAAACCTTTCAGTCACGACCTTACAAGGACTTGCGTTATTTTCAACGCTGGCCGGGAATCTTCTATTAACCGGCAGTCTGGCCAATATCATTGTTGCCGAACGTGCTGCCAGTCAGGGAATAAAACTTGGCTTTATGGATTTTATGCGGGTTGGTGTGCCCATCACTTTACTGAGCATGATCCCAGCCGCCCTCTGGTTCAGCTGGGCGACTGGAATGCGTTGGTAAGTTTATTTCACCTGTATCATGTTTTTAACAGATTTTATCCGAAGGTATATTAAGTAATGACGACCGCACCATTCATCTCGAATAAACTGACAACACCATAAAAAGTTAATCCCTGCTCTTTATTCACAGCGATTTTTACTTAAATGTTAGTCGCTTGTATCCCTTCAATGACTCTCATTCTTTTCATTGAGACTACCATTTGTACAATAATATTGATTTGGTCCACTTTGTTTAGCGACGTACATGGCAGTGTCGGCATATTTCATCAATGAAGTGACATTCTGAGCATCTTCAGGAAAAACGCTAATACCAATGCTGGCAGAAACCAATATTGTCACACCTTGGATCTTGTGTGGGGCTGAAATAGATTTGAGAATTTCCTGAGCAACCAGAATAGCGTCTTCAGCCCGTTCTATTTCGCCAAGCAAGATTAGAAACTCATCGCCACTACGACGACAAACTATGTCTGAAGCGCGTATACATGTGGTGAGACGAAGTGCAACGGATTGTAATATTTTGTCTCCAAATAGATGACCAAAAGTATCATTGACCGCTTTGAAATCATCCATATCGAGAAATAGCAATGCAATGCGTTTGGAATGCCGTGTGGCCATGCTAATGGATTGCGATATGCATTCGTTGAACATCGCAAGATTAGGTAAACCGGTTAGATGGTCATACCAGGCTAAGCGACTGGTCTTTTCAATCATTGTGGATGATTTGGAAACATGGTGAAAGATAATCGCGGCACCAATCATTTCGTTTTGCTGGTTATGCAGCGGATAAGCCGAGTCTTCAATTTCAATTTCGGTACCATCATGCGTGATTAAAACGCTTCCAATAGACAGAGCCACACATCGATTTTCGTTGATAGCGATGGCGGCAGGATTGATTTTTTCCCGTGTTTCACTATCTATGACATTGAACACGATTGATGCGGGTTTACCGATAGCTTCCTCGCGATCCCATGCAGTTAAGTGTTCGGCTTCAAGATTGATCGTTACAATATTGCCATCTAAATCGGTGGTAATAACTCCATCACCGATATGATCCAGTGTAATAAGGCTGCGTTGCTTTTCTTCCAGTAAGGTTTTTTCCATCTCGGATAGAGTATTTTGAATGGCTTGATTCTTTGAAATATCCTCAATCATAAGCAAACTGCTGTTAAAGGAGGGTTGGCTCAAGTCCTCCATTATCATGGCGCGAATACGCACCCAGATAACCTGACCATTGGCGCGGATCAAACGAACATCCTGCTGCAGAAACGTGTGATTCTCTATAGAGGATTTCCAATTGCTACTCAGTTCTTGCCTGTCTTCTGCATACACATTGTGATACCAGGTTTGTCCCAGTAATTTTTGGGCATCACAGCCTGTTATTTTATGGTACGCCTGGTTGGAATAGAGACAACGATTTTCATCGTCACAAAAGATAATTCCAAGCGGAAAGCCATCGCACAAATTTTTTAAATCTCCAAAGCCAAAGTTCTCAACATTCTCTTGGGAGATGGCCTGACCCATAAATTGTTTATCGGTAGCTCGTCTATTCATTGATCCCATCATTCAGTTCCTCCTTGATAAAAAAGTTTCGGAAAAAGTTTAGTTTCATCACTATTCATAACGGGTTTGTTAAATAAAACAGGAGATTCACAAGAAATAATTTGGGTGCTAATCATGGAAGTTCCTTTTATAGAGCGTTCGGTGCTGGGGAGGATAGGTTATTGCTGTGTATGATTTTTAGCTCAGTTGGCTTATCTAAATCATTAAAACCAATAACGCTTAGGAAATAAGTGTAATGTGATTGATAAACGAGTTATGTGCGGATCCGTACAAACAACCGACAATTGTTTATGCGTTAATAAATACCAAAGGATTGTTGAGTTGAATCACTAACGATAAAAAGTTGTGGCTACCAAAAAGCTCAAAAAAGACCGCCTTTCAGCATAATCAATATGGCGAGAATTATGAGCTTAAAGCACGACCCAATTGAAAACCAGCTATTAGCCGCATTGGCTCCAGCTGAACGGGTACGTTTACTACCGCATCTGCAACTAGTCGAAATGTCTCTCGAAGTCCCTATCTATGCTCCCTTCAAGCAAATTCAATACGCTTACTTCCCGACCTCCATGATCGTGTCGCTGCTCCATGTTATGGAAAACGGTGCGACCACTGAGCTGGGGTTAATAGGAAAAGAAGGAATAGCCGGTGTACCTTTGTTTATGGGCACTAAAATTTCTAGTAACTGGGCCGTTGTGCAAAGTGCAGGATATGCATATCGCCTTTCAAGACACATTCTGAAGAAAGAATTTGCCCGCAGCGGAACGTTTCAACATCTACTGCTCTGTTATGCACAGACTCTCATGGCGCAGATTTCCCAAACCGCAGTATGTAATCGTCACCACACGCTCAGTCAGCAGTTATGCCGTTGGCTGTTATTGAATATTGATCGTTTACCAGATAATCAGCTAAATATGACCCAGGAACTTATTGCCAATATGCTCGGTGTAAGGCGCGAGGGCGTGACCGAGGCTGCTGGAGCAATCCAACGAGAAGGACTGATTCGTTATTCCCGGGGTAGAATAACTGTCTTGGATAGAGCTGGCTTAGAGAAACGTGTTTGTGAGTGTTATCGCACAGTAGTTAATGAAACGGACCGAATAATGAATAATGCATACAAAAATTAAATAGCCGATATCTTTGTTATTAATGGTCGTCGAATATTTGCAATCACGCCTCCTAGCAACTCATCACATCGGCTAACTACTCAAGCACGCTCACATTTTTGCCTTCAGTCAATCTGGCATTAGGATTAAGAATTACTCTGTCATCAATGATAAGACCCGATAAAATCTCAACTTCACTGTTATCGAGCCGACCTACACGCACAGTTTTGATTTCAACCTGACTCTCGTCATTAACCAGCATCACTGATGGCTTGCCTTGAATGGTTTTCAGCGCATTGACAGGAATGTGCACTGCCTCGGCTTTTTTCTGCACCTGGATCGCCAATTCACCACTTAAACCGGCTGGTAAACCCAGCTCGGCGTTGTCTAATAGATATTCCACCCGCATGGTGCCAGTTTCGCGATTAACTTCACCGGAAGTACGAGAAATAGGCACTTCGATTTGTTTATTGGCTATATCGGGCAAGGTTAACCGGGCAGGTTTTTGCTGATCAATACTAAATAACTGCGTCTGTGGTATATCCACAATCACTCTTAGTTTATCGCTACGACTGATACGGAATAATGGGGTAACATCACTTCGGGTAATACGATTGCCACGTTCCGCCTGTCGACGGGTGATAATACCGTCAAAGGGAGCGACAATTTCGGTGTAGGCAAATTCATTTTCCAACTGCTCCAGACGGGCCTGATAAGTTGCCAAGGTCGCTTTGGCTACAGCCAACTCTGCTTCGCGCTCATCGACCTCGGTTGCGTTTACCGCACCGGAATCGCGCAGATTGGTGTAACGCTTGGCGACTTTCTCGGTTAAATCCAGCATGGCTTTTTGTCGATTGATTTCCGCTTTGGCTTGCAGAATTTCCTGCTCCAATTCGGGCGAGGATAGCCTGGCTAACAAATCACCTTGTTTCACCGCATCACCAATATCGACATAGCGACTTTCCACATAACCATCAGCACGGGCAAAAATATCGGATTGCTCGATGGCCTCAATACGGGCATTGAAAACCAAAGGTTGATAATCGGACAACGGCCTGGGTTGAGCCACACGTACTGAAAGGACTTCAGGTGTGTTAGAGGTTGTTGCTTGTTTCATATTCGCTTCGCTTTGAGGTTGAATAAAAAACCATGCAGGGACAGCGATTACTGCAGCAACTAAAATTGTCTTGGTTACATTTGACATGGTGAGTTCCTCAAATAGCCGGCAGCTTCACGGGCTGCGGACGTTTAATAAATTGCATGATCATGCTGAAAGTCCAGGGCACTAAAAACAGGGAAGCAAATGTGCCCAGCATCAAGCCGCCAATAACGGTTCGGGCCAGCGGTGCATTTTGTTCACCGCCTTCGCCCAGCGCCAAGGCCATTGGTAATAAACCGATAATCATGGTCAAGGCAGTCATTAAGACTGGTCTCAGCCGTGTCGATGCAGCTTCGCGAGCGGCTTCAAATGCCGATTTACCGGCCACCCATTGATCACGGGCAAATGTTGTCACCAAAACGCTATTGGCCGTCGATACGCCAATGACCATGATGAACCCCATTAACGCGGGCACGCTGATGGTAGTGCCTGTCAGCATTAAGCCAATAATGGCACCCGAAATGGCTATAGGTGCGCCGGATAAAGCGACCAAAGGCAATATCCATGAGGCAAAGTTAAACAGCATGATGATGTAGATAAAGAATATAGCCAGTAAGAAGCCAAATAACAGATCTTGATAAGCTTCATCCATGGCGGCGGCCTGACCCATGATTTCAATATCATTGCCTGGAACCATGTCTTGTTTCAGTTCATCCACAATCTGCTGCGTGGCCTGATAAACCGAGCCCAAGTCGGTGTTTTCGGTATTGATTAACACGTTTACCGTAGGTTTGAGCATCGTTCGACCAATGCTGCCCGCGACATTGCGAGGGGTAATACTGGCGATACTGGCCAGAGGTACGGTGATATCGGGATCGTCCGTTTGCACCTGCAGATTCATCAAATCATCCGTACTGCTTAATTTGTGTAAAGGTGTACGGGTTTGTACTTCATAAGAAAAACCAAACACCGGATCTGACCAAAAACTTGGGGAGACAGTGCCTGCCGAACCCAATGCGCCCAGCAGGCTGTTTATCGCTGCCTGAGTCGTCACGCCTAGTTCTGCCGCCCGTTTGCGATCCAGATTGACGTAGTATTCAGGCAATGCAAAGACCTGTTGAAAGCCGATATCCACTGCGCCTTCGACATTTTGCATTTTTTCAATCAGGGTTTCGGCCTTGGCAATGCTGGCGGGCAAATTACGTCCAGTAAACCTGACGTCCAATGCGGTTGGCGTGCTGCCGGAAAGCGTTTGATTAGTGGTATCTGCCGCTTGTGAGAATAACGTCACTTCGGGGAATTTCTCTTTGAGCATTTGCCGGATGGCCGACTCATATTGACTGCTCGGCTGATGGCCTTTAGCCAATTGGATTTGCAACTCACCATCGTAAGTACCAATGGTAAAACTTTCTATCCAGGCACGGTTTATCGAGTCTGGCATACCAATATTTTCAAACACAAAATCCAGCTCATCTTCTGGAATGATTTTGCGTATTTCCTGCTGAATTTGGGCAAATTTCTCGGCTGTCTGTTCGATTCGTGAACCGGTATCCACCCGCATGTAAAAGCGCATCAAGCCCGCATCAGTTTTGGGAAAGAAATCGCGGCCAATCTCTTGTAAGGCAAAGCCGGCAGCCGTCACAATCACAATACCTATCAGCGGTGCAATCAACACATGTCGTTGCAGTCGGCCAATTGTATTTTGCAAATGTTGTTGGCCCTTGTGCAGGCGTTGCTCCAGTCCAAGATGTAAATGTACCAAAGGATTTTTAGACTGTTTGCTTAATACTTTTTCATTGCCCAGTAATAACTTTGCCAGAGTCGGTACAACGGTTCGAGATAATAAGTACGAGGCGGCCAAACAAGCTATGACCACAATCGCCATAGGCTGGAAAATAAAGCCTGCAACACCGGTTAATAAAAATATCGGTGAAAAGACAATACAGGTGGAGAGGGTGGAAACAAATTCCGGAAAGGCGACTTCACTGGCACTGGTGAGAATGGCACGGCTGGGTTCCATTCCATCAGCCAAATGTCGTTTGATATTTTCGATTTCCACCAAGGCATTATCGACCAGAATACCGATCGCTAATGCCAGTCCGCCGAGACTCATCAGATTCAGCGTATTGCCTGTGAGATTTAAGACAAACACTGCTGTCAGCAAGGAGAGCGGTATCGAGGTCAGTACGATTAGCGTGGCGCGTGATGAGCCCAGAAATAGTAAAACCATTAACGCGACCAAAGAGCCGACAATAATAATTTCCATCTCGATATGATGCAGGGCCGTACTGACAAACACTGACTGATCGAAAATAGGTGAAATGGTAATGCCTTCAGGGGCAGCAGCCTGAATCGAAGGTAAGCGCTCCATTAACTCATTTATAATGTCCACGGTGGATGCACCACCGAGTTTTATCAGCGAGACCATCACTGCATTTTCGCCGTTTACCCTTGCAATATTTGTCTGCAAAGCCGTGCCATCACGCACATCTGCCACATCTCTCAGTAATATGAGCTCGCCATCGCGGGAACGAATGGGCAGGTCTTCAAAGTCGGCCACGGCTTGTGGACTGGCGTTTACCGTGATTTGCAGTTCATTCTGTGCTTCACGAATGCTCCCTGAGGGCAGCGTGAGGTTTTGCTCATTAATCGCACGGGTCACATCACTAGCGGTTAAGCCTTGAGCGAATAACGCCTCGGGATCCAGATCCACCATAATTTGTCTTGTGGCACCACCGTAAGGCAGTGTCATACGAATACCATTAATGGATTGCACCATGCCACGCAACTGTAAACGGGCAAAGTCAGCCAATTGACCATCCGTCAGAGTGTCCGAAGACATAACCAGTTGAATAATGGGGGTGCTGGATTGGTTGTATTCCGCTACTAAAGGCGGGGAAGTACCTTCCGGCATTCTTCGTCGAATGGTTTGTGACACGCCCGTTACCTGTGCCATCGCGTTTGCAATATCGACTTCAGGATGAAAATCGATATGAATAACCGATACGCCATTAAGGGTTTGAGATCGTATTTCCTTAAGGTTATCAACGTTATTCATAATCGCCACTTCACTGAAAGTGGTGATTTTCGATGCCATTTCATTGGTATTGAGACCGTTGTATGTCCAAACTACTTTTATTGATGGAATATTCACACTTGGCAGAACATCCACTGGCAGTCTCATATAACTGATAAGCCCGGCTGCAAAAATGAGCAAGCTTAAAGCTGCTACAGAATAGGGTCGGGTTAAGGCGTAACGGACCAGCCACATAAATAGCTTCTCGTGTTAATTGTTGGGTTGGGGTGACTGACTGCAGCGACGATACTTAATCAGTTTTTCTTTCAGTGTCTATTTATCTTTCAGAGCCGCCTCTGAAAGAAACAGACCCTGCTTAGAGTGAAGCGACAAAATTAAGAGAATGTTAACGTTGTCTTAATTCAAATAAATGACTATGTTGTTTTTATTTCGGGTAGTGGGCAATGTACGTACTGATTGTGGAAGACGATGCATTAATGGGCGAGGGCATCCAGGCCGGACTGACCGCATTGGGCATTCAGGCCGAGTGGGTCAGAAATGCCGGAGGTGCTGAAACAGCCATGGCTACGGCAAGTTTTGATGCTGTGGTATTGGATCTCGGACTACCAGATGAAGATGGTATGCATTTGCTCAGCCGTTGGCGCGAGCGTGGTAATAATTTACCGGTATTAATTTTAACCGCACGTGATGCGGTTCCTGACCGGGTAAGTGGCTTGCAGGCTGGTGCAGATGACTATATGAGCAAGCCCTTTGACTTGACCGAACTTGCTGCTCGCCTGCATTCACTTAGCCGTAGGGCAGCTGGTCGCTCCACGCAGACCATTCAGCATGGCAATTTGCAGTTTGATCCGGCTACATTACAAGTTACTTTGAATAATAAGCCTTTAAATTTGTCACGTCGTGAAATCACGGTATTGGAATCATTGTTACAGCAGCCGGGAAGGGTGGTTACGGCTGCACAATTACAAGATCGCTTATATGGTTGGGCAGAAGGTATCGAAAGTAACGCTGTAGCTGTTCATATTCATAACTTACGCCGTAAACTCGGCGATGAATGGATTGAAACAGTACGGGGCATGGGCTATCGATTGGGAGCGGTGAATGAATCCCGCTAAAGCCAAAGATTATTTACGCTGGCAGTTACTTTGGCGTATTGGTATTTCCGTGTTGTTGATGTGGCTGTTATTGGCACCATGGCTGCTGCTGAGCGTGCAGAAAGAAATGCAAAATACATTGGACAATCGCCTGGCGGCTTCTGCCAAGATGCTGATGTCTTTGATGTCGCAGTATGACTTGGATCCCTTGGTGAATGGTGGTCAGCGCAATGCATTATTTGATCCGGCTCAAAATCCGGATTTACCTGCTACATTAGCTTGCAAGGTCGCTAACGTGGCCGGGGATATTATTGCTGTTTCACATGATGCGCCGGAAAGTGCTCTGACCACCACTGTGCAGGGTTATCAAAATCGTATGCAGGATGGTGAGCCTTGGCGGGTGTTTAATCTGTCTCAAGCAGGATTAACCATTACCACCGCTGAGCGACTGGAAACCAGAGATACATTAATGCGTTCGGTGGTTATTGCCGCCGGAGTACCTTTTTTTATCAGTTTGGCAGGAACACTGGCCGTGGTCTGGTTTGGCATATTGCATGGTTTTAAACCACTACACAGCCTGAGTCAGAATATGGCAAGACGTAATACTGAAGATCTCACGGCTTTGGTTTGGGAGCAACGTCCTGCTGAAGTACGTCCGCTGGTGGATGAGATCAATCGTTTGCTGCAACGCATGCAGCAATCGTTGCTGCGCGAGCGGCGATTTACCGGTGATGTGGCACATGAGTTACGTACACCATTAGCGGGCATTAAAACTCAGCTACAGGTTGCCAGGTTAACGCAGGGTGGACAGGCCATGCATGCCCTGCTGCAGGCTGAAAAAGCTACGGACCGATTACAACGCACTCTGGATCAGTTGTTATTACTGGCCAGGGTCGAAGGGGACAGTCAATTAGCCGAAAGTACCTGTTTACCCGTTGCTGAAATTAACAATATGGCATTAAGTGACGTGCAACATCTGGCAAGACAACATCACGTCACATTACGCTGCAATGAAGAGGTGGATGAAAAGGTTCAGGCTTCCGCCATACTCTTATCAGCTGCGTTACGGAATCTGCTGGAAAATGCCATCCGCCATGCTCCAGAGAATAGCGTGGTGACCCTGTCAGTGATCTTGGATGAGCACCACTTATGCTGGACAGTCGAAGACGAGGGCCCGGGCGTGTCCGAAAAACTGCTTACTGAACTTACTCGACGGTTTGTCCACGGGCATCACAGTGATGGAAGTGGTTTGGGGCTGGCCATAGTGGATGCGATTGTCAGACGTTTTAAAGGGCAACTGAACATTGAAAATGGTACGACAAAAGGGCTGCGAGTCACCATCAAAATTCCTCTGCCATCTTCTTTGAAATAACTGTCAGCAATCAGCAGGTGAGAGGTTGACTGCTCCAGAGTCTAATTATTCAGTGTTTCACTGACCATCAGCGGACCTGGCCGTGGTGTCCATATACGCTGCCAGACCCAATGCAATCCTGCCTTGACATTGCGTGGCATCTTCAACTGATGCGGGACTAAAGTCATCGCCTCGCCATCGCGAATTTCGGCAAGTTGAAAACGAAAGAAATAATTGGGCTCCATGCCCATACGTAAATCAGTTGCTATAAGACTGTCGTTGAAGAGTTCAAGTTTAAAATTATCTCGGGTAAACCAGCTTATGCGCTCAATAGAGGTTTGGTCGGAAAGCATGTCCTGAAGTTTCGTGCCTCGCTGAAATCGGGCAAATTCAATGGGCGCATCGCCATCAAATACCGAGCGAAACGCTTCGTAATACACGTCATTGTCAATAACCACGATTCGCCATAACAGCGTATTTAACGGGGCTGGAGTGATTTTCAGATGTTCATATTGAATCTGTTGTGTTGATAAGGCTTGTTGCGTTTGTTGTGTTATCCAGAATTGCGCACCCACACTCCAGAGAAGATAGCTTGTGCTAAAGATTAATCCACCCAGCATGATCAGCTGACTCCATTTTTGCCTTGCAGCGATCAGTATCGCCAGAAAACCCGTGGCAAGCGGCAGACTGTATAACGGATCGATGATAAACACACTACCAATCGAGACAGGTGGTGGCATAAATGGCCAGAATAATTGTGTCCCATAAACGGTCATGGCATCGAGTCCGCTATGGGTGACCCAGGCCAGCCAAATCAGAGTCAGCCAACATGAGAAGGTTAATCGACGATCCGCTTTACTTATTAACCAGGCCACTAGAGGGGCGAGTAAACTTTGCACAATCCATGAATGACTCCAACTGCGGTGCAGGGTCATCGCGTCCAAATCATTGGCGTAAGGAATGAAAACATCCAAATCGGGTAAAATGGCTAAAGCTGCTCCGTATAAAACAGAGGCTCGCGGAGCTTTACGTCCTGCTACGCAGTAACCAACTGCGCCACCAAGTAGTGCCTGGGTAAGTGTATCCATGAAGTTTGATAAATCCTTTGTAAACGAATGCTAAGCAGACTTTAATAGTGTCCTGAAGGTTCAATGGTCAACTTGAGTTATACACAGCAATAAAATTTCAGGAAGATATCTTGCGCATATAGGAATTAGTCCTGTAAATTGCAGGAAATACCTCCTGATTTATTGGATGAACCACTATGAAGCACCCACAGCCAAGCCCAACGCCGGGACAGGCCGATTTACAATCTATTATCCATGCCTTGAATACGGGACAGGTCGGCTTTGCTGAATCTGCAGCCAAAAAATTACTGAAATCCTACCCGCGATCTTTTCCGGTTTTAAATCTGTATGGCAATGCTTTGGCGGCCCAAAACAAATACAAAGATGCCGTCAGCATTTTTCGCAAAGCAACTGAAATTGACCCTAATGTACCCGAGATATACTTCAATATGGGGATTTTGCTGACCAACCTTAACCGGGTTGATGAAGCCATTAATAGTTATAAAAAAGTACTGAGATTGAAACCAGAGCTCACGGATGCCTTATATAACCTGGGCTATGCATTGCAATCCCAAAACCGTTTTGCACAAGCGGGGGAGTACTATCAAAAAGCGATTGAACAACAACCAAACTTTCTCGAAGCTATTGCTAATCTAGGCGTTTGTTTGCAAGAACAAGGGAGGTTAGATGAAGCTGTAGCGGTTTATCAGAGAGCGTTGACGATTTCCAAAGATGCCAAGTTGTATTTCAATCTGGCCACAGCAGTCAAAAATCAGGGAAAACTGGCTGAAGCGATCACTATCTATAATCAGGCTTTAGAGCTTAAGCCAGATTATGCTGAGGTACATAGCAATATTGGTGAAGTATTACGTGATCAAGGGCGTTACGAGGAGTCAGTGGCCGCCTACAAATGTGCATTAGAGCTCGACCCCAGTTTGCCTTTGGCAAACTACAGTTTGGCAGTCTATTTATACGATAGTGGCGATTTAGCACAGGCATTGCAGTATTTTCAGCGCTCTCAATATGCTGACTGGCAGGAACGCTCATTGTATTGTCTCTATAAAACCGGCTGTTTTGATGAATTCAAACAGGGTTTGGATCAACTGAAAAAAGCCCGGCACAATTCACCATTTCTCGCGACATTGGCAGGGCATTACGCTGAAAATTTTGGCACAGTCAATGACTATAATTTTTGTAAAAATCCTCTGGATCTGGTTTGCCACGTTCAGGTTCCGGAATTAAAAGGTGATAGCGAATTATTGAAACAATTGCTGGCTGACATCGAGCAGGCCGATATTGAAGAGAAAAGTCAGGGCCGCTTGCATAATGGAGTGCAATCTGCCGGAAATCTGTTTAAACGTTCGGAAGCCAGTTTTCAGCAAATTGCCAAACTTGTCGCCCGGGCTATCGATGATTATCGACAAACGCTCAAAGGTGAAACCGGTATTTTTGCCAAAAGCTTTCCTAAGCAAACGGTATTTGCCAGTTCCTGGTACGTGAAAATGAAAACCGGCGGGCATTTGACATCACATATTCATGAAGAAGGCTGGGTAAGTGGCGCGCTTTATCTGGCTTTGCCCAAACAAAAAAGTCACCCGGACGAGGGCAGTATTGAACTGAGTACGCATGGTGATGACTATCCCAAACAACATGACAATTTCCCCAGCAAAACGATTGCACCGGAAGTTGGGGATATTGTCATGTTTCCATCTTCAGTATTTCACCGCACTATCCCCTTTACTTCGGATGAGGAACGGATCTGCATAGCATTTGATCTGAAACCAGCCTGAGCAAAATTAGTAGAGTCCAGTTGAAGCAAAAAAGACACCGCACTGAGTAATGCGGTGTCTTACGAAATAGAAAATTGTTAAAAATGATGCGTTGTTATCTTTCGTTTTTACATTAGAGGCTTTTAACCACTTCCAGCACTTCATCAAGATGCTGTTTAACTTTCACATTACGCCACTCATGAATCAGTTTGCCATCGGTATCAATCAGGAAAGTACTGCGAATGACCTTTCCCCTGAGTTAGTACTAATCCCTTGATGAGATTTGGTTACTTTATGCGGCCTGTTTTGCATATTCAACTGGCGACATGTAATTCAGTGAGCTATGTGGCCGGACATGATTGTAA
>NZ_JAJAEO010000124.1 GCF_020447225.1 Methylophaga pinxianii | reverse complement strand
GCATTTTCAGCCGCCTTATCCTGATGAAAAAGGCAGCTATCTTGCCTCAGGTGGATCAGTTTTGAACCGTTGCTAATGGATCATCTTTACACCGTTGGGTCGGAACCCGTGTTACAGATGCAAGGTTTTTTGTCACTATTGACCTGGCCCCGCTGTCACCAGTCAGTGAAAGTAATTGTTGCTGATATTGTTTTGAGAAACCGACAGGATGACCTCGTTGTTTATCCCTTACCGGCAAAGCGATTTCTGAACCATTCATTAACGCCAGATAGACTGCCTCAATTACGTTCACCGGTATAAATGGCATATCCGCAAGCCCGATGACCCAGCCATCTGAATAAATCGTGCTTTTCACACCTAAAGCGATCGAATGACCCATACCAAGTTGAGCGTTTTGAGATTCTGCCAAGCGAATACGCAAAGCATTAGAGCTTGATTTTAGATAATGATGAAGTTCCACATGGTCAGCGCGAACGAGGAGCGTGACACGTTCAAACACCTGTAACCAGTTGTGCAGCACGTGATCAATGAGGGGACATTTTTTATCTTTGATAGTCATCTCGACCAGTAATTTGTCTTCACCGAATCTCGATGAACGGCCGGCCGCCAAAAGCAACGCCTCAATCTGTGTTCTTCTCTTGTGCATTTTTCTGTCTAAGTCATGTTTTGTCATAAATCTGTTCATCCAGATTCAATGCTTTACTCAGAACACACGCATTCGTTTTGCCAATAAGTTTTATTGAATCAATACAGACCACAAAATCTTCACGTCCTGCAGCTCAAAGCAGTCAGTGCCGCCAAACCTCTTAAATACAATCGCTTTCATTTCAGGATCTCTCTGTGACGTTAAGAGATTGGATATGTGACCCGTGAAAGTCTCTTACAACACTTACCTTAGCTAAACACCACCGCTTATTATTGGATGACTGTCTGATGTTGGGATCATTTTGTGATGAATGATGAATGCTGTGGCCAACAGGCACACTTTTATCTGGTTTGTCAGCTGACTGACACCCATTGGATTAGTGATGTGTGGCGAGTCCCTCAGGCAAAGTTATTTCTAAAGCCTGCCAATTAATTAGGTTAAGATTTTGTCTTTTGATAGTGTTTGGACACCTTCGCCCTATTTCCGCAGATATCCATACTGCACCATCTGCGTTTATGACTGCGAGAGTTATCGACAAACATCAACACACAATCAGGATTTAAACAGCGCTTAAGGTGTAAGCGTTGATCGCTGGCCAGTAAGTTAGCTAATTCATATGCGAACAAGCCAATAAGGTCTGCCGTTGAGCTGTAGTTTTTATGATTATTTAGTTGATACCCCTCAGAGGACACCTCAAGCTGATAATGCGTTTTATAGTTCTTCAAGTAGTCATTAAACGATGTAATGGACACTTCATCCAAGCGTTCATCATCAATAATCTGATTAAGCGCGTGTCTTGCCTTCGCTCTGAATTGAAGCAGTTCATCTAGCTCAACACCCTGCCTTAAATCCGCTTCAATATTGGCTTGCTCCAGCCATTCCATCACATCATTCTCAGACCTGAGTAAATCAATTAATCCACCTTTCCCTTTGACTTCAGTGTTTATGAAATCAATGCTCAGGTTGTTACCCACAAATATGTAGTTATGTTTTTCGTTATTCATATAACCACTATACACGCATTTGACAGGTTAGTTAAGCGCTGATAAATTATAACCTGTATAAACAATTTATACAGGTTAGTTTTATCTAAAAACTGGAGATGACAATGAATAAATACATATTGAGCAGATACAACCTGAACCTTTCTTGGATTACTGCAAAGTCAAGATTGGAAAATCTTTTAAGAGCAGGAGGAGGCAACTATAGCAACGAGAGTATGGAGTCGGACTTTTTGTTGCGAAATGGTAATTCAGTACTTTCGAATGTGAACCATGGAGCGATGAAATGGCTGACAAAGGCTAGAAAACTGATGAAGCGTCTACCGCTTATATTATTATTGACGCCGCATTTGGCGTTAGCCGCGCAAGTGGAAGCTAAAGACATGTCCAATGGCTCTGCTTCTGATAACTCAGCCGTGAGTTATGGCCATGAAACAGTAGAGGGACTAGAGATCTTTTACCGGGAAGCCGGCGATAAAAACAAACCCGTTATAGTATTGCTTCATGGATTTCCAGCTTCGTCACATATGTACAGGGATGTCCTGGCTGGACTGGCGGAAGATTATTATTTGATTGCGCCTGACTATCCTGGCTTTGGTAATAGCAGCTTTCCTGATCCTGAAACTTTTGACTACACATTTGATAATCTCGCCCGTGTCATGGAACTGTTTTTGGAGCAAAAAGGTATTGATCGGTTTTCAATGATGATTCAGGACTACGGCGCACCTGTTGGTTTCAGGCTGGCTGTTAAGCATCCTGAACGTATTCAAGCCATCATTACGCAAAATGGTAATGCATATAAAGAAGGTTTGTCGGTTGAAGGTTGGGGACCGATATTCGATTACTGGAAACAAAAAACGCCAGAACTGGAAACCACTATTGCTGAAAATGTTTTCACGTTTGAGGGAATGAAATGGCAATTTACTCACGGCACTCGTGAACCAGAAACCATCCTTCCGGATAGCTGGGTACTTGCTTATGCAAACCTTGCTAAGCCAGGACAAACACGGGTCCAATTGGACTTGTTTTATGATTACCAGAACAATGTACTTAAGTATCCCGAATGGCAAAGTTATCTACGAACGCATCAACCTCCTGTCTTGGTTGTATGGGGTAAACATGATGCCTTCTTCCCTGAAGCAGGTGCTGAGGGGTTCAAGAAAGACGTTGAAGACCTAGATTATAATATTCTGGACACGGGCCACTTCGCTTTAGAGGAAGAGGCTCCGTTTATAATTAGTAAAATCCGAGAATTTCTCTCTTCGAGAAATATTCGATAGTACATTTACTTAACAATAACGCGATTCTTTTCAATTCGTGGGCAGGGTTTTCCCTGCCCATTTTTATATAAGAATAGGGTTAGTCTTACGAATTACAGATTCCCCACCTCGCTTGCTCACCTAACCCCGCTTGAAGTCTATGGGCCATAGTTACTGTGGATTGAATCGTTCGCTACCGTTCTTCATGCAAGCGACCTTCTACATACTTATGAAGGATGCTGGTAACAAGGTGGCCCGCTGCAACTCACCATCATCGAACGCGTCTAGGATGTCCTGCTCTTCTTTATCCAGTCTGCTCATTTCAGATCTTCCGAATAAGTTTAAATTGCTTTGTGGTTTGGAACGCCTTTTGGTTTGGATTTACTGAACACCAGTAGTGATTACTAATAAACGATACAACAACATTCCTGCTTTTCACATGTTTATTAACTAACTACTTGCCGTAAACGATCATGGTTACAACAAGCTTGGGCATAAGCACCTTCGAAGTATTTTTTATTGGGTCAATTGTCCTAAATTTTATGGTAGATTGGATATGCTTAAATGGTATAGGTACGATCTCATGACTTTTAAAATTGCGATTTAAAAGGGGTCGTCAATTTTGACAGATTGCACACCTTCCATCGCAGAGCCCTTGATTGCTTCTAGTGATGTAATAGCCGGTATTGGTGTGGCTCCTCGCCATCTTTTAGCAGCATGTTTAGCACTATTTGATGACTCTGCGCTTAAACGTCGATTAGCGACCAAATATGATTTGCTTCTTGCCAAATCAGATCCTCATAGTAAGTCTGAATTAGAGACAGATCCTTTAACTTCTCTTCATGGCCGAATTGATTTCTGGCAAAAAAGCTCCCATTCAAATAACGCTTTAAGGGTCATTTTGTGGATGTACCTCCGTGAAGCATTTAGTGTTCCGGCTCAAACATTTGCATCCTACCGAAGTGCAATGACAGCCTGTGATGATGTTGTGGCTACTGCTTTACTATCATTGAAACCAGGATTTTTCGCCCGTATAAAACAACCTCTGTCGGAGGAAGAAATATACGAGCCTGCAACATTGGACTCACTAGCTCGCACCACTTTGGATGAAATGCTGTCCAATGTATTAAATGGACAAGATCCACAAAGCGAAAAAGCGCGTGAAGCCATGCTTTCAGAAACTAGGAAGCAATTGGAAAACTTGGATCCTATCAGCCGCTCTAAACTGCTGGATGCTGTAGGCGCTGATAGCATAAATGATGCTGCAATCCGTAATATCCTGCTTACAGGAGGTGGTTTGGCAGCTTTTGGAACGAGCGTCAGTATGGCAGGCTTTTCGGCCTATATCTTAGCCGCTCAAGCCTCCGCCTTTATTCCACTCGTAAGCGGTCCAGCGCTGGTGTCATTTGTCGCCGTGCTTTCCAATCCAATCACAATAATCGGCACAACATTGGGAATCGGCTGGTGGGTAACACATGCAACAAATGATAAGGTTCGCTTTGCAGTAGGTGTCCGTGTTTTGTCGTTACTTTCACTCTATGGTCTGCAAGGCAGAGAAGATGGCATTCGCATCATGCTGAATGCATTCTCTGAGCTAAAACACCTCCATCAGGCAGGAGATCTGAATAACAAGGTGCTTAAACGATACCAATCTGATTGGGAATGTATCGAGCATGCCAGGAAAGATATTTTTGAATTAAATCCAAATGTCGCCACCATCATGGCGCATAACGCCGGCACAAAATCTAAAGCTGAAGGTGTTCTTGAATTTCTAAATGCTGATGAGCTCGAGCGTCGAAACGCCGCGATACTCACACTAATGACACTTGGTGACATAACCTATAATGCATTCAACATCGACCCATCAGTACTTGAAGCCGCAGACTTTGCTCGCAGTGAAGTATTAAATGACCCTATTGCTTTTGCTGCGTTTGCAGAAAGAATTGAGTCGATGGCCCCCAATGCTCACCTTGGATCCATTAATAATATTAAAGGATACGTTTCTGAGCGTGTGGCGGCCTCACAGCTTGTTGCAAATGGACACATTGTGCAATTTCCTGAAACCTCAAACGAAGCTGGTTGGGATATCTCGGTCGATGGCATCAAATTCCAGGTAAAAGATGTCAGTGATTTATATGCACTGCAAAATCACTTCGACAAAGGCTACGATTACCCTGTTATCGCAAACGCAGAAATTGCAGTGCAATTATCTGAACAAACTGATTCAGATCTTCCCGAGTGGTCAGATAAAATTCATTTCGTTGAAGGCTACAGTAACGAGGTAGTTGAGCATGTTACTCGAACATCGATCCAATCAGGTGACGGCATACTGAATCCAGATATCCCGTTGTTTGCCCTCATGTTAACCGGTATTCGAAACTTGAGCCGCATGCGTCGAGGTGAAGTGGCTGGTAACCAAGCTTTCCAAGAAATATTGCTAGAAGGCAGCACAAGAGCTGGTTTAGCGGCTGCAGGAGGCTATGCAGGTAGTAGCATTGGTCTGCTGGTATTTGGTCCTGCCGGCGCGCTTGTGATGGGGGGAGTTATACCCATACTTAGCCAAATGCAATCGAGTCGCCTGAGAGGCGAAATGGATAAATGGATTCAAGGTAGTCCTTACCTTCATTGGTCTACAGAGTTTCGGATCGCTGTTGATAAACTCATCACAAAGGCAGAGGGTGTTATTAAATCAAAAGCTGAGGAAATGAAAGAACGTCGTAATCGAGTCAGTGGAGACGATGTCGCTTCAGAATATGTTCGCTGGCGTTTGAGCCAAGACATTTGTTTTTTGCGTGAGGCTTGGTATCGTCTTCGTGCCATTCGGAAAGACGCTTCACCAGTTGAGACAGTCAGTATCAATCTTATGAACTGGTTGAGTAAGAGTACCATCCATCCAGCGGCCTATCAGGCTGAACTAAAAAATCTTTCTGTGGTTTTCCATAATAGACCATCCGTCGCTGATCGGCTGACCGATGCCAGTACAAAGGCTTATCAGTCGACTGAAAAATGGCTTGGAAACACGTTGAGAAATTTCTCAAACAAAAAATCTGGACTTTAAATCCTAATTCTGAAAATTCATTTTATTGATTAGCGCCGCTGCTTTTCATTGATAGCGATCTACGCCCAATTTTTTGTATTTTCTAAATTAGTTAACCGAACGAACTGGTACATTGAGTGGTACATAAATTGGTACATAGTGCTTGCATTTAATTCAAAACACGTTAATATAGTTTTTGAAAGTCATCGTTATGTTGTTGTTTTTAGATAATATTTGGTGATTTTGTCAAGAGTACAAATTGGAGTCATGCGAGTTCGATTCTCGCCCTCGGTACCAACAATACACACAGAACGTAACAGGCTGAAAGTAAACAACTTTTGGTCTGTCTCGTTTTCTCATGAGTGAAACCTTTGAGTGAAACTTTTGGACTCAAATTTACCTTCACACAAATAATCTACTGATATCTAGCAGTTGTTAATGCTGGCACCCTTCAGTACGAATTCAGAAAGCATTGATTAATTACTCTTCAACGCTGTCTCCTATACACGACAGATATTACTGAGTCTTATTTTGTTCTTCTTGTCGCTGCTTCTCTAAAAGATGGTAAATCTGCTCAGCATAATAATCGTCAACTTCATCAATTCGCCGTTGGATTTTCCCTTCAATTAAACCCGCAATCAAACTCAGTGCGAACAAAACAGCAGTAGTAATACCAACCGTAGCCCACTCAACTGCGTCAAAAAGTGCCGCAACAATTAAGCACACAATTACCAAGTTAAAGAAAAAACCCAATCTTTTAGCTACCGACATACAGAAGTCCTTGTACATAATTAATTGAAACGGAGTTTACAAGATACATTACGTTCATTAAGACTGTCATGTTTAGGCAATTAAAATACAATCCAGCTGGTCATTCAACTAACACATTGAGTTAACAACTATTATTTTTCTCGCAGATTACACCATAGAACCATCTCATAAGATCCTGTGTGATCCACTGCTGGGTTTTCTGCATGATGAATACCCGATACTAGCTGTCATAAATTTCAGACGCTCAGATGGCTTCATATTAGTTCGACATTGATTAAAACACCGATATGTTTGACTTCGAAAAGACTAGATACAGCCCACCTCACGACCACACAAAATATTGATAATCATCCATTCCACAGAAGACCATCAGCGAGAATGATCCTAAATGGATCTGTGCGATCCGCTGAGAGGACTTTACCATGACAGATACCCGAAAGTACCTGCCATGGTCTTACAAGCGCTCAGACGGCCTTCTATGGGGTCGACACAATTAAGCGACCATCCAAGCATGTTCTGGAGTGAGTGAGTTTACTTACTACTAGAGTTTAACTACTAGAGATAACTAAAGATGGACTACTAGTATCTTTCAGTAAGACCTACAGTAAGTCTTTCAGAAAGTCTTTCTGTTAGTTATTACTATGTGATGTAAAGGTAAGATTATCTTATAGAGACATCTTAAGAGTGTCTTATAGTTAATCTTTCAGTCCCTTCCTTAGCAGTGAGGGAGCATTAATAGTCCCACATATGGACACATACACCCATGACACTAACCAATCCAGATTATCAGAGGGTTTATACAGAGGGAAGCTATTGAGTACCTTATGTCTCCCAACAAGAGGAGAAACAACCCATGACAATCACACTTCACACCTTCACCATTGAACTCAGAAGAACACACTTCTACATGTCCTTAAGCGGATGGTTCGGGCTATGCCTGTCTGCTGATGGGCTGATGGTGGATAACGGAAAGCCTTACTGATGGACAACGGCAAGGGGCTTGCTGGTGGTTAATGCATGTTTAACCGCTTGAGAAGGTTAGATACTGTCGACTGATGCCACTGCCCGCCCCTTGCAGTTAATATCCCCCGCTGGTTCAAAGCTGATGCAATCCCTCGTGCGCTGGTAGTTCCTGCCTGCATAAGTGCATCCAAAGTATCCCTAAGCGACCCAGCAAACTTATCGGCTTGATTCCTTACAGTGTAGTGGTTTACTGATCCCGGACACCATTTTAGGAGGTAATATGACCTCCGAAGAGGTGTTCAATGACAAAACAAAGAAGAAGTTTTACTCCCGAGTTCAAGCTGGAGGCAGCCAGCCTGGTTGTCGACCAGAACTACAGCGTTCCAGAGGCCTGTCAGGCCCTCGGTGTGGGTGAGTCGGCTCTGCGTCGCTGGGTTAAACAGTTACAAGCTGAACGAGGTGGACATACACCTGCTTCTAAAGCGCTAACGCCAGAACAGCAGCGTATTCAGGAACTGGAAGCGCGGGTTAAACGCCTGGAGCAGGAAAAAACCATATTAAAAAAGGCTACCGCTCTCTTAATGTCGGACGAGCTCGGCTCTACACGCTGATAGAGCAATTGAGAGAGCACGGTAAGCTGAGCCTGGTTTGCTCACTATTTGGTGTTGGCCTGAGTAGCTTTTATGACAGGCAGAAACGCCGGACACAGCCTGATGTGAAGCGACTCCAACTACGCTCCAAGGTGAATGAGCTATTTACAAAAAGCCGGGGCAGCGCTGGCAGTCGCACGATTGTCGGCATGCTACGGGACGAAGCGATAGAGATTGGCCGCTTCAAGGTCAGACGGCTGATGTCTGAGCTGGGACTGATTTGCAAACAGCCTGGCCCCCATGCCTATAAGCAGGCGACTGTTGAAAGGCCGGATATACCCAATGTGCTTAATCGGGAATTTGAGCCTGACCGAGCGAATCAAATCTGGTGTGGAGACATTACCTATATCTGGACAGGTAATCGCTGGCATTACCTTGCCGCCGTGCTGGATTTATATACGCGTCGCGTAGTTGGCTGGGCTATGTCAGCGAGGCCAGATGCAGACTTGGCCGTCAAAGCACTGGGTATGGCGTATGAGTCACGGGGTAAACCACAGAATGTGTTGTTCCACAGCGACCAGGGCAGCCAATATAGCTCACGAAAATACCGACAACGGTTATGGCGTTACCGCATGACACAAAGCATGAGCCGTCGAGGTAACTGCTGGGATAACGCGCCAATGGAGCGGTTGTTTCGGAGCTTTAAGGCTGAGTGGCTGCCGAGACTGGGCTACAGCAACTTAACTGAAGCAATGCGTGATGTGAGTTATTACCTGATGGATTATTACAACTGGCAACGGCCACATCAATTCAACGATGGATGTCCTCCTGCAAAGGCGGAAGATCTGTCTAAATCCGTGTCCGGAATTAGTTGACCACTACACAGCGACCACAGCTTCAATATTACCTCGCCCGCGTAAGTGTTCAGCTCCATTAGGATTCCCCAGCCGTAAAGCTTCGGCTTCTTCAAGTCGCCCCTGAGCGATTAACTCCTTTCGTTCATGATCCAGCTGTGCTTTTTTCTGTTGGAGAGCTTCTTTTGTACGCTTACTGATTGCTTCTCGCTCCTGCTGGGCAACCATTGCCATGATACCCACTGTCAGGTTATTTGCCTCAGGCATATCAGCCGCGACAAACTTAACGCCTTCCTCTTGCAGAGTTAACAGGAAGTGAGCATTTCGGGATAACCTGTCCAGCTTAGCAATCACAAGGACAGCACCTGTCAGCTTGCAATGCTTGAGTGCTTCGGTGAGTCGTGGCCTGTCTTTCTTCTTGCCTGACTCCACCTCGACGTATTCATCCAACACAACACCGTTGCTACCTGTAAGATAACGCTTAATGGCTTCCCGCTGAGCATCCATCCCGAGACCTGACCGGCCCTGTTTATCGGTTGAAACCCGCAGATAACTAATGAACTTATCAGGCATAACAAATCTCCCTAACGAACGTTTGGCTATTATGTTATATCGAAGGGGCTTTATTTCTCAAGAAGTCCTATTGCTGGGAATGTGGATAGACGGATTAGCGCAACCATTACCTTTAGGTAATTAAATTTCCTTAATAATCATTAACTTACACAATTAATGCCTCTGCCAGATAATCTACATTTAACCCATAAGCGCATGAATTAAAAGATAATTATGAGCAACCTATAATAATCTTGCCAATGATATGGTTGCGTCTCCCCTTGCATAAACCCAATATCATGTGGGACATTAACGTACCAACCACAAGCTGTTGTGGTTTTGGAGATAAAACAATGCTCGATATATTCGATCAATGGGAATGTATAAAAGAAAAAGCCACAGGTGCGACAACACCCGTGGCCTTTAGCGATAGCAGGGTTTTGAACGGCCCCTGTTATCACTTATGTACACTGCTAGACACAGTACAGTCATTGTACCCACAGTGTTCACATATAGTAAACAAGTCGTTCACTTACTAAAGTGAGAGGTATTTACATGATTTGCCAATGTAATGGTACAAGACATGTACGTGTATCGGCACATACTCGTGAACGTTTCGGGAGAACCGAAGATGTTTGTGCGTATTGTCGTAATTTTCCTAGTTAGGTAACTCAGGGTGGGAGGTTGAGACAAGATAGCCTCCCACCATTCTTCAAGCCGATGGGGGTAAATCATCACCCTACATGTATGCAAATAGGCTTTCAGAAATTTATAACATTTTTAACCATACGAGATATCGTAAACCTCGATAAGCGTCTGTTTTATTACCTCTTCAATACCATCCCCGTAACGAATTAACGCGACCTCCTCCAGTAACTGTTCACTTTTGAGTCCATCACTATATCTCGCGTAAGTGATCCCTGTTGGTTTATGACCCAAGCTCCTTGCTGCTCGGTCTTGGCTGATGTCTGCTCGCTCACACGCTCCTGCAACGGCTCTTCTAGTAGAATGAAAGTCTACCTCTTGCGATATGCCCAGCTTATTCCTGAGCCTACCCATCTTCGTACCAAGATTTTTGTATCTATTATTATCAAGCTGAGCGATAGAAAGCCCCTTGATTAAGTAACCATCAGCTCCAGCTTCTTTTCTGAGCTTGGTAATCAAAGGTTGAATGATGGGGTGAACAGGTACTTCTCTAATTGAGTTTCGGTTTTTTGCTTCGTCAATCTGTAAGAACCTTTCTGAGGGACTGTTGGATTTCAATTCAGCTATCTCTCTACCACGCATACCGGTATAAAGTGCAATAACGAACAGTTCCAGAACACGCCTATCCTTCTTAGCCTCTTTGAGAAACAGTTTTATTTCATCAGGTCCCCATTCCCGTTTACCTCTCTTACCAATATGACGCTTTGGTATTGTGCGCGACATTCCATCAAACGGATTAATATGGGCCAGTCCACGTCCTTCAGCCCATTTAAACAATGTACTCAATCCGGAAACTGTATCTCTGATTGATTTATCAGATAACAAGCGTTTGGTTTTCTTTGAGACTTTTCTGCACAGGTACTCAACATAGCGTCCTGCATCTTTCTTTTTGATGTGAGTTACCGGAATGCTTTTACCAATCCAAGCCGCAAACTCTTCCAGCTCCTGCCGCTTTTCATTGAGGGTCGCTTCCCTGATTACTGGTCGCCTCTCATCGAGATACTTATCGATTATTTCTTCAAGAGTTGCCTCATCTGGGTTATTTAGCAAAGCCCAAAGCGATCCGAGACGCTCTTTTTCAGATGGGCTTATAGATTCTGGTAGATGGTCAACAGCTATACCCCAAAACTCATCTGGCTCAAACTCCCCAAATGGATAATCAATCTCACCTCTTTTATAGGCTCTGAATTGTTCAACATAAGCTTCAACAGATTTAATCGGACTGGAGGCATCCAGTGCTTTAGGGATGTTACCGCCTCTCAATATTTCAAACTCTTGTTCATACTTAACAACTAATTTTCGAGCAGCTTTACATGCTTCGACCTTATCTCGAGTCTTCAGGGTTGGTTCAAGATACTCTTTCGGTTTTCCATTGCTTGATAAATAGTACTGTCTTAAGTCTTTCGGTACTCGTAGATTGAGGTAATAGCCTTCCTTCTTTTTATTAATATAATTTGACACCTAAACACCCCCATGAGTGAAACCAATGAGTGAAACCTTAACGCGGCTAAAGGCTTAAATCAAGGGGCTTAAGGGGTTTACAGATACTGTTAATTCGAGTCTCGCCCTCGGTACCAACATTAAACCTGCTATATCAATAGGTTTATCCAGAATATTAAAGCCCCATCAGCCTTGCTGGTGGGGCTTTTTTTT
>NZ_JAJAEO010000110.1 GCF_020447225.1 Methylophaga pinxianii | reverse complement strand
GGCACAGTGAACTCCTCTGTTCTGCTGTGCCGAACCTTATCAGATCAACCGGCCAAGATAATTGACGCTAGACCGGCCACCGTAATTGTCGCTTAATAATCGGTAGAGTGCCATTATGATTCATCTATCAATCAATATATTCGAGTACATAAAAATCAGGAAAATTCATATCGGTATTCTTGGACGACAAACCGAAGAATCCCCACAGGAAAATTTGCGGTGGTTGCATATTCGCCATACCCGGGCACAGAGTGGGAAAAGCTTTGGCATATACCAGGTGTAAAAGGAAGCAAGGAGATTATTGAGCATATTGCTAGTGAAGCAATTGCATCAGCACCAACAATTTCGACATTACACGAGGAAGCAATTGAGCTGGCAGAGAAACGGAGGCGTGAATGGGAGATTAAACAACAGGAATACAAACAAGCTGAGCGTGAACGCCTTCGTCTCAAAGCAATTGAAGATAGCAAATCGCAACTGAAAGATATTATCGATAAGTGGGATGAAGTAGAGCGTATCAGAGTTTTTTTTGATCAGGCTGAGCGCGTGGTTTCAGGGCTTGATGTTACTCAAAAAAATGAGCTGATGATTCGAATAGATGCAGCCCGCCAGATGATTGGTGAGAATAATGCTTTGAATTCACTAAAAAGGTGGAGAACGCCTGAAGAGCTATTGGATGAGTTAAAAACAACTCGCTCATCTTGGCTTTATGATGATTAATAAAAGAAGTCGATGCCTTTCATAAGGTAATTATGAAAAAACTCCATGTTCAATCCGGCCAAGCAGGCCGAGTACTTCTTGTTGCCCCCTATCGGTTTCAATGAACTTTAATGGAATTTGATTATTTAAAGCAGATCTTGGCGTTTGAAGCCAGTGTAATGCATCTCGCTCATTACCAAGAACTTCTACTGCTCTAGCAAGTAATTTCTGATCCATTTTTGACATTAATACCCTTAAATACAACACGTAATAGTTTTTCCAAGCAGAATTTTAATGATAAACCTGGTTGTCCCGGTCGGATAAAAGTCTATCTTTAAAAGATTAATTGAGAAAGTATCTTTGTTGATAATAGCTGATTTAAAGGGATATATCAGATATAAGAATTCAAACGTTCATAATGGATGTGTAGCTCAACTAAATCTGGATCATTGGACTAATCAATTTAGTCGAAAAGCTAACTTTGAGAAAAGAAAAATAGAGTAACCCCTCGCGGTGCGCTGTTCTCTGGGAAGCGGGAGGGGTCTTGTTAATCTAAATGTTAGCAAAGCTTGCAACCTAGAACAATGTTTTCTGATTAACCATCACTTAAGAATCGATGTTAACCCTTCCAAATAAAAATCACAAAACTATCAACATTGTTAGAAGAGCAATGTGGACCCAGAACGGCTTTGGAATTGGTGGAAGTTACGAGACCGTGGTTTGTTGATTCCGATGTGTCGTTCGGGTGTTTGACCTACTCCCCACTCTCTAATCCATAAAGAACTTAGTAATGTTCTTCACTGAAAAGGAAGATGAGTATAAAAAAAATGATTTACAGAAGAGAAAATCATTCAGATTTTGAAAGAGGCAGAAGCGGGTCTCTCCGTGAAGGAGTTATGTCGGAAACACGCTATTTCCGATGCGACGTTCTACACCTGGCGTTAAAAATACGCTGGTTTGGAAGTCTCCGAGGCTCGTCGCCTCAAAGGCGTTGAAAAAGAAAGCGTCCAGCTTAAAAAATTACTTGCCGAATCTATGTTGGACAATGAAGCCCTCAAGGTGGCGTTGAACCGAAAGTCCTGACCGTCAGGAATAAGCGGGAGGCGGTGCGCTCTATGTTGTCACAAACAGCTCTTTCTGAGCGTAGAGCCTGTTCCATGGTCGGTCTAAAGCGCGCCACCATGCAATACCAAAGCAAGTCAACACAAGAAACTGATCTGGTGCAGCGTCAGCCTTTATTGCTACCAGACAGACCCAACCATACCTGGTCGATAGATTTTGTGATGGACTCACTCGCCAATGGCCGGCGCATCAAGTATCTGACTATCGTTGATGACTTTAGCAAAGAATGTCGGGATATACCTGTTGCACATGGGATCTCCGTTGAACAAGTCGCACGCACATTAGATAGTATTGTTGCCTTTAGAGGCTATCCGGTGGCAGTAATAACCGATCAGGGCCCAGAGTTTACCGGCAAGGAGCTGGATCAGTGGGCATTACTCATTTGAAGTTGGATTAGTTGTTGAAGGCACTCACAAGACTATAGTGAGCAATTAATACTGATAGGCCCATGATCTCCAAAACAGCAAAATCGATAATATGTTGTGTTACCTTATGGACTACTTTCTTTCTGACTAAAGACTATCAATGCCTCGTGCAATAAAACAATCCCTGCTGGTATTCATTTTGTTGCTGGGGATGACAATCCTTTGGCGATTTCTCGCTGATGCTGGCTATTTCAATGAAGCTGCATTGCTGCAACACACAGCATATATAAGACAGTTTGAGTATTCTCTTTGGAGTTTGATTGGTATCACTTTATTGTATGTGGCATTGCTGGCGATTATGTTTCCACTGACCATTCTGGTGGTCACAACCGGAATGCTGTTTAGCACTGAATGGGGGATTTTCTGTGCCACATTGGCGACATTAAGCTCTTCAGCAACGGGTTATGTTGTTGGTCACTGGGTTGGGCGTGAAACCATCGAAAAACATGGTGGCGAAATGGTTCGCAGGGCAGAAAAGTATATCCAGAAAAATAGTTTCAATAGTATGGTTTTGATTAACCTCTTGCCCGTTGCGCCATTTACCATGACCAACATGCTAGCCGGCGCTTTCCGGCTCGATTTCCTCCGCTACATGCTAGGCTCAGCAGTGGGCATTATCCCCGGTTTGATAATAGTGATTGCATTTGGAGGGCAGTTGAGCAAGCTGCTCGTAACAAATGAAAACGGATTACCATGGTCAGCCATCCTAATCGCGATTTCACTGGTTATTGTATTGGTTGGATTGCTAGTTTATTTGCACAAGCGCTTTAATAGATAACCAAAAACAAACGGCTATCAAGAAGATGGTCGATGATAGGTCGCTAAGACTTCCCCATAAAATTTATCAATATTCTGAGCAAAAACGCCACTGTCGTGTTGGCATGCAAATTCGATAGCTTGTTTTGAAAGCTTTTCTCGTAAAACGTTATCTTCGATGAGTAATTTAAGTTTGCTATTCCACAGTTCAATATCATCCAACGTTTTAAAACCTGTTTGCCCCTCAACTATTGCATCATCAATTCCACTTGAACGAATGGCAACAACCGGTAGACCGGCTGACATAGCCTCTAAAATCACCATGCCTTGTGTTTCTGACTTTGAAGCAAAGACGAAGATGTCTGCCATTTGATAATAGGCAGGGATATTTTCAGGTGAAACAGCACCAACAAGCTGGATGCTTTTTTGCAGACCTGTCTCGGCAATTCGATTTTCGAGATAGTGACGATCATCACCTTCCCCAACAATTACCAGTTGAACTTGATTTTGAGTTTGTTGATCCAGGCTGGCAATTGCATCAATAAGAAACTTCACATTTTTTTCTTTGCCCAGACGTGAAACGCTTACAAGCACCAGTTGTTTTTGTTCAATGCCGAGTTGTTTTTTTAATGCTTCCGGTGTCAGCCTATGTGGACTATTAAAGCGCATAAAATCAACGCCACTTGGCTGCACACAAATACGGCTTTTCACCCCGACTAGACGTAAATACTCCTCGGTGGAATAGGTGGGCACAATGACACCATCACATTTATTACAGAAGCGGCGAATGATTAAGTGGGAGATAACATTTCGGAATAACGCACCTGGCAATGGAACATAATGCGCATACATTTCCAGTCTCGTATGGTAAGTATAAATAACTGGGCACTTATTGCGTTTAGCGAACCATAAACCCACTGAGCCAAGCCAGAATGGGTGATGCACATGCACCAGATCAGGTTGCTGGCGCTTAAAGGTTTTTCTGATTTTCTGTTGAAAGGGATTTGTTAGTCTGAATTCACCCTTGCTGCCAAAAGCAAACAATGTTTTCACGCGAGTGCATGATGAATTCGATTGCTTCTCGCCAGTGTAATCTGGAGCGATAATATGGACGTTATGCCCTCTATTGCGTAATCCATTAGCCAATCTGTCGATAGAAATAGTGACGCCAGAGATAAACGGGAAGAAATTATTGGTAAAAAAGGCAATGCGTTTAGGTTTATCTCTATAGTTTGCATCATCAATCGTGAAGTGTGTATAAAAGTCACGATCTTCGTAGATGACCTCTCTTAACTTAAGCCCGATAAGCACTAAAACACTAATAACCACCAAAAAACGTGCGAAGCTGACATAAAAAAACGTATAGATTGCTGACCAGATACTCGTTATTGTTCGGTGCCAAGAAGACTGACTAATACGCGGTAGTACCGGCGTTACACTGATCCCATCAGCCGAAACATTCACTTCCACGAAATGATGATAACTATTTTTGTCATCAACAATGACTCCCCCTGCACCACCAGTTGTAATATAACGAACACCATCAATAGTCTGGTCCGCATACAATGCTAGGTTCGCAGAAAACACTAAGTCCACATGATGCTTTCGGAGCAATGTATGAAGCTTCTGTGCTATTTCTTCATCATTAAAATAATTATCTTCGGTAAATGCCGGCGTGTTAGCGAGTTTTGGATGAATGGGTAATCCCAAGAAGACAAAACGATTGTGCGCTGCAGACTGAGTCAGCTCCTGATTTAGCCACTCTAGTTGCCATGCATAGGGCGTACTGCCGGTATTGTCGAGAAAAATAAACTGATTGTTATTAATCTTAAATGAAAAGAAAGGCGGGCCAAAGTGCTCGAAGAAACGAAAATCACCAAAATCACTGTCCTCATTTTCACCATAAGTCAGCAACCAAGGCATATGCAGCTCTTCGAGCATTTTAATAAGTGAACGATAGTTCTGTTCTGCACCATCACT
>NZ_JAJAEO010000115.1 GCF_020447225.1 Methylophaga pinxianii | reverse complement strand
CATATCGGGCCTGCTGGCAGCGTCTGATCAGGCTGTAAAGTGGCTGGTGCAGCAATCAATGGCCTATGGCGAGTATGTTTCGGTGACCCCGTTCTTTAGCAGAACAATTCGCGTATTTTTGTAACGATATCAAACTTCGCCTCAGTAACGACACGCCATCCTCTATATCTGCCTTCCCAGAATGGATAGACAACAAATTTAATTCTGTGCGAGTCGAATATGCCAGGCTGCTGATCGCCCCTTTTGGTGAGCAGGTAGATCCGAAACGTGTTTCCTATTATTTCGAGAAGCTGGATGCGGCTTTGTCCGACATAGACGAGAAAGCGGGACGGCTTCTCAATGATTCCGCATGGTATCTGTCAAAAGCTGCTGGTGGGTTGAGTGATGCTGATAGGAAATCTCTCGGCTTTTGAGTGGCGAATTGAGTCCCGATAGGGTTAATCAGGATTGCCAGAGCGGATAGTGAATAACTGTAGTTTGTTGTTTTCAGGTAATGCCTGTGCAAGCTAACGCGCCTGCGGCTTGTTGGATACAAAAAAACCGTTAAGGAGGCCTTAACGGTTTTTTTGTATCTTCAGTTGATTCATTTCTGGTATGCCACTCGCGTTACGATCGCAATACGTTTACTACATTAATATGTGTGTGTAGATTGAGCGCCAGTCCAGTTTTCAATCGTCTGTCCAGTGGTTTGGCAGGTGTAATCTGTTGGAACCAGTTCGATTGGTTTGTTGCATCTTTTGGCCGCTTCTTGGTACCGCTTTGAAATCTTAATTGCTTCATCCACCGTGACTGGTGTTTCCAGCACAAAGTTGCCCAGGATAATGTGCACCTCGCCTGAATAAGAAGGTGAGAAATACAAAATAGTCTCGGTTGTGTTTGTCTGACCATTCATACTCAATGGTGATTGTGTAGCGGCTCGCATCATTACGCCTCTGGGTGAACTGAAGAATGTGAGAGGCTTGTCAGTCTTGGATGGACCATGAATAGACCTTGTTCGATTGTGATAACAGGCTTAATGATTTCAGCCTTCACCAACTCGGTTAGCTCTTTTCGGATTTCCTCTATGGAGCGTTTCGCATCTCGTGCCAACTCATCTGGCCGAGTGATGGCGAACCCGGTGTTTGGGTTCGCTCTATCACTGAGTCTATTTAAGACTTCAATGGTATTGGTGTTTAGTTTGTCAGCTTCACCGGTTGCTGAAATGAGAGGTAGTGCAATATCCCAAGGGTTTTCGTAATTCATGGTCGTTTCCTTTGTGGCGTGAAGGTTAACAATTAAAAAAATAAGGGCAATCAATAACCGGATATTGGTCTGTGCCGGTTAGTCATGACTGCCAATATAGGCACTCGAAATGGATTCACGGCTATGGCCAAGATTTTCTGAAACCAACAGCCTGGCAATCCGCTCTTCTATCTTGTCGATGTCACGAGCGAATTGTGGTACATCTTTGACGGCAGCAGGGTGACCGGTAGTACGTTCATACAATCGCTGTGCGTAACCATGTCTCAGGCCATGCGGTGTAATGCCCGTTTCTCGTGAAATTCCATTTCTTTTTGTGATTCGGTAGTAATGCTTCAACCAACCAGCCAACTCGAAACGTCTTGGCACCATGGAGTCATTATCATCGTGAGTGTAGCTAAGCAGCTCTTCAAGGTATTCGCGCTGCTCATCCGTTTCGACATGCACCAGTCGTGTGCGACCACCCTTGGTTCCCCGTCTGACATTGATGTATTTCTTTTCCGCGTCATAGTCCAATCGCGGCCGAAATAACATGGATTCTTTTGTGCGCAAACCAAATAGATGTGAGAGCTTCAGCTGTCTGCCAGTGTGTTTACAGTCAGCCGTAACTTTTTCAATCAAAGCGTTTACATCAAACTTGTCATCCCAGCTTTTATCTATCCTGGCCACATACTCACGCTTCATGGCCTCCGGGTTCTCAAACATCTCTTTGTCCGACATGAATTCCATCACGCCCTGTTTGCCCATCCACCCCAAAAAGGTTCTCAGAATAGATACTTTTTGGACTACAGAGGCGGGCTTCAGGTCTTCTCTGGATTCCCAGAAACGTGTCAGTGCTTTAACGTGCTTTTGACGGATTTGTGTTGGCAATGTGATCCGATACCCCAGATTATGAAGGTCATGCGCCATCGCCCGGCATTCAATAAACCGAGTAGATTTGGTTTTTTCGCTCACCGGCTTATCCCGTTTGGCATGTTTTCTATTGTGTTTGTAAAGCACTTGCTCGACGTTATAGAGAAAGATGGTTCTCACCGTCCAAGGTTTACCGTGCTTATTGAATCTGCCTCGCATCTCCGGTGCAGCGAATACAAACTCTCCCTCCGTTACGGTCAACGGCGGTGTGTAGGGTTTATGTAATTGTGTACCCATTTTTTTTATCTCCAGTTTTAATCAATTTTCATAAGCAGCTTTCCTCTCTAATTCACTCATTCAAATCATCAGTAGTTATCAATCAATCACCATACGGTAGGGAACTCTCATCAGGTGCAGTTCTGAGCTGCGGCTGAATCTTAAACGTGAGGTTGCCTCTTTCATGGAAGGTTTGGTTCAGACCCGACATGACGCTGCTATCACTGCAAAGCATTGGTAGATGTTCGACCTACCCCTTTACAGAACTTTTAACGATAGTCAGCCACCCAGTTCATCTCTGTCACAGATTTACAAGGCGTCCGGTTAGTTTTGATACACACAAAAATACGAACGTGATTGAATTTGTTCCCAGTGCTCCCCGCCAGCAGGAGGCCCGATCACGGTAGTTCCGCCCTAGTAAAACGCTGCTCCGACAACAGACTGTGTTTACATCAGGTTTTAGGAAAATCTTTTTGTGGTTTCGTATGGATTACAGTCGAACCGTGGTCCGCCGTACTTCGATTGATACGTGCCTCCGTAGAGACAGTGAACTACATGGACGATGACCGCCGTGGCAGTCCGGTTAATACCGTGTCCTGGATGATTTTTAGACATAGAAATCCGTCAACATGCATTTTCAGCATATTTACAGCTCTTTTGTCTTTTCTTTGAGTGGGCAACGTTGCGTGAACGTAGCCTAGAGAGAGCCATTTTTTGTGCAGTTGGCTTGCTGCTCTCTTCAGACCCGGAGGGGCCCGTTTGAAGATTGGGCATATTTTCAGATCAAAGCCCCCCTGTTTGTCAAATTTTTTTGATCCAGTTTTTTCTCATAGTGTGGAATCAGTTTAGCTGATTTTTTCCAATGTCTTGTTTTGACTACAGAAATCGGGTCGGTTTTGCCCCTCAGTCTCCAGCGCGTTTTTTTCCAAAGCAACTTAGGTGCGTTTTTGAGAAAACTGACAGAATTTTGTGATTGAAGTGTCTTAGGTGTCCTGCAGGCGTCCTGCAGGACTTCTAGGGCATGTGAATAATGATTTTATATGGTGTTGAATGTCTGTTTCGGCACGCTAGGTGTCCTGTAGGTGTCCTGCAGGACTTCTCGGGCTTGATTTTATCAATGCGCCCGGTGTAAGCTATCTTCCATCGTCATTTCTGACGCTCCCGCGCGCAACTTCCACGGAAGTGTGCATCAAAAAAGGCCTACTTCAGGCCATATTTCAAACTCAATCTATCGCGTGCTTAATCAAAGGCCTTTGATGCTTTTGCGTGCGCGTTTCTTTTGTTTTTCCGTGGAGGAACGTTCGTGAACAATATTAATCCAGTCATTCGTGCTGTAGACGTTGGCTATGGCAACACTAAATTCATTCGTAACATTGTTAATGGTCGTGCTGTGGCCGATCACTTCCCATCTATTGTGAACCGCCCCAGTGTGAATAAGGGCAGCTTTCAGGAAAGCCCAGACATTTATCAGGTAGTGGTGAACGGCAATCGTTATGAAGTGGGTCCAGGCATTGATGCCGCCCTTGAAGGTGGTGTACGCATCATGCACGAGAACTACATCGAGACAGAAGATTATATGGCGCTAATGTATGGCGCACTCTCTCAAATGAATGTCGATACCATTGATTTGCTGGTGGTTGGTTTGCCAGTGGATTTAATGGGCAGCAAGCGAGCGGTCTTAGAAAAACTGCTTGTTGGTACGCACCGTGTCGGCAATCGAGATGTGCATATCAAAAGAGTGAATGCCGTATCACAGCCATTAGGTGGGTTCCTGCATTACGCCTCACAAGCAAAACTACTTGAAGAATTGAGTAGCACTCGAAACCTGCTGATTGATCCCGGCTTTTTCACTGTGGACTTTCTGGTATCTACAGGCCTTAGAGAAATCAGTGGCAAAAGCGGCAGTCATCCAACCGGAATGAGTGCTTACCTGAAAGCGGTGGCAAAGGGGATTAGCGAAGACCTTTCAATTAATTACGACAACATCTCGCACATTGATGAAGGGATTCGTAAAGGTCGATTCCGTCTGTATGGTCAGGATGTAGATTTAACGAAATACCATCAAGCCGCACTGACCGAAATCATGCCTGCAGTGGATGCCATTTCAAACAAGGTCGGTGACGGTCGGAGTATCGATCAGATTATTCTGGTCGGCGGAGGTGCCCGAATCTTTTTAGATCCGATTAAGAAGCTATTGCCTAAACATCACGTTCATTGTGATGAGCACTCAGTAGTCGCAAACGTGCTTGGCTTTCAAAAAATTGGTGAAGCCTGGTATGCACGGAATCATCGTGAGGTAGCGTGATGGTTGAACAAATTCGTATGAATCAGAAAATACCGAGAGTAGAAGATCCTGAACTCTATGAATACCTGTCTCAGTTCAATGACAGAGGTAGAGCCTATCAAGCACGAAAGCTAATGCTTTTGGGTTTGGTTCAACTTGGAAAGTTAAACGGTGGTGAGGTGGATATCATACCTCCCCCATCTGGCCAGACAGAAGTCGCTGCCGAAAAGGATGAGTTTGATCTCATCTCGGATGCCGGCGTTGGAGATCTGTTTTGACAAGCTCAAATAGAAAAGCCCCGACCTTTTTGCAAAGGTCGGGGCTTTTAATTATCTCCGTGGAAATAATCTCTTGAGTTAGCGTTTTTTATGCTTTTTCGAGTGGTTACGTTCTTGATAAGCTGCAATTGCATACAGACCAAGACCAAATACACCAATTAAAAGTGCAATTTCCATCACTCACCCTCCTGTGTAGCCTTTTCGACTAACCCTAAGATCCAAAAGATTAAACCAACAAAAGTTATTATAGCCGATTTAAATAAGCTAACGCTTTCGATTATAAATCCTGCTAGCCCGGCAATCATTAAGGCGATTGCTATCTTTCTCAGATCTTCCTTAATATTATTAAAATTAACCTTTATCATAGGCATTCTCCAAATAAAAAAGGGAGAACGCCGCCCCTGAAAGGAGAAACATTCTCCCTTCAGGGTTGAGGTTAACTGCGTCCGTAGAAGCAGCAACATTTTTTAAGATACCAACCGTAGTCAGCATCCGTTGAGCACAGCGTTAAAGCAGCCGTGACACTTCAGGTACTTGAATACTCAAGTACGCAGAATCTGTAGTTAAACATTACGCTTAACCGGAAATGATGGCAATTTACCGGATTGCGCGAAAAGCCCCGTCGTTCAGGGCGGGGATGAATAGCGCGGACGGCAGCGCCGTCCTTTGAATACTTAATGAGGTGTTTGCTGT
>NZ_JAJAEO010000078.1 GCF_020447225.1 Methylophaga pinxianii | reverse complement strand
AAATACGTATAACCCAATTTATTTCGGGTTATATGGTCAAGTGAATAAGCGCACATGGTGGATGCCTTGGCGATAAGAGGCGATGAAGGACGTAGTAATCTGCGAAAAGCGTAGGGGAGCTGATAAACGAGCTGTGAGCCTACGATCTCCGAATGGGGCAACCCACATACCCTTGGGTATGTATCAATAAGTGAATACATAGCTTATTGAAGCGAACCCGGCGAACTGAAACATCTAAGTAGCCGGAGGAAAAGAAATCAACCGAGATTTCCCTAGTAGCGGCGAGCGAACGGGAAGCAGCCTGCAAGTAATATTTAACGTTTTAGTGGAACAAGCTGGAAAGCTTAGCGATACAGGGTGATAGCCCCGTACACGAAAAGGCGTTAAAGGTACTAAGCTTGCGACAAGTAGGGCGGGGCACGAGAAACCTTGTCTGAACATGGGGGGACCATCCTCCAAGGCTAAATACTCCTTATCGACCGATAGTGAACTAGTACCGTGAGGGAAAGGCGAAAAGAACCCCGTTTAGGGGAGTGAAATAGAACCTGAAACCGTGTGCGTACAAGCAGTAGGAGCAGACTTGTTCTGTGACTGCGTACCTTTTGTATAATGGGTCAGCGACTTAATTTATGTAGCGAGCTTAACCGAATAGGGGAGGCGAAGGGAAACCGAGTCTTAATAGGGCGACGAGTTGCATGGATTAGACCCGAAACCTGGCGATCTATCCATGGTCAGGCTGAAGGTTGGGTAACACTAACTGGAGGGCCGAACCCACGTATGTTGAAAAATGCGGGGATGAACTGTGGATCGGAGTGAAAGGCTAATCAAGCCAGGAGATAGCTGGTTCTCCTCGAAAGCTATTTAGGTAGCGCCTCATGTATCACTCTTGGGGGTAGAGCACTGTTTGGGCTAGGGGGTCATCCCGACTTACCAACCCCATGCAAACTCCGAATACCAAGAAGTGCAATCATGGGAGACACACGGCGGGTGATAACGTCCGTCGTGGAAAGGGAAACAACCCAGACCATCAGCTAAGGTCCCAAAATTATGGCTCAGTGGAAAACGAGGTGGGAAGGCACAGACAGCTAGGAGGTTGGCTTAGAAGCAGCCACCCTTTAAAGAAAGCGTAATAGCTCACTAGTCGAGTCGGCCTGCGCGGAAGATGTACCGGGGCTTAAGCCATATACCGAAGCTATGGATGCC
>NZ_JAJAEO010000099.1 GCF_020447225.1 Methylophaga pinxianii | reverse complement strand
TCGGGGAGCCGCAGGCCAGCACAAGGGGTGCCTTTTCTTTTGGTTCGTTTTCTTTGGGCAAACAAAGAAAATGAACTCGCCCCATAGGGCGAAACCTTCAAAGCCAAACTTATTCAATTGTTAGGCTTCATTGAATTCAATCCGACCTACGTAAAACGTTTATAACTCCCATTGCCGACCAAGGTAAGAGTCAGAATTTAAAATCACATTGAAAAATTTAATAAATAGAAGCCCTAACACAACGAATCACCCCATAATCATAAGCTTCATCTAAAGCTTCAAAAACGGCTTTTAAACTATCGGCTTCATCGCCAAGTGACTCAATGGTCGAGATGATTTCATTAAATTCATTATCAGCCAGATCCAGCACTTTTTTAACATCCAGCAGTCCGGCTTCAATGCCATCTGACAGGTGACTGTATATCGTGCTGACTTTTAACTCACGATGTTTGGCGATCTGATCAGGGCTCAGTCCTTGTTCATGCAATATCAACGTCTGATTCACCGTATCGCGTAAGCCGTTATTTAATAATTCTGATAATGGATGCTGCTGAATCACGGCTATAAACCGTTGACCGTAATGTTCCAGTTTCTGAGCGCCAACCCCGGAAATACGTGCCATGGCCTGCATATCAGTAGGGCGGGTCTGACACATCTCCTGTAATGTTGAATCGTGAAAGATCACATAGGGCGGTACCCCATTTTGCTGGGCGATCTCGGTTCGTAACTGACGTAATGCTTCCCATAAATTCTGATCCTGTGGACGCACACTGGCCTGTTTTTTCTCTTTCTTGCTCAGCGTTTGTTTGGCTTGCTGTTTACGCAGCAGTAATTTTTGCTCACCACGCAGAATTGCCCGACATTTTTCAGTCAGGCGTAAGGCGCCATAACGATTGATATCAATATCCAGGTGCCCGGTGGCAATGAGTTGCCGAAATATACCGCGCCACTGGGTTGCTGTCAGTTCGGAGCCGATCCCAAACGTGCTCAGCTGATCATGCTGATTGGTTTTGATGCGTTCATCGTCGCTGCCAATCAACACATCAATTAAATAATTCACCCCAAAGCGCTGGTCGGTGCGATACACACACGACAAGGCCTTTTGGGCAACTTCGGTGGCATCAAAGTGCTCTGGCGGGTTCTGACAGTTATCACACTGACCACAGGTTTCCGGTGACGATTCATCAAAATAGGCGAGCAGGGCATGCCGCCGGCAGCTGATGGATTCACATAAGCCCAGCATGGCATCCAGCTTATGATGTTCAACCCGTTTAATAATGTCCGGTGCATCAGAGTTTTGCATAAACTGACGTAAGGTAATCACATCTTGCAGCCCGTATGCCATCCAGGCATTGGCCGGTAAGCCATCACGACCTGCGCGGCCGGTTTCCTGATAATACGCTTCAATATTCTTTGGCAGATTTAAATGCGCCACAAACCGCACATCGGGTTTATCAATACCCATACCAAACGCGATGGTGGCAACAATAATCACGCCTTCTTCGCGTAAAAACCGTTGCTGATGCTTAGCACGCATTTCCGATGATAAACCAGCATGATAGGGCAAGGCCACTCGGCCCTGATCGGTCAACCACTCAGCAATTGCCTCAACCTTTTTACGTGACAGGCAATAAACAATCCCCGCATCATTGGCATGCTGGCTTTCAATAAACTGCCAAAGCTGTTGTTTGGCCTGATTGGCTTCGGCAATGGCATAAAAAATATTGCTGCGATCAAAGCTGTTCAGATAGACATTGGCATCATGCAGATTGAGCTGTTCGATGATCTCAGCGCGAGTGCGTTTATCGGCCGTGGCGGTCAGGGCAATACGCGGAATATCTGGAAAACGTTCATGCAAAATGCGCAGTTGCTGATATTCCGGGCGAAAATCATGGCCCCATTGCGACACACAATGCGCTTCATCAATTGCAAACAATGAAATCTGTATTCGTGCCAGCATCGCCAGCGTGCGTTCATTTAATAAACGCTCGGGTGCCACATAAAGTAAATCTATCTGTCCGGCTTCAAGCTGTGCTTCAACAGCATAGGCTTCAGCAGCCGATAAACTGGAATTTAAAAATGCTGCGTTCACACCGAGTTGTTGCAACGCCATCACCTGATCCTGCATCAAGGCAATTAATGGTGAAACTACCACTCCTGTTCCCGGGCGAATCAGTGCCGGGAGTTGATAACACAGTGATTTACCACCACCGGTCGGCATCAACACCAGGGCATCACCACCGGTAGTTACGTGGTCAACGATAGTTTGCTGATTATGACGAAAAGCGCTGTAACCAAAAACGTTTTGTAACACTTCCAGCGCGGGTTGCCCGACATGCTGCATAAGAACTTCAGTGAGAAAAGGAAAGGGGCATTATGGCAAATTGCTCTTGGTTTAACATGGGATGTGGTTGATAAATTCGGTTTATCGTTAAAAGGCAGGCAAAATAGCGCAGGCTAAACATTAATCGTTTTTCCCAAAACAGTCCGTTTTTGGAAGTACATCTCAATCTTTAGGAAATAAAATGAAAGAAATTACAGTGGATAGCAACCCCAGCGAAGCACGTTTAAAACAACTGGGCGTTACTCACTGGCCAACATGGGAAAAAGGCGTATCGATTTTTCCATGGTCGTTTGTCACTACAGAAATCGCTTATATCGTTGAAGGTGAATGTGTTATGACGCCTAACGATGGTGGCCCCGCTACGACCTTTAAAGCGGGTGATTTAGTGGTATTCCCGAATGGGTATAAAGGTACCTGGGAAGTTAAAAAAGCGTTGAAAAAGCAATTCAAACATAAAGACGGCAATTTTGTGAAGTGTGCTCTCAGTCGTTTTAAAATTTTGAAAAATAAATTTAAATCAAACGCTTAAGGTCTTCCGGGTATGTTAGGTTGAGCCTGCAAAACCCAACAAATTAAAATGTTTTTGGCATAAGGTTTCGCCCTATGGGGCGAGTTCATTTTCTTTGTTTGCCCAAAGAAAACGAACCAAAAGAAAAGGCACCCCTTGTGCTGGCCTGCGGCTCCCCGA
>NZ_JAJAEO010000118.1 GCF_020447225.1 Methylophaga pinxianii | reverse complement strand
TGCGGCGCGATGCCGGGATGAGCGCCGTAGGAATCTCCGGCCTTTAGGCCGGGGAGGATGTCAACCCTTGAGTACTATCACTCTATCAGCAGATATGCCTTTAATCGGCCCCTCATCTTGTATGGCCCCTATTAGACGCAGCTCGTTTAGAAGGTCTGAAGGACTGTCCGTATAGCTTCTGAATGTAGTGGGGTATTTCACTTTTATGGTATTGCCTTCCTGCTTGGCATATTCGGTCGTGATACGTTTCTTTTGAATATCCACTTTGAGTCTGGCCACAAAGTTTTTCGCTGTGATTTCGTCATCATGCTCTGGCGGATAATCATCAATATTCTGTGGTGGTTCTTCCATCTCTGGAGGCATGGAGTCTATTGGATTTGACGGTTTAGGCTCTACTGGAACGTGACTGCTTTGTTTCGGAGCTGGTTGTTTTGCTGCTTGTTGTGGTTTAACAGGCGTGGTTTTAATGACTTCACCAGTCTCTTTGTCGATGTGCTCACTTGTTGGGGCCGGTGCCTCTCTGGTTTCAACAGAGTTTTCTACTTCGATTAATGCTGCCTCAAATGAGATTTCATCACGCAAAGTCGATGTGGCTCTTACAATGATGGAATACAGCGGATTGTCAGGAATTTTATGGCCACCAGCGAGGATGTCCAGCATGCAGTCCATCAGCTCTGGGTCACCGTATATCCACTCAACGCCTTCAGCGGGGATGATGTCTCTGATGTGCAGTACGGTTGTTGTATAGGACAGTGAGCGGGTGATACCGGCTACCTTTCTCATGCGGTAATGATTGTATTCGTCGATTCGATGTTTCCAGCAGTGCCATTCACCAGCTGGCTTATCGTTTTTGGCAAAGCCAATGATTTTCACCCCAAGCATTTGCCCGCCGAAGTCTCGTAAGAGTGCGGCAATAAACAAGCCATAAGTCCAGCACTCACCTCGATGAGATATTTCCTCTGGCTTGCATTTCAGTGGGAGCAATGTTCCCAGGCGAAGTTTTAAGGTTAACGCTACGCGCTTAATAGCCACTTCAATTGCACCGCCTTTTTTTGCGTACTCCCCTTCATGGCCAAATGGACGAAGCTGAAGCATTTCTGCCAGGCGTTCTATAGCTGGCAGATAATAAGTATCAAAATACTCGCGCGTGCATCCAGCATCATTGCGGATCTTTTTTATCAGCTGCGAATGTGGGGCAAGCAGGTCTTTAGCGGTAAGAAATGGGATGCCATCAGCAGGAATGGATGTTGATGGTGCAGGTACTGTGGTTTTTCGTCGGCCAAACATGATTTTCTCCGGAGAGTAGTTCGGCAAATTTAGATGGTTGTGGGAGAAATGTGTAGCTTTAACCGGATATTGGTTGTTGCCGGTTATGGTGTTTTAAGAAGCAAAAACCTTGCACAATCTCTCTTTGTAATTCGTCTTATATGGGTATTAAAGACTTGATCGTCTATTAGGAAATGTACCCGACCTTTCAAGGCAAAAATCAGTCGAAAAGGCACTATTCATCGGGTTTAATAGCGACGCTGTTCTGCCATTGATAATCTTGCAGGAAATTTGCCCGAGATACTAAGTCATATATCTGTCGAAAAAGTACAAATAAAAGAATGTAATGTCAGATATGTTCCTCTTGATGAGGATTTAAAAAAGTTGTTAATGAGTACTTGCTGACAATGGCAGCTTTAATCTCTTCAGAAAGGCTTGAAGGATAATTCTGACGAAGTGGCTTGTTATAAAAGGGGTAGGAAAAATGAATCAAACAGCAGACGAAATTCAAACTTTTCACGGTGGATGTCCCCATGACTGTCCTGACACCTGTTCTATGCAATTTAAGGTGCAAGATGGAAAGCTGATTGGGGTTAGAGGTAACCCTGACCATCCAATCACCCAAGGTGGCTTATGTGTAAAACTGAAAGATTATGAGAAACGTCACTACCATCCCGATCGCCTGCTCTACCCTTTAAAACGCACCGGGCCAAAAGGCAGTAAACAATTCAAACGTATTTCTTGGGATGAGGCGTTGGATGAAATCTCAACTAAGTGGAAAGACATCATCGCATCGGATGGTCCACACGCCATCATGCCAAACAGCTATTTAGGTAACCAAGGTTTAGTCCATGGTTTGAATGGCGGTGATGCTTTCTTTAACCGCATGGGGGCTACCGTTTGTGAACGTACTTTTTGTGGCGAAGGATCCTGCACAGCATGGCTGTTAACGGTTGGGCCGACTGCCGGTGTGGATCCCGAAAGTTTTTGCCATTCAAAGTACATCGTTATTTGGGCGTGTAACTCAGTAAGCACAAACCTGCATCACTGGAGAATTATCAGTGAGGCCCAGAAAAATGGAGCCAAAGTAGTTGTAATCGATTCTTATGCTTCGAAAACAGCGAAAGAAGCTGATTGGCATATTGCACCTAAACCTGGAACAGATGGTGCCTTAGCCATGGCGATGATCAATGTCATCATTAGTGAAGGTTTACAAGATCAGGACTACATTGACAACTACACTGTTGGCTATGCCGAACTCACAGAGCGGGCAAAAACCAGAACACCAGAATGGGCCGAGGAAATAACTGGCATTCCTGCCGAAGATATTCGGCGGTTTGCCCGTGAATATGCAACAACACCCCCAGCAGCCATTCGTTTGGGAGTTGCCCTGGAACGCACGTATGGTGGAAGTCAGGCTATCCGTGCGGCTACTTGCTTACCAGCATTGATCGGCGCATGGAGACATGTTGGAGGTGGTGCACTGCAATTCCCTGTTTGGGAACATCCTTATAAATTTGACGTTATTTGTCGTCCAGATTTAATTCCCGAAGGCACCCCTGTGGTAAATAATTTACAACTTGGTCGTGTTCTGACTGGGGAAACAAAACTTGAAACGCCAATTAAATCAATGATGGTCTGGAATACCAACCCTATTACCCAGGCACCTGAAACGGACAAGATCATTAAAGGTCTGGAACGTGAAGATCTGTTCTTGGTTGTGGCTGAGCATTTCATTTCTGACACGGCCGCCTATGCAGATATTTTATTACCCGCCGCGATGGGCGCAGAAATGGAAGACATGATTCTGTCATGGGGACATCTCTACCTAACATATAACACTAAATGTATAGAACCGCCCGGCGAAGCGAAGCCAAATAATGAGATATTCAGACAATTAGCCAAACGCATGGGGTATGAAGAAGAAAACTTTAGATGGTCAGATACTGAGTGTCTTGAAAATTACGTTGATTGGGACTCTCCGACTTGTGAAGGCATCGATTTAGCTTATATGCGTGAACATGGTTTTGCACGATTAAAAGATTTTGGTGACAAGGATGTACGAGCGCGTCACGCCAAAGGTGAGTTTCCAACACCGACAGGTAAATGTCACTTCTTGGTAGAAGGTGCTACAAATTTTGTTGCCGGGCCATTTCGTCAAATGTACGAAGGTTTTCAACCAGGTGAAGCATTGGACAGCCTGCCCGATTATCTGGCCTCAAGAGAAACGCCAGATACCAATTCCCAGCTGGCAGCTAAATATCCTTTAAACATCATTTCGCCTAAGAGCCATGGCTTCTTGAACTCATGTTATGCCAATGTGGAAGACAAGATAAAACGTCAGGGCGAACAGTTTGTGTTGATTAATGAATTAGATGCAATCGCGCGTGGAGTGAAAGAAGGTGACCAAGTACGCGTCTTTAATGACCGTGGTGCCTTTGAGGGCGTTGCTAAAATTTCCGAAGACGTTAATTCAGGAATTATCGTGGCAACACTTGGTTATTGGCGTCAACTCAATAACGGCACTGTGAACTGTATCAGTTCAGCGGAATTTGGTGATATGGGTCATTCAACGACATTCAGTGACAACTTAGTCGAAGTGTCATTGGCCTAGTGTTAACACCTGTTATTTTAAAAGGAAAAAATTATGGCTACTTTAGTAACTGATAATTGCCAACGCTGCCGGTTTACTGAATGTGTCACCGCATGTCCTGTGTCGGCATTTCGTGCTGGTGAAGAGATGCTATTTATAGACCCGGACACATGCGTTGATTGCGGTGCTTGTATTCCTAAATGCCCTGTTCAAGCAATCTACGAAGATTTAGATTTGCCTGAACACTTAAATGAGTGGATTGAAATTAATGAACGCCGCTCGAAAATAATGCCCAAAATCACTAATAAAGAACCACCATATGTAGGTGCTGATGATCGTAAAGCTTCATTAGGTTTTTAATTCAAGGGTGAATCAACATGAATAATTCCAAAAACCATCCACTTCAAGTCGCCATTATCGGAAGTGGGCCAAGCGGATTTTATGTTGCTGAAGCCCTTTTAAACTCCGGTATTTCTACAGAGATAACTATTTTAGAAAAGTTGCCTTGTCCCTATGGACTAATCCGTTATGGTGTAGCACCTGATCACCAAAAATTGAAGGGGGTTTCGCAAACACTTGATGTTATTGCAGAGCACCCTTCTGTTACTTATCTGGGTAATGTGGAAGTTGGGAAAGACATACAAATAAATGAGCTGATGCAGTTCTATCATATTCTGGTATTTACTACAGGCATGCCCAAGAGTTCACAGCTTGGCATCGAAGGTGAGAGTTTGATTGATGTGCATCCCTCCTCCAATTTCATCGGCTGGTACAACGGCCATCCTGATCATCAATCACTGTCGTTTGATTTTAATAACGATTCTGCCGTTATTATCGGTCATGGCAACGTGGCAATTGATATATGCCGTGTCTTAGCGAAACCTATAGATGAGTTAAGAAAGTCAGATATTCCTGAACAGGCACTTGATCTATTAAGCCAAAGTAAAATCAACCATATTAATCTCGTTGGTAGAAGAGGCCCAATTCAAGCGAAATTCACTACCAAAGAATTGCATGAACTTGGAAAGCTCGAAAATTGTAATGTTGCAATTCACCCAAAACATTTGAAACTTGGCAAGCAATGCCAACAGGAACTGGATGAAGTTTCCAATCTGATAGCAAAGAAAAATCATCGGGTTTTTGAGTCCTATAGTTCAAATTTTTCTACGTCAACAGGCACAGATAAAAAGAAAATAACCATTGATTTCATGTTGAACCCAAAAACATTTCAAGGGGATAAAAACCTACAGTCAATTGTTTTTGAAAAAACTCGCTTTGAGGGGCCTGCTTTTAAGCAAGTTGCCATTCCTTCTGATGATTTAGTGGTGATGTCGAGTGGCCTTGCTTTTACCTGTGTAGGGTTTAAGGGCTCTCCATTTGCTGGGCTAACGCTCGATAATAAAAAAGGCACTCTTTCAAATAAAAACTCGAGACTCATCAACGAGCATGGTGAGATTGTCCCCGGAATGTACACTGCCGGATGGGTTAAACGTGGCCCCAACGGCGTAATTGGTACTAACCGCGAATGCGCTCAGGATTCGGTGAATCAAATATTAGAAGATATGCCTAAATATGTTGAAAAACCCGCTTATGGCAATAAGAGTTTGATTGAGCATCTGCAAGCTAAAAATATTCAGTTCGTAACGTTCAATGATTGGAAAGTCATTGATGCTGTCGAAAAAGAACAAGGACAGAAATTAGGTAAGCCTCGAGAAAAATTCACCTCCGTCAGTTCCATGCTGGCATGTATATAAATTCTTATGACCACTCAACTAATCGACTCATTTAACCGACGCATTGATTATGTGCGGATCTCTGTCACAGATCGGTGTGACCTGCGTTGTAATTACTGTATGCCAAAAGGCTTTACAGATTACGAAGAACCAAAAGACTGGCTCACTTTTGATGAGATAGAGCGTGTGGTAAAAGCATTTACTGCACTTGGCGTTGAAAACATAAGACTGACGGGAGGTGAACCGCTGCTAAGAAAAGATCTTCCTGTTCTGGTATCACGTTTATCGCAAGTTGATGGTATCGATGATATTTCACTCAGTACCAATGCCACTCAACTTGAAAAACACGCGGTAGCTTTAAAAACTGCAGGCCTGAACCGGCTAAATGTCAGCATGGATAGCGTAGACCCCAAACGCTTTCATGAACTATGTGGTCGCGATGCGTTGGATGATGTTTTGAAAGGACTAAAAGCGGCAAAAGAGGCCAATCTAAACCCAATCAAAATCAATTCAGTATATCTGCATGACACACCAGATCATGAAGTGGATGCATTAGTTGAGTTCTGTATTGAGAATCACTTTGTACTGAGATTAATTGAAGCTATGCCCATGGGAGATACTGGACGTGCAGCTGGAAAATCTAACTTACAAAAAACCAAACTGCGTTTGCAATCTCAATATGGTTTAACTGAAACCATAGAAAGAGGTCCAGGACCAGCAAAATACCTGGTCTCAGGGGATGGCCAATTTAAGATTGGGTTTATCACCCCCATGTCCCAACATTTCTGTGAAAGCTGCAATCGCGTCAGATTATCAGTGGATGGTACACTCTACTTATGCCTTGGCCAAAATGACAGGTTTGAGTTAAGGCCACTTTTACGATCTGGTGCCTCCCAGACAGAACTGATCGAAGCAATCCAGGATGCTATTAAAATGAAACCGGAACGCCATGAATTTAATGAATCGCCGAAAAAGATTATTCGAATAATGGCTCGGACTGGCGGCTAATAATAAGCACTAACCGATTCAATTTTGGCAATATCTCTTACTGTCAATGCTTTCTCAAACTGGCTTTGTAAAAGGTGTTGCACTTTAAGAACCGCTTCATCTCCGAGGTCAAGTCTAGGAGTGAATGTCTTATAGTATCGCTGCTCCCTGGAAGCCGTATCAACAACGAGATATTTCCCAAGCTTTCGCATAACTATCGAGTTACTTAATTGAGAAACAAGCTCCAGAACGAGAGCAATCCAGCTCATCAAACTGCACTTAATTTTAAAGTTAAATCAGCGGAAAAAAGGAGACAAGGATGTTGATACTAAAGCGACAAATAGGACAGATACTCCACATCGGGCGAGATGTCACGATTGAGGTTCTGGATATAACGGGTTTGGGAGAAAACGACAGGTTCGAATAGGTCTCACAGCCCTCAAAGAGATAACGGTACACCGTGAAGATTGTGACAAATCGTTCATAAAACTCCTTTTACACGTTTACAAAACCTATGTTTAACCACTGCCAATAAACGCTGGGGTTTTGGTTTGTGTTTCGATCATTTACGTAATGTTAAAAAATTTAGCTGGAACCATAAACGTGTTTATCGGCTATACCGTGAGTTAGAACTGAATTTACGCATTAAGCCCCGGCGACGGATCAAACGGGATAAACCTGACGCACTGAGCGTTCCGACCGGCATGAACCAAGTATGGTCGATGGACTTTATGTCTGACGCACTGGATAACGGACGTAAGTTTCGTACATTCAATGTGATTGACGACTATAACCGCGAAGGCTTATGTATTGATGTGGATTTTTCTATGCCGAGCCAACGTGTTATTCGGTCATTAGAACAGATCATGGAATGGCGTGGTAAGCCTGCTGCAATACGATGTGATAACGGTCCTGAAAACATCAGTCAAGTATTGGTTGATTGGGCGAATAACCAGCAAATCACCCTGATGTATATCCAGCCGGGTAAGCCAACACAGAATGCTTACGTTGAACGCTTTAACCGAACTGTGCGTCACGAATGGCTTGAATTACATTTATTTGAATCTATTGAACAAGCACAGCTGCTAGCCACACAATGGCTTTGGACATACAATAATGAACGGCCTAATTCAGCAATTGGCAGGGTACCGCCAAGGTATTTGCTGAGTCCGGCTTAACCTCTACTTTTAACTGCGGTTAATAATGGAGGGATTACATGGTCACTACCCTTCAGTTCGCCAGCATAGGCTGTATAGGTTGTTGATAATGCGAGAACTAAAACTATTTTGTTTAGCATTCCGTCGCTCCTTTGAATTGGAAAATAATGAAGTCATGATGGTAGAGCGACTTGCAGAGCTACGCAACGAATAACCGGATATTGGCCCAAGCCGGTTATATTTCTAAGAGGCAAAAAAAA